>NZ_JBITKL010000001.1:450755-1064384 GCF_044460945.1 Micromonospora sp. NPDC049903
GCGGGAGCCGGAGCGGGAGCCGGAGCGGGAGCCGGAGCGGGAGCCGGAGCGGGAGCCGGAGCGGGAGCCGGAGCGGGAGCCGGAGCGGGAGCCGGAGCGGGAGCCGGACGCCCGACGCAGGTGCGGACGGCTGATGCGGGGTGTGGGCGCGGACCGGATGCTCGACGTGGGGCGGACGCCGAGGCGGGGGCGGGGGTGGGGGTGGTGCGGGCACTGGGGGGTCTACTACGGGGGGTAGGATTTATGGGTGACTCGGCTGGGGGATCTTGAGCGTGCGGTGATGGACGTGCTGTGGGACACGGTTCCCGCCACGTCCGGTGGGGTGACGGTGCGCGAGGTCGCCGATGCGCTGGCCGGGCGCGAGTTGGCCTACACGACGGTGATGACGGTGCTGGACCGGCTCGCCGGCAAGGGCATGGTGCAGCGCGAGCGGGAAGGGCGGGCGTGGCGGTACCAGGCTGCCGCCAGCCGTGAGGCGTACATCGCCCAGATCATGCTCGACGCCCTAGACCTGGGTGGCAGCCGCGACGCGGCACTGGTCCGGTTCGCCCAATCGGTGACCGGCACCGAGGCGGACGTGCTGCGGGCCGCGCTCTCCGCCGAGGCCGGGATGGCAGCGGGTACGCCGGACGGGCCGGGTGACGGCGCGGCGCTGACCGATCGCGTGGAGGCACCCGCACCGGATCAAGCGACCCGGCGGGATCGGGCGACCCGGCCGGGTCGGACCGACGAGACCGCGGAGCGGTAGGGGCGACGACGTGGCGCAGACCGTGCACTTCGCCGCCGCGATGCTGGCCTGCTGGCTGATCGCGCAGGTGCTCAGCCGCTCGACGTGGACGTGGCGTACCCCTCGGGTCGCGATCCTGTGCTGGCAGGCGGTCGGCCTGGCGGCCGGGCTGTCCGCGATGGGCCTGCCGATCGCGATCGGGCTGGCCGCGTACGACCGGGGCACCGGCAGCGCGCTGCTGGCGCTCGCGAACGACCTGTGGCACAGCACGCTTCCGGTGGGCGTCGGCCCGGTACACCTGGGGCTGGTCGGCATCGGTCTCGGCATCGGCGCGGTGCTGCTGACCACGACGGTACGCAGCATCCACGGCACGGTACGCGCCCAGCGTCGGCACCGGGACCTGCTGGCGCTGGTGGCCCGGCGGGACCCCACCGTGCCGGGGGCGCTGGTGCTGGACCATCCGAGCGCGGCGGCGTACTGCCTGCCGGGGGTGAAGCCCCGGGTGGTGGTCAGTGCCGGCACGCTGAGTCTGCTCGACCGGGCCGAGTTGGCGGCGGTGCTGACGCACGAGCGGGCGCATGCCGAGGAGCGGCACGACCTGGTGCTGCTGCCGTTCACCGCGCTGTGCCGGGCGTTGCCCTGGCTGCGCTGGGTGCACGAGGCGCACGAGCGGGTGTCGCTGCTGGTCGAGATGCGCGCCGACGACAAGGCCCGGGAACTGCACGCGGAGGCCCCGCTGGCCGGTGCGCTGCGGCGGTTCGCCGCCGCCGGCAACCGGATCACGCCGGCCGGCACGCTCGGTCTGGGCGATCGGGACCTGGACGTACGCGTACAGCGGCTGATGGTCGCCGAGCGCCCGGCCCGGCTGATCGGTGCCGCCGCGCTGACCGTGGCCACCACCGTGGCCGCCCTGCCCATCTCGCTGTTCCTGAGCTGACGACCGACGTGGTGTCCCGCGTACCGGCTCCGCGCCCGTCGGCGCTCGTCGCGGCCCTACTAGGCTGCCAGGCAATGTGCTGGCGGATTCTCCGGGGACGGACCGACGGTAGGGCACCGGTGTACCGGTGAACCGCCGCCCCTTCGACCCGCGGCTGCTGCGCCGGGTCCCCGCGGCCCGACGCGACCTCACCCTGCTCGCGCTGCTCGGGGTGCTCGCCGCCGGGCTGGTCGTGGCGCAGGCGACCGCCCTGGCGGCACTGTTGGCGACCGCGTTCACCGGGCGGCTGGACCGCGTCGCGCTGTCCGGTCTGGTGGTCGCCGTCGCGGCTCGCGCGCTGGTGGTGTGGGCGCAGGGCGTGGTCTCGGCGCGGGCGGCGGCCACGGTGAAGGCGGCGCTGCGGGCCGACCTGCTGGGCGCGGTCGCCCGGCACGGACCGGGCTGGGTCGCCGGTCAGCGGGCCGGACAGTTGGCCACCCTGGCCGGTCGTGGGCTGGACGCGCTCGACGCCTACTTCACCGGTTACCTGCCGCAGCTCGTGCTGAGCGTCACGGTGCCGGTGGCGGTGCTCGGTCGGGTCCTCTTCGCCGACTGGAGTTCGGCGGTGATCATCGCGTTGACCCTGCCGCTCATCCCGATCTTCGGAGCGCTGCTCGGCTGGCAGGCCCAGGCCGCCACCGAACGGCAGTGGCGACGGCTGTCCCGCCTCGGCGGGCACTTCCTGGACATGGTGGCCGGGCTGCCCACGCTGCGGGCGTTCGGGCGCGCGCGGGCGCAGACCGACGCGGTACGGCGGATGGCCGACGGGCACCGGGTCGCCACCATGCAGACCCTGCGCATCGCCTTCCTCTCCGCCCTGGTGCTGGAGCTGGTGGCCACCCTGTCGGTGGCGCTGGTCGCGGTCCCGGTCGGTCTCCGCCTGCTCGACGGCGGGTTGGTGCTCCAGACCGCGCTGCTGGTGCTGCTGCTCACCCCGGAGGCGTACCTGCCGTTGCGGGCCGCCGGCAGCCGGTTCCACGCCAGCATGGAGGGGCTCACCGCGCTGGACGAGGCGCTCACGCTCTCCGGTTCCGCCCCGACGCCCGCGCACCGGACGGGTGCGTCGCCCGACGGGCGCGGCGAGATCCGGTTCGAGGCGGTGACCGTCGCGTACGAGCGCACCACCGCGCTGCGGGACGTCACGCTGACCATCCGGCCGGGCGAGCGGGTGGCGATCATCGGCCCGAGCGGCGCGGGCAAGAGCACGCTGCTCGGCCTGCTGCTCGGTTTCGTCGCACCGACCTCCGGGCGGGTCACGGTCGGCGGTGTCGACCTGGCCGACGCCGACGTCGACGGATGGCGTCGACAGGTGGCCTGGGTGCCGCAGCGTGCCCACCTGTTCGCCACGTCGCTCGCCGACAACATCCGCCTCGGCAGCTCCGACGCCGCACCGGAGGCGGTCGACAGCGCGGTGCGCGACGCGGCGCTGGACGAGGTGGTCGAGTCCCTGCCCGACGGGCTGGACACCCGGCTCGGCGAACGCGGGCACGGCCTGTCCAGCGGCCAACGGCAGCGGGTCGCGCTGGCCCGGGCCTTCCTGCGGGACGCGCCGGTGGTGCTGCTCGACGAACCGACCGCGCGCCTGGACGCCGCCGCCGAGGCGGTGGTGCTCTCGGCCACCCGTCGGCTGGTGACCGGACGGACCGCGCTGCTGGTCGCGCACCGGCCGGCGCTGCTGGAGGACGCGGACCGCATCCTGCGCGTCGAGGACGGCCGGGTCACCGAGCTGACGCCACAGGCGGCCGGGGAGGCCCGATGAGCACCACCCGGGCCACCACGACCGGTCGCGTCGGCTCCTCACCCGAGGCGGCCGTACTCCGGCTGGCCCGGCCGTACCTGCGGCGGTTGGTCGGTGCGGGCCTGCTCGCGGCGTCCACCGAGTTCGCCGCCCTCGCTCTGATGGCCACCGCCACCTGGCTGTTGATGACCGCCGCCGGTCAGCCGGAGCTGGACCGACTCACCGTGGCGATCGTCGCGGTACGGGCGCTCGCGGTGAGCCGGGGTGTCCTGCGCTACACCGAACGACTGGCCGGGCACGACGCGGTGCTCCGGCTCGTCACCGACGTCCGGGCCCGGGTGTTCGCCACCCTCGCCGCCCGACGGGGTGCCCCGCCGCGCACCGGCGACGCGCTGAGCCGCCTGGTCTCCGACGTGGAGGCGGTGCAGGACCTGCTGCTGCGGGTACTCGTCCCGGCTGCCGCCGCCGCGACGGTGAGCCTGGTGGCCGTCGGCCTGACCGCCCTGGTCTCGCCCCCGGCCGCGCTGGCCCTCGCCGTCGGCCTGCTGGTCGCCGGGGTGGGCCTGCCGCTGCTGGCCACCGCGCTGACCAGGCGGGCCGCCGCCGAGATGGCGCCGCTGCGCGGTGCGCTCGCCGCCGACGCGGTCGACCTGACCCACGGCGCGGCCGACCTGGCCGCCTTCGGCGCCACCGCCGGTGCGCTCGACGCCGCCGGTGGGCGGGCGCGTCGACTCGCGCGGCTGGAGCGGCGGCTCGCCGCGCTCGGTTTCGCCGTCGACGGCCTCGGGGTGCTGGTGGCCGGGCTGACCACCGGTGCCGTGGTGGTCGTGGCACTGCGGGCCGACGTGTCCGGCGCGCTGATCGGAGTGCTGGCGGTCGGCACGCTGGCCGCGGTGGAGATCGCCCTCGCGCTGGTCGGCGCCGCCCGGCAGTGGACCGGCCTGCGGTCCGGACTCGCCCGGGTGGCCCCGCTACTGACGTCGGCCGACGACCGCTCCGACGCACCGATCGCGTCACACCCCGGCACCGATGGGGCCGACGCGTCGGCCACGCCGCGCCCGGACACCACCGGGGAGGCCACCGGTCGGCGGAGTACGAGCGATGGCGACGTTCCCCGCGTCCGGTTCGACGAGGTCACCGTCCGTTACCGGACCGGGGCGCCCGCCGCGCTCGACCGGTTCGACCTCGACCTGCCGCCCGGCCGCCGGATCGCGGTGGTGGGCCCGAGCGGGGCCGGCAAGAGCACCCTCGCCGCCGTGCTGACCGGCGCGGTGCGCCCGGACACCGGTCGGGTGCGCCTGGACGGGCGGGACGTGTCGGCGTACCCGCCGCAGGACCTGCCGAGGGCGGTCGGCGGACTGCTCGCCGAGGCGTACGTCTTCCACGCCACCGTCCGGGACAACCTGCTCCTCGGCCGCCCCGACGCCGACGAGGCCGCGCTGGCCGCCGCCACCGAGGCCGCCGGCCTGGCGGACTGGGTACGGGCGCAGCCGGAGGGCTGGGACACCGTGGTCGGCGAGGAGGGCGGGCAGCTCTCCGGTGGTCAACGGCAGCGGTTGGCGCTGGCCCGCGCGCTGCTCGCCGCACCCGGGGTGCTGGTGCTGGACGAGCCGACCGAGGGTCTCGACCCGGTCGCCGCCGACGAGGTGCTCGCCTCGACCCTCGCCGCCACGCCGGCCGGGCACTCGGTGCTCTTGATCACGCATCGACTCACCGGGCTCGACGGGCTCGACGAGGTGCTGGTGCTCGACGCCGGTCGGGTGATCCAGCGGGGACCGCACGCGGATCTGGTCGACACCGACGGCTGGTACCGCGACCAGTGGGTGGTGCAGCAGGCTGCCGAGCACGGTTACCTCGCGCTCTCCGGCCGGCACCGGCCCTGACCTGTAGGGCGCGTCGCCGGTGCCGGACCGCCCGGCACCGACCGGCCAGGCGGGCGGCGGTGGCGCGTCGCACCGGTTGCCGATGCCGCCATCGGGGTGCGGGCACCGATTACCCAGAGCAGCCCACTAGGGTATGTGCCCAGAGTCACTCACCGACATCGAGTCGGTGAGTGGGCAGCCCGACGCACACGGAGGTCACCGTGGCCCGCCAGTCGCCCCAACGGCCGGACGCCGACGAGCCCGAGCTCGATGACACCACCGGCTCCGCCAAGCCGGACGCCACCGAGCCGGAGGCCGTCGCCGAGCCGGACCCCGCCGAGCGGGAGGCCGACGACGAGTCGTCGGACGTCGAGGAGGCGGCCGACGCGTCGGCCCAGGCGTCCCGTGCGCTCTGGGACGAGCTGCGGATCGACCCGATCGAGGTCGCTCTGCCCGCCGGCACCGGCTTCACCCTGCGGGCCTACCGGCCGGCCCGTGACCTGACCCCCACCGACGTGGCCGAGCGCGACGCCGACGACCCGTTCCTGGCGCGCCGGCAGGTCGTCGAGACCGAGGACGAGGACGACGAGGACGTCGTCATCCTCGACGAGGATGTCGCCCGTGAGTTCGCCGAGAGCGACGAGGACGAGAAGCGGGACACCGACGGGGACTCGGACAAGACCGCCTCGGGCAAGACCGCCTCGAAGAAGGACGACGACACCGCCGACGAGGACGACGACGAGAAGGCGGAGGACGACGCCGGCGACGAGGAAGTACCGGTCTTCCTGAGCCACCGGGGACGGCTGCTGCTGTTCAAGACCCCGGAATCCCTGGTCAGCTTCGTCCGTTCCGGTGCGCCCAACGATCTGTCCCAGCTGGACAGCTGGAATGAATTGTCCGAACGGGTGGAACCGGCGGACATCGCCCCGCTCGACGAAGACGTGTACGAGCTCGACCTGGTAGTGGAGAACCTCCGGGGCGGCCACGACGCGTGGGACGCGACGCTGCTCATCGAGGCGGGCGAGGTCGCTCGCGACATGTCGTACGCGCTGCGCCTGCCCGCCGTGCTCGACATGCTCTCCAGCGGTTCCAGCCTCGACGACCTGGACGAGGCGCTGCGTGCCTCTGTCAAGGGCGGGATCGGTGGATTCCTCGGTCGACGTAAGCTGAAGAAAATTGGGGCACAAACCGCAAGTCTGGGTTGGCGGACCATTGTCGGAAAGATCTCTGCGGTCGTGGACTGGCGCGACTGAGGCGCACCAGGGAGCATCAGTCTCTGGCAGAGAACACCTTGTGTCCCGGGAGGAGGACGACGCCGTGGCGCTCGTGCGCGTGTACTGCGGTCTGGCCTCGGCGGATCCGGCCGGCCGACCGGTCTCGGCCGGTTCGACGCTGACGTCCGCTGTGGTCGACGACGCAGGCCGTCTGCTGCATGTCTGCGAGGTGAGCGACGACCCGGCGGGTTACGCCCTGCTGGTCACGCTGCTCGTGGAGCGCTCGGGCGGGCCGAGCGGTGCGGCGATAGCGGCCGACAGCGACGACCACACCGTCACCTCGCTGCTCAGCGCCGCCGGTCGTCCGCTGGCGATCGCCGACGACGACTCGGTCGACGACTTCGCCGAGCGGTTCGCCGACGACGACTCCCTGGAGGAGATGCAGGCGCCGCCGGCCGTACGACGGGCCGTCGGGTTGGCCCGTGCTCTCCAGGCGGGCGCCCTGTCCGCGGTGACCCTGCCGGCTCCCCGGGAACTCGCCGGCTACAAGCAGGTGCTCGCGGCGCACGCCGCCCTGGCCACCGGCCGGCACTCCGCCGCGGTCGCGCTGCGCGAGGTGCTGCGCGAGCTCTACCCGGCCGCGTTGCGCGCCTACCCGGATCCGGCCGACTCGATCCCGCTGGCGGTGCTGGACGCCCTGCCCGAGCCGGGCATGCTCACCGACGCCGCAGGACGCGGTCGCGACGCGGCGGTCACCGCCGACGCCGTCACCGCACAGCTCGCGGCGCAGGGCGCGGGCGAGGCGGAGGCGATCGACGAGGCGGTCACCGCGCTGCGGGTGGCGATCTCCGAGACGCCGCGCCGGTCCACGGTCAACCGGGCCCTCACCTCCGCCGCCGCCGAGACGATCCGGCAGGCGGTCGCCTCGGTCCGGGCCTGCGACGCCGGTTGCGAGGCGCTGGTCGGCGCCCTGCACGCCCGCACCGCGACCCCCACGCCGACCGCCGGTCGTCGGGCCGCCGCCCGGCGTGGCGAGCCGGTGGGTGAACTGGCCTCCACCGCCGCCGCAGCCGCACCTGCTCCGGCTCCCGCCCCCGGCCTGCGCCCGGTCCGCCCCACCGGCCCCGAGCCGGCCGGCGGTGGCCGCCGCAGCCGCCCCGAGCCGCAACCCGGCAGCGGTCCCGCGTCGCCGCGGCCGCTCGGCCCGCCGCCGACGGCCCCGGCACCGCTCGCGCCGCCGCCCGTCGCACCCGCGCCGCTGACCCCGGCCGCGATGGCCGGCCCGCCCGTCTCCGCGCCGCCGACGCACGCCGAGTCCGCCCCGTCGCGGATCGACGGTCCGACCAACCGTCCGATCTCGGCGCCGCCCCCGCCGCCGCCCGGCATCACGCCGATCGCGCCCGCGCAGCGTGGGACGGTGCCGCCCGCCGAGGCGGGCGAGCCGTTCCGGCCGACGCTCACCACCGCGGCGATCAACAGCGCGCGGGCCGAGCGGCAGCGCACGATCATCCCGCCCCGCCCGAAGACCAACGGCGGCGAACCGCCGACCGGCGGATTCAGCGCCACCGACCTCAGCGTTCCGGTGCCGGCGCCCCGGCCCGATCAGGAGCCGGCGGCACCCCCCGGATCGCGGGCCAACTGGCCGCTGGTGAACAACCCGGAGAACCCGGCGGACGTCACGTCGCCGCTCAACCCGGTGGTCACCTCCGCCTACGACGACCGGAAGCGGCACGAGGCACCGCAGCCGCCCGCCGACCTCGGCGTCGAGCGTCGGGTGACCCCGCCGTGGCTCGCCGACGACCTGCCGCCGGAGCCGCCGGTGCTGCGACTGGTCGAGCCTCCGCCGCTGGCCGACCGCGCCCTGCGCAACTCCGCCGAGTCCGCCCAGGAGAACCCGCCGCTGCGGCTGGTCGACCGGGGTGAACCGGCACGTGACGGCCGGCCGGTGGAGCGGTTGGACCTCACCCCGCCGACCCGTCGTGCGGAGCCTTCGGTGGAGCACCGGCCGCCGCCGGTCCCCGACGAGGGCGACGGCGACCTGCTGATCTTCGCTCAGGCCAGGTCCGCCTGGTTCGTCGGACACGGCGAGAGCGCCGACCTGGACTGGTCCAGCATGGCCGACACCGGGTGGGAGGCCGCCGAACAGGCCGCCCGTCCGGCGGTGGGTGACGCGACCGGGGCCGGGTTGCCCAAGCGGGTGCCCCAGGCCAACCTCGTGCCCGGCTCACCGCTGCGCGAGGAGCGTCCGCTGCGCATCGTCCGGGACGCGGCCAGCCTCGCCGAGAACACCACCGGCTACTTCCGCGGCTGGCGTCGCGGGCAGGAGATCGGCGGTTTCGCGGTCGGCGGCCGACCGGGCCGGGAGTCGGCCGGTGGTTGGGACTTCACCCGGGACACTGGCGAGCGCGACGACGACCGGGAGTACGAGTACCGTTCCGCCGGCTACCGGTCCTGACGCCCGCCATACCCCCGCTCACCTGCGTGTTCCTACCCACACCCGGATAATTTGACGTCGGGTCGACGGGGCCGGGAGCATACCGGCGGAACAGCCGGCGGCAGGTCGCCGGGCGGGGGAAGGCGACTCATGGCGACACCGGCAACCAGTCGATCCGTGCTCACCCGACGGGGAGTGCTCGCCGCGACGGCGAGCACTCTGCTGCTCAGCGGCTGCGGACGGGACCGGGAGCGACGCAACGCCGTCACCCGGCCGACCCCCGGTCAGGAGCTGGTCGTCGGGGCGACGCTGGAGCTGAGCGGGTCGGGTGCGGCCCTCGGAGTGGCCCAGCAGCGAGCCCTGACGATCAGCGCGGCCACCCTCAACGACAAGGGCGTACAGGTCGGCAACCTCCGCCGGACCGTACGCCTGGAGCTGCGCGACAACCGCAGCGATCCTCGCCTCGCCGCCGAGCAGGCCGCCGAGCTGGGTGGGCGCGAGGACGTGCACGCTCTGGTCGGGGGCACGCTGGCGGAGACCTCGATGTCGGTCATCGAGGTGGCACAGGAGCTGCGCCTGCCGTTCGTGTCGCTGGCCTTCGGCGACTCCATCACCGTGCCGTTGGCCCAGCGGGCCTTCGTCTACAAGGTCACCCCGGACGCCGGGGACGTGGCCCGTCGGCTGGCCCAGCTCGTCGACGCCGAAGGGCTACGCCGGGTCGTGCTGCTGGCCGAGACGGGGCTGCACGGTGACTCGGGGGTGCGCGCCATGACCGGCGCACTGCGTACCGCGGGTGTGGGGCTGGTCCGCACGGTGCGGCTCCCCGCATCGTCCGCCGGCATCACCCGCGCCGCCGAGCGCGCCGTGGCGGCCCGTTCGGACGCCGTGGTGGTCTGGGCCACCGCACCCCGCTCCGGAGCCGCCGCACGCGCTCTGCGGCGGGCCGGACACGACGGGAAACTGTTCTTCGACGCCGGGGCCGTCGCCGAGGAGACGCTTGAGGACGCCAACCTGCGCGCGGTGGAGGGGGCGTACGCCGTCCACCCGTCGTCGCTGGGCGGCTCCACAATCGCCAACAGCAGCGCCGCCGGGCGCGCGTACCGTGACCTGGTCTCGCGGTACATCCGCGAGCACGGCGCCTACAACGGTTTCGCCCCGTACGCCTCGGACGCCCTGCTGCTGATCACCACGGCGGCCCGGCTGGCCTCCAGCGTGGACCGGGGGCGACTCCGGGCGTACCTGCAGAACCAGGTGACCGACGGGATGGCGGGCATGTACTCGTTCACGCCCATCCGACACAGCGGCATGGAGCGTCACTCGCTCGGCGTCTACCGGGTCGACGCTGGCGCCTGGAACCGGCTGAGCTGAGCCGCCGGCCAGGTCACGGACAGCATTGCGCGCCCGGTGTCGTCCAGGTCGACACCGGGCGCGGCAGCCGATCGTCAGGCGGGTGCGACGGCCCGGGTACGGCGCATCGTGAGCACGTACTCGACCAGCGAGATCAGCACGTGCTTCGTCGACTCGCGGTTCCGGGCGTCACAGGCCACCACGGGCACGTCGCTGGAGATCGCGAGCGCGTCCCGGACGTCCTGCGGATCGTGGTACTGCATGCCGTCGAAGCAGTTGATGGCCACCAGGTACGGCAGCCGCCGGTGCTCGAAGAAGTCGATCGCCGCGAAGCAGTCCGCCAGCCGGCGGGTGTCCACCAGCACGACCGCGCCGATCGCGCCCCGGACCAGTTCATCCCACATGAACCAGAAACGGGTCTGACCCGGCGTACCGAAGAGGTACAGGATCAGGTCACGATCGATCGAGATACGACCGAAGTCCATGGCCACCGTGGTCGTCGTCTTACCCGGCACCTGCCGGGTGTCGTCGACGCCGACACCGGCGGACGTCATGATGGCCTCGGTGGTCAGCGGCGTGATCTCCGAGACCGAGCCGACCAGCGTCGTCTTGCCGACGCCAAATCCACCGGCGATAACGATCTTCGCCGACGTCACGCGCCCGCTCGGAGTCGGCGGACGGTGCGACATGTCAGAGCCTGCGAAGTCCACTCAGCACCCTCTCCAGCAATTCAGTGCCCACCGCGTCGTCCGAGTCGTCCAGGGTGGTCGGCTCGTGGACCGCGACCAGGCCGTCCGTCGCCATGTCGGCGATGAGCACCCGGGCCACGCCGAGCGGAAGTTGCATGCGCGCCGCGATCTCGGCGAGCGACTGCACACGTCCGTCACACAGCGCAGCGATGTACTGGTGCTCTCGGCCTTGTCCGCCGTTGCCTGTGGCAACGGCCCGACCGCGCACCGTGGTCTCGACCAGCGCCTCCAGGGCGATGTCGAGGCGAGGACGGGTACGACCGCGGGTTACGGCGTATGGACGGACCAAAGCGCCGGTCGGCTCGTCACGATCGGCCATGTCGCCGCTCACCTCCTTCGTACCCGGCACCGGCTCGCGCCAGCGCTACTCCTCGTATGTAGTGTTCGCGCCTCGCCCGCCCCACCGGCTGGCGCGACGATCAGCCCATCATCCCGACGGCGGTACGTGGCGCCGGGGTCAGCGCATCGCCCACCCGGTCCACGAGCAGGGCCATCTCGTACCCGACCTGTCCGACGTCGCTGGCGCGCGCGGCGAGGACCGCGAACGACGAGCCGTCGGAGATCGACATCAGGAACAGGAAGCCGTTGTCCATCTCGACCACGGTCTGCAACACCGCCCCTCCCTCGAAGCAGCGGGCCGCACCCTGGGTCAGGCTGACCAGGCCGGAGGCGATCGCCGCCAACTGGTCCGCCCGGTCCCTCGGAAGGTCTCGTGACGACGCCAGGAGCAGGCCGTCCGCGGAGACGGCGACCGCGTGCGCGACACCGGGTACCCGATCGGCGAAGTTGGCCAGCAGCCAACCGAGATCCTGCGTACTAGTCATCCTTCTTGCTCCTTCTGCCCGCTCCCGGCCACCGGGCCTGAGCCAGACTGCGAGGATTGCTGCCCGCCCGAAGTTCCCTCCGGGCCGGTCGGGTTGCTGTCCGACGGGTGGTTACGTCCCCGCTGGACACCCCGGTGGTAGGCGGAGAGCAGACCGCGCACCGACTCGGGGTTGCGTTTCTGCACCGTAGCCGCCGGCTTCTCCACCGCACCCGGCACGAGCTGGGCCATCGGCGTACGCTTCGGCAGCCCGGTCTGCGTGGTGGCGGTGGCGGCGACCGGTGCCTGGCTGGCCGCGCTGGCGGCCCGCCAACCGTCGTCGGCCGCGGTCTGCCACACACTATCCTGCGGCGCGGGCCGGTACGAGGGCCTGTTCTCGCCACCGCCGCCGGGACGGAACCCACCGTTCGCGCCGTTCCCGCCGGGCGCGCCTGCGGCCGTCGGGGTCTCTGCCATCGGTGCGTTACCTGTCGTCGCGGTCGGGGTCTGCGGTGCGGGCCGACCCGTGGCGTCGATCGCGGTGATCTGCTGGGTCGTGGCGCCGTTGGCCGCCGGCTGGCGGGCACCGGCCGACTCCTCCGGCCCCGGACGACGGGTGCGGAACCACGCGGACTCCAGCTCCCGGAAGATCGGCAGCTCCATCGTCTCATCCGCGTACCGCTGCCGGTTCTGTGCCTGCGGCGGCGTGGGCGTGGTCGGCTGGGGCTGCGGCGCCGAGGCGGGCCAGGCGGACGGCGGCTGCTGCGACGCCGGGCGCGACACCCGGGGCAGCTCGGTGGTCATGTCCAGCGCGGCGGCCAGCCGCTCGGGCACCGCTGGGGCGGCCGTCTCCCCGGCCACCGGCGGCCAGGCCGGAGGTGCCGAGGGCTGCTGGTAACCGGTGCCCGGCGACACGGGCCGCTGCGGCAACCCGCCGGGCGCGCCCGAGACCGGCGAACCGGAGACCGGGGAGCCCGAGACCGGCGCACCGGAGACCGGCGGCGCGGAGTACGGCGTACCCGAGACCGGCGGCGACGAGATCGGCGGCACCGGCGGGGCGGACACCGCGGGCGGCGTGTAGGGAGCCGCCTCCGGGCTGCTCGGAAGCTGACGCGGGATGGTCGGCTGCTGCCCCGGGTTCGACTCGTCGGTGTGGCGGCGCTGCGGCAGCGGGTCGTGCGACGACCCGTTGGACGTACGCGACGCGAAGTTGTTGCCGCCGGGGACGCCGCTGGCACCGGTCAGGTCCGACCAGGCGGGCAGGTTGCCGGCACCGGCCATGGAGCCCGGCGTACCGGCACCGTTGCGGCTGGCCGGGTCGAAGGGTCGCCCGCCCAGGGTCACCTGGTTGCCGGAGCCACCGGGACGCGGGGCGGGAGCCGCCGGCATGCCCGGACCGTTGCCGTTGCTACCCATCGGCGGCATGCCGCCGAACGCGGGGGCCGGGCCGGGCGGCGGGCCGGCGGGAGGCAGTGCGGCGGGCTGCTGCCCACGGCCGGACAGCCCACGCGGCACGAGCACGGTCGGCGGCAGCGTGACGTCGGCGACGGTGCCCCGGTCGTTGCCGGGACGCAGCTCCACGCGGACGGTGTGGCGGGACGCCAGCCGGGCGACCACGACCAGGCCCATCATCCGGGAGACCGCGACGTCCACCTGAGGCGGCGTGGCGAGGCGCTCGTTGAGGTCGGTCAGTTGCTCCGCGCTGATACCGATGCCCCGGTCCTCGACGTACAGCGAGGCGCGGTCACCGACCCGACGGGCCTCCACCAGGACCTGGGAGTCCGGCGGGGAGAAGGCGGTCGCGTTGTCGAACAGCTCGGCGACCAGGTGGACCAGGTCGTTGACGGCGTGCGCGGCGACCTCGATGTCCCGGTCGATGACGCCGAACTCGATCCGGGTGTAGTGCTCGACCTCGGACTGGGCGGCCCGGAGCACGTCGATCAGCGCAGCCGGCTCCCGCTGCACACGGGTCGAGTCCGCGCCGGCGAGGACCAGGAGGTTCTCGTCGTTACGGCGCATCCGGGTGGCCAGGTGGTCGAGCTGGAACAGCTCGGCCAGGCGGTCCGGGTCCTCCTCGCCGCGCTCCAGCCGGTCGAGGTGACCGATCAGCCGGTCGACCAGGATCTGGGAACGGCGGGCGAGGTTGACGAACATGGTCGCGACGGACGCCCGCAGGGCGGCCTGCTCGGCGGCGGTCCGGACCGCCTCCAGGTGGACGGCGTTGAACGCCTCGGTCACCTGCCCGAACTCGTCCTTGCTGCGGACCGGCAGCGGCTCGGCGATCTGGTTGGCCAACTGGATCGGGGAGAGCTGGCCGGTGACCTGCGGGTCGCGCAGCCGGGCCACCGCCTGGGGCAGGCCGTACTGGGCGATGGAGAGCGCGCCCTGCCGGAGCTCCCGCAGCGAGCGGGCCATCGAGCGGGCCACCAGGAACGCCAGGAAGATGGCGAACAGCAGCGTGGTCAGCAGCAGGCCGGTCTCCAGGAACACCTGGCGCTGCACGTCGGAGCGGAGGTTGGCGGCCTCGGCGGCGACGTCCGAGTCGAACTTGGATTCCACCGACCGGATCAGATTGCCGTTGGCGACCAGCGCCGCGTCCCACTCCTCCGGTGTGAAGGAGAGGCCGGCGAGGTTCGCGGAGGCGTCGGCGTTGACCTGGCTGATGTAGATCGTCGCCTGACGCCGGTCACCACCACCGATGGTCTGGGCGTGGAACTCCGCCTCGGACTCGGTGGCGACCGCGTTGAAGCTCTGCTGTGCCTGCTGCTGACCGGTCTCGCTGGAGATGTAGTCGGTGCGCAGGGTCGCGCTCATGCCGCCCTGGATCAGGGCGCGGTGCACGACAACCCGGCGGACGGAGAGCCACTCCTTCTCCCGCGCGACGGCGGCCGAGGCTCGCATCCGGTCGCTCAGGTCGTTGTCACCGGCGAGCTGGCTGGCCGAGTCCCGCACGGAGAGCAGCTGGTTGATCAGCTCGTCGTAGGACTGGAGCGTGTCGGTGATCTTGAACTTGCCGTTGATCACCTGACTCCGGGTGCCGGGCAGGTCGCCGAGTCGCTCGTCGATCTGCGTCAGCAACTCCTGGAGGCTGGGCGGCAGGTCGGTCAGGTCGGAGCGCTGCGACGAGTAGGGGTCCGTGGCCCGGTCCACCGCGCCGGAGACCTCGCTGTAGCGCGCGGAGGCGTTCTTCTTCTCCTCCGACTCGGCCTGCCCGGCCGACTGTGGCTCCAAGCCGAGGAGCAGGACGGCAGCCGTCCGCTCGTCCTGCAGACCGTCCACCAGCGCACCGGAGTGCCCGATGAGTTCGGCGAGGTCGCCGGCCCGGTTGGCGTCGCTGAGCGAGTCCAGGTGGTCGACCAGACCACTGGTGCCCACGACGACCGTGGCGATGGTCGGCACGATCATGATGAGACCGAGCTTGGACCAGATCGGCATGTCGCGGAGCCGACCGACCGGTCGACCCATACGCGACAGGAAGGAGCCTGCCGTCTTCGGTCGTTTGCTCACGTCACCGCCCTCGTGATTGCAGCGTCCGCGTTGTCTTGCGGACAACGCCCAGCAGCCGACCCGGCGGGTCGGACCATCCGAGATTCCATCACGCCTCTGGGGAAAGAGAAAGCCCAGGTTGGCCCCAGCCAAAGGTGTGATGAGATGTTGACGCAATTTGATCGCGGTCCGTCTGTTCGGAGTCACTGAAGGTAATGGAACCCCCGCACCGAGTTGTCCTGCTCGCCGGCCCATCCGGCTCCGGGAAGTCATACGTAGCGCGACAAACCGGGCTGCCAGTGCTCTGTTTGGACGATTTCTACAAGAATGGCGATGACCCATCGTTACCGCGCCGAGATGGCCAGATCGACTGGGAGTCGCCCGCTTCATGGGACGCCGAAACGGCCGTTGAGGTGATAACCCGACTGGCGAGGCACGGTCGGGCAGACGTCCCCGTGTACGCCATCAATGAGGACCGGCGGGTGGCCACTCGGCCGTTCGAGCTGGCCGGTTCGCCACTTTTCGTGGCCGAAGGGATCTTCGCCGCGGAGATCGTCGAGGAATGCCGACTTCGGGGCCTGGTCGCCGGGGCGTACGCGCTGCGCCGGCCACGCGGGGCGACCTTCCTCCGTCGGCTGGCCCGCGACCTGGCCGAGCAGCGCAAGGGCCCCCGGGTACTGCTGCGGCGGGGCGTGACGCTGTTGCGGGCCGAGCCGGCGGTGCTGCGCCGCCAGACCGGGCTGGGTGCCGAGGCCGCCCGGGCGCGGGAGATCCTGCGTCAGGTCGCCGGTCTGCACCGTCCCGGTCGTCCACCGGCCCGCTGAACCGGCGTCGGGCGCTCAGGCCAGCAGCTTGGCGTACGCGGGCTTGATGACCTCGTCGATGATCCGGAGCCGTTCGTCGAACGGGATGAAGGAGCTCTTCATCGCGTTGATGGTGAACCACTGCACCTCGCGCCAGCCGTAGCCGAACGCCTCGCAGAGCAGCGCCATCTCGCGGGACACCGAGGTGCCGCTCATCAGCCGGTTGTCGGTGTTCACGGTGACCCGGAACCGCAGGTCACGCAGCAGCCCGATGGGGTGCTCGGCGATCGACGCGACGGCACCGGTCTGCACGTTGGACGACGGGCAGAGCTCCAACGGGATCCGCTTGTCCCGCACGTACGCGGCCAGCCGACCGAGCACCGGCTCTGCTCCGACGGTGATGTCGTCCACGATGCGTACGCCGTGGCCCAGCCGGTCGGCACCGCACCACTGGATCGCCTGCCAGATGGAGGGCAGCCCGAACGCCTCGCCGGCGTGGATCGTGAAGTGGAAGTTCTCCCGCTGGAGGTACTCGAAGGCGTCCAGGTGCCGGGTGGGCGGGAAACCCGCCTCGGCTCCGGCGATGTCGAACCCCACCACCCCGTGATCGCGGTGCCGGACCGCCAGCTCCGCGATCTCCTGCGAACGCGCCGCGTGCCGCATCGCGGTGAGCAGGGTGCCGACCCGGATCGGCGTACCGGCCTCGGCGGCGAGCGCACTGCCCTCGACGAACCCGGCCAGCACCGCCTCGACCACCTCGTCCAGGCTCAGGTTGCGTTCCAGGTGCTGCTCCGGGGCGAAGCGCACCTCGGCGTAGACGACCCCGTCGGCGGCCAGGTCCAGCGCGCACTCCCGGGCCACCCGCCGCAGCGCCGGGGCGGTCTGCATCACGGCCACGGTGTGCGCGAACGTCTCCAGGTAGCGCTCCAGCGAACCCGAGTCGGCCGCCGCCACGAACCAGCGTCCCAGCTCCGCCGGGTCGGTGGTGGGCAGCTCGTGACCGACCTCGGCGGCCAGCTCGACGATCGTCGCGGGCCGCAGACCGCCGTCCAGGTGGTCGTGCAGCAACGCTTTCGGTGCCTTGACGATGTCCTCGTACCCGATGTTCGCGGCCATGACCAGACCCTAGTCCGCAGCGGACAGCTGGGTACGCTCGGGAGCGTGGATCTGGCCTGCGACCTGCTGTGGTGATGGACCCTCGCGTCGTCGAGCGACTGCGCTGCCCGGTCTGTGGAGAGCCACTGGGCGAGGTGTCCGCCGGTGCCGCCCGCGCGCTGCGGTGCCCGCGCCGGCACAGCTTCGACATCGCCCGACAGGGCTACGTCAACCTGCTCGCCGGCCGCGCCCCGCACGGCGGGGACAGCGCGGAGATGATCGCCGCACGGGCGGACTTCCTCGCCGCCGGCCACTACGACCTGATCTCCGCCGCCCTCGCCGAGGCCGCCACCCGCGTCACCGGGCAGGCCGCCACCCCGCACCCAGGTGTCCCGAACGACGGCGTCGGGGCGTACCCGTTGGTGGTGGATGCGGGCGCGGGCACCGGTCGGCACCTCGCCGCGGTGCTGGCGGCGGTGCCGGCGGCCGTCGGTCTCGCCCTGGACGTCTCCAAGCCGGCGCTGCGCCGGGCCGCCCGGGCGCACCCCCGGATCACCGCGGCGGTCGCCGACACCTGGCAGCGCCTGCCGCTGGCGGACGCCTCGACGGCGCTGCTGCTCAACGTCTTCGCGCCCCGCAACGGCGCCGAGTTCCGTCGGGTTCTCGCACCGACCGGGCGGCTGCTGGTGGTGACGCCGGTCGCCGACCACCTCACCGAGCTGGTCGACGCGCTCGACCTGCTCCGGGTCGACCCGGCCAAGGCGGACCGGATCGCCGCCGGCCTCGGCGGGCACTTCGTCGAGGAATCGCAGACCGAGCACCGGCAGGAGCTGAGCCTGGCCGGTCCGGAGGTGGCCACGCTCGTCGGCATGGGCCCGAGCGCCTGGCACACCGACCCGGCCGGGCTGGCCGACCGGATCGCCGCCCTCGGCGAGCCGGTCCGGGTGACCGTCGCGGTCCGGCTCGGCGTGTACCGCCCACGGCCCTAGGTGGAGAGGTCGACCTCTTCCCAGCCGGGCGGCTCGTCATGGTACGGCCCGCGCAGCATCACCGCCCACTCCAGAGCCCAGCGGCGCTGGCCGATGGCGTTGGCGTCCACCAGCCCCGGCAACAACCGCCCGGCCCGGCTCACCTCCAGGTACGCCCAGTCCAGGCAGTAGTGCAGGTCGAGCAGGGCGGCGGCGTCGGCCGGATGCTGCGGGGCGGTCAGGATGCGGGCCTGCCAGCGCCGGAAGGTCTCCCCCTCGACGATGTTCGGCAGGCGCTCCACCAGCCGCTCGTCCACCGGCAGCGTGGGGTCGAGCTGTTTGGTCAGGCCGAGTACCCAGGTCAGGGCGAACAGCGCGTCGTGATGCAGCACGAACGAGCGGTGGTCGCCCTTGGCGCCGGTGACGAACTGGAACTCCGGCGGGGTGACCATCTCCAGCAGGTGCGACGCCAGCAACCAGCTCATCGCCGCCTGCGGCGGCATGCCGAAGCAGCGCGCCTGGATCAGGTGCAGCACGGCGATCCGCGCCTCGACCTCCGGTGTCGGCCGCAACTCGATCTCGTCGCCGGGCTCCCACACCAGCGGGAACTGCGGCGGCGGCAACGGCAGTCGCAGCCGGGACAGTTCCTCCAGGCTCGCTTCACGCACCGCACGGGGGTCGGGAGCAGGCACGATCACGGCAACATCCCTGTCTGGTCGTGATGTCTCGGGCGCCGGGTAGTCCCCCCTGGCCTGCGAGGATAGCGGCCAGACCGGCCCGGCACCATGGGGCGCGACCAGGGTGGACTCACTCCACCCGTTCGAGCACCAACGGAACGGTGGCCGGCGGTGTGGCCGCGAGAGTCACCGCGCGGGCCGCCTCCGCCAGCGCCGCCGGAATCCTCTCCGGACTCTCGGACCGCAGCTCGTAGAGGGGGTCACCGGCCCGGACCGGGTCACCGGGCCGCTTGTGCAACAGCACACCGGCGGGCACGCTGACCGGGTCCTCCTTGCGGGCCCGGCCGGCGCCGAGCCGCCACGCGGCCACCCCCATGGCGTACGCGTCGACGGTCGCGACGTAGCCGTCCGTCTCGGCGCGTACCACCTCGACCTCGGGCGCGCTGGGCATGGATGCGTCGGGGTCACCGCCCTGCGCGCGGATCATCGACCGCCACACGTCCATCGCCCGCCCGTCGCGCAGCGCGGCGGCGGGATCGGCGTCGGGCAGCCCGGCGGCGTCGAGCATCTCCCGGGCCAGCGCCAGCGTCAGTTCCACCACGTCGGCCGGGCCACCGCCGGCCAGCACCTCGACCGACTCGGTCACCTCGACCCCGTTGCCGATGGCCAGGCCGAGCGGCGTCGACATGTCGGTGAGCAGGGCGACCGTGCGGACGCCGTGCGCGCCGCCCAGCTCCACCATGGTCCGGGCCAACTCGCGGGCGTCGTCGACGGACTTCATGAACGCGCCGGAGCCGACCTTCACGTCGAGGACCAGCGCACCGGTGCCCTCGGCGATCTTCTTGCTCATGATCGAGCTGGCGATCAGCGGGATCGCCTCCACCGTGCCGGTGACGTCGCGCAGCGCGTACAGCTTGCGGTCGGCCGGGGCCAGCCCCGACCCGGCGGCGCAGATCACCGCCCCGAGATCGCGCAGTTGGGCGGTGAACTCCTCGTTGCTGAGCGCGGCCCGCCAGCCCGGGATCGACTCCAGCTTGTCCAGCGTGCCGCCGGTGTGCCCGAGGCCGCGCCCGGAGAGCTGCGGCACCGCCGCGCCGCAGGCGGCCACCAACGGGGTGAGCGGCAGGGTGATCTTGTCACCGACGCCGCCGGTCGAGTGCTTGTCCACGGTCGGCCGGGACACCGACGACAGGTCCAGCCGCTCGCCGCTGGCGATCATCGCGGCCGTCCACCGGGCGATCTCCGGGCCCGTCATCCCGTTCAGCAGGATCGCCATGGCCAGCGCCGACATCTGCTCGTCGGCCACCGCCCCCCGGGTGTACGCGTCCACCACCCAGTCGATCTGCGCGTCGGAGAGCACACCCCCGTCCCGCTTGGCCCGAATGACGTCAACCGCAGTAAACACACTCACCTCTGAACCCCATCCCTCCACAAGTCACACCGCCCACCCATACGCGGTCAACCCCCGCCGATTCCGCTCAACCCGTCGTCCCACAGCAGACGCACAAGCCGCACGCCGGTCGGGCCGGGGGCCGACCGTGCCCGGCGCAGGGATCAAGCCTGACCGCCCGGAGCCGGGCGCGGTCGGCCCCCCCCCCCCCCCCCCCCCCCCCCCCCCCCCCCCCCCCCCCCCCCCCCCCCCCCCCCCCCCCCCCCCCCCCCCCCCCCCCCGCCCCCGGCCCCGGCCTCAACATCAACCACCCCAGCGAACCGGAATCTCCACCGGCGGCTCACCCTCACCGGCCCAGAAGATCGTGCCGGACGCGTCCACCACCACGACCCGGGGCGTACGCGCCAACCCCCAGGTGATCGCCTCTGCCGGATCGTTCCAGCTCGGTGCCTCCTCCAGCACCCCGGTCTCGGCGCCCGCGTCGTCGCCGGCCGACCGTTCCCAGTAGGCCGTCCAGATCTGCTGGCCGGCGGAGAGGTCGGGGTGCACGAAGACGGTGCCGCGCCCCCGCCAGGCGGCCAGCCGGTCGGGGACCACCGGCACCGGCCGTTCCCGGGTGACCGCGTCGAGGTCGGCCACGTCGAAGGCGTGCGGCAGCAGTTCCGCCATCCGCAGCGGACCGCCCTTGGCCTCGATCAGGCACTCCGGACCGCCCTGTTCCCAGAGCAGTTGCCGGCAGCGCCCGCACGGCATCAGCGGCTCGCCGGTGGCGTCGACGCAGGACAGCGCGACGATCCGGCCACCGCCGGTGGCGTGCAGCGAGGAGACCACGCCGCACTCGGCGCAGAGCACCACACCGTACGCCGCGTTCTCGACGTTGCAGCCGACCACGACCCGGCCGTCGTCGACCAGTGCCGCCGCACCTACCGGGAACTTCGAGTACGGCACGTACGCGTGCCGCATGACCTCGGTGGCGGCGGCGCGCAACCGCGCCCAGTCGATCTCCATGCTGCGCTCCCCTGGATCAGCCCTTGATGTACGGCTTGCCGTCGGCGGCGGGTGCCCGGACCCGGCCGACCAGCCCGGCCACCGCCAGGATCGTCGCCAGGTACGGCAGCATGGCCAGGAACTGGCCGGGGATGATGCTGTTGATCGCGCCCAGGTAGGTAGCCAACTGGTCGGCGAAGCCGAAGAAGAGCGCCGCGAGCAGCGCCCCCGTCGGGCTCCACCGGCCGAAGATCAGTGCGGCCAGGGCGATGAAGCCCTTACCGCCGATCATGTTCTTGGTGAACGAGTAGAGCGCCAGCGTGTACGACGCTCCACCGATGCCGGCGACCACACCGGCCAGCAGCACGTTGCGGTAGCGCACCCGCAGCACCTTCACGCCCAGGGTGTCCGCCGCCGTCGGGTGCTCGCCGACCGACCGGGTCCGCAGACCCCACCGGGTGCGGAACAGCGCGATGTGGATCACGAGCACCAACAGCAGGGCGAGGTAGAGGAAGATGCTGGACCGGAACAGCGCCGGCCCGAGGACCGGGATGTCGGAGAGCAGCGGGATCTCCCAGTTGCTGAACCGGGGAGCGCTGTTGTAGCGCGCCGCGTCGGTCTGCATCAGCCGCTCGTAGAGGAAGCCGGTGATGCCGACCGCGAGCAGGTTCAGCACAATGCCCATGACCACCTGGTCGACCAGGTAGCGGATGCAGAACACGGCGAGCAGCAGTGAGATGAACGCGCCGCCGATCGCGGCGGCGACCAGACCCACCCAGACGCTGCCGCTGATGCTGCCGAAGAGCGCGCCGCTGAACGCGCCCATCAGCAACTGGCCCTCGATGGCGACGTTGACCACGCCGGAACGCTCGCAGAGCACACCGGCCAGCGCACCGAAGATCAGCGGCAGGGCGAGCAGGAACGTGCCGCGCACGATGTTGACCAGCGGCATGAAGTTCTGTCCGGTCGGTGCGGCGGAGACCTGCCAGCAGAGGAAGGAGAGCACGAAGGCGACCAGGCCGACGGCGAGCACCGGGACGAACCAACGCTTCGGCAGACCGGCCAGCATCGCCGCCCCGGCGGCCAACGTGATCAGTCCGAAGAGGATCGCGCCGACCGTCCCGTGGATCTCCAGCGCGGCCCCGGCGGAGTCCTCGCTCAGCGTGAAGCGGGCCTGCTCACCGGTGGCGAGCGCGCCGAACAGCACGGTGGCCAGCAGGCCGAGGGCCAGCAGCACCAGGCCCACTTTGCGGGTACGGGTCCAGAAACCCTCGTCGACCTGCGCGACCGCGACGTCGGGGACTGCCATGGTGGACATGCCTCACCAGCCCTTCGCGAGGCTCGTCTGCAACCGGGCGGCCCGCGCCGCCCGGAGCTGGAAGATCGCCTTCACCAGGGCCGGCGCGGCGATGAAGATGACGATCAGTGCCTGGAGCACGGTGACCAGCTCCAGCGAGATCCCCGAGTACGACTGCATCCGGTTGCCGCCGGCCTGCAACGCGCCGAACAGCAGCGCGGCCAGCGCCACACCCCACGGTTTCACCCGGCCGAGCAGGGCGACCAGGATGCCGTCGAAGCCGATCTGCGCGACCACCAGCGGGGTCAGTGCGGCGGCGGTGGTGCCGAGCACCATCTGCGAGCCGCCCAGTCCGGCCAGCGCCCCGGCGAAGACCATGATCAGCACGTACGTCCGGGTGACGCTGATGCCGGCGGTGCGGGCGGCGTCCGGGTTGGCACCCACCGCACGTAGCTCGAAGCCGAGCGTGGAGCGGTTGAGTAGCCAGGCGACCGCGAGGGTGGCCAGCACGGCGAGGATGATCCCGGCGTGCGCCCGCAGCCCGTCCCCGAACAGGCGCGGCAGTTGGGCGGAGGCGTCCACCGGCCGACTGATCGCGTCGGTGCGATTCGGGTCCTGCACGCCGTTCTGCACGATCAGCCAGGTCAGGAAGTAGACCGCGATGTAATTGAGCATGATCGTGTTGATCACCTCGTGCGCGCCGGTCCGCGCCTTGAGGATGCCGGGAATGAAACCCCAGATCGCACCGCCGACCGCACCGGCCAGAACGGCGACCAGCAGGTGCAGCCCGGGCGGCAGCGGCAGCAGGAATCCGGCCAGCGCGGCCAGGATCACGCCCATGGTGGCCTGGCCCTGGGCGCCGATGTTGAACAGACCGCCCCGGAACGCCAGCGCCACCGACAGGCCGGTGAAGACCAGCGGCGCGGTGTAGGTGAGCGTCTCCGAGATCGGGCTCAGCGCCGCGTTCATCGTGGAGGCGGCCGGGTCGAAGACGCTGCCCTTGAACAGGTTCGCGTACGCCTCGCTGACCAGCGTCCAGCTCGCGCTGAGCGCGTCGGCGGGACGGGCGGTGAAGTAGGCGTAGGTGGCCAGCACGTCCGGATCAGAAATGATCATGAGGATGGCGCCGACCAGCATCGCCAGCACCAGCGACAGCAACGTCACGGTGAACGTGTTGGCCGCCCACAGGTTCTCCAGGAACAGCCGGCCCAGGGTGGGTCGTTCCTGCGGGGGCTGCCCGGTGGTGGCCGTCTCGGCGCGCTCGGTGTTGCCGATCGCGGTCCGGTTGGCCTGCTCCTCGCTCGCCGGTTCCTTGTCCGGCGAGCCAGGCTGGGAAGAAGTGGTCATGCCGGCACTCCGCTTCGCTCCGTACCGCCATGAGGCACCACCGCACTGAGCCTGATGATTCGCTCGCAGAGCTCGCTCATGCCTTCTCGTCCTCGTTGCCGGGACCCTCGGGGGCCGGGGCCACGCCGTCGGTGGTGGCCGTGACGTTGCGGTCGGTGGTCGCGGTCGTGCCGCCGGCGCTCACCGCGTCCGCGTCGGTCACCGCCGGTTCGTCCCGGTCGCTGGTCGCCGCGGCGGTGCCGTCGGCGGCTGCGGTGCGCTCCGGGGAACCGCCGGTCGCGTCGGGGCTGATGCCCGCCATCAGCAGGCCGATCTCCTCGCGCGGGGTGTCCGGGCCGACGATGCCGATGACCCGTCCGCGATACATCACCGCGATCCGGTCGGCCAGCCCGATCACCTCGTCGAGTTCACTGGAGACCACCAGCACGGCGGTACCCACGTCGCGCTCGCGGATGACCTGGCTGTGGATGAACTCGATCGAACCGACGTCCACGCCCCGGGTGGGCTGGGCGGCGATGAAGAGCTTGAGTGGCCGGGACAGCTCCCGCGCCACGATCACCTTCTGCTGGTTGCCGCCGGAGAGCGTGCCCACCGGCGCCTGGGCCGACGAGGTCCGGACGTCGAACTGGTCGATCCGCTCCTGCGCCGACTTCGCGATCGCGTCCGGCTTGAGCGACAACCCGCTGCCGAAGGGCGGCCGGTCGTAGATGTCCAGCACCAGGTTCTCCGCGACGCTGAACTCCTTGACCAGGCCGTCGACGCTGCGGTCCTCGGGGACGTAGCCGACCCCGGCGCGCAGCACCTTCTTGGTGCTCCAGCCGTCGACCCGCTGACCGTCGAGGCTGATCGTGCCGGCGAGCACCGGGCGCAGCCCCATGACCGCCTCGATGAGTTCGGTCTGCCCGTTGCCCTGCACGCCCGCGACGCCGAGCACCTCGCCCGCGCGTACGGTCAGGTCGACGCCGTCCACCGCGCGGACCTGCCGGTCGTCGTCGACGACCAGGCCGGAGATCTCCAGCACCGGTTCGCCCGGCGTGGCCGGCGCCTTCTCGACCGTGAGCCGGACGCTGCGGCCGACCATCAGCGCGGCCAGCTCGTCCCGGCTGGCCTCGGGCGACGCGGTTCCCACCGTCTTACCGC
The DNA here is from genome assembly GCF_044460945.1 of Micromonospora sp. NPDC049903. Lineage (NCBI taxonomy): Bacteria > Bacillati > Actinomycetota > Actinomycetes > Micromonosporales > Micromonosporaceae > Micromonospora > Micromonospora sp. NPDC049903. Next base: position 475,795 of record NZ_JBITKL010000001.1, read on the forward strand.
GCCGGATCACCGTGATCCGGTCGGCGATCGCCTTGACCTCGCCGAGCTTGTGAGTGATGAAGACGATGGACTTGCCGGCGGCCTTGAGCGACCGCATCACGGTGAGCAGTTCCTCGGTCTCCTGCGGGGTGAGCACCGCAGTGGGCTCGTCCAGGATGAGCAGGTCGACGTCGCGGGTCAGCGCCTTGACGATCTCGACCCGCTGCTGGACTCCGACCGGCAGGTCCTCGATCACCGCGTCCGGGTCGACCCGGAGGTTGTAGCGCTCCGAGACCTCGGCGACCTCGCGGCGGGCGCGGCGCCGGTCCAGGAACCCGGCGATACCGCCGCGCACCTGTTCGGCACCGAGCATGATGTTCTCGGTGACCGTGAAGACCGGTACGAGCATGAAGTGCTGGTGCACCATGCCGATGCCGGCCGCGATCGCGTCGGAGGGGCCGCGCAGCTTGAGCGGCTTGCCGTCGACCAGGATCTCGCCCTCGTCGGGCTGGTAGAGCCCGTACAGGACGTTCATCAGGGTCGACTTGCCCGCGCCGTTCTCGCCGAGCAGGGCGTGGATCTCTCCAGGCTCCACCGTCAGGTCGATGTGGTCGTTGGCGACCAGATCACCGAACCGCTTGGTGATGCCGCGCAGTTCGAGTCTCAGCGCAACCTCCTGGAGTGCGAAGCGATGGTGCAGCGTAGCTGCTGGCGAGCGGATTGCGGCCGGGACCCGACCGGGGCGCGGACCGGCCGCCCCGAGCGCGGGTCTCCCCGCGCCGGAGCGGCCGGATCATGGGCTCCGCGTACCGGTCGCCCTGGTGATCGTCTCACCGGGGCGACCGGTGACGGGTCACTTCGGCTGGGCGGCCGACTCGACCTTGACGGTGCCCGCGGCGATGTCCGCCTTCAGCTTGTCGACCTCGGCCTTGAGCTCGGCCGGGACCTTGCTGTCGAACTCGTGGTACGGGGCGATCGAGACGCCGTCGTTGGCCAGCGTGCCGACGAAGCCCTCCTCGGCGTTGAGCTTCTCGCCACCGGCGGCCTTGAGCACGGCCTCCTTGACGGCGCCCGGGATGTTCTTCACCACGGTGGTGATGATCGCCGAGCAGTCCGGCGTGCTCTCGCAGCCGTCGACGTCCACCCAGATGGTGTTGTACTTGCCGCCGGAGGCCTTGGCCGCACCGGTGGTGCCCAGGCCGGCGCCGCCGGCGACCGGCATGATGATGTCCGCGCCCTGGGCGACCAGCGCGTCGCTGACCTTCTTGCCCTCGTCCTGCTTGATGAAGTCGTTCGTGAACGACCCGTTCTGGGTCTGCTTGTTCCAGCCCAGGGCCTGCACGTTGGCGCTCTTGGCCTGGTTGTAGTGCGCGACGCCGTCGACGAAGCCGTCCATGAAGATGGTCACCGGCGGGATCTTCATGCCGCCGTAGGTGGCCACCTTGCCGCTCTCGCTCATGCCGGCGGCGACGTATCCGGCGAGGAAGCCGGCCTGGGCGGTGTCGAACTCCATCGGGTAGACGTTGCCCACCCCGGGGTTGGCGTCGACGATCGCGAACTGCTGGTCCGTGTTCGCCTCGGCGATCTTCTTGGTGGCGTCGGTCATCAGGCCACCGACGGCCAGGATGAAGTTGCAGTCCTGGTTCACGTACTGGGTGAGGTTCGGCTCGTAGTCCGCCTCGGCCTTGGACGCGGTGTTCTTGATCTCGATGTTGCTGTTCTCAGCCTTGGCGTCCTGCAGGCCCTTCCAGGCCGAGGCGTTGAACGACTTGTCGTCGATGCCGCCGACGTCGGTGACCATACAGGCGGTGAACTTCTCGCCGCCCGAACCGGCGTTGTTGTCCTCATCCGGGGCCTCGCCACAGGCGGCGGCGCTCAGTACGAGCCCACCAGCCGCGATGACCGAGGCGATCCGCATCCCACGCACCGAGCGCAAGACGTCTCCTTCCCACTGCACACCGCGTGGTTGCGGTGGCTGCCCTTGAACCGGCCTGCGCTGTGCCGCCGGCATCCCACGTTACGGACGCAGAGCGTACGCCCGCGCCCACCTGCCGAACGACAATCGTGCAGGACTGTTGGAGGCCTGTTACCCGTACGTAATGCTCCGGTGGGGCAGATCACTCAGGGCGGCGGCAGGCGGGCGGGGCTGCGTCCGTTAAGTCCGCTTCCAGCGGAGATCGGCGGGCTCGCCGCTCATCGCCAGAAGACCGCGACCGCGGCGTTGACCAGGGTCAATCCCACGATGGCGAGGAAGTGCCCCCGGTTGACTTCGTCCCGCTTGCGGGAGAAGAAGACCATTACGAAGATCATCAGCGCGAGCACCAGCTTCACGCCGAGCTTCGCCGGTGCCGGCTCGTCGCCGTCACGCAGCGGAGCCGACAGGCCGATGCCGGTGGCTAGTTGGATCACCGCGCCCCAGAGCATCGCGGCGTTGATCCGGATCTTGCCGGTGAGGTATTGGGCGATCGCGCCGCCGAGCAGCAGCGCGAAGCCGATCAGGTGGCCGTAGAGGAGGATGAGTCGAAGTGCTTCCACCCGGCCCATCCTGCCCTATCAACGACGGTTTGTAGTAGAGGGCCTTCCGGTCAGCCCTTCGTGCCTCCCGCGGTCAGGCCGGAGACGAGGTGCTTCTGGGCGAAGAAGAAGACCAGCCCGGCCGGGATCGTGACCAGGACGGCGGCGGCCGTCAGGTACTCCCACTGCGGGTTGAACTGCGGCACGAACTGCTGGAGCCCGTAGGCCAGGGTGAACTTGTTGTCGGTCTGGATGAAGGCCGACGCATACGCCACCTCGCCCCACGCGGTGAGGAAGGTGTAGAACGCGGTGACCGCCACCGCCGGGCGGGCCAGCGGCAGCACGACCCGCCAGAAGGTGGCGAACGGACCGCACCCGTCCAGCGCCGCCGCCTCGTCCAGCGAGGTCGGGATGGAGTCGAAGTAGCCCTTCAACATCCAGGCGCAGAACGGCACCGCAATGGTCAGGTACGCGATGATCAACGCGGGCATCGTGTTGATCAGCCCGAGCCGCGCCATGATCGTGTAGATCGGCACGATCAGGATGGCCACCGGGAACATCTGGGTGACCAGGAAGACCATCATCAGCGGCCGGCGACCCGGGAAGTTGAACCGGGACACCGCGTAGCCGGTGGTGGCCGACAGGAAGATGCCGATCCCCATGGTGAACGCCGCGACGATCACCGAGTTGAGGAACCACCGGGGGAAGTTGGTGCTGGTCAGCACGTAGCTGTAGTTGGCCAGCGTGGTGTCCCGGAACAACGTCAGCTCGCTGCTCTGGATCGCGTACCCGGGCTTGAGCGACGACAGCAGCACCCAGGCGATCGGGCCGACCGCGATCAGCGAGGCCAGGATCAACGTGCCGTGCAGCAGGACCGACTTCACCGGGGAACGGCGGCTGCGACCGGGTCTGCGCGCCTGCGCGGGGCTCTGTGCCTGCGCCATCACCACACCTCGCCTTGCTTGCGCAGGGCCCGCCGGTAGAACACCGAGAACACCAGCAGGATCGACAGGATCAGTACGCCGTACGTGGAGGCGAGCGAGTAGTTGCGGATGCCCTCGAACGCCGCCCGGTAGGCACCGGTCACCAGGATCTCGCTCTGTCCCGCCGGCTGCCCCTCGGTCACCAGGAAGATGATCGGGAACATGTTGAACGTCCAGATGGTGCCGAGCAGCACCACGGTCATGCTGACCGGACGCAGGCCGGGCAGGGTGATGTTGACGAACCGCTGCCACGGCGTGGCGCCGTCGATCTCGGCCGCCTCGTACAGCTCGGACGGGATGGTCTGCATCCCGCCGAGCAGGGCCACCATCATGAACGGCACGCCGAGCCAGATGTTGGTCACGATGGCGGTCAGCAGCGCCGTCCAGCGGTCGGCGAACCAGGAGACCGGGTCGATCCCGACCGCCGAGAGCAGGGCGTTGGCCAGGCCGAAGCGCTCGTTGAAGATGAACTTCCAGGCGAAGGCGCTGACGAAGGCCGGCACCGCCCAGGGCAGCACCAGCAGCACCCGGTACATGCTGCGGCCCCACATCGGCCGGTTCAGCATGGTGGCCAGACCGAGACCGAGACCGAAGTGGCAGGCCACGCAGACGAACGTCCAGATCAGCGTGGTGCCGGTCCACTGCCAGAATTCGCCGACCTGGCCGGTGAGGACGCGGACGTAGTTGTCGACGCCGACGAACTCCCACTTGTTGGGGTTGTCCCGGCAGACCTCGCTGCCGGTGATCGACTTGGTGCAGATCTCGGCGACCTGGTTGGCCTCGGTGAGATCGGTGAAGGAGAGCCAGATCCCGCGGAACAGCGGGTAGAAGATCAGTACCGCCAGGACGATCACGACGGGCAGCACCATCGCCCAGGCGTACCAGTGCTTGTCCCAACTGCGGCGCAGCCGGGACGTTCGAGCGGACCGGCCGGGCGGCGTCGTGGACGACGGCGCCGGGTCGGCTGTCACGGTGGTCATCAGCGCTCCCGAGGAGAAGTCCGGCAGGGGCGCGCGACCGCGACGGCCGCGCGACCCTGCCGGGTGCCGAAAGGTCACCGGCCGGAGCCGGCGCGGACGGTCAGAGCCCGTAGCCGGGCACGACCTCGGCCTTGTACTTCCGGGCGACGGTGTCCAGCGCGGCCTTCGGGTCCTTGTTCTGGATCAGGACCTCGGTGGCCATCTGGTCGAGCGGGCCGAAGAACTGACCGGCCTCGGGAATCCACGGGCGGCCCACACCGGCCTCCACGACCGGCTGGAACGCGGCCACGACCGGGTTGTTCTTGACCGGGTCGAGGGCGTACGCGGAGGTGCGGGTCGGCAGCAGGCCGAGCTTCTCGGACAGGAACGCCTGCGAGTCTGCGGAGCTCATGAACTTGACGAACGCGACGGCGGCGTCCACCTTCTCCTGCGGCATGCCGGACCAGATCACGTAGTTGTGGCCGCCGACCGGGCCACCGGCCCGCGCCGACCCGCCCGGCACCGGGGCGATGCCCAGGTTCTCCAGGCCACCGAAGCCGGGGGCCGACGTGACGTTGTTGACCTCCCACGGACCATTGATGATCATGGCGACCTTCTTCTCCTTGAAGAGGGTCATCATGGTGCCGTAGGCGTCGTTGGCGGACGGCTTGGCCGCCGCGCCGCTGGTGATCAGGTCCTTGGCGATCGCCAGCCCGGCCGCGTTCTGCTCCGAGTTGATGACGATCTTCTGGGTCGTGGTGTCGACCAGGTCGCCGCCCTCGCCGTACATGAAGGGCAGCATGAAGTAGCCGGCCGGGTTGACGTACACGCCCTCGGCGTCGGTCTTCTCCTTGACCGCCTGCGCGGCGGTCTTCAGCTCCGCCCAGGTCTTCGGCGGCGCACCGACGCCGGCCTGGCTGAGCAGCTCCTTGTTGTACATCAGTGCCAGGCTGTCGGTGACCTGCGGGACGCCGTACGTCTTGCCGTCGAACTTGTTGGAGGCCAGCGGCGTCTCCAGGAAGTCGGACTCATCGGCGAGCAGCTCGGAGCCGTCCAGCGCGTAGAGGTAGCCCAGCGAGGCGAACTCCGGCACCCAGGCCACCTCGGCGCGGAGGATGTCCGGAGCGCCGCTCTTGGCCTGCGCGGCGGTCTTGAACTTGTTCTGCGCCTCACCGAACGGGACCGACTGATAGTTGATCTTCACGTTCGGGTGCGTCTGGTTGAACTTGGCGATCAGTTCCTGGAACGCGGGGCCCTCGTTCTGCGGGTCCGAGGTGTCCCACCAGGTCAGCTCTGCGGTGAGGGAAGCGGGGTCGACGGTGGACTGCCCATCAGCCGGGTTGTCCTCTCCGCCGCCGCAGGCGGCGACGGAGAGGGCGAGGGTGGCGGAGGCGAGTACGGCGATCCCCCTGGCTGTGCGACGCATGTTCGCTCCTAGATTCCTGCCGGGTGTCGGCGGGACAGTAGCAAGAACTTTCGTAACTCGAAACCCCTTGCGAACATCACCGCAACAACCGAGCCGGATCCGCAACCTGACCGCTCCACAACTGCGGCTTTACCGGCATTTCGCAGGGCTCCCGCAGACGGTGGAGGGCAAGCGAATCACGCTCTGCGCACCGGAAAAGCACCCACCGTCCCGACGGTAGCCGTTGCGAGAGCACGTTTGCAGGGGCGAACCGCCGCCCGCTGCTCGATTCTGCAAGTTCTTGCCGGCCACTGCGCAAGAAGTTGAGGGTGAGCTACAGTGCGCCCATGCGCGCTCGCCTGTCCGACATAGCCCAGCAGGCCGACGTCAGCGAGGCCACGGTGTCGCGGGTGCTCAACGACCGACCCGGTGTGGCACCCGAGACCCGGCAGGCCGTCCTGACCGCCCTCGACGTGCTCGGCTACGAGCGCCCCGCCCGGCTCCGCAAGCGCAGTGCCGGGTTGGTCGGCCTGGTGGTGCCGGAGTTGGACAACCCGATCTTCCCGGCCTTCGCCCAGATCATCGAGTCGGCGCTGGCCCCGACCGGGTTCACCCCGGTGCTCTGCACCCAGACCCCCGGCGGCGTCCGCGAGGACGAGTACGTGGAGATGCTGCTCGACCGGCAGGTCTCCGGGATCGTCTTCGTCTCCGGGCTGCACGCCGACACCGCCGCCGACCACGACCGCTACCGCACCCTGATCGCCCGGCCACTGCCGATCGTCATGATCAACGGGTACGCCCCCGGCATCCCGGCCCCCTTCGTCTCCTGCGACGACCGCGAGGCGGCGGAGTTGGCCGTGTCGCACCTGGGCGCCCTGGGCCACCGCCGGATCGGCCTGATCACCGGGCCGGACCGGTTCGTGCCGGTGCAGCGCAAGGTCAGCGGGTACAAGACCGCGATGAGTCGCCTCGTCCGGCTCGACGACGACGAGTTGCGCGAGCTGACCGAGCTTTCCCTGTTCGGCGTGGAGGGCGGCGAGGCCGCCGCCGGCCGCCTGATCGAGCGGGGCGCCACCGGGATCGTCTGCGGCTCGGACCTGATGGCACTCGGCGCGATCCGGGCCGCCCGGCAGCGCGGACTCTCCGTCCCGGAGGACCTGTCGGTGGTCGGTTACGACGACTCGCCGCTGATGGCGTTCACCGACCCGCCGCTGACCACCATGCGCCAGCCGGTGGCCGCGATGGCGGTCGCCGCGGTCCGGGCCCTGGTCGACGAGATCAACGGCCACGCCGCCCCGCACTCGGAGTACCTGTTCCGTCCCGAGCTGGTGGTCCGTGGCTCGACCGCGGTGGTCCGCCGCGACGGCAGCGCCCCGCAGGGCGACCCTGGTCGGCGACCGTCGTCGCCGGCGCTGTCCGTTCCGGCGTGACGCCGGACACCTGCCACCGCCTGCCCGTGTGAAATCGGGCTGATTCCGGCCGCCCACCGCCCATCGGCGCGGCACATCCACCGCCGACCTTGCGCAAGGAATGCTTGACTCTTGCAGCGGCATCGCGGCATTCTTCTCAGACACCCGCGCCACCTCGCCCATGCCCGGGTGCCGCCGTCCCGCACCACAGAACGGGGAACACCCGATGACCGTCAGCCCTCCGTCGCCGCTGACCTCCGACGCCGACTGGTGGCGATCCGCCGTCGTCTACCAGGTCTACGTCCGCAGCTTCGCCGACTCCGACGGCGACGGCATCGGTGATCTCCAGGGCATCCGCGAACGCCTGCCCTACCTACGTGACCTCGGGGTGGACGCGCTCTGGCTGACCCCGTTCTACACCTCGCCGATGGTCGACGGCGGCTACGACGTGGCCGACTACCGCGACGTCGACCCGATGTTCGGCACCCTCGGCGACTTCGAAGCGATGATCACCGACGCGCACGCGCTCGGCCTGCGGATCATCGTGGACCTGGTCCCGAACCACACCTCCGACCGGCACCCGTGGTTCCAGGCCGCGCTGGCCGCCGCCCCCGGCTCCGCCGAGCGGGCGCGGTATCTCTTCGCCGACGGCAAGGGCGCACACGGTGAGCAGCCCCCGAACGACTGGGAGAGCATCTTCGGCGGCCCCGCCTGGACCCGGGTCCCCGACGGCCAGTGGTACCTGCACCTGTTCGACCCGGCCCAGCCCGACCTGAACTGGCGCCACCGGGAGGTACGCGCCGAGTTCGAGGACGTGCTGCGGTTCTGGCTGGACCGTGGCGTCGACGGATTCCGCATCGACGTGGCCCACGGCATGATCAAGGCGGAGGGGTTGCCGGACGTCGGCTTCAGCTCGATGACCACCGGCCGCCGCCAGTCTGAACTACTCGGCAAGGGCCGCCTGCCCTACTTCGACCAGGACGAGGTGCACGACATCTACCGCGCCTGGCGCCCCATCCTGGACAGCTACCCCGGCCACCGGATGGCGGTGGCCGAGGCGTGGGCGGAGACCCCGCAGCGGCTGGCCCGCTACATCGGCCCGGACGAGCTGCACCAGGCGTTCAGCTTCGACTTCCTCGACGCCACCTGGTCGGCCGACTCGTTCCGCAAGGTGATCGACACCGCGTTGGGCGAGTCCACCATCGTCGGCGCCCCCACCACCTGGGTGCTCTCCAACCACGACCGGCAACGGCACGTCACCCGGTACGGCGACGGAGAGGCCGGGCTGCGCCGGGCCCGCGCCGCCGCGCTGCTGATGCTCGCCCTGCCCGGGTGCGCCTACCTCTATCAGGGCGAGGAACTGGGGCTGCCCGAGGTGCTCGACCTGCCCGACGAGCTGCGTCAGGACCCCGCCTTCCTGCGTACCGGGGAAAGCCGGGACGGCTGCCGGGTCCCGATCCCGTGGAGCGGCGACCTGGCGCCGTACGGCTTCGGACCGGCCGGCAGCGCGCTGAGCTGGCTACCGGCCCCGGCGACCTGGCAGGCCCTCTCGGTCGCCGCACAGTCCGACGTGCCCGGCTCGACCCTGGAGCTGTACCGGACGGCGCTGCGGATCCGGCACACCCATCCGGCGTTGGCCGGCACCGGCGGCATCACCTGGCGGCAGACCGGCCCGGACGTGCTCGCGTTCCACCGGGAGGTCGGCGCCACGGTGCTGACCTGTGTGGTGAACACCGGCGACTCGCCGCTGCTGATCGACGGGTACGGCACGCCGCTCGTGGCCAGCGCGCCGCTCACCGAACGCGACGGCGGCCACCTGCTCCCCGGCGACACGGCCGCCTGGTTCGAACGGCGCTGACCGGGGTATCACCTCGACGACCTGGTCCCCTGGGGCGACCGGGACGACGACCCCTTGTGGTGGGGGGTGTGGTGCTGGCACCGGTGCCCGGACGACGACGTCCGGGCACCGGTTGCCGGGTGGTCGTCAGCCCCCGGGCAGCCGCGTCGCGATCCGGGCGAACCCGGCCCGCAGCTCCGCCTCGTCCGGCACCGGCAGCGGCCCGCTCGCGTCCTCCCGCTCGGCCGCCGCCATCTCCTCCTCGTCGACGAGGTCCTCGTAGTCGCCGTACAGGTCGGCCTCGTCCACCCGGACCGTCTCGTCGGTGGCGGCGAGCTGCGCGGCGGCGATCTCGCCACGGATCTGCGCCACGTTCACGGCCGGCACCAGCGGCTCGACCACCGCCATCAACTGCTCCTCGGCCACCACCGCCTCGGCCAGCGCCAACGCGTGCGGCCGCTCGTACGGCCCGCAGACCACCGGCTCCCACTCGTCGGCGTCACCGAGCGGCCCGAACGTGATGATCCACGGCAGGTCGAGCAGCGGTGAATCGGTCGGCAGGTCCAACGTCACGAGTGCCCCCACGGGCCCATCATCGTCGGTGGCCGACGAGGTCGGGGCGGGTTCCTCACATCACGGTCAGCCGGCCCCGCCCGGGGTGCCGGGATCACTCTCCACGTCGAGGTCGACCGGTCGGGGGCGGCTGGCCAGGTCGACCACCTGGCCGCGCCGGCTGGTCGCGGCCAGCGCGGCACCGAAGAGCACCAACTGGTTGAGCAGGTAGAGATAGACCAGCAGACCCACGGCGGTGGCCACCACGGTGTACGCCGGGTTGTGCTCCACCCGCCCCACCCAGAACCGCCCGACGGTGTTGAGCAGCGTGATGCCGACCGCGACGAGCAACACCACCGGCCGCAGCCGGGCCCGGCTCATCCGCAGCCGGGGCACCGCCACCAGCAGCAGCGTCGCCAGCACCGCGTTCACCACCACGCTGAGCACCGCGCTGACCGTGGTCAGCCCGACCGAGCCGGTGCTGCGCAGCAGGAACCGCAGCAGCGTCTCCAGCGCGTCGACCGCCGCCACCGAGATGCCGAGCAGCACGAAGACCACGAGCAGGACGCCGAGGTCGACCAGGCGGCGGACGATCAGGTTGCCGGGATGCTGGTCCAGCCCGTGGATCAGCCGCTGCGACGAGCGGATCGCCTCCACCCAGCCGATCCCGGTCAGGACCAGGATCAGCAGACCGACCACGCCGACCGTGCCGCTGCTCTCGGCCACCTGCGCCGGGTCGAGGAAGGGCAGGTTCTCCCGGAGGAACTCCTCCGCCCCGGCGCGTACCTCGTCGTTCTCGTCGAGGATGGCGCCGAAGGCCGCGTACGACACCAGGGCGAGGGCGAAGACCGCGAAGAACCCGTAGTAGGCGATCGCGGCGGCCAGCCGCCCGCCGTGCAGGTCGGTGTAGCGCACCCCGGCCCGCCACAGGTGCCCGAAGGCCGGGGAGCGGTGGCGGGCGGCCCGCAACCCACGGTCGACGCCCGCCTCGACCCGCCCCAGCACGTTCACCGGTCAGCCGCCCAGCCGGAAGTCCCGGCGGGGTTGCCACCGGGTCTGCCCGCTGTGCGAGAACAGGGTGAAGCCCTCCACCTCGAACATCGCGGAGAAGTCGGCCAGGTCCTCGTATGCCCGGTCGAGGGCCTCCGGCGCGACGTCCTGGGCCACCGTCACGTGTGGATGGTAGGGAAAGCGCAGCTCACGGCGGAGCTGAGGGGCCGAATTGATCGCGGCGGCGAGCAGTTCGCACTCGCTGATGCCGGCCGCCACCGTCACGAAGACCACCTGCGTCACCGGCCGGAAGGTGCCGGTGCCGCGCAGGTGCAGGGTGAACGGCAGGTGCTCGGCGGCGACCCGGTCGAGGTGCCGTTCCACCTCCGGCAGTGCGGAGACCGGGATCTCGGTCGGCCCGAGCAGGGTGACGTGGGCCGGCACCGTGTTCGGGTCGCCGGAGGCCAGTCGACGTCGGGTCAGCTCGCCGCCCCACGGCTCGGGGATGTCGACCGCGATGCCGATCTGGACGATGTCACCGGTCGACGGGACACCGCTGCCCTGATCCACGCTCCGCGTCACCTCTCCGGCCACCGACTGCTCGCCCTCGTGCGGGCGACTACTCGCCGCGTACCGGCGGGAAGAAGCCCACCCGCTCGTACGCGGTCCGCAGCGTCGGCGCCGCCACCGACCTGGCCTTCTCCGCACCGGCCGCGAGGAGCTTGTCGAGCTGGGCCGGGTCGTCGAGGTACGCGCGGGTGCGCTGCTGGATCGGGGTGACGAAGTCCCGCACCACCTCGCCGAGGTCCTTCTTGAGATCGCCGTAGCCCTTGCCGGCGTACGCGGCGACCAGGTCGTCGATGCCGCGCCCGCTCAGCGCGGAGAAGATGGTGAGCAGGTTGGAGACGCCCGGCTTGGTCTCGGCGTCGAAGACGATGTCCCGGCCGGTGTCGGTGACCGCCGAGCGGATCTTCTTGGCCGACCGGGCCGGGTCCTCCAGCAGGTCGACGATGCCGCCCGGGGAGGACGACGACTTCGACATCTTGGCCGTCGGGTCCTGTAGGTCGGTGATCTTGGCGGTCTCCTTCACGATGTGCGGCGCGGGCACCGTGAAGGTCTTGCCGAACAGCGAGTTGAACCGCTGCGCCAGGTCACGGGAGAGCTCCAGGTGCTGCCGCTGGTCCTCACCGACCGGCACGGCGTGGGCCTGGTAGAGCAGGATGTCCGCCGCCTGCAGGATCGGGTACGTGAACAGCCCGACGCTGGCCCGCTCGTTGCCCTGCTTCTGGGACTTGTCCTTGAACTGCGTCATCCGGCTGGCCTCACCGAAGCCGGTGATGCAGCCCAGCACCCAGGCCAACTGCGCGTGCTCGGGCACCTGCGACTGCACGAACAGGGTGCAGCGTTCCGGGTCCAGCCCGACGGCGAGCAGTTGCGCGGCGGCCGTCCGCGACCGCTGGAGCAACACCTTCGGCTCGTGCCCCGCCGTGATCGCGTGCTGGTCGACCACGCAGTAGAAGGCGTCGTGCGACTCCTGCAACGCCACCCAGTGCCGGACCGCGCCCAGATAGTTGCCGAGGTGGAACGAGTCGGCCGTCGGCTGGATGCCGGAGAAGACGCGAGGTCGGGCGGGAACGTCGGACATGCCGCCGATTCTGTCAGCAACACCCGGCGTCCGTCATGACGGGCCGGCAGGTCGCGCCCGCTCGACGACGCCACCCGGATCGCGACGCTGTTCCGGCAGGCGGGCGACGGTGACCGCGAGCCGGGCCACCCGGCGGCCCTCCAGTGTGAGCACCCGCAGCAGCCAGCCGCCGGGGGCGGGATCGTCGCCCGCCCCGGGCACCGGGATCTCGTCGCCCGGCCCGGGCAACCGGCCGAGCGACGCCATCACGAAGCCACCCACCGTCTCGTACGGACCGTGCGGCAGGTGCACGCCGGTGCGCTCGGCGAAGTCGGTCAGGTTGAGCCGGCCGTCGACCACCGTGGGCAGGCCCGCGAGGGCTGGTTCGGGCGTGTCGGCGTACTCGTCGTGGATCTCGCCGACCAGTTCCTCGATGAGGTCCTCGCAGGTGACGATGCCGGCGGTGCCGCCGTACTCGTCGATCACCACGGCCAGGTGGTGTCCCTCCCGCCGCATCTCGGTCAGCGCGGCGAGTACCCGCTTGCTGGCCGGCAACCGCTTGACCTCCCGGGCCAGCTCGCCGACGGTGGTGCCCGGGTCGCGGTCCGGGCGCAGCAGCACGTCGCGCAGGTGCACCACACCGACCACGTCGTCGTGGGTGCCGTCGACCACCGGATAGCGGGTGTGCGTGCCGGCCCGGACCAGGGGTGCGGCCTCGGCGACGGTCAGCGCCGCGGAGAGGAACACCACCTCGGTGCGGGGCATCATCACCTCGCGGACCAGGCTGGCGCCGGCCATCAGCACCTCGTCGATGATGCGGCGGCCGACCGGGTCGAGCACGGTGTTCGCGGCGACCAGATCCCGCAGCTCGGCCTCGCTGATGCGTTCCCGTCCGGCGGCCGACCCGGCGCCGAGCAGGTCGGTGACGAGTCGCAGGGTGCCGTCGGCCGCCCGCACCACCACCCGGGCGACGGCTCTGGCCACCGGCCCGGGCTGGCGGCGGGACCGCTGTGCGCCCCGTCGCCTGGGTCCGCGCCGACGCGCTGCCCGCATGACAGTGATGGTAGTCAGCGGGACGCGCCCTGGCGGTGTTCGACTCTGTTCAGAAATGGTTGGTCGTGGTGGAGTTGTAGGGTGACCACCACAGGTCCAGGTAGGAGGAGAGCGACGTGAAACTGCTCGTCACCGGCGGCGCCGGCTTCATCGGGAGCGTGGTGACCCGGATGCTGCTCGACGCCGGGCACGACGTGGTGGTCCTAGACGACCTGTGCACCGGCCACCGGGAGGCGCTCGCGCCCGATGCCGTCCACGTCGAGGCCGGCATCCACGACGCGGCCCGGGTACTCACCCCGCAGGCGGGATTCGACGGCGTGCTGCACTTCGCCGCCCTGATCGCCGCCGGCGAGTCGATGACCGCCCCGGAGAAGTACTGGCACACCAACACCGTCGGGTCGCTGGCGCTGATCGACGCCGTGCGCGCCGCCGGCGTACCCCGGATGGTCTTCTCCTCCACCGCCGCCGTCTACGGCAACCCGACCGAGCTGCCCATTCCGGAGACCGCCGTCAAGGCCCCGACCAACACGTACGGCGCGACCAAGCTCGCCGTCGACATGGCGCTCACCTCCGAGGCGATCGGGCACGGCCTGGCCGCCGTCTCGCTGCGCTACTTCAACGTCGCCGGGGCGCACCTCGACGGCGACACCGCCCTCGGCGAACGGCACGACCCGGAGACCCACCTCATCCCCATCGCGCTGGAGGTGGCCGCCGACCGGCGGGAGAAGCTGCAACTCTTCGGCGACGATTACCCCACCGCCGACGGCACCTGCGTCCGCGACTACATCCACGTCGCCGACCTGGCCCGCGCCCACCTGCTCGCCCTCGACGCGGCCACCTCGGGACGGCACCGCATCTACAACCTCGGCAACGGCAACGGCTTCACCAACCGGCAGGTAGTCGAGGTGGTCCGCGAGGTCACCGGCCACCCGGTGCCGGTGGAGGTGGCACCGCGCCGCGAGGGCGACCCGGCCGAACTGGTCGCCTCCTCCGCGCTGGCCCGCGCCGAGCTGGACTGGGAGCCACGCAAGCCGACCCTGCACGACATGGTCACCGACGCCTGGGCCTTCTACCGCGCGCACGTGCTGGAACGGCCGTGACCGACGTCGCCGCCCGCGCCGAGGCCGGCTTCCGGCAGGTGTACGCCGAGCCACCCGCCGGCCGCTGGGCGGCCCCCGGACGGGTCAACCTGATCGGCGAGCACACCGACTACAACGACGGCTTCGTGCTGCCGTTCGCGCTGCCGCTGCGCACCGTCGTCACCGCGGCGCCCCGGCCCACCGAGGACTGGACGGTCTGGTCCGAACTGACCGGCGAGACGGTCGACTTCGGCCTCGACGAGGTGGCCGCACCCGGCCGGGTCACCGGCTGGGCCGCGTACGTGGCCGGGGTGGTGTGGGCGCTGCGCGAGGCCGGTCATCCCGTCCCCGGCGCCCGGCTGGCCGTCGCCTCCGACGTGCCGCTCGGCGCCGGTCTGTCCTCCTCGGCCGCGCTGGAGGCCGCCGTGCTCACCGCGCTGGTCGACCTCGGCGGGCTGGACCTGCCCGCCGCACACCAGCCCCGGCTGGCGCAGCGCGCCGAGAACCACTACGTCGGCGCACCCACCGGCATCATGGACCAGTCGGCCGCGATCCGCTGCCGGGCCGGTCACGCCCTCTTCCTCGACTGCCGCACCGAGCAGGTGGACCACATCCCGTTCGACCTGGACCACAACGGCCTGGCGATCCTGGTGATCGACAGCCGTGCCCCCCACCGGCACGCCGACGGCGAGTACGCGTCCCGCCGCGCCACCTGCGAGAAGGCCGCGAGCCTGCTGGGCGTGCCGGCACTGCGGGACGTACCCGCCGACGCCCTGGACGACGCGCTGGCCCGGCTGCCCGACGACGAGACGCGCCGCCGGACCCGGCACGTGGTCACCGAGAACCAGCGGGTACGCGACAGCGTCGCCCTGCTGCGGGCCGGGGAGATCCGGCGGATCGGTCCCCTGCTCACCGCCTCGCACGCCTCCATGCGCGACGACTTCGCGATCACCGTCGGAGAGGTCGACACCGCCGTCGACACGGCGCTCGCCGCCGGGGCGCTCGGCGCGCGGATGACCGGCGGCGGCTTCGGCGGCTGCGTGCTGGCCCTGGTCGAGGCGGACCGGGCCGTCGAGGTGGGCGACGCCGTCGCCGCGGCCTACGCCGCCCGTGGCTACGCCACCCCCACCAGGTTCACCGTGCTCCCGTCCGCCGGCGCAACCCGCCTGGACTGACCCGCCCCGCCCGACCCGACCCGCAGACCCCGCGCAGCCGCCCGCAGCTCCGCAGGTGCCTCACGCGCCCGGGGTGTCTCGCAGGTCCGGGGTGTCTCACATTCCCGGGGCGTCTCGCAGGCCCAGGGGTCTCACAAGGCCGAGGGGCGGAGATCCTGGTGGCGGCGTTGGATCGGCTCGGTGTGGGTGCGTCCGCGCGGGAACGGGGGCGGGATGTCCCACAGTGTGCAGGGCGTCTCGCACGCCCGAGATGTCTCGCAGGTCCGGGGTGTCTGACCGGTCGGAGGTGTCTCGCAGGTCCGGGGTGTCTCCGCACGCCGCCTGTCGAGCTGATGGCGTGGACGCATCAGCTCGACACGCCGGCACCCCCATCACCCCGACGAGCTGACCCGACTCGCTCCCCGCCCTCACTCTCGCCGCATCGGTCCCACTCGCGCCGCATCCCGCTCCATGATCACGCTCGATCCTGGATGAAGTGGTCTCGGCCCGAGACGATGACCACTCGATCCTGGATCGAGCATGACCTTGCGACGAGTCGCCGCACCTTGGCTCATCGGGGGAGGGGGACGAGGGTGGCCAGCGTGATGAGGGTGGCCGGGGTGAGAGTGACGAGGGTGCGCCGTGGGGCTGGGGTCGCCCGGTCGGCCGTGTGCTCAGGCGGTCTCCACGATCATGGCGGCGCCGACGGTGCGGTTGGTGGTCTCGTCGATGATGACGAAACCACCGGTGGTCCGGTTGCGGCGGTACTCGTCGGCAAGCAGCGGGACGGTGGTCCGCAGCCGCACCCGGCCGATCTCGTTGAGCCGCAACTCGGTCGCCGCCTCGTCGCGGTGCAGCGAGTTGATGTCCAGGCGGTAATGCAGGCCGCGCACGATCGCCCGCGCCGACCGGGTGGTGTGCTTGATGGCGTACTTGCCGCCGACCTGCAACGGACGGCTCTCGTCCATCCAGCAGACCATCGCCTCGATGTCCTGCGCCACCGCCGGGGCGTTGTTCGGGCGGCAGATCATGTCGCCCCGCGAGATGTCGATCTCGTCGGTCAGCCGTACCGTCACCGACATCGGGGGGAACGCCTCCGCGACCGGCCCGTCGGCGGTCTCCACCGACGCGATCCGGCTGGTGAAGCCGGACGGCAGCACCATCACCTCGTCGCCCGGCTTGAGCACGCCCGAGGCGACCTGACCGGCGTAGCCGCGATAGTCGGTGACCACCCTCGACTGCGGCCGGATCACGTACTGCACCGGGAACCGGACGTCGACCAGGTTCCGGTCGCTGGCGATGTGCACCCGCTCCAGGTGGTGCAGCAGCGCCGGGCCTTCGTACCAGGGCATGCTCTCCGAGCGGGTGACGATGTTGTCGCCCTTCAGCGCGGAGATCGGCACCACGGTCAGGTCCGGCACGTCCAGCTTCGCCGCGAACGCGGTGAACTCGTCGGCGATCCGCTCGAAGACGTCCTGCGAGTAGTCCACCAGGTCCATCTTGTTGACGCAGAGCACCAGGTGCGGCACCCGCAGCAGCGAGCAGAGGAAGGCGTGCCGGCGGGACTGCTCGACCAGGCCCTTGCGGGCGTCCACCAGGATCAGCGCCAGGTCGGCGGTCGACGCCCCGGTGACCATGTTCCGGGTGTACTGGATGTGCCCCGGGGTGTCGGCGATGATGAACTTGCGCCGGGGCGTGGCGAAGTACCGGTACGCCACGTCGATGGTGATGCCCTGCTCCCGCTCGGCGCGCAGGCCGTCGGTGAGCAGCGCCAGGTTCGTGTACTCGTCGCCCCGGGCCGCGCTGACCGCCTCCACCGCGGCCAACTGGTCGGTGAACAGAGACTTCGTGTCGTACAGCAGCCGGCCGATCAGGGTCGACTTGCCGTCGTCGACACTGCCGGCGGTGGCGAAGCGCAGCAGGTCCATCGGTCGGCCTTCCGACCCGACGGCCCGGCCCTCGGCGTCGCCCGGCGCGAGCGTCTCGGTGGTCATCAGAAGTAGCCCTCCCGCTTGCGGTCCTCCATCGCGGCCTCGCTGACCCGGTCGTCACCCCGGGTGGCCCCGCGCTCGGTGATCCGGGTCGCGGCGACCTCCTCGATGACCTTCTCGACGGTGTCCGCGTCCGAACTCACCGCCGCGGTGCAGGAGGCGTCGCCGACGGTGCGGTAGCGCACCTGGGCCTTGAACCGTTCCTCCCCCGCCCGCGCGGGCAGGAACTCGTTGACCGCGTAGAGCATCCCGTCGCGCTCGATCACCTCGCGCTCGTGCGCGTAGTAGATCGACGGCAGCTCGATCCGCTCCCGGGCGATGTAGTGCCACACGTCCAACTCGGTCCAGTTGGAGAGCGGGAACACCCGGATCGACTCACCCGGGTGGTGCCGGCCGTTGTAGAGCGACCACAGCTCAGGCCGCTGGTTCTTCGGGTCCCACTGGCCGAACTCGTCGCGGAAGCTGAACACCCGCTCCTTGGCGCGGGCCTTCTCCTCGTCCCGCCGAGCCCCGCCGAAGAGGGCGTCGAAACGGTGCTTCTCCACCGCTTCGAGCAGCACCGGCGTCTGGATGCGGTTGCGCATCCCGTCCGCCGACTCGCGGACCAACCCGCTGGCCAGTGCCTCCGGCACGCTGGCCACCACGAGTTGCAGGTTCAGCTCGGCGACCCGCCGGTCCCGGTAGTCCAGCACCTCGGGGAAGTTGTGGCCGGTGTCGACGTGCATCACCGGAAAGGGGATCTGGGCCGGAGCGAACGCCTTCTGCGCCAGGCGCAGCATCACGATCGAATCCTTGCCACCGGAGAACAGCAGGACCGGCCGCTCCATCTCGGCGACCACCTCGCGCATCACGAAGATGCTCTCCGCCTCCAACGCGTCGAGATGCGTCACCTGGTAGGCAGCGGTGGCGGTCATGACACCGGCTCGATTCGCTCGGTCATCCGATTTCCAGACCTTTCCGGTCGGGGATGTCAGAAAGTAGCGCCAGGCTACCCGCAATGCCGGTGCAACGCTGCAAGTAACCGGCTGGCGAGATCCGCCCGGCACACCAGCAGGTCAGGCAGACGCGGGTCGGCCTCGTTGTATTTCAGCGCAGAACCGTCGATCCGGGAAGCATGCAGTCCGGTGGCCGTCGCCACAGCCACCGGCGCCGCCGAGTCCCACTCGTACTGGCCCCCGGCGTGGATATAGGCGTCCACCTCGCCGGTGACCACCGCGGCGATCTTCGCGCCGGCCGATCCCATCGGCACCAACTCCGCCCCGACCTCCTCGGCGAGGTCGGTCAGGAACACCGGCGGCCGACTCCGGCTGGCCGCCAGACGCAGCCGCCGGTGCGCCCCCCCGGCCCCCTCCGCCGGGTACGCCGGCGGCGCGTCCGTGGCCAGCACCTGCTGCTGTGCCGGTAATCCGACAGCACCCGCCACCAGACCGTGCGACGTCGACGCGTCCCGCGCCCAGAGCGCCACGTGCACCGCCCAGTCCGCACGCCCCTCCTCGCTGAACTCGCGGGTACCGTCCAGCGGGTCGATGATCCACACCCGCTCGGCGGTCAGCCGGGAGAGCGACGCCTCGTTCACCTCGGCCGTCCACGCCAGCCGGGAACCCTCGTCCTCCTCGGAGAGCACCGCGTCACCCGGACGCCACTTCGCCAACTCGGTCCGGATCAGGTCGTGCGAGACCTTGTCCCCCGCCGCCTTCAAGGCACCGGCGTCGGCGAACCCCGTCTCCGCCCGCAGTCGCAGCAACGCCTGACCGGCGCGGCCCGCCAACCACCGCGCGAACGCCCCGTCGGCCATGGGTGGACTGCTCATACTCTGGGCTCCCGTCGTCACAGCCGCACCTCACGCACCGTGGTAGAGGTTCTGCGTCGGTTCGACGCCTCGGATGACCACGGATTCCACCACGTCCGCCGCCCGATCCACCAGGAAGTCCAACTCCTTGCGCTCCGCCGCGCCGAAATCCGACAGCACGTAGTCCGCCGGATCCTGCCGCCCCGGCGGCCGCCCGATGCCGAACCGCACCCGCACGTAGTCCTTGGTGCCCAGCGACTTCGACATCGAGCGCAGACCGTTGTGCCCGCCCTCGCCGCCACCGCACTTCACCCGCACCTGGCCGTACGCGATGTCCAGCTCGTCGTGCACCGCGATCACCTGACCCGGCGGCACCTTGTGGAACTGGGCCAGACCGGCCACCGGCCCACCCGAAAGGTTCATGTACGTCAACGGCTTGACCAGCACCAACTTCGGGCCACCCAACCCGAGGCGCCCCTCGGCGACCTCCGCCACCGCCCGCTTGTGCCGACCGAACCGGTCGCCCAGCCGACCCGCCAACAGATCCGCGACCAGGAAACCGACGTTGTGCCGGTTACCCGCGTACTCCCGGCCCGGATTGCCCAGACCGACCACCAGCCAGGGCCCGGTCTCCTCCGTCACCGCCCGCCCCTTCCCTCGTCCCGGCGGACCGCCACCCGGCGGCCGTCCCCGATACGTCGACAGGCGCCCCCGAAGCACGGGGACGCCTGTCGCACAGCCTGCGGACCGATCAGGCCTCGGTCTTGGCCTCGGCGTTCTCCTCGCCGGCCGGCTCGCCCGCCTCGGCGGTCTCCTCGCCGACCTCGGCCTCGGCCTCGGCGTCCGCCGTCTCGACCTCGGGCAGCGTCGCCTCGAGCTGCTCCGCGGTCGGCGCCGCGGTGACCGTGGCGACCGCCATCTCCGGGTCGGCGGCCAGCTCGACGCCCGCCGGAAGCTGCACGTCGGCGGCGGTGACCTGGGAACCCGCCTCGGCGCCCTCGATCGACGCCTCCAGGTGGTCCGGCACCTTGGTGGCGTCGGCGGTCACCGAGAGGGTGTCGTGGTCGTGCACGATCAGCGTGTCCCGCGCCGCCTCACCGGTCAGCTGCACCGGCACGTCCACGGTGACCTTCTCGCCCCGACGCACCAGCAGCAGGTCGACGTGCTCGAAGGTGTCCTTGATCGGGTCCCGCTGGATCGCCTTCGGCAGCGCCAGCGCCTGCGTGCCGTCGCTGATGTCCAGCGCCAGGAGCTGGTTGGCGCCACCGTTACGGATGGCAGCCGCGAACTCGCGGGCCGGGAGCGCGATGTGCTTGGGCTTCTCGCCATGGCCGTACAGCACGGCGGGCACCTTGCCGGCCCGGCGGGTACGACGGGCACCACCCTTGCCGAACTCGGTACGGGGCTCGGCGCTGATCTTTACCTCGGACACGGGGAAACTCCTGATGCTTCGCTACGGCAGCTTGTTGTCTGGCGGTGCTGGGCGGGGGGCTCGCAGGGGCTCATGCGTCAGAACGACTGCCCGGAGCACCGCGTCGATCACGGTGCCTCCGTGCGGCGCTTTTCAGCGGCCCGCAGGGCACCCTCGCCGTGGCAACCGCACCAGTCTACCCGAGCGGATTCCCGGAGTTACGGCAGTCCCCGCCGCACCCCGCCGGGCCGCCCGTCAGCGCTGCGAGCAGCGCTCACCACACCCTCGGACGGGCCGGCTCGAAAACGACCGACCCGCCCGCACCGACGTCAGCTCAGACCACCGAACAGGGTGGTCACCGACCCGTCGTCGAACACCTCACGGATCGCCCGGGCCAACAGCGGCGCGATGGAGAGCACGGTGAGCTTGTCGAGCTGCTTCTCCGGCGGCAACGGCAGCGTGTTGGTCACCACGACCTCGCTGATCGGGCTGTTCTTCAACCGCTCGGTCGCCGGGTCGGAGAGCAGCGCGTGGGTGGACGCCACGATCACGTCCGCCGCACCGGACTCCTTGAGGATGTCCGCCGCCTTGCAGATCGTGCCGCCCGTGTCGATCATGTCGTCGACGATCAGGCAGACCCGACCCTCGACCTCACCGACCACCCGGTTCGCCACCACCTGGTTCGGCTTCATCGGGTCCCGCGTCTTGTGGATGAACGCCAGCGGGCAGCCGCCCAAGCGATCGGTCCACCGCTCGGCAACCCGCACCCGACCCGAGTCCGGCGCGACCACGGTCATCGGCCGACCCGCGTACTTGCGCTCCACGTACTCGGCCAGGATGTCCATCGCGAACAGGTGGTCCACCGGGCCGTCGAAGAAGCCCTGGATCTGCGCCGTGTGCAGGTCCACGGTGAGGATCCGGTTCGCCCCCGCCGTCTTCAACAGGTCGGCGATCAGCCGCGCCGAGATCGGCTCCCGCCCCCGGTGCTTCTTGTCCTGCCGCGCGTACGGATAGAACGGCAGCACGACAGTGATCCGCTTCGCCGACCCGCGCTTCAACGCGTCGACCATGATCAGGGTCTCCATGACCCACGTGTTCACCCCGTGCGTGACGGACTGCACCACGAAGGCGTCCGACCCACGCACCGAGTCCTTGAACCGTACGAAGATCTCGCCGTTGGCGAACTCGTACGCGTCGGCCGGCGTCGGCGCGACGCCGAGCACCTCACCGATCTCCCTGGCCAGCTCCGGAAACCCACGTCCGGAAAAGAGCATCAGGCTCTTGCGGTTTTCGGCGACGATGCTGCCCATGGGCCCGTCTGCTCCCGTTTTGGTCGGTGGTACCCGGCCACGGTGGTGGTCGACCGGGGACTATTCGGTTGCAGTATCTCCCGCCTCCGGCGCACCGCCCACCGACTCGGCTGCGCCGTGGATTGCCTCACCTTCACTTGCGGGCGAGGTCGCACCCGGAGCACCCTGCAAGGCCCGCTCGGCAGCGGCCGCCGACGCCGTACCCGGCCGCCGACGGGTCACCCAGTCCTCCACGTTGCGCTGCGGCGCCCGCGTCACACCCAACGCACCCGGCGGTACGTCCTTGCTGATCGCGCTGCCCGCCGCCACGTACGCACCGGCGCCCACCTCGACCGGGGCGATCAGGCTGGTGTCGCAGCCCACGAAGGCCGCCTCGCCGACCACCGTGCGGTGCTTGTTCACCCCGTCGTAGTTGACGAAGATCGTCGCCGCGCCGATGTTGGCCCGCGCCCCGATCGTCGCGTCACCCACGTACGACAGGTGCGGCACCTTGGCGCCCGCCCCCACCTCGGAGTTCTTCACCTCGACGAACGTGCCCACCTTCGACTTCTCGGCCAACCGAGCAGCCGGCCGCAGGTACGCGTACGGCCCCACACTCGCGCCCGCGCCCACCTCGGCACCGACCGCGTGGCTGCGCAGCACCGTCGCACCCGGCCCGACCACCGTGTCGATCAGCGTCACGTCCGGCCCGACCACCGCCCCCGCGCCCACCACCGAGCCGCCGCGCAACTGGGTGTTCTGGTCCACCACCGCGTCCCGGTCCAGGGCCACCGTCACGTCGATCCACGTCGTCTCCGGGTCCAGCAGACTCACCCCGGTACGCATCCAGCGCTCGTTGACCCGGTCCCGCAGCAGCCGCCGCAGCCCCGCCAACTCCACCCGGTCGTTGCAGCCGAGCGTCTCGGCGTGGTCGCCGGCCAGGTGCACGCCCACCGGCTCGCCGGCCGACACCAGCAGCTTGAAGACGTCGGTGAGGTACTCCTCACCCTGGTCGTTGTCGGTGGAGAGCTTGCCGAGCACGTCCCGCAGCCGTACCGCGTCGAAGGCGTAGATGCCGGCGTTGATCTCCCGGACGGCGAGCTGCGTCGGAGTGGCGTCGCGCTGCTCGACGATCTGCTCCAACCGGCCGTCGGCGTCGCGCACGATCCGCCCCAGGCCGGTGGGGTCCGGCACCTCGGCGGCCAGCACAGTCGCCGCCGCACGCTCGCCCTCGTGCGCCGCGACCAGCCCGGCCACCGTCTCCGGCCGCAGCAGCGGCACGTCGCCGTTGAGCACCACCACCGTGCCGGACGCCTCCGGTGCGGCCTCCAGCGCGATCCGCACCGCGTGCCCGGTGCCCAACTGCTCGGCCTGCAGGACCGGGACTGCTCCCGGCGCGGCCTCGGCCAGATGCCCCCGGACCTGGTCCGCGCCGTGCCCGACCACCACCATCGTCCGCTCCGCCGCCAGCGGCTGCGCCGCGTTGAGTACGTGCCCGAGCAGCGTCCGGCCGAGCAACGGATGCAACACCTTGGGCAACGCGGACTTCATCCGCTTGCCCTCCCCGGCGGCAAGGACGACGACGGTACGGGGGTGGGGCTCGGACACGAGGTGGCTCCCGTCGGAACGCGGACAGTCTCGCGGCCATGCTAACCAGACAATCCGGCCTGGTTAGCATGGCCACGAGGATCGGCGGTCACCCGAAGTGCTGGGGTGCCTGGATTCGAACCAGGAGCTCAAGGCTCCAAAGGCCTGCGGGTTGCCGTTACCCCACACCCCATTGACGTGTCAAGCCGCGACACCACATCAATTCATGCTTGTGCGGTCTGCCGCAGACCGGAACAGCTCGGCGATCATACCTTCAATCCGCCAATAGAGCTCGCGGCTACGCGGCACATTGATCACGAGGCAACCCCGGTAGCCCTCTCCGGTGTTGCGGCGGACGGTCACCGGGTTGTGCTTCTTCACGTTCGCTCGCTGGAACCGGGCGAGCGGCAACCTCAACTCCTCCGCCCACCACCCTGCGGCGGCGACGGGATCCGCCGACTCGTGGATGCTGACCCGATAGGTCGGAGCAGCGCGATCCACCCCGCACGTCTCGAGGAAGCGCAGGAAGAGAGCGAGCAATCCGGGGTCACTGTTGACGAACTGCACATGG
Source organism: Micromonospora sp. NPDC049903 (assembly GCF_044460945.1). Taxonomy (NCBI): domain Bacteria; kingdom Bacillati; phylum Actinomycetota; class Actinomycetes; order Micromonosporales; family Micromonosporaceae; genus Micromonospora; species Micromonospora sp. NPDC049903. The sequence goes on from NZ_JBITKL010000001.1 coordinate 499,971, forward strand.
TCGTAGCGTCGCCACGGTTTCGACTTCGCTCCCTCGCACCAATAGATCGCCGCACCGAGCAGCAGATCGCGCTCTTCCAGACGGCCACCGACCACGTCGGCAGCCGCCGCGTGCACCGCCGCCTGCGCCTCGTCGCGCGTCCGGCGATGCGTCGCCCAGCGCGCCTCGGAGGCGGCTCTCGAACGGACGCGACGGCGCTCCAGGCCGCTCTGCGACTGCCGGTCGAGCGGCAGATCCCGGACCCAGAGGTACGCGGTGGATCGACTCACGCCCAGCCGCTGGGCGATGTCCGGCACCGAGTGCCCGACCGAACGAAGCGCCACCGCTTCGGCGCGCAGCGCGTCCTTGGCGTTGGGCCGCCGCGTCCGCTCCGGGGGCGGGACGCCGCGCAGCAGCTCGTACACGCGATTGCGGCCGAGCCCCGTACGGTCCCGAATCTCGCGGACCGAGAGCTGCTCCTCGGTCCGTAGTCGGCGCACCTCGGCGGCGTCGAAATCGGTCATGGGGTGCAGGTTAGGACCGGGGTGTGACACTTCGGGCATCGGCAAGCATCGCTGCCTGATGTGATCTTTCGACGCCGTAAGTTACGGTGACGTAGGCGTAGTTTGCTGTCTCACCGTCCCCTGCGAGGTGCCATGTCCAGCGCTGTTCTCGACTCCCACTCGACCGGTCCGAAGCCTCTCACCGAGGGCACCCAGTCGCGCGGCATCCTGGTCGCGCTCTGGGCGTTCGTGGTGATTCCGTTCGCGGCGCTGGTCGCCGCCGTGCCGGTTGCCTGGGGCGGCTGGCTGAGCTGGGTCGACGTGGGCATCGCGGCGTTCTGGTACGTGCTGGCCGGCCTGGGCATCACGGTCGGCTACCACCGCTACTTCACCCACGGGTCGTTCAAGGCCAAGCGGTGGCTGCGCGTCGCACTGGCGGTCTCCGGTTCGCTCGCCGTGCAGGGCGACATCATCCAGTGGGTCGCCGACCACCGGCGTCACCACGCCTTCTCCGACCTGGAGGGGGACCCGCACTCGCCGTGGCGGTTCGGGACGACGCTGCGCGGACTGACCAAGGGGCTGTTCCACGCGCACGTCGGCTGGCTGTTCGGTCGTGAGCTGTCCAACCGGGAGCGCTTCGCGCCGGACCTCCTCGCCGACCGGGACATCCGCCGGACGAGCGCACTCTTCCCGCTGTTTGCGGCCGCCTCGGTGCTGGGTCCGGCACTGATGGGTGGGCTGCTGACCTGGAGTTGGCAGGGCGCGCTGACCGCGCTGTTCTGGGCGGGCCTGGTCCGCATCTCCCTGCTGCACCACGTCACCTGGTCGATCAACTCGGTGTGCCACGTCTACGGCGAGCGGCCGTTCATGATGCGGCAGGGTGACCGGGCCGCCAACTTCTGGCCGCTGGCGCTGGTGTCGTTCGGGGAGAGCTGGCACAACCTGCACCACGCCGATCCGACGAGCGCCCGGCACGGGGTGCTGCGTGGCCAGATCGACATCTCGGCCCGGGTGATCTGGCTGTTCGAGAAGGTGGGGGCCGCGTGGGACGTCCGCTGGCCGAAGCCGGAGCGGCTCGCGGCGAAGATGGCGAAGCCGGCGGAGCCCGGGGCGGCCTGACGGTGACCGGACCACCGACAGTCAAGTTACCTGGCAGTATGTTCGGGTGACCGGGCAGAGCGCGAGCAGGATCCCACGACAGGGCGTCACCGAGCGCCGGCGAGGTGACGAGGTGGCCGAGGTCTCCAGCGACGAGAGCGGCAAGCGCCGTCGGCGCGCGGTGCCGGCCACGTCGACGAAGGCACCTTCCCGGGTACGCATGTCGGCGGCGCAGCGCCGTGAGCAGTTGATCGTGATCGGTCGGCAGATCTTCGCCGAGCGCGGTTTCGACGCCACCTCCATCGAGGAGGTGGCGTCCCGCGCCAAGGTCTCCAAGCCGGTGGTGTACGAGCACTTCGGCGGCAAGGAGGGGCTGTACGCGGTGGTGGTGGACCGGGAGGTCCGCTCGCTGCTGGACCGGATCACCACCGCGTTGACAGCGGGCGATCCTCGGGAGCTGCTGGAGCAGGCGGCGTTGGCCCTGCTCGGGTACATCGAGGAGGAGACCAGCGGTTTCCGGGTGCTGGTGCGGGAGTCACCGGTGCTCTCCGCGACGGGCAACTTCAGCAGCGTGATGAACGACGTCGCGCACCAGGTGGAGCACATCCTGGGCGCGGAGTTCTCCAGCCGGGGGTACGACGCGAAGCTGGCCGAGCTGTACGCGCAGGCGCTGGTCGGGATGGTGGCGTTGACCGGTCGGTGGTGGCTGGAGGTGCGCAAGCCGCGTAAGGAGACGGTGGCGGCGCACCTGGTGAACCTGTCCTGGAACGGGTTGTCGCACCTGGAGGCGAAGCCGGGGCTGATCACGACGCGCGTCCGCTGAGATCCGCCCGTAGGCGGTGTCGGTCAGTGGCGGTGCCGGTCAGCGTCGGCGGTGGATCTCGGCGACCGGGTGGTAGCGAAGGTTGCGTTCGGCCTCGGCGTGCTCGGGCGGGCCGACCTTGTCGTACAGGCCGGTGCCGAGCAGGATCAGGCCGAAGAGCATCGAGACGACCACGGTCGACATCGAGAAGTTCAGGAAGTTGGCCTCGGTCTGGAGCACCGACATCATCAGGATGCTGGTGACCAGGAAGACGATTCCCGCGGTCAGGTTCATGTAGTGGCCGAGGTTGCCGCGCCGGGACGCGCCGACGATGAGCACGATCCCGAAGACGACGGAGACCAGGGAGAAGGCCAGGTTGGTGCGGAGCCCGAGGGCCCAGTTGCCACCTCGGGCGAACAGTGGCTCACCCCAGGTGAGCGCGGTGCCCCAGACGCCGAAGATCAGGATGTAGAGCCCGATCAGGCCGGACAGCACCCGGTAGATCGGCCGCGCCGGGTGGTTGATCGGAAAGTGCGGCATCGGTCCTCCACCAACAGGGAACAATCAGGACAATTGTCCCCCACGGAGAAGCCGACCAAGGCGGAACCTGCGGAGAATTCAGCCTCGGGCGGACCGGGCCCCGACAGGTTCTCGCCGGAGCCCGACCCGCGCAGGGATCAAGCCTGACCGCCCGGAGCGGGTCGGGCTCCGGCGAGAACCCCCACCGCAACCCCGGCGAAAACCCACAGCCGAAGGAGCAAAAAGGATCAGAGCACCAGCCGAGCCTTCTGCCATGCCTCGTGCTCGTCGTCGCTGCCGACCTTGCCGTACATGCCGGCCATCAGCAGCACCAGGCTGAGCACCATCAGCACGACGATGCTGGAAACGCTCATGTTGAAGACGTTGGCCTCGGTACGGATGAAGGCGAGCCCGCCGAGACTGACCACCATGATCACGTACGCGGTCCACTGGTTGATCAGCACGTCGAGGTTGCGACCGATCACCGTGCCGAACAGGATGAGGCCGCCGACCACCAGGCAGAAGATCGAGAAGCCGAGGTTGGTGCCCTGCCCCAGGACCCGGGTGTCGCTCAGCCCGAAGGCCGGCTCACCGGTGCTGCCGACGAGTCCGATCACACCGAAGACCACCAGGTACAGACCGGTCAGCCCGCCGATCGCCCGGTAGATCGGCCGCGCGGGGTGGTTGACGGGAGTGTGCGCCATGTCTGTGTCTCCAACGCCGTTGGGTGAGGGGTCGTCGGCGATTCTCCCGTACCCGGCCGTGTGACGCCGCACACGGGGTCCCCCGAGGGTCGCAGGTCGGGCGGGCGGGCCGATGGTCAGCCGGCGGGGATCTCGTCGGCCAGGGCGAGCCAGGCCTCCTCGACCTGCTCCCGCTCCGTGCGTACCTGGCTCAACTGGGCGTCCAGCTCGGCGACCTTCGTGTAGTCGGTGGCGTTGGCGGCGAGCTGGTCGAGCAGCGTCGCCTCCTTCTGTTCCAGCTTGCCGACCTGCCGTTCGAGGCGGGTCAGCTCCTTACGCGCCTGCCGGGCCTCGGCGGCGCTCATTCCCCCGCCACCGTCGGTGGACGCGGCGGCGGAGGGCGTGACGCTGCGCCCCGGGCCGGGCCGGTCGGCGGTACGCGCCAGGTACTCCTCGACGCCGCCGGGCAGGTGCACCAGCCGGCCGTCGCCGAACATGCCGTACGTGGAGTCGGCGACCCGCTCGATGAGGTAGCGGTCGTGGCTGGCCACCACGATGGTGCCGGGCCAGGAGTCGAGCAGATCCTCCAGCGCGGCGAGGGTGTCGGTGTCGAGGTCGTTGGTGGGCTCGTCGAACAGCAGCACGTTCGGTTCGGCGGCGAGCAGGCGGAGCATCTGGAGCCGCCGCCGTTCCCCGCCGGAGAGGTCACCGACCGGGGTCCAGAGCCGCCGGTCGTCGAAGCCGAACACCTCGGCGAGCTGCGCGGCGGAGATCTCCCGGTCGCCGAGGCGTACCCGTCGGGCCACCTCTTCGACGGCTTCCAGGACCCGCAGTTCGCTGGGGAGTTCGGCGAGTTCCTGGGAGAGGAAGGCGGGTCGTACCGTGGAGCCGGTGACCAGCCGCCCGCCGTCGGGGTGGGTGATGCCGGCGAGCATCCGCAGCAGGGTGGTCTTGCCGGCGCCGTTGGCGCCGAGGATCGCGACCCGGTCGCCGGGGCCGACCTGCCAGGTGGCGTCCGTCAGGATCGTCTTGGGACCGGCGTGCAGGCGGACGCCCTCCAGGTCGTACACCTGCTTGCCGAGCCGGGCGGTCGCCAGCCGTTGCAGCGACATGGTGTCGCGCGCCGGCGGCACGTCGGCGATGAGCGCGTTGGCGGCGTCGATGCGGAACTTCGGCTTGGAGGTCCGGGCCGGCGGACCCCGGCGCAGCCAGGCGATCTCCTTGCGGAGCAGGTTCTGCCGCCGGGCCTCGGTGGCGGCGGCGATCCGTTCGCGTTCGGCCCGGGCGAGGATCCAGGCGCCGTAGCCGCCCTCGTAGGCCCGGACGGCCTGGTCGGCGACCTCCCAGGTCTGGGTGCAGACCGCGTCGAGGAACCAGCGGTCGTGGGTGACCACGACCAGGGCGCCCTTGCGGCCGAGCAGGTGGTGGGCCAGCCAGTCGACGCCGCCGACGTCGAGGTGGTTGGTGGGCTCGTCGAGGATCAGCAGGTCGGCGTCGCGGACCAGCAGTGCGGCCAGCGCCACCCGGCGGCGCTCGCCGCCGGACATCGGCCCGACCGGGGCATCGAGGCCCAGGTGCGGCATGCCGAGCCCGTCGAGGATGGCGCGTACGCCCGCGTCGCCTGCCCACTCGTGTTCGGCGCCCATGCTCTCGGCGAGCCACTCGGTGCCCAGGACGACGTCCCGGACGGTGGCCTCGGGGCTGAGGGTGAGGTTCTGCGGCAACCAGGCGACCCTCAGGTCACGGCGGTGGGTGACCCGCCCGTCGTCGGGTTCCTCGGTCCGGGTGAGCAGCCGCAGCAGCGTCGACTTGCCGGCGCCGTTGAGCCCGACCACACCGATCCGGTCGGCGTCGTCCAGACCGAGCGAGACGTCGGTGAGCAGCGGCCCGGCGGCGCCGTAGCCCTTGGACACCCGGTCGAGGTTGACGATGTTGGCCACGAACCCACCTTTCATGATCAAGGCGTCCCGGTGCCGGCGGGCACCTGGGGACGCCTGGCCTTCCAGGGTACGCGGAACGACACCGCCGCCCGGCGCCCGCCCGACCACGCCCGAGGCGCGGGCCGACATCCACCGGGCAGCGGAGCGCGCACGGCCGGGTGACGCTCGACAGTGCGGTCGGACCTCGGTGGCGCGAACGGGCCCCGGCGGTACGGATGGACCTCGACGTGCGGGTGCCCACGGCGGCCCGGCACGGTCTCTGGTCGGCTGCCTGTCGAGCTGATCCGTCCGCGCTCTCACCGCGGCTGGGTTCGGCGTCGACTTCCGCTGGTGCCGCACCCGGACCGCACGGCCTCGCCAGTCGCTTCAGCGCGACCATGCCGGCGGGGACCGTGGCGCGGGGACCGTGGCGCGGCGGAACGTGGCGCGGCGGAACGTGGCGCAGGGCGACGATCTCCCGAGCATGATTCATTCCCGCCGTCAGCTCGACAGGCGCCGTAGTCGGTCACGACCCGGTGACTGCGATCCGATCTCGCCATCAGCTCGACACGGGCCGCACTAGACCACGGCCGCGCGCCTGACCGGCTCGGCGAGAGACCGGCCCTGTGCAGGGCGGGTCAATGGGTCAGGTGACGCGGGCGCCGTGGACCGGGCCGTGGGCGATGCGGGCTTCGCGGCACACCCCGGCGGCTTCCAGTTCGGCGGCGACGCGTTCGGCGTCGGCCGACCCGGCGGTGAGGAAGACGCACGTCGGGCCGGACCCGGAGACGATGCCAGCGAGCGCGCCGGCCGCCTCGCCGGCCTTGAGGGTGTCGGCCAGGGCGGGGCGCATGGCCAGCGCGGCGTCCTGCAGGTCGTTGCCGAGGGTGGGGGCGAGCACCCGGGGGTCGCGTTGGCGCAGCGCGGCGAGCAGCGTGTCGGTGCTGCCGAGCGGTTCTCCGGCGGTGCCGGCGTCGCGGAGCCGGTCGAGTTCCCGGTATGCCTGCGGCGTGGAGAGGCCGCCGTCGGCGATGGCGACGACCCAGTGCCAGGAGGTGGGCCGGGCCAGCACGGGGCTGACCGCCTCGCCCCGGCCGGTGCCGAGTGCGGTGCCGCCGTGGATCAGGAAGGGGACGTCCGAGCCGAGGTCGGCGGCGATGCCGGCCAGTTCGTCGCGGGCCAGTCCGGTGCCCCAGAGGGCGTCGCAGGCGACCAGTGCGGCGGCGGCGTCGGCGCTGCCACCGGCGAGACCGCCGGCGAGCGGGATCTGTTTGCGCAGGTGCAGCCGGGCGTGCGGCATCACTCCGGCATAGCCGGCGAGGGCGTGCGCGGCGCGGATGACCAGGTTGGAGTCGTCGAGGGCGAGTTCACCGGTCCCCTCCCCCTCCATGGTGAGGGTGAGGGTGTCGCCCCGCCGCGCGGTCAGCTCGTCGTAGATCGAGATCGCGTGGTAGATGGTGTTCAGCTCGTGGTAGCCGTCGCGTCGCAGCGGGCCGACCCCGAGGTGCAGGTTGATCTTCGCGGGCACCCGTACGCGGACCGGTCCGCCGGCACCACGCCGTTCCTCACCCTCCGGTCGCCATGCCTCGGTCACCGGACGGTGTCCCGTGGACGCACCCGGATGTCGAACGGCTTCTCCACGATCAGCTCCTCGGCGATGTCGGCGACGGCGTACCGGCGTCCGCGTCAGCCTACTGCGCGGCCGGCGGGTGGTTCGGGGCCGACGCGGCGACGGCGGCGAACTGCTCCACGGTGAGTGACTCGCCGCGTGCGCCGGGGTCGACTCCGGCGGCGGTGAGCGCCGCGGCGGCCCGGTCGGCACCGCCGGCCCAGCCGGCGAGAGCGGCGCGCAGGGTCTTGCGGCGCTGGGCGAAGGCGGCGTCCACCACGGCGAAGACGGCGGCCCGGGGCACGTCGGTGCGGGGTGGTTCGCGGCGGGTGAAGGCGACCAGACCGGAGTCGACGTTCGGTACCGGCCAGAACACGTTCGGGGGCACCTTGCCGGCGGCCCGGGAACGGGCGTACCAGGCGAGCTTGACCGAGGGCACGCCGTACACCTTGGAGCCGGGTCCGGCGACGAGCCGGTCGGCGACCTCCTTCTGCACCATCACCAGGCCGTGCCGGAGGCTGGGCAGTTCGGCGAGCAGGTGCAGCACGACCGGTACGGCGACGTTGTAGGGAAGGTTCGCGACCAGCGCGGTGGGCGCCGGGTCGGCCAGGTCGGCGGCGGTGGTCCGGAGCGCGTCGGCGTGGTGCACGGTGAGTCGGACGGCGTCCGGGCCGGCGTGCCGGGCGGCGGTGTCCGGCAGCGCGCCGGCCAGCGTCGAGTCGATCTCGACGGCGTGCACGTGGGCGGCGGCGCGGAGCAGGGCCAGGGTGAGCGAGCCGAGCCCGGGGCCGACCTCCAGGGCCACGTCGTCCGGGGTCAGCCCGGCGGTGGTGACGATCCGGCGGACGGTGTTCGGGTCGTGCACGAAGTTCTGGCCGAACTTCTTGGTGGGGGCGACGCCGAGGCGGGCGGCGAGTTCCCGGATCTCCGCCGGGCCGAGCAGGTCTGCGGGCACGGTCAGGACCACGGCCCGAAGGCGCGTTCGCCGGTGGCGGAGATGGCGGCGCAGAGGTCGTCCAGGTCGGCGCCGGTGGCGTCGGCCAGCGCCCGAACGGTCAGCGGGATCAGGTACGAGGCGTTGGGGCGGCCCCGGTGCGGCATCGGGGTCAGGTACGGTGCGTCGGTCTCCACCAGGATCTGGTCGAGCGGGGTGAGCGCCGCGGCCTCCCGCAGTGCCCCGGCGCTGCCGAAGGTGACGGTGCCGGCGAAGCTGAGCAGGTAGCCCCGGCGGACGCACTCGGCGGCGAACTCGGCGTCGCCGGAGAAGCAGTGCAGTACCACGGTCTCCGGTGCGCCCTCGTCGTCGAGGATGCGCAGCACGTCGGCGTGTGCGTCGCGGTCGTGGATGACCAGCGTCTTGGCGTACCGCTTGGCGATGGCGATGTGGGCCCGGAAGCTGTCCTCCTGCGCGGCCCGGCCCTCGTCGCCGGTGCGATAGAAGTCCATGCCCGTCTCGCCGATGCCGCGGACCCGGTCCTCGGCGGCCAGCGTCTCGATCTCGCGCAGCGATGCGTCGAGGTCGCGGCACCGGGGTGCCTCGTTGGGGTGCAGCGCGACGGTGGCGACCACCGCCGGGTACGCGCCGGCCACCTCGGCGCCCCAACGGGAGGACTCCACGTCGACGCCGACCTGCACCAGCCGGTCCACGCCGACGGCGGCGGCGACCTCGATCGCGGCGGCGACCGGGTCGGCGGCGGCGCTGCCCTGCGGGACGCCGACCTCGTTCACCGTGATGTCCAGGTGGGTGTGGCTGTCCAGCACCGGTCGGGGCAGCGGCTCCGGCGCGGGTGGGAACTCGCCGGCGCGGCGGGAGGCGCGCTGGCGGCGGGACTCGGTGGGCTCGCTCATCAGTCGACAGCATCACACACCGCCCGAGTCCACCCGCCCGCCACCCGTGGTTCACCTCGGCTACGCCGGAGACCCCTACCGTCGCTCCGGTGAGTATCGGGCCGCGAACGGACGACGGCACGGCGCGGCAGCGGACCGGACTGCGGGTGACGTTCGGCGGCGCGGTGTACGCGGCCGACGAGATCGCCCGAGGTGCGGCGTACGAGTTGTTCAGCGCCGACGAGGTGGCCGGTTTCGAGTGGGCGCCCCGGCCGAGTGCGGCGCTGCCGTGGCGGCGGTTCGTGCACGCCAGCGAGGTGACGGCGGTGCACGGGTCGGGTGAGCCGAGCGAGGACCCGGAGGCGCCGCTGCTGGTGCCGCTGCACCGCGAGCACGGCTGGTCGCAGGTGCACCGACTCAGCCAGCAGCCCGACGCGGCGGACGATCCGCTGGTCACGGCGGTGCGCGCCTCGGCGGTGGTGCGTCGGGGCACCCGGATGGTGAAGATCCTCTCCGCCCGGCAGCTCGCCGGTTTCGTGCGGGGGTGGCTGCCGCACGGCTTCTGCTTCCGGGAACACGACGTGGCGCATCTGCGTACGCCGGCGGCCACCTCGGTGCTGCGCACCGACGGCGGGGGCAGCCGGGACGGTGTGGACGTGACGTATGCGGTGCGGTGGCGGGCCGCCGACCCGACCGACTACGACGTGCCGGCCGGCGCGGCGTACCGGGGGCTGGCGGCGTTGGGGTCCCGTGACCGGGTGGGACCGGCGGTGCTGGGCACCGGGTTCACGCCGAGCAGTCATCACCTGATCCCGGAGTTCGTCACCCGGGACTTCGCCGACCTGCCGATGCCGGCGAACGCCACCCTGTTGGCGTATCCGGCGCAGGGCCCGGAGGTGGTGCTCTACGCATACCAGGCGGAGCAGCGCGGCTGGTTGCGGATGGTGGGTCCGCAGTGGCGGCACCTGCTGGCCGCCGTGCCGGGCCTGTCGCCGGATCAGGAGTACGTGCCGACCGGCGAGGCTCCCCGGTCGACGCGGCTGGTCGGCGCATACGGCGGCGGGGAGTACGAGGCGGTGGCGGATCTGCCCGGCGGGTTCCGGGTGCTGGCGCTGACCAGGGCCGCCCGGTACCCGGTCGACGGGGTGAGCCGGCGGGTGCGGGTGGCCACCTGGCGCGACGTGCCGTGTCTGGTGTTGCGGGAGGAGTCGGGGTGGCTGCGGTTGCGGCTGCGCCGCCCGAATCCGGACGCGGTGCTGGCCACCGGGGCACAGTGTCACGAACGGGGCGTCTACGAGACCTGGGCACCGGGTGCCGAGGTGACCGACGACCGTGTGGTGGACCACCCGTACGTCCTCTAACGCCGGACCGGCTCGGGCATATCGGGAGGTCACGCGGGAATGCGTGGGCGACAGCGTTGTCCGAATCGTAGGAGTGGACATGCCCTTCATCACCGTCGGGACGGAGAACTCCGCGCCCATCGACCTGTACTACGAGGACCACGGCTCCGGTCAGCCGATCGTGCTGATCCACGGGTTCCCGTTCAACGGGGCGACCTGGGAGAAGCAGGTCAGTCCCCTGCTCGCGGCCGGTTACCGGGTGATCACGTACGACCGGCGAGGTTTCGGCAACTCGGCCCAGCCGGCGTTCGGGTACGACTACGACACCCTGGCCGCCGACCTCGACGTGCTGATGACCGAGCTGGACCTGCGCAACACGATCCTGGTCGGGCACTCGATGGGCACCGGCGAGGTGACCCGCTACCTGGGTGCGTACGGCTCGGACCGGGTGGACCGGGCGGTGCTGCTGGCGCCGCTGGCGCCGTACCTGCGGCAGGCTCCGGACAACCCGGAGGGTGTCGAGGGGAGCCTCTTCGAGGGGTTCAAGAAGGCCATCATCGAGGACCGGTTCGCGTACCTCACCGACTTCTGCAACGCGTTCTTCAACTACGACGAGAACCGGGGCAAGCTGGTCAGCGAGGAGGCGTACCGGGCGCACTGGGAGATCGGCGCGCGGGCCTCGGCCAAGGCCACGCACGACTGCGTGGACGCCTGGGGCACCGACTTCCGGGCCGACGTGTCGCGGATCGACGTGCCGATCCTGCTCGTGCAGGGCGACAAGGACATGGTCCTGCCGTACCCGAAGACCGGTCAGCGGTTGCAGCCGTTGATCTCGGACAGCCGGCTGGTCACCCTCAAGGGCGCCCCGCACGGTATTCCGTGGACCAACGCCGACCAGGTCAACGACGCGATCATGGAGTTCATCGGGTCGCCGTCGATGGTCCGGGCCTGACCCGGCTCCCGGCGCGGGCGTAGCCGCGTCGGTCGACGCGCGGCGGGCGCGATCCCGATGTCGGGGTCGCGCCCGCCGAACGTGTGGTCACCGGTCGTCGGCCCGGTGGCCCGGGTCAGCTCTCCAGCCGGGCCAGTTCCTCGTCGACGATGGACGGGTCGAGCTTGCGGAACACCGGCTTGGGCGCGGCGAGCGCCCGGCCGACCGCGAGCGGCACTGACTCCCAGCGCGCGCCCTGCGTGTAGTCCCCGGTCAGCACCGGATACCCGGGCCCGCCGTCGAGGTCGTCGACCTCCTCGATCACCGGCATCGGCGCGTGGACGCCGGTGCCGCCGAGCAGTTCGTGCACCTTCTGCGCGGAGTGCGGCAGGAACGGGGTGAGCAGGGTGTTGGCGTCGCTGACCACTTGAAGGGCGACGTGCAGGATCGTGCCCATCCGGGGCTTGTCCGCCTCGTCCTTGAGCTTCCAGGGCGCCTGGTCGGAGAGGTACTTGTTGGCCTCGGCGACCACCTTCATGGCCTCGCCGATGGCCTGCTTCTGCCGGTGCCGGGCGATCAGGTCGCCGACCGTGGCGAAGCCGGTGCGGGCCACCGCGAGTAGCGCCTCGTCGGCCTCGGTGAGACCGTCCGGGCCGACCGGCGGGATCGCGCCGAAGTTCTTCGCCGCCATCGACACCGACCGGTTGACCAGGTTGCCCCAGCCGGCGACCAGTTCGTCGTTGTTGCGGCGGAGGAACTCGGCCCAGGTGAAGTCGGTGTCGTTGTTCTCCGGGCCGGCGACGGCGATGAAGTAGCGCAGTGCGTCGGCGTCGTAGCGCTCGAGGAAGTCCCGGACGTAGATGACCACCCGGCGGGAGGAGGAGAACTTGCGTCCCTCCATGGTGAGGAACTCGCTGGAGACCACCTCGGTGGGCAGGTGGAGCCGCCCGAGCCGGCCCGGCTCGCCGTCCTTGTCGCCCTCGCCGGAGTATCCGGCCAGCAGCGCGGGCCAGATCACCGAGTGGAAGACGATGTTGTCCTTGCCCATGAAGTAGTAGGACTCGGCGTCCCCGTCGGCACCGCCCTCGGCGTCCTTCTGGTTCCAGTACTGACGCCACGCCTCGGGGTCGCCGGAGCGGCGGGCCCACTCCACGGAGGCGGAGAGGTATCCGATCACGGCGTCGAACCAGACGTAGATCCGCTTGTCGGTGCGGTCGCGCCAGCCGTCGAGCGGGATCGGTACGCCCCATTCCAGGTCCCGGGTGATGGCCCGGGGCTGGAGGTCGTCCAGCAGGTTGCGGGAGAACCGCAGCACGTTGGGCCGCCAGCCCTCCCGGGTGTCCAACCACTGTCGCAGCACGTCGGCGAGGGCGGGCAGGTCAAGGAAGAAGTGCTCGGTCTCGACGAACTTCGGCGTCTCGCCGTTGATCTTCGACTTGGGGTCGATCAGGTCGATCGGGTCGAGCTGGTTACCGCAGTTGTCGCACTGGTCGCCGCGGGCGCTGTCGTAGCCGCAGATCGGGCAGGTGCCCTCGATGTAGCGGTCGGGCAGGGTCCGGCCGGTCGACGGGGAGATGGCGCCCATGGTGGTCTTCGGCACGATGTACCCGTTGCGGTACATCCCCTCGAACAACTCCTGCACCACCGCGTAGTGGTTCCGCGTGGTGGTGCGGGTGAACAGGTCGTAGGAGAGGCCCAGTCCGTGCAGGTCCTCGACGATCACCCGGTTGTACCGGTCGGCCAGCTCACGGGGCGTGAGCCCCTCGGCGTCGGCCTGCACCTGGATCGGGGTGCCGTGCTCGTCGGTGCCCGAGACCATGAGCACGTCGTGGCCGGCCATCCGCATGTACCGGGCGAAGACGTCGGAGGGAACGCCGAAACCGGAGACGTGGCCGATGTGGCGCGGGCCGTTGGCGTACGGCCAGGCGACCGCCGCGAGAACGTGACTCATGCCCAGCAAGCGTAGTGACCCCCCTGGGGCGGCTGCGAACCAATAGGGCCGCCCGCTCGACAATCCGGCCATTCCGGGCGAACGGCTGGTCCGATTTGTCGCCGACACGCTGCCTGAGCTGCGCGTCCCAACACCCGCGCCGGTGTCCAATGAACCGCGTGACTGGCAGCCGCGCCGCCCGCGACCACGAGGACGGCCTCCCCACCGAGACCTGGCCGGACCCGGCCGCGTCGACGCGTACCCACGCCGTGGCCCCGCACCCCCGGACGGTGACGCCCGACGGGGCGAACCCGGCCGGTGGCGCCCTCGGTGAACCGGCGGCGCCGGAGCAGGGTGTCGAGGTGGAGCCGACCACCGGCGCCCCGGTCGGCACACTGCCGCACCGGGTGCCGGTGCGTTCGGCGCGGCATCTCGGCGCGGATCCGTTCGCCGACCCCGCCGACGTCGACGAGGAGGACACGTTCTGGGCGCCGATCGAACAGGTGCACTGGGACGGCACGCCGGTGCGGCAGGATCCGCCCGGCGAGCGCGGGCTGTTTCGTCGGCTCCGGCAGGTACGCCACCGGGAGCGGAGCAGTCATCCGCCCGACCCGCTGCCGGGACTGGCCGCGTTGGTCGGCCTGAGCCTCGTGGCGGCGTTCTTCGCCTGGGTCAGCGCGGGCCCGATCCTGCTCGCTGCCGGGCAGGGCACCTCGGGCACCGCAGTGGTGACCGGGTGCACCGGTGACGGGTTGACCCAGCGCTGCCGGGGGATCTTCACCGCCGCCGACGGCGGGTTCCGCACCCACGGCGTACGGGTCAGCGGGGTCCCGGAGCAGCGGACGATCGCCGGGACGGCGCTACCCGCCCGGGTGACCGGTCCGGACGCCGCCGTCGCGTACGCCGATCACGGTGTCGGTGCGCACCTGCGCTGGCTGCTCGGCCTGCTGGGGGTGCTCGGCTGCGGTGCCGGGATCGCCCGCTGGACCGGCGCGACGCGACTGCCCGATCCACGGGGCCGTCGTTGGGCGGTCACCGTCGCCTTCGCCGGCCCGCTGGCGATCACGCTCGGCTTCCTCGCCGCCGCCTGGTGAGATGTAAGGAAGGGACCCTTCCTATACACGAGGCGTTAGTAGGGGGCCCTTCCTTACACCTGGTGCACGACGGCGTAGACGTCGCGACGACGCAGTCCGAAGACGGTCGCCACCTCGGTGATGGCGTCTCGGCGGCTCTGGCCGGTGGCTTCCCGCTCGGCGACCGCGGCGCGCAGGGCGTCGTCGTCCGGCCGGGTCGGCGGCGTGGCAGGCGCCCCGGCCACCACGAGGGTGATCTCGCCGCGCGGATCACCGTCGGCGGCCCATCGGGCGAGGTCACCGAGCGGGCGGCGGAGCACCTCCTCGTACGTCTTGGTCAGCTCGCGGCAGAGCGCGGCGGGCCGGTCCGCGCCGAACGCGTCGGCCAGGTCGGTCAGCGCCGCGGTGATCCGATGCGGGGACTCGAACAGCACCAGGGTCCGTTCCTCCGTCGCCAGCGCCCGCAGCCGGGTCCGGCGGGCGCCGGGCGTACGCGGCAGGAAACCCTCGAAGCAGAACCGGTCGCAGGGCAGCCCGGACAGCGCCAGGGCGGTGGTGACGGCGCTCGGTCCGGGGGCGGCGGTGACCGGGATCCCGGCGTCCAGGGCGGCGCGGACCAGCCGGTAGCCGGGGTCGGAGACGCTCGGCATGCCGCCGTCGGTGACCAGCGCGACGAGGTACCCGGCGGTGAGCACGTCGACCAGTTCGGGGGTACGGCGCTCCTCGTTGCCCTCGAAGTAGGAGACGATCCGGCCCGGGATGCTCACGCCCAGGTCGCGGGCCAGTCGACTGAGCCGCCGGGTGTCCTCGGCGGCGACCACGTCGGCGGTGCCGAGCACGTCTCGCAGTCGGCTGGAGGCGTCGGCGGGGTTGCCGAGCGGCGCGCCGAGGAGGACCAGGCGGCCAGTTTCGGACATTTCACCCACGAGTAGGCACTCCTTCATCGACGGTCGTACCGGATTCGGAGACGATGTACGCCAGCGGCCCCCTCCGCAGCCTACGATCGCCGGGTGACGAGTGCGTCGACAGCACAGAGCGCGAACACGGACCAGCCGGGGCCGGAGCAGCCGGCCGCCTCGACCGGTGACACGGGCGGCGGTGGCGTACCGGCGGCGATCCGCCGTCGGCTGGCCACCGTCGAGGCCCGCGTGGACCGTAGATCGTGGTGGGCCACCGCCGTGGTGGTGGCGATCGCGGCGGTGTTGCGCTTCGCCAACCTCAGCCATCCGCCCGGCAAGATCTTCGACGAGGTCTACTACGCCCGGGACGCCTGGGGGCTGATCGACAAGGGCGTCGAGTGGAACTACAAGGACGGTGGACCGTCGTACGTGGTCCATCCGCCGCTGGGCAAGTGGTTGATCGGTCTCGGTGAGTGGGCCTTCGGCTACGCCGACGCCGAACACGGCATCTCGGTGCCCGGCGCGCTGACGACCACCTCGCCGGAGTTCGGCTGGCGCTTCTCGGCGGCGCTGTTCGGCACGCTCTCGGTGCTGCTGCTGATCCGCATCGGCCGCCGGATGTTCCATTCCACCGTGCTCGGTTGCGCCGCCGGCCTGCTGCTCGCGCTCGACGGCTTCCACCTGGTGCTGTCCCGCACCGCCCTGCTCGACCTCTTCCTGCTCTTCTTCGTGCTGGCCGCCTTCGGTGCGCTGGTGCTGGACCGGGACGCGCAGCGTCGACGCTGGGCCCGGGCGCTGGAGGAGGGGCTGGACCCGACCGCCCGGGGCCGCGCCGGCCGCCCGCCCGGCGGCTGGCGGAACTGGCCCTGGTGGCGGCTCGCCGCCGGGGTCCTGCTCGGCTGCGCCTTCGCGGTCAAGTGGAGCGCGTTGTTCTTCGTGCCCGCGTTCGCACTGCTGATGCTCCTCTGGGACGTCGGTGTCCGCCGCTCGGCGGGGGTGCCCAGGCCGTGGCGGGCCACCATGCTCGACGGGGTGCCGTGGATGGCGCTCGCCGGCCTGCTGATGGCGGTCACCTACGTGGCGTCCTGGTCGGGTTGGCTGCGCAGCCAGGAGGGCTACTACCGGCTCGCCGAGCGCTACCCGGACGCCGGGCTCAGCGACCTGCCCGTGGTCGGGGCGCTGTGGAACCTGGTCCAGTACCACCAGGCCGCGCTCGGCTTCCACGGCCAACTAGACGACCCGCACAAATACCAGTCGTGGCCCTGGCAGTGGCTGCTGCTGGGCCGACCGGTCGCCTTCCACTGGACCAACGACAGCCCCTGTGGCGCGGCGAGCTGTGCCGAGGAGATCCTCCTGCTCGGCACCCCGCTGCTCTGGTGGTCGTTCCTGCCCGCGCTGGTGGCGCTGGTCTGGCTCGGCCTGGCCCGCCGGGACTGGCGCGCCGGCACGATCCTGCTCAGCGTGGCCGCCGGCCTGTTGCCGTGGTTCTGGTTCGCTCTGGACGGGCGGACGATGTTCTCGTTCTACGCCGCGCCCGCGCTGCCGTTCCTCGTGCTGGCGGTGGTCTACGTACTCGGGGCGATAGCGTCGCCGGCCGGGCCGAGCGGCACCCGACCGGTCCTCGACGACGAGGCCACCCGGGACCGCCGCCTGGTGGGTGGGGTGATCGTGGGGGCGTACATGGTGCTCGTCGTCCTCTGTTTCGCGTATTTCTATCCGATCTTCGTCGGTCAGTCGCTGCCGTACGCGGAGTGGTCCGCACGGATGTGGCTGGACGGTCGCTGGATCTGACGCCGACGGCGAAGGGCCCGTACGCCACGGCGTACGGGCCCTTCACGTCTGTCCCGACGATCAGTCCGGACAAAAGGACGCGCCCCGATCGCCTGCCACGGGGGAAGCGGGCGATTGGGGCGCGCATCTGCAGCTTAACCACCCATGACCAGCGGCACAACGGGGCGGCTCGGGTCAGATTTCCGACCGGGGCCCGTCACGGGGACGATCCGTGGCGGGCGGCACCCTCGGGCGACGCTGGACGAGCGCCGCGCCGAACCGGAAGTCGCCTCACGTTTCACCTGGCCAGTGGCGTGCCCGGTCCGGGCGGCGTGGTGGCCGGGATCACGTCGTCGGTGGGCTCGCCGGGTGCCTCGGGCGACGGGGCAGCCAGCCGAGGAACCGGTCCTGCAACGAGGTCGATCCGGGTGCGTGCAGGTCCTCGACGGCGGCGGCCAGGCACGCGCCCAGATAGACGCTGAGCATCGGCCGGTCCGTCCCGTACTCGATCAGCAACTGGGCACGCTTCGGCTCGCAGGGCCAGTCCGCGCCGCAGGTGCCGCAGGTCCAGTCGGGAGTCACCGGGGCGTGTTCGGCCACCCGCTGCGACGGCACCTCACCACCGGTCTCGGTCACCGCACTCCCCGAGCGATCCGCCACACCTGTCATCGCGCTCCCTTCCGCCTCCACACAGGACCGCGGGTGGGCACCCGCCGCCGCGCCACAAGCACCGTGCGCCCCAACAGCGCCCGGGGTCGGCACGGCGTTACGTCGTTGCGGTACGTTGACCAACCATGACCGCCGCGACACACCGTACGCGCCACCTTCACGCAGAGCACTCGCCGCCGGTCGACGGTACCGGGGCGGCCCGCCGAACGCACCACCCGGTGATCGCGCGTGCGTGACCTGTTGCCTCCCGAGGTGGCGGTGGCGGTGGCCCGCGAGCAGGACTGGTCCGGGCAGCTCTACGCCGAGGAGGCGGCCGGTCTCGGGGAACGCGCGGTGGACAGCCGGCGTCGTGACTTCACCGCGGGCCGGGTCTGCGCCCGACGGGCCATGGCGGAGCTGGGCCTGTCGCCGGTCGCGGTACCCGCCGCCGAGGACCGCGCGCCGGTCTGGCCGGCGGGCACGGTCGGCAGCATCACCCACACCCGGGGCTACTGCGCGGCGGCGGTCGCGCGCCGCAGCCAGGTGCGCGGGGTCGGCATGGACGCCGAGCAGCACAAGGAACTGAGCCCGGGGGTACGCCGACTGATCTGCCTGCCCGAGGAGGAGGACCGGTACGCGCGCCTGCCCTCCGGCGTCTCCTGGCCGACGGTGGCGTTCAGCGCCAAGGAGACGGTCTACAAGCTGTGGCACCCGATCGTCGGCACCTGGCTGGACTTCCACGACGCGGTGGTGGAACTCGACCCGGAGACCGGGACCTTCACGGCGCGCATCGCACCGGCGCGGGTCGACGCCGCCCCGGTCGACCGCCCACCGACCCGGGTGACCGGCCGGTACGCGGTCGACGCGGAACTGGTCCGCACCGCCGCCGTACTCCTGCCGCAGTGAGCCCGCCACGCCCCCGTCGCCGGTACGCGCCTGAGCGTCACCACCCCTGACCGGGCCGTACGGCCCCTGGTCCTCCTCCGCTCGGACCCCTACCGGTGGCCGCTCGGTGTTGCCCGCCCGAGGTAGCGTCAGGCGGTTCGCGTTCGACGTCAGGTGCCCGAGGAGTACGGTGAGCGACCCCCAGCCCCCATCCGGGCCGCAGGACCCCTACCAGCCGCCGCAGCCGCCCAGCGATCCGTGGGCGCCCCTGCCGCCGGTCGGGCAGCCGAACGACGCGCAGCCCGACGGCACGTGGTCCGCCCTGCCCGACGACCACGACAGTGCCTGGGCCGCCCCGCAGCCACCGCCCGCCCCACCGGTCTCGGGCGCGCCCCAGCCGCCGGTCTCGGGCGCGCCCCAGCCGCCGGTCTCCGGCGCCCCCCAGTACCCGGTCTCCGGTTCTCCCCAGTACCCGGCCGCAGGCTCCCCCCAGCAGCCGGTCTCCGGATCGCCGCACTACCCGGCCTCGGGTGCCCCCCAGCCGCCCAGCTCGGGATCGCCGTACGCGCCGCACCAGGCCGCCGCTGGCGGGTACCCGCAGCACGACCCGTACCAGGCCGGTGTCGGGTACCCGCAGGCCGGCGCCGCGTACCCGTCGCACGACCCCTACCAGGCGCCCGGCGCCTACCAGCAGCCTGGACCGTACGCGTCCGGCGGCTACCAGCAGGGCGGCTATCCGCCCGGCGGCACCGGCTACCCACCGGCGGCGCCCGGCTACCCGTTGGGACCACCGCAGCCCAGCGGCGGCTCCGGCAACAAGACCGCGCTGATCGTGGTGGCCGTGGTCGCCGCGTTGGCGCTGCTCTGCTGTGGCGGCGGCGTCATCGCGCTGCTCAACGGCACGGATGACGAACGGGAGACCGGCGCGCGGCCCATACCGTCGGCCGCCTCGCCGGCACCGGACCCGCCGCCGAGCGCCGCGCCGACCGAGGCCGCGCCACCGCCGCCGCCCCCGCCCACCAACTCGCCGCCGAGCGGCGAGACGTACAACCTGAGCATCGGCACCACCCTCGTGGTGAACGACAACAACGGCACCGTCGAGATCACCGTGACCCGGGTGCGGACCGTGAACGAGGGCTGCCGGTCGTTCGCGCCCGAGCCGCGGAAGGGCCGCTACCTGATCGCCGACGTGACGGCCACGGTGACCAAGGGCACCGGTTCCATCAACCCGATCTACTTCGAGTGGGTGGCCGCCGACGGGACCTCGGTCAACGGCCTGGCCGGGATCCTGGCCGGCTGCGGTGAGTCCCTCGGTTCCGGCAACAACCTGCCCGAAGGCACCAAGCGGACCGGCACCGTCGTCTTCGACGTCGCCGACACCAACGGTGTGGTGGAGTACAAGCCGCTGTTCCGCTCCGCCGGCTCCTGGCGGCCGTAGCGCACACCGGTGGTACGTCGGGCGAGCCGCGCGAGTGGGCCGGCTCGCCCGACGACCGGAGTGATCGTCCTGAGTGGACATCGCTACACTCCGCCCGGTGATCAACAAGAGATGGTCGTCAGCCGCCCTGTTGGGGCTGCTGGCGGCGACCACACTGGCCGGCCCCGCGTCGGCCCGGGCCGACGACGACCAGGCAGAACCCGTCGCCGAGCCGCCTCGCGTCCAGCTCGTACTGGACGTGAGCGGCTCGATGCGGGCCACCGACATCGACGGACGCAGCCGCATCTCGGTGGCGCAGCAGGCGTTCGGCGAGGTGGTGGACGCCCTGCCCGACGAGACCCAACTCGGCATCCGGGTGCTCGGCGCCACCTACAAAAGCCAGGACAAGCAGCAGGGCTGCCGGGACACACAGCAGATCGTGCCGGTCGGCCCGGTGGACCGGGCGAAGGCCAAGGCCGCAGTGGCGACACTGCGCCCGACCGGCTTCACCCCGGTCGGGCTCGCCCTGCGGGAGGCCGCGAAGGACCTCGGCACCGGCACCACCGCCCGGCGGATCGTGCTGATCACCGACGGGGAGGACACCTGCGCCCCGCCGGACCCCTGCCAGGTGGCCCGGGAACTGGCCGCCCAGGGCACCACGCTCGTGGTGGACACCCTCGGCCTGGCACCCGACGAGAAGGTCCGCAAGCAGCTTCTCTGCATCGCCGCCGCCACGGGTGGCACGTACACGGCCGCGAACAGCGCCGACGACCTCACCGACCGGCTCAAGCAACTCGTCGACCGGGCCCGTGACACGTACGCCACCACGCCGGCCAAGGTCGACGGGACCGACGTCTGCGACGGCGCGCCACTGCTCTCCCCCGGCGTCTACACCGACCGGGAGACCTTCTCCGAGCACCGCTGGTACCGGGTGCCGGTCCGCCCGGGACAGGAACTGCGGGCCTCGGTCAGCATCGCGCTCGACCGCCCGATCAACCCGGACCACGGCGTACTGCTGCGGGCCACCGCGACCGACGGCCGGGAACTGGTCCGGGGTGTGGACGCCGGCAGCGGACGCACCGACGTCGTGTCGGCCGGCCTGCGCTGGTCGGCCACCGAGGACGACGACGCCGAGCGCGACGAGGACGCCACCCCCAGCCCGACGGCGAGCGCCACCCCGGCCGTGACCACCGTCTGTCTGGTCGTCAGCAACATGTTCTCGCCCCAGGCGGGCACCGCCAAGGACCCCGGAATGCCGGTCGAACTGACCGTCGACGTGGTCGCCGCCTCCCCTGCCCCGGACGGGCCGGACCTGGGTCGCGGCTGGGTGCTGCTGCTCCTGCTGACCCTGGCCGGTCTGCTCACCGGGCTCGTCACCGGCCTGCTCACCCGCTGGTGGGTCGCCACCTGGAGGGAGAACTGATGCGTACCCGATCGGCAACCGTGGTCACGCTGCTGGCCGCCGGCATCGCGCTGGCCCCGGGTGCGGCGCTGGCCGCACCCACCCCCACCCCGTCGCCCGGTGCCGCCACCGTGACCAAGGCCGGCACCACGTTCCTCAGCGCCACCCCGATCGCGGCGGGCCAACCGGTCCGGGTGGGTGCCTCCACCGGTGAGTACCTCTACTGGTCGTTCCCGGCGGCGGCGGGCGAGACCCACGAGATCACCGCGACGGTCTCCCTCGCCGAGCAGCGCACCGGCACGTCGACGTGGACCGTCGAGGTCTTCGACGGGCTGCGCCGCCGCCAGGCGTGTACGGCCGGCGCGCAGACCCCGACCGCCGACTCCTCGGTGCGTACCGTGGCCATCGGCTGCACCCTGCGGCGCGTCCGGCCCTGGGCGGAGCCGTGGTCTGCGGACCCGCTGCCCGGCACGTACTACGTGCGCCTGTCGGTGGTCGACGTGCCCGAGCCCGACCTGGGTCGTCCGATCGACGTGGACCTGCTGATCTCCGCCAGCGGGGACGCCGGCAGCGCCCCGGAGGACGGCCGGCTGGAAGCCCCGCTGGTGGCACCGACCAACGCCGGTGCCGTGCTGGCCACGGAGCCGACGGTCGCACCGGCCGACGAGGACGACGACGGCTGGAACATCGACCTCACCGGGTGGCTGCCCGAGGCCGGCTCCCGCTGGATCTGGACCACCGCCGGTGGTGTCCTCGCCGCCGTGGCCGGTGTGGTCGGTTTCGCCCTGACCCGCCGTCCGTCCGCCCGGCGGGTCCGCGCTAGCACCACCTGACCGCCGAAGATCTTGGTTCGAGACGGCACCGGAAAGGGCCGTCTCGAACCAAGATCGTTCTCAGGTCCTGATCTGGTGGGTGATCGTCGGGTCGGTGATCTCCGAGTCCTCGGCCAGCAGCATCGCCTTGCTGAGGATGACCGCGAGCATGCCGTCCCCCTCGAACGGCAGGAAGTGCCGCTCCCCCGGGTTGGTGGCGCCACGGGCCGGCACGATGCAGAGGTACTCGTCGTTCGGGCTCATCAGGATGTTGCCCGAGCCGAGGTGGATGCGGTAGGTCCGCAGGTCACCCTGGACCACCAGAAACCGGCCGTCGACGTGGGCGCGCTGCCCCACCGCCAACCGGGGCAGCAGCCGGGTCAGCAGATCACGCCGGGTCTCGGCGGTCGCGGACAGCTCTCCGAAGCTGTACGACGTCCAGTAGTCCCGGAACCGGCCCTGAGGCCCGCCGTCCGACCACGTCGGGTCGTTGCCGACACTGGACACCCCGACGAACAGGTCGACGTCCCGCATGACCTCGCTGAACACCAGCGGCGGAACCTGGTCCAGCGGCAGCGCCTCGGCCGGTCTGCCGTTCGTCCAGGTGCCCGTGGAGTAGCCGCCACCGGAGGCGTGCGTCCAGTTCTGCGCGGCGGCGATCGGATAGAAGCGCACCTGGTCGGTGACGAGCCGCAGGTACGACCCGCTCTCGGTGCAGTCGGCCTCGTAGTCGTCGCCGGCACCCTCCACCCAGTACTCGGCACGCAGGCCCCACCCGGGCAGCTCACGGCTGGTCGGCGGGTAGGTGTCGTCGACCATCAGCCGCAGCCGGTCCGACCAACCCCGGACCGCCGCCAGTGCGTGATATTGATGTTGGCGCAGGATGTGGCCGGCGAACCGGTTGGAGTAGGTGCCGGTGGTCTCCTCGGCCGGGGTGAGCAGGTACACCTCGCGGTGGGCCTGCTTGAACGGCTGGACGACCTGATGCCGTTCCAGCCACTCGCGCCAACCCACCACCTCCGGCACCGGTCGACCGATCGGGTGCCAGATCCGCACCTCGGCGTGGTCGGCGGCGCTGACCCGGGTGTCGTCCAGGGTGCGCAGTTCACCGTCCGCCCAGCCGCAGGGCACCCCGTCGACCAGCCAGAGCAACCGGCGGGCCAGCGTGCCGACCAACGGATGGTCGAGGTAGCGCTGCCGCCAGGCGGTCAGGGTCCAGACGCGCTGGGCCAGGAACAGCCGGTCCAGCCGGGCCGCCTGGGCGGAGAGCATCCCGGTGATCTCCTTGGCCAGGCCCTTCAACTCGGCGAGTTCCGTGGCGTGGTCACGGCGTACCGCCGCCGGCGGACTCTTCACCTGTCGGCCGGACTCGGCGAACCAGGCCAGGGTGGTGCCGCTGGAACCGATCAGCAGCTCGGCCCGGCAGCCGCCGAGGGCCACCCGGTGCCGACCCACCTCGGTCAGGCCGTAGTCCGGGACGGCCAACTCCTCGATCTCGTCCCGCCCGATGCCCATCGCCGTGGCGCGGGCGTCGAGCGCCTTGTCGATCTCGTTGCGGGTGCCCTTGTAGGTGACCCGGGCCGACAGCCGGGCGAGTTGCGCCAGCGCCGCCTCGCCGTCGACCCGACCGAGCACCCCGACCGCCGCGTTGGCCACCTTCGGGCAGGCCGGCCCGATCCCGGGCAGCCGCCGCAGCATCGTCTCGACCAGGCCGCCGACGCGGCGTACCTGCTCGGAGGTCGGTGTGGACCGCTCGACCAGCCAGAGCAGGCCGCGCAGCACGTCCGCGTTGGCCGGGGCGGGCGGTGACTGCGGGGTACGGGAGGCGGCGGCCAGCCACGGGTCCAGCACCTGCGATACCTCGGCCGGGTCGACCTCGGCGAGCAGCCGGGACGCCTCGGTCGACCAGGCGACCGTGGGACGGGCCGCGACCGCGGTGCTGGCGTGGGCCACCAGCCGCTGCCAGGCCGGGCCGAGGGTGGTCAGCTCGGTGCTGATCTGCTCGACCCACGGGTCGCCCGGGTCGAGCTGCGGGCCGACCAGCTCGACCACCAACTGCCGCAGACGCTGGCTCTCCCCGGACCGTTCGGCAAGCACCTTGAGCAGGTCGGCCGGGAGCGGACCGGTCACGGCCACCCCTCGGGCGACGATCTCCAGCGTGCCGGGCGTGAGCGGGCGCCAGCCCCGGACTGCGTACCTGGTCAGGTCCTTGAGCTGCTCCGGGGTCAGCTCGGTGGGGAGCCGGCGGGCGACCTGGTTGATCAGTTCGCAGGCGGTCCAGTCGTGTCTGCGGCGCTTGATCGCGATGAGGACCATGGCGTGCACCAGTCGGGCCACGTCCGGGCCGGGCAGTGGACGCAGCGCGTCGCGTACGCCCACGTCGTCGCGGCAGTGCCGGGCGTGGGCGTAGAGGTGGCTGGCCAGGTCGGTAAGGTCGTCGGCGGCGATCAGGTCGCGGACCCGGGCGGCGAACCAGGCGGTGTCGGTGGCGGTGGTCATCAGCCACCCACCAGCGGGACGAGCTTGAGGAAGGTGACCTCGGTGTCGCGACGCAGGTCGACCTCGTCGTCGAGCTCGGTGACCTGACGGTCGTCGACCAGCACCACGAAACCGTTGCGTCCGAACGCCTCCTCGGCCAGGGCGACCTGCCGCTCGGCGTCGACCCGGCGGCGCGCACGCTCGGCCCGGTCACCGTTGAGGGCCTGCTCCGTCGCGTGGGGCGCGACGAGCAGCCGGCGCGGCTGCGGGGCGGCGGCGTTGTACTCGGCCACCTCCTGGTGGATCCGCCGCCGGATCAGCTCCCGCAGCGTCAGCCGCTCCTCGAAGATCTGCAGCGCCCACGCGGGTGTACGAGCACCGGCCGTGCTCTCGTCTACGAATGTCACCGTCGCCATGCCGCGGGAGTCTAGGTACGGCCCCCGACAGAGTGCTCAGTCCAGGGCGAAGGTGGCCGACGCGCGCCCGGGGGCGTCCGAGACGGCTTCCAGGTGGAGCAGCCCGTCGCGGTGCCGGACGTACTGACCGGGGAAGTTCACCGACTCCAGCGACACCTTCGCCGCGTCGGCGAGCCCGGCCCGGCGGGTGAACGTGGCGTCCTGCCGGAACAATGTGGAGCCGTCGCTGCGCTCCACCCAGAGCTGGTGGTTACGGTGCCGCAGGTAGTAGCCGGGATAGTTGGTCGACTCCAGCGAGATGGCTGCGGAGTTGGAGAGGCCGGCGACGATCCGGAACTGCGAGTCGGCCAGGGCGGTGACGTTCGGCTCCAGCCGCGCCCGGAACTCCCAGTGCCGGATGTAGCGGTCCGGCAGGTCGTGCGCGCGCAGCCGCACCGGGCTGAGGCCGTCCGGCACCGGTACGCCGAAGTTCGGCGTCCCGTCGGCGTTCCAGTAGACCCGCTGGAGTCGGGTACGCCGGTTCGGGTCGGTCAGCGGGTCGTAGCCGTTGCCGAGGTACCGCTCGTAGTTGCGGGAGTGATAGACGATCACGTCGCTGCCGTCCTCGGCGACGGTGAACGAGTTGTGCCCCGGCCCCCACTGGCCCGTCCGGGCGTCGCTGGCCAGCACCGGTGTGGACCGCTTGCTCCACGACGCCGGGTTGAGCAGGTCGCTGGTGGCCGAGGCGGTGAGCAGCCCGACCGCGTAACTGGCGTCGGTGGCGCTGGCCGAGTACGTCATGAACACCCGCCCGTTGCGGATCAGCACCGCCGGTCCCTCGTTCACCCGGTACCCCCGGGTCTCCCAGGCGTGCGTGGGGGTGGCGATCAGGGCCGGGGTGCCCGCGTACGTCCACGGGTTGACCGCGCGGGCCAGATAGATGTTCGAGTTGCTGCCGGCGTACTCGGCCCAGGCCAGATAGCGCACTCCGTTGTGGACGAAGGTGGTGGCGTCGAGTGAGAAGCTGCTGCGTGCCGGTTGGAGTTGGCCACGTTCCACCCACGGCCCGTCCAGCGGGTTGGCCGCACTGCTCTCCAGCACGTACGGCCGGATGGCCCAGATGTCGTCGGTACGTCCGGCGGCGAAGTAGACGTACCATCTGCCGTCGATGAAGTGGATCTCGGGCGCCCAGATGTGCGCGCCCATCTCGCCGCTGGCGTGCCTGCGCCAGATCACCCGTTCGGTGGCGGTGGCCAGCCCCTGGAGCGTGGTGGCGCGGCGCAGCACGATCCGGTCGTACTCGGGGACCGTGGCGGTGAGGTAGTAGTACCCGTCGGTGTGCCGGTAGACGTGCGGGTCGGCACGCTGCTCGGCCAGCGGGTTGGTGAAGGTGACCGCAGCGGCCTGCGCCGGCACCGCCCCCACCACCGCGGCGCCTGCCGCCAACACCACGACCGCCGCCACTGCCACGACCCGACGAACACCACGTCGCACCACAGCCCCGCCCTTCCGCCACGAAAGGAACACCTTCATCGCATTGATAGCGCTAACAAATCACGCCCGTCAAGGGACGTTCATCTATACGAAATCCCCCCGGGCGCAAGGAGGGGCATCTTCCTAACGCCTCCGGCGAAGCAGGGGACCCCTACTAACACCCCACCCCACCAGCACCCCCGAGGCACGCGTTGATCAAGAGGTTTTCGTGCTCGACAGGCACTCATCGAGGCCAAAACCTCTTGATCAACGCAGCGAGACAGCGGTGGGTGGGTGGGTGGGGTGCTCAGTCGAGGCAGAACTCGTTGCCCTCGACGTCCTGCATCACCAGGCAGGACTCGTTGAAGCCGTCGGATTCCAGCAGCCGTACCCGGGCTCCGCCGAGCGCGACCAGCCGTGCGCCCTCGGCTTCGAGCGCGGCCACACGTTCCGCGCCGACGAGCCCGGTGGCGGCCCGTACGTCGAGGTGCAACCGGTTCTTGGCCACCTTGCCCTCGGGTACGCGCTGGAAGAACAGCCTCGGGCCCGCGCCGGTCGGGTCGACGCAGGCGAACGCCGAGCCCTGCCGTTCGGGCGGCAGCGCGCGGTCGAACTCGGCCCAGTCGGCGAATCCCTCCGGTGGCGGCGGCACCACATATCCCAACACCTCGCACCAGAAACGGGCGACCCGCTCGGGTTCTGCGCAGTCGAAGGTCACCTGCACCTGCTTCACGGACGCCATCGACCCACCGTATAGGGCAGTTCCTCAGGCCGGGGGCCTGCCCTGCGACAGCCGCGCGATCCGCGCGTACTCGGCGGCCATCTCGGGTGTCGCCAGGAAGTCGTCGAGGTCGGCGGAGACCTGGTAGTCGACCTGCTCGACGGAGCGGAGCGCCAGCTCGTAGAGTTCGCCCCGCTGCCCGGTCTCCAGGTACGTCGTCCAGTGTTCCAGCGCGGCGAGGACGATGAGCAGTTCCGGGTCCATGTCGCCGTCAGTGAGGACACCCTCGTCGATCCGCGTCATCAGTGCCCGTGACGCGGCGGCGTCGGCCGTCCCGACGGTCTCCCGGGCGAGCGTAAAGGCGGCTACCGCGTCCTCGTCCAGTTCCCCGTCGGCGGCGATGTCGACCAGCCGCTCGTCGCAGACGAGACGGGCCACCGTCTCGATGCCGAACACCCGGAGCTCGTCCTCCCCCGCCGTGTCGACGAGTCGACGGATCGCTGCTTCGACCTGGTCGTATCGCACCACCGCAGTCTAGGGAACACGCGAGACTTGACCCTGTCACAGTGTCAAGGTCTTCACTGGTGGTCGGAGGTGGTTCCCATCGACTCGACAGGCAAGCCCACGCCCGCCGAACGAGTGGTGGCCGCGTTGGCCGCCGACGACTCGTCGACGCGACTCAACGCGGCCCTGGCCGTCGGCACACACCCGGACCCGGGCCTGGTGGACGCGCTCGTGGCCCGATGCGGGGTCGAGCCGGACTTCTTCGTGCGCGACATGCTCACCTGGGCGCTGACCCGGTTGCCGGCGGAGATCACGATGCCGAGGCTGCTGGCGGAACTCGACTCCGCGCACGCCCAGGCCCGCAGTCAGGCACTGCACACCCTGTCCAAGATCGGGGACCGGAGCGCCTGGCCGGCGATCACCACGGCACTGCTTCGCGACGCCGACGACACGGTGGCCCGGACCGCCTGGCGGGCGGCCGTCGTCCTGGTGCCCGACGCGGAGCGGTCGGCGCTAGCCACGGAGCTGGCCACGCAGTTCGGCCGGGGTAACCGGGAGGTCCAGCTCAGTCTGAGCCAGGCCCTCGTCGCGCTGGCCGACGTGGTCGAGCCGGTCCTGGAGGCGGCGGCCACCCACCGGAACCCGGCGGTACGGGTGCACGCCCGCGCCACGGAACGGCTGCTGTACGACCCGGAGGCCGGATTCGACCTCGCCGTGCACGAGGCGAGACGGGTCGCGGTCCTCGGACCGGACCGGGAGGAGTCGCCTGGTGCTGATCGGTGAGGTGGCGCGCCGCTCGGGGGTCAGTGCCCGGATGCTCCGGCACTACGACACGCTCGGGCTGGTCCGCCCCACCGGCCGCACGGTGGGCGGCTTCCGGGAGTACACCCCGGAGAACATCCGGCGGATCTTCCACGTGGAGGGGCTGCGCTCGCTGGGACTGTCGCTGCGCGAGATCGGTCGTACCCTCGACGATCCCGGCTTCACCCCGGCGGCGCTGGTCGGCGACCTCATCCGCCGGACCGAGGAGCGGCTGCACCGGGAGCGCGAGCTGCTCGACCGGCTCCGCACGGTCGATGCCGCCGAGCCCGCCGACTGGCCGGAGGTGGCGCGCCTGATCGAGCTGCTGCACGGTCTCGGTTCCGGCAGTGCGGCGCGGCGTCAGCAGGCCGTCCTGGCCGAGCACGCGTCGGCACCCGCCGAACTGCTGGCCGAGGCGGTGCTCGGCGAGACGGATCCGCACGTCGCCGGTGCGTTGCGCTGGGCTCTCGCGCGGGCGTCCGGCGGCGGCGCGGCCCGGGTGGCGTCCGGCCTGACCTCGGATGACGCCGAGGTCAGGCGGCGCGCGGTCCAGGCGCTCGCCGAGTTGCCCGGCGACGAGGCGAGCGGCGCCCTCGTCGACGCGCTCGCCGACGCCGAGCCGACGGTACGGGGGCCGGCGGCGCTCGCGCT
The DNA here is from genome assembly GCF_044460945.1 of Micromonospora sp. NPDC049903. Taxonomy (NCBI): domain Bacteria; kingdom Bacillati; phylum Actinomycetota; class Actinomycetes; order Micromonosporales; family Micromonosporaceae; genus Micromonospora; species Micromonospora sp. NPDC049903. Next base: position 529,040 of record NZ_JBITKL010000001.1, read on the forward strand.
CGGTGCCCGGGGCGACACCCGGGCGGTACCGACGCTGGTCGGCCTCGTGGTCGACGGCCCCAACGACGTCGAGGCGGCCGAGCTGCTGGGCACGCTGGCCGTGGATCCGACGTGGGCGAAGCGGATCATGGTGGCGTTGGCCGACGCACTCGCCGATCCGGGCGCGGACTCGGCGGCACGGATGCGACTGACTCAGGCACTCGCCGAGATGCCGGGGACTCTCGCGGCGGGCACGCTGCGCCGGTTGACCCGCGACGACGACCGACCGGTGGCGCTCGTCGCGTCGGCCCTGCTGGCCGTCCTCGACGGGCGGGTGGGTGACGCCGGTGACCGGCGCGGCGCGACCTGACGCCGGTCAGGCCGGGACGTGCCCGTTCAGGTACGCGTTGATCTGGTCGATCTCCAGCTGGTTGAAGATCTCGGGCTGGTCGGCGGCCTGGTTCGAGTTGATGATCCGCTTGAACAGGTTGTAGTGGGCCATCGACCGCAGCCCGATGACGCGGTTGGGGGTGACCAGGTACCCGGTGCCGCCGGTGCTCCAGATGAGGTACATGAGTCCGTCCTTGGTGAGAATCGCAGGTGGCTGGCCGGGCGCCCCGGCGTAGGGAGCGCCGGTGAGGATCGACTCCGGGTCCACGCGGTGCCCGTTCGGATGGAAGATCTCCAGGTGCAGGTGCGGCCCGGTGGACCGGCCCGTCGAGCCGACGTTGCCGAGGTGCTGCCCGGCGGCGACCTGCGTGCCGACCCGCACCACGGGTACGTCCCGCAGGTGGCCGTAGACGCTGCGCCACCCGTCGGCGTGGGTGACCGTGGCGTGGTGGCCGAGCCCGGCGGCGCTGTAGGTGACGCCGGTGACGGTGCCGGCCGCGATCGACCGGACCGGATAGCCGAGGATGCCGGCGGCGCTGTAGTCGGTGCCGTTGTGCTGCCGTCGCTCGCCGGTGATCGGGTCGACCCGTACCCCGAACGACGAGGTGATCGGAACCCACTTGTCGAACGGCCGGTTCCAGCGGGGCGTCGCCCCGTACGCCGCTTCGGCGAGCCACGCCTCGGGGATGACACCGACGGCGAGGGTGGCGGTGATCAGACCCAACAGGCGCCGACGATCGACCAGGTGACCTTCGTCCACAACCGCTCCAGCCGGTAGCCGGGACACGTCCGCCGACACCGCCGAGCGAAACGACGATCTTCGATCGAGCGGGGTTTGGAGTCTAGGTCACCGTGCAGTCGGGACGCCACCCCTCAGGCGGTCGCGCCACGCCTCAGGCGGTCGCGCCGCCGTCGATCGCGATCGACGCACCGGTGATGTGTCGGCCGCCGTCGCCCACCAGGTGACTGACCGTCGCGGCCACGTCGGCCGGCGATGCGTACCGCCCGAGGGCGATCTGCGTCCGCTGCGCGTCGGCGCCGGCGCTGTCGGCCGGGTTCATGTCGGTGTCGGTCGAACCGGGCAGGATCAGGTTGACGGTGATGCCGCGCGGGCCGAGTTCACGGGCGAGCGCCCGGGTCAGCCCGTTCACCGCACTCTTGGTCATCGCGTACGCGCTGACTCCGGGTGCGGGGACACGACTGGCGAAGCTGCTGCCGATGTTGACGATCCGCCCGCCCTCGCCCATGTGCCGCACCGCCGCCTGCGTGGCCAGGTACACCCCGCGGACGTTCACCGCGACCGCCCGGTCCAGCGCGTCGAGGCTGACCGACTCGATGGGCCCACCCGCGAACACCCCCGCGTTGTTGACCAGGATGTCCAGCCGCCCCAACTCGGCCACGGTCCGCTCCACCGCACCGACGACCGCCCCCGAATCCGCGCTGTCCGCGCTGATCGACAAGCCCGTGCGACCGTACGCCTCGATGTCGGCCAGGACGGACTTCGCATTGTCCCCCGCCGTGCGGTAGGTGAACGCCACGTCGATCCCGTCCTCGGCGAGCCGGCGCGCGACGGCGGCGCCGATGCCCCGACTTCCACCCGTGACCAGGGCAACCCTGCCGGCAGTTCTGACCGTCATACCGCAATCCTGACAGTTCACTCAGGATCCCGATCATCCGGGTCACCCGTCACCACAAGCTGTTACGCAGGTCCCATCCACGCCCGACGATGGGTGTCGAACGCATCCCAGCCCCGGATCGGGGCGGCCTCGCACCCTCGGCGAGACTCCCGCGCGGACGCTGCGTCCACGGACTCCCGCACGCAAAGTGACGTAAGAATCCGAAATGGACTGGAGCCGCCTGTCGGAGCGATCATCGACATAGGCTCCGGCGATGACGCGCAAACCCCTGACCTGGCTCCTGGCCGTCCTGCTGGGCGGAGGTGCGGCATTCGGTCTCTTCTGGTTCCAACCATGGAAGCTGTTCACCAACCAGGTGGTCGCCGAGATACTGCCGATCACCGACGCAGCCGCGCCTGAGGGATCACCGTCGGCGGAGGTGGACCCCTCGGGCGAGGCGTCACCCTCCGCCGAGGCATCCGTCGCGCCGAGTCCGAAGAACGTGCTGCTGGCCAGCGGAGAGTTCGTCACGCATGAGCACGAGACCACCGGCACCGCCCGACTGATCCGGCTCTCCGACGGCAGTCACCAGTTGGCACTACAGGACCTCGCCACCTCCAACGGCCCCGACCTGCGAGTCTGGCTCACCGACCAGCCGGTGCTCCCCGGCCGGGCCGGCTGGCACGTATTCGACGACGGGCGATGGCTCGAACTCGACCGGCTCAAGGGGAACCGGGGCGACCAGGTCTACGACATTCCCGCAGACGCCAATCTCGATGACTTCCGCAGCGTCTCGATCTGGTGCAAGCGGTTCTCGGTGTCCTTCGGCGCAGCCGAGCTGCGGAAACCGTCCTGACCCGCGCTGTGGCTGGCCCGACACCTGTCGGGGTGTAGGCGGACGGGATGGCGGGTACCTCGCGCCCAACCCCGCCCCCCCCTGCCCAGGAGGACCCCATGACCGTCGTACTCGCCATCGTCTGCAGCGACGGGGTGGTGATCGGCGCGGACTCCCAGATCACCGAGAGCGACCGCGGTCTGAGCTTCCCCGCCCAGAAGCTGCACCCGTTGGGCTCCTGCGCCGCCTGGGGCGGCAGCGGTGCGCGGGGCGTACTCAACGACCTGCGCCCACTCCTTGAGGAGTCGGCCACCGCCATCCTCGAAGCCCCCGACATCGGCGGCGAGTTGCAGGAACGCGTCCTGCCCGTCTTCAAGAAGCACTACGAGAACTACATCCCGGACGTGCCCGGCGAGAACGGCGGCGGCGGGGTGTCGGCGTACCTGCTCGCGGTCGGCTACAGCCAGGGCGGGCCGTGGATCGTGGAGATCAACCCCAACGGTCTCATCGGCCGCTACGAGGACGTGGGCTTCCACGCCATCGGCTCCGGCGCGCCCATGGCCCAGCAGGCCGGCGCGCTGCTGTCCCACTTCCGGATGACCACGCGCACCGTCGAGTACGGCGTGGTGGGCGTGGTCCGGGTACTGGAGGCGCTGGAGCGGACCTCGCCGTCGGTCGGCGGCCCGTTCAGCGTCGCGTGCATCCGCGAGGAGGGCGCCCACCACCTCGACGAAAAGGAGATCGCCAAGGCGCTGAAGGACTCCCAGCGCTGGCGCAACCTCGAACAGAAGGCGCTCGACGGGCTGTTCGACTGACACCGGGCTTGCCACCGTCCCGCCCGCCGCCCGGCTCGTACTCTCCCACGAGGGCCGAGGCGTCACGGGCGGGACGTGTGCTGCTGCGGTCGTGTGCAGGTCAGCAGCAGGTGCCGGTGGCTGCGGTGGTGGCGGGCTGCTTGTCGGCGGCGGGGGTGCCGCAGGCACTCGCGGTGGTCTTCTCCAGGTGGTCGGAGTCGGCCTTAACGGTGTAGACCTCCCAGGGTTCGTCACCGGGGCCACGCACCCAGACCTTGTCCTGGAGGGCGTAGCAGCATTCGGTGCTGTTCTCCTCCAGGGTGATCAGGCCGGATTCGGTGAGGCGCTGGGTAGCGGCGTTGACCTCTTCGGTGGTGGAGACCTCGACGCCCAGGTGGTCCATCACGGTCGGCTGGCCGGGCTCGCCCTCCAGGAGCACGAGCTTCATCGGCGGGTTCTGGACGGCGAAGTTGGCGTAGCCGGGGCGGCGCTTGGCCGGTTCGACGCTGAACAGCTTCGAGTAGAAGGCCACGGAGCCTTCGAGGTCGGACACGCGCAGGGCGAGTTGAACGCGGGACATGGGTTCTCCTCTCGGCAGGACCGCCATCACCGACCCGTCCTGCCTAGATGATTTTCGAATCAGCCGCCACGTTGCCTCTTGTTTTGAGATCTGTCAACCTAGACACATGTCAAAACAAGCCGTACCGGTGGTCGACCTGAACGCCGTGGCCTGCTGCGCCCCGATCGCGGCCCGTCCGATGGACGACGACCAGGCGGCGGTGGTCGCCCCGATGTTCAAAGCCCTGGGCGACCCGGTCCGGCTCCGGCTGATGTCGATGATCGCCTCGGTACCGGAGATCTGCGTCTGTGACCTGACCCCGGCGTTCGACCTGTCCGGGCCCACCATCTCCCACCACCTCCGGGTGCTGCGAGACGCGGGCCTGGTGGACTCCGAGCGGCGGGGCACCTGGGTCTGGTACCGGGTCCGCCCGGAAGCCTTCCGCCAGCTCGGCGCACTGCTGGACATCCCCACGGCCACTGCGGCCACGGGGTGAGCCTCGCGCTGGCCCGGCGGGCAAGCGCAGAGTTCACCGGTACGGCCCTCCTGGTCACCGCCGTCGTCGGCTCCGGGATCGCCGCCACCCGGCTCTCCCCGACGGACGTGGGACTCCAGCTCCTGGAGAACACGGTTGCCACCGCCCTCGCTCTGGGCACGTTGATCCTGATGTTCGGCCCCGTCTCGGGCGCGCACTTCAATCCGGTCGTCTCGGCCGTCGACTGGTGGCTCGGCCGCCAGTCCGGGACCGGTCTGACTCTCCGGGACCTGGCCGCCTACGCCTGCGCGCAGGTCACCGGGGCCGTCGCCGGGGCGATTCTGGCCGCCCTCATGTTCGGGCTCCCGCCGGTCACCTGGTCCCACACCGACCGCACCGGCGGAAATCTGTGGCTGGCCGAGGTGGTCGCCACCGCCGGGCTGGTCCTCCTGGTCTTCGCCCTCGCCCGTTCCGGCCGCACCACCGCGGCCCCGGCCGCCGTCGGCGCCTACATCGGATCGGCCTACTGGTTCACCTCCTCGACCTCCTTCGCCAACCCGGCGGTCACCATCGGCCGAGCCTTCACCGACACCTTCGCGGGCATCGCCCCCGCCTCCGTACCCGGCTTCGTCGCCGCCCAGCTCGTCGGCGGCCTGCTGGCCGTCGCGGCCCTCGCCGCCTGGTACCCCCACGCCGGACACGCCGCTGACGCGGTGGTCGTGCCCCACCTCACCCGAGAAAGCGAAGCTCGATGACCGACAAGCCCAGCGTCCTGTTCGTCTGCGTCCACAACGCCGGTCGCTCCCAGATGGCCGCCGCCTGGCTACGCCACCTCGCCGGGGACACCGTCGAGGTCCGCTCCGCCGGCAGCGCACCCACCGACCAGATCAATCCCACCGCCGTCGAAGCCATGCGGGAAGTCGGCATCGACATCACCGACCAGACCCCGACCCGACTCACCTGGGACACCGCCGAAACCAGCGACATCATCGTCACCATGGGCTGCGGCGACGCCTGCCCGGTCTTCCCCGGCAAACGCCACGAAGACTGGAAACTCACCGACCCCGCCGGCCAATCCCTCGACGTCGTCCGCCATGTGCGCGACGACATCAAGGCTCACGTCACCGAACTGCTCGCCAGCATCGAGCCGGAGACCTGACAACCACCCGCCCGCATCTCCCGGCCGCCCTGAGGATGCCCGGGGTCGGACTCGGGTCGGAGACGTACCTGCACCGGTGGCCGAAGGAGAACCGTCGCCGCGACATCGTCAACACGGCGCTTCGGGAGGCTGCGGAGAACCGCTCGGGGTCGGCAGTTCCGGGCTGAGTTGTGCCGGATCTGTGCCAAATGATCAATGGCCAGCGTTTCCGCTGGCCATTGTTGTTGCTGGTGGAGCTGAGGGGATTTGAACCCCTGACCCCCTCGATGCGAACGAGGTGCGCTACCAGTCTGCGCCACAGCCCCTCCGCCGATTTACCGGCGTTGGTCCCGTCCGGCTTTCACCGGGCGGGCCGGCGACAAGGCTAACAGGTCGGCCGCCTTCGCCGCGAACCGCCCCGCCCGCCCGACACCCCAAGATCCACCCGATCTCACCGGACGCCAGCCCCTCGGACCCCACGAGTCGCACGCCCTCGTCCGCGACCAGGCGCCGGAGAGGCCAGCCGACAGACGGGACGGGCGGAACGAGCGGGGCGGGCGGGTGCACGGCGGCCCGCCGCAGTGCGGGAGGTGCGCTGTGAGAGTCGCCGGCGGGGCGGGACGGATCAGGCGCTGTGCGAGCCGCGCCCGGCCTCGTAGGGGCGACCGCGCAGGCCACCGGCGCGGCGGTAGGAGACCGAACCACCGCTGGCGGCCTGTGGCAGGTCTGCGGGGCGGTCCAGGCCCATGGCGGAACGCCGGACGGACTCCCGCTGGGCGGCCAGGCGACGCTGGGCCTCCCGGCGGGCTGCGGCGCGGCGTGCCTGTTCGCGGCGCACCTCGGCCTGTCGGGCGGCCAGCCAGGCGGCCTCGCGGGCCCGGGCACGCCGTCGACGGCGGTCGGCGAGTGCGCGGGCGCGCAGGTGGACGACGTACACGACGAGCAGGGTGCCGGTGACCGCGAAGCTGATCCAGAAGCCGGGGCCGACCACCAGGACGCCGACCATTTCGACGGCGTTGAGCAGCACCAGGGCGGCGAGGACCCGGCGGCGGCGGTAGACGGCCGGGGTGTGTGGGCGGCGGCGGTCGGGCCGGCGGCGTGAACGGTTCCCGGTCGGCGCGACGGAGCGCAGCCGACTCGGCCGCCCGGACCGGCGCGATACGGGAGCGCTGTCGACCGAGCCTGCGGAAAAGGGGTCGCCAGCCGCACCACCGGAGCGAGCAGGTGCGCCCGGGGAGTCACCGGTGCGGGGTGCGGGTGGCCCGGAGACGGGGGCGGCGAGCTGCCCCGAGCTGGGATCCTCGCTGAGTGTGACGACGAGGGCACGGGACGGGTTGACCGGTCTGCGGCCGGGGACAGTGCGGCGTCGTCGGCGGCGCTGGAGCACCCGCGCCGTCGACTGCGCCCGCTCCGCCACCAACCGCTCGGCGGCGTCGTACCGGCGAACCAGCGCCGGAGCGAGAGCGAGCAGACCGGCGGCGGCGAGGACGGCGAGGAGCACCGAGGTCGGCACCCTCACCCCTCCCGTCACCAAGATTCGGAGCAACCGCCGACCGGCCGCAGGATCTTTCACCGATCGGCGTCGGCGACGTGAATCATGCGGAGCGGGCAGCGCCTGCCGCAGCTTGCAGTTACCTGAGGTTACGGGTCAGGCTGGCCGGAACAACCGCGCCGCGCCGATTCCGCACGTGGGACGGCTCACGGCGTACGGGCGCGCAGCCGGTGCCAACGGGCCTGCAGCCCGCCCTCGGCGGCGATCTCCTCGCTCGTCATCGCGTACCCGATGTGGTCCCGCCACGCGCCGTCGATGTGCATGTAGCGCGCGTGGTACGCCTCCTCGCGGAAGCCCAACTTCTCCACCACGCGGCGGGACGGCCCGTTCTCCGGCCGGATGTTGACCTCCACCCGGTGCAGTCCACCGGGCCCGAAGGCGTGGTCGACGGCGAGCGCCATCGCGGTGGGGATCACACCCTGGCCGGCGACTCGACGGTCCACCCAGTAGCCGACGTAGCCGGAGCAGAACGCCCGGCGCACGATGCTGCCGATGTTGATGTGCCCGACCAGGCGTTCCGCGCCGTCGGCGTACAGGCAGACCGCGAACGGCATGCCCTCGCCGGTACGCGCCGAGCGCCGCTGGTCGCGGTGGACCCAGCGGAAGGTGGCCGGCGAGTTCAGATCGGCCCAGTCACCGGCCGGCGTGGACTCCCACGGAGCCAGCCACTCCCGGTTGGCGCAGCGCACCTCGGACCAGGCCGCCGCGTCGGAGCGTCGGTACGGCCGCAGCAGCACCGGCCCGTCGGAGAGCACCACCGGCCAGCCGGGCGCCCGTCGGAACCGCACCACTCCTCCACTCCCGAGCGTCACCCGGATTCACCGTCGACGGTCGAGCAGCAGCACGTCCACGGTGGAGCCGGCAGCGGCGGCGGTGACCCGCTCGCCGAGAACGAGAAGCCCGTTCGCCTCGGCCAGGCCGGCGAGGGTGAACGGACCACCGCTGAGCGGTTGGACAGTGTAACCCCCACCTCGACGCTCCGCGACGTGCGCGGGCCGGAACTCGCGCAGGCCCACGGGTGAGGAGACCGTCTCCAGCAGGTGTGCCCGCACGCTGGGGCGGAACACCGGTTCGGCACCGGCCAGCAGGTTGATCGCGGGGCGGGCCAGCACCTCGAAGCCGATCATCGCGGCGCCCGGGTCGCCGGGCAGGCACACCACCGGCACCTCCTCGGCGCCGACGGTGCCGAACCCGAGCGCGGTACCCGGATAGAGCGCCACGTCGGTGAAGGTGACCGGTCCGGCACGGCTGCCCTCGCGGCGGGACAGGATGCGGCGGACCATGTCGCCCGGCCCGGTGCCGGTGCCGCCGGTGGTGATGATCAGGTCGGCCCGCAGGGTCTGGTCCTCCAGCAGGCCACGCAGCCCCTCCGGGTCGTCGTCGCAGATACCCACCCGGTACGCCAGGGCACCCGCCTCCGCCGCCGCGGCGGTCAGCGCGTGCGAGTTGGCGTCGACCACCTGACCGGGCTGGCTGCCCCGGCCCACGTCCACCAGTTCGTCTCCGGTGGCCACGATCACCACCCGGGGGCTGGGGCGGACCACCACGTGCCCGATACCGGTGGCGGCGAAGACCGCGACCAGTGCCGGTGAGACGTACGTGCCGGCGCGGGCGAGCAGGGCGCCGGCGGTCACCTCCTCGCCGGCCCGGCGTACGCCGTAGCCCCGCTTTGGGGCGCGGAAGATCTCCACCGCCGCCATGCCCTGGTCGGTCCACTCGACCGGGACGACCACGTCGGCGGCGACCGGCAGTGGGGCTCCGGCGGCCACCGAGAAGCACGAGCCGGGGGTGAGTCGGACCGGCCGCCAGCTCGCCGCGCCGAGGTCACCGACCACGTTGAGGCGTACCGTGCGGCCACCCGGACGGCCGGACTGGGCCGGGACGTATCCCACGCCCCGAGCCCCGCCGGCGATGTCCTCCCAGCGCGCGGCGTACCCGTCCACGGCCGCCTGGTCGAAGGCCGGGAACGAGTGCGGTGCGACGACGTCCTCGGCGAGGACGTTGCCGTGCGCCTGGGTGAGGTCGAGGTCGAGCGGAGGCAGCGCGCGTAACCTGCGCAGCACACTGCCCAGGTAGTCGGCGAGCGGCGTCAACCCGTTTTCGGCCGCCTCGGCGTCGGCCGTCGCGGTCATGTATTCGGACCGCCCGACGCGTCGGAGTTGACGAACTCGGCCAGCCACTTGCGGAACTCGGCGCCCAGGTCCTCGCGCTCGCTGGCGATCTGGACCACGGTCTGCAGGTAGCCCAGCGGCATACCGGTGTCGTAGCGGATGCCGCGATAGACGATCGCGTGCACCGGGGTGCCCTCGGTCCGCAGCAGCTCCATCGCGTCGGTGAGCTGGATCTCGCCGCCGCTGCCAGGCTTGGTACGCCGGATCGCGTCGAAGATCTTGCCCGGCAGCACGTACCGGCCGAGCACGGCCAGGTTGCTCGGCGCCTCCTCCGGCTTGGGCTTCTCCACCATGCCGGTGACCCGGACGACCTCCCCGATGTCGGTCAGCTCGGCCTCGGCCGGCTCGACCGAGGCGATGCCGTAGCGCGTGGTCTCGGCCGGGTCGACCTCGAAGAAGGCGAGCACCACGCCACCCGTACGCGCCTGCAGCTCCAACATGGCCGGCAGCAGCGGCTCGGAGAGGTTGACGAACTCGTCGCCGAGCAGCACCGCGAAGGGCTCGTCGCCGACGTGCGACTCGGCGTAGCCGACGGCGTGGCCGAGGCCGAGCTGCTCGGGCTGCCGGCAGGTGTAGATGGCGGCCAGTTCCTCGGTGCGCTTGACGGCGGCCAGCAGCTCGGGCTTCTCCGCGAGCCGCTCCTCCAGATCGGGGCGGCGGTCGAAGTGGTCGACCATCGATGTCTTGCCGCGCCCGGTGATCAGGAGCACGTCGCCGATACCGGCCTGGGCGGCCTCCTCGACGATGTACTGCAACACGGGGCGGTCGACGACCGGCAGCAGCTCCTTGGGTACCGCCTTGGTCGCCGGCAGGAACCGGGTGGCCAGGCCGGCGGCCGGGATGACGGCCTTGACGGCACGGGGACGACCGGTGGCGGCGGTCGCTGAGGGGTTCGCTGAGTGCTCCGACATGTCGCGAGACTATCGGCCGGGGCCGTGACGCGGCGGGTGAGGACCGGAAGACGCGCCGCCCGCCGGAGCAGTTCTGCCGGTCGTGGCGGAACCGGCCGGGGCCGGTTCGTCGTCGGTGGCCGGTTCGCCCGGATCGCCCTCCGGTCCGGCCCTGGGCAGCCCGTCCTGCGGGCTACGGGTCGCCACCAGCACCGGTAGCTCCCGGGTGGCCGACGCCTCCCGGGCGGGAGCCAGCCGCCAGGTGTCCCGGCCGCCCGTCTTGGCGGCGTACAGCGCCTCGTCCGCTGCCTGGAGCACCTGCGGCCCGGTGTCGGCGTGGTCCGGAAAGACGGCGATCCCGATCGATACCGTCATCGAGACGGTGTCCGGCACTCCGGTGTGCCGTGCCACGTGGACCGGACTGTCCCGGACGGCTGCGGCGAGCCGCTCGGCGACGATCGTCGCGCCCCGGGCGTCGGTCTCCGGCAACAGCACCACGAACTCCTCCCCGCCCTGCCGGAAGGCGAGGTCCACCTCGCGGATCTCGCCCCGGACGCGCCGGGCGAACTCGGCCAGCACGGTGTCCCCGGCCGGGTGCCCGTACGTGTCGTTGATCCGCTTGAACCGGTCCAGGTCCAGCACGAGGACGCTGACCGTCCGGCCGAACCGGCTGGCCCGCTCCACCTCCCGGCGTACCGACTCGCGCAGGTAGCGGTAGTTCCAGAGCCCGGTCAGCGGATCGGTGAGCGAGAGCCGCTGCGCCTCCTCGTGGACGCGGACGTTCTCCACCGCCACCGCCGCGTGACCGGCGAAGGTGCGCAGCGTCGCCAGGTCCTCGTCGTCGAACTCGGCTCCGCCCGGCCGGTCGTAGAGGGCGAGCACGCCGAGCACCGTCTCCGGCGGGGTCGGCCGGGTCCCGGCGGGCGCGGGGTCGGACCCCGGGCCGGGTTCGGCGCGTACAAGCGCCTCGGGCGCGGTGAACGGCACCGCGACGTACGTCCGGCAGGGCGGTTCGCCGGAGGCGTCGTCGGCCGGGTCCACCCGTCCCCGGCAGGGTCGGCCGGTCGCCGCGACCTCGCCCAGCAACCCGCTGCCGACCGGCACCGACCCGGTGCCGGGCCAGCGTCCGTCGAGCCCCTCCGAGCACTGGGCGACCAGCACGCCACCCGGCTCGGTGAGCAGCACCGCACCGGCCCGGGCGCCGGTCGCGGCGAGCGCGCTGCGCAGGATCACCCGCAGGATCCGTTGCAGGTCGTGGGTGCTGGCCAGGGTGTCGCCCAGCACCGCGAGGTGCCCGCGTAGCTGGTCGCGGCTGCTGGCCAGCGCCGCCAGATAGCCACCGGTCTCCTGGGCCATCCGGTTGAACGCGGCGGCCAACCGGCCGACCTCGTCGTCGCTGCGTACCGGCACCCGGGCGGTCAGGTCGCCGGCCGCCACCCGGTCGACCGCGCCGGCCAGCTCCACCAGCGGGCGGGTGGTCACCCGGGCCAGTCGCCAGGCGGCGGCCACTCCCACCAGGGCGGCCAGCAGCACCACGCCGACCAGCACGGCGTGCAGCCCGGGCGGCTGGTCGCTGGGGACCGAGAGCACCAGGTGCAGCGGCTGGCCGGGCGTCGGACCGGCCCTCCGCAGGTACCGGCCGTCCGGCGTGCCGGTCACCCGCTCGCCGCGCAGTGACGCGGCTGCGGCGAGCACCTCGTCCCGGCCGTTCGCCGACTCCGTGGTGTGCGCGACGTGCGGCGCGCCGCCGCCGTCGAGCAGCGTCACCGCGACGCCGGTCACCGCCGCGAGACGCGCCACGAACCGGGGGTCGACCGGTTGGGCGGCGGAGACCGTGCCGAGCGCCGCGCCGGCCGGGTCGCGCAGTTCCACCCGGACGGCGAGCGCACCGACCGGCCCGGCGGAGGCCGGCCCGAGACCGACCGCAGGCGGCGTCGGTGGGCCGCAGTCCCGCCAGGGGGCCGGTGGGGCGTCCGGGGTGGCGTAGCTGACCCGGCCGGTGACGTCGGTGACCAGCACCGCCGAGGCCAGGCCCCGGCTGACCACCTGGCCGGCGGCGCCCGGCCGGTCGGCGGTGAGCGCGACCGCGTCCGCCGCGGCACGGAGCTGCTGGCAGAGCGCGTCGATCGAGGTACGCACGGCGGTGGCCGCCACCGCCAGTCGCTCGGTGGCGCGGCTGCGGTCCATCGTCGCCACGGTGGAGGCGACGAAGACGGCGCCGAGCAGGACCGGGCCGAACGCCACGGCCAGGAACGCTGCGGTCAACCGCCCCCGTAGCGTCAACGCTTCCCCTTCCCCCCGGAAGTTGCGCGACCGTCGCCTGCGATGCTGACACAGAGCAACGGTGCGACACGCGTTGCGTGAGGGGTGTTGCGTGCCGGAATTTGCGGAAGGAGCGGAAGTGACGCATGACGCGAAGCAGGCGACACGGGTGACGCTGCTGGCCCGCCGCCGGGCGTTCACCGCCCCCGAGCGCGAGGCCGCGACCGAAGCCGTCCAGGCCGCACTGGTGGCCCTGGTACGCAGGCTGCGGCCGACCCGGGTGGCCGCGTACGCGCCGGTGGGCGGTGAGCCGGGCGGCCCGGACCTGCCGGCGGTGCTCGCCGACGCGCTGCCGCCCGGCACCGACCTGCTGCTGCCGGTGCTCCGTGACGACCTGGACCTGGACTGGGCCCGCTGGGCGGGAGCCGGCGCCATGGTCGCCGCCGGTCGGGGCATCCGCGAGCCGGACACCCCTCGGCTGGGTGTCGACGCGATCGCCACGGCCGAGGTGGTCGTGGTGCCCGCGCTGGCCGTCGACCGTCGGGGCGTACGGCTGGGCCGGGGTGGCGGATCGTACGACCGGGCGCTGGCCCGGGTACCCGCGACCACCCTCACGGTGACGCCCCTGTACGACGGCGAACTGCTCGACGAGGTCCCGGCCGAGCCGCACGACCGTCCGGTACGCGCGGCGCTCACCCCGACCGGCGGCCTGCACCCGCTGCCGACCTCCTCGGGTGTCGCGCCCCACACTTCCGCTGGACGAACCGGCCCCCGATGACGCACCATTGGCACTCGAATACGTCGAGTGCCAACCGGCCGCGTCAGACCCGGAGGAGAACGTGCCCACGTACCAGTACGCCTGCACCGCGTGCGGTCACCAGCTCGAGGCGGTGCAGTCCTTCTCCGACGAGCCGCTGACCGACTGCCCCGCGTGCGAGGGGCGGCTGCGGAAGCTCTTCAACTCCGTCGGCATCGTCTTCAAGGGCTCCGGCTTCTACCGCACCGACTCCCGTTCCAACGGCTCGGCGAGCACCGACACCGCGTCGAGCCCGAGCAAGTCGACCTCGTCCGAGTCGTCGTCCTCCTCGACCGGCTCGACCTCCTCGTCGAGCAGCTCGTCCGCCGGCAGCACCGGCTCCTCGGGCAGCTCGTCCGGCGGCGGCACGAGCAAGGCCCCGGCGGCGGCGAGCACCCCCTGACGGTGACCTGACCGGGCACCCGTCGCCCCGCGTCGTCGATCGCGACGGCCGCCGGGCGACGGCCCGGCCGGGCGTTCGTTGCAGGCTCGGCCCGGTGCTCAGTCCCAGTGCGGCGGGCGCTCGGCCAGCAGCCAGTCGTCGTTGCCGCCGGCCCGCTCGCCCCAGCCGCGATCGGTGTCGTCGGTGCTCTGCTCGGGCAGCACCACGAAGTCGTCGTCGCTCAGGTCGACCGCGCGATCGTCGTCGCGCCGCCCGCCCGGATCCCCACTCGTCACGAGCGCCAAGGCTAACGCACCTCCGGACCGCTCCCGAGCCGTCGACCACGGGGTGTGCGGGCTGACCGATCGCGGTGTGCGGGCACGGCGCGGCCCGGCAGCGTGGCGCACCGGTCATTGGTAGCGTCGGACGACGTGACGACGCCCCACCCCGGCCCGGCCTCCGACGATCCCTGGCGCCGGCCCGACACCGGGGACGGGCCCACGCCCGGCACCGGTGCGGAGTCCACCGCCGCCGCCCGGCCGGAGTTCACGCCCGGCCCCGCGCCACGCCGACCCGCGTCCGACGACCCCTGGCGTCCGCCGACGGCTCCCGCCCCGGGCCCCACGACCGGCCCGGGCGGCGTCGCGCCGGGCGGTCACGGACCGGCCGGGTACGGCGGCCCGCCGCCCACCACCGCGCCGCCGCCGGGTTGGCGTCCACCGGTGCACCTCCAGGCGGCACCGCCACGGCGGCTACCGGCGCAGGACATGGCGGCGCTGGACGCGCAGGAGCAGCGGGCGCAGCGGCTGACCTGGGTGATCGGCGGGGTGGCGGGCGCCGTCCTCGTGGTGGTGGTCTGCCTGCTCTGCTCGCGAGCCTTCCTCTGACGGCGGCGGGCCGTCAGTCGAAGGTGTTGCCCCAGACCATCTCGGACCCCGAGTGACCGGTGAGCCAGACGTAGACGAGCGCGGCCACACCCGCACCGATCACCAGCACCGACAGCACCGGGGTGAGCCAGGTCGGCAGCTTCGGCGCCCGAGGGTGGCTGCTGGTCGCCACCAGCAGCAGGATCGTCACCAGGGAGAGGCCCAGCGTGATCAGGAACAGCACGTCACCGTAGGCGGCGTGCGCGTTCATCTGGTCGATGATCTCGCCGGAGAAGCCCCGGGCGATCTGCCGTTCCTGCAGGGCCTCGCCGGACTGCTTGCCGACGAACGCCGTGATCGGCGCGACGACCGCGAGGATCGCCACCGCCCAGTCCAGGCGGGGACGGAATCTCGGCAGCGCGATGTACGCGGCGGCGAGCAACACCAGCAGTGGTACGAAGACCACGACCGCATGCACGACGAGCACGTGCATGGGCAGGCCCAGCGCCTTCTCGAACATCCGCACCTCCGGCGATAGGTGATCGTGACCTGTCAGCGTACGGGCCGGGGATGGCCCCGCCCAGTGCGCTTCTGCTTGACACGGCTCTCCGGCGTCCAGGGTTCACCGAGACGTCACCCGGGAGGACTGGCTGTGGCCCGAGCCACCGAACTCGCCGGTCTGTTGTCCGGTGGGGGCGACCGTGCTGTCATTGACACATGTCCAGCGGTGCGGATCTGCTGCGGTCGCACGGCCTGCGGGTCACCCGGCCACGCCTCGCCGTACTCGACGTGTTGGCGGACGGCGGTCACCTGGACGTCGACGAGATCACCCGGCGGGTACGCGAGCGGATCGACTCGGTCTCCACCCAGGCGGTCTACGACGTGCTGGGGGCGCTCTCCCGCGCCGGGCTGTCCCGTCGGATCGAACCGGCCGGCAGCCCGGCCCGCTACGAGGCCCGGGTGGGTGACAACCACCACCACGTGGTGTGCCGGGGCTGCGGGGAGATCGCCGACGTGGACTGCGCCGTCGGCGAGGCCCCCTGCCTGGATCCGCGCACTGCGGCCGGCTTCCACGTCGACGAGGCCGAGGTCACCTTCTGGGGGCTCTGCCCCGGTTGCCAGGCCCGTCGCGCCGCCGACTCCTGAGCGCCCCGGCCGGGCGTGGCACGCTTGGTGGGTGGATTCCACTGACACCGGCCTGTTCGGTCCCGACTCGGTCACCTGGAAACTGCACGCGGAGCCGATCCTGCTCCTCGCCGGACTGCGCTCGCTCTATCTCCAGGCGCTGCACCCTCGGGCGATGGCCGGGGTCGCCCAGAACAGCAACTACCGCCGCGACGCCTGGGGTCGGCTGATCCGCACCGCCAACTACGTCGGCACCACCGTCTACGGCACCACGGCCGAGGCGGAGGAGGCCGGGCTACGGCTACGCCGGCTGCACGCCCGGATGACGGCTGTCGACGCGGCCACCGGAGAGCGGTTCCGGGTCGACGAGCCGGACCTGCTGCGCTGGGTACACGTCACCGAGGTGGAGTCGTTCCTCGACACCGCGCGCCGGGCCGGCGTACCGCTGGACGACGCCGAGGTGGACGGCTACTACACCGAGCAGCGCCGGTCCGCCGCACTGGTCGGACTGGACCCGGAGACGGTCCCGGGCACCGCCGCCGAGGTGGCCGACTACTACCGCCGGGTGCGCCCGGAGCTGCGCATGACCAAGGAGGCCGCCGAGACGGCCCTGTTCCTGACCGCGCCGCCGCTGCCGTGGAAGCTCAGCCTGCCCGCCCGGGTCGGGCTCAACCTCGGGCCGCTGAGGTGGGCGTACTTCGGCGTGGCCGGCACCGCGCTGGCGCTGCTGCCCGGCTGGGCCCGGCGACTGTACGGCGGGCTGGGCCTGCCGACCACCGCCCTGTCGGCGGACGTGTCGGTACGCGCGCTGCGGCTCGCCCTCACCGCGCTGCCGCGTGACTGGCGGGAGGGGCCGATGCGGCGTGCCGCCGAGGAGCGGGCGGCCCGGGCGGCGGCCCTGTCCGGCTGACCGGACGGCTGCTCCGACCTGGCAGACCGGATGCGCGGCCGGGTCGACGCCGGCCCCGGCGGCCGTTCAGCCCCGCTCGGCTCAGGGCGCGGCCGTTCAGCCCGGCTCGGCCGGGGGTGCGGCGGGACGGTCGACGGCCGCCCAGGGTTCCTTGCCCGGCTGCTCGGCTCCGGCCGGGCAGGTACGCCGGAAGTCGCACCAGGCGCAGCGCGGGCCGGGCGTGGTCGGGAAGGCGGTGTCCGGGTCGCCGCCGCCTGCGACCGACCGCTCGGCGGCCATGATGTCCTGGGCGGTCTGCTCGGCCCGGGTCACCTGCCGGGCCAGCGACTCGACGGTGTGCTCGTGCGCGGCGACCGTGCCGCTGGGCAGGTGGTGCAGTTCGACCCGGCGACACGGGCGACGGAACACCCGCTCGGCCGCGTACGCGTAGAGCGCCAGCGCCTGCGAGCCCCGGGCGTCGTCGGCGTCCATCCCGGTGCGGCCGGTCTTGTAGTCGACGATGACCAGCTCGGGGCCGTCCGGCCCGGGTCGGGAGTCGATCCGGTCGGTGCGCCCGTTGAACGCCAGCACCCCGGTCTTGGTGGCCACCACCCGCTCCACGCCGACCGGCTCGTCGGCCGGGTCGAGCCCGCCGACGTACGTCTCCAGCCAGCCCAGTGCCCGCCGGTAGACGTCCCGTTCCTGTGCGTCGTCGCGGTAGCCGTCCCGCACCCAGGTGCCCTTGAGCAGGGTGGGCAGCACCTCCGGGCGGCGGCGGTCGACGGGCAGCGCATACCAGTTCTTCAGGGCGGTGTGCACGCTGGCGCCGAGTGAGTTGTGCGCCCAGGGCGGCCCCTTCGGCGGGGCCGGCCGGTCGACGTAGGAGTAGCGGTAGCGCCGGGGGCAGTCCGCGTACGCACCCAGTTTGCTCGGGGTGCAGACGAACAGCCGCTCCGGCATGCCCTCGAAGCCGAGCTGCTCGGGCTGCCCGTCGCGGGGCCGGGGCGCGCGGCCACCGGCGGCGGGTCGTCCTGCTGGGGATGCTCGTCGCACGGCCCCGATCCTGCCATCCACCCCCGACAGTCGCATCGGCGGTGAGCACCTCGATGCCGCCGGGACGGAACGCGAGGTCAGGCCGAGGCGACCTCGGTCACCCCGGACGAGGCGGCGACGAGCCGCTCGTACGCCTCGGGCGCGGTGGTGAAGGCACCGAGTCGGACGGTCTTGTGCGTGCCGTGGAAGTCCGACGACCCGGTCACCAGCAGGTCCAGGTCGGCGGCGAGTCCGCGGACGTGGGCCCGCTCGGCAGGCGAATGGTCCTCGTGGTCGGCCTCCAGACCGGCCAGGCCGACCGCCGCCAGCTCGGCGATCAGCGTGTCCGGCACGACCGGGCCTCGTCGACTGGCCCGGGGATGGGCGAACACCGGCACCCCGCCGGCCGCCCGGACCAACCGGACCGCCTGGAAGACGTCGATGTCCTCCTTCGGCAGGCGGTACCGCTCCCCCAGCCACTCCGGGCCGAACGCCGCGCTGGTGGTGGCGACCAGCCCGGCCCGGATTAGCGCCTGCGCGATGTGCGGTCGCCCGACCGTCCCACCGCCCGCCGTGGCGAGGATCTCCGGCCATCGCACGTCGACACCGTCGGCGCGCAGCAGCTCCACGGTGCGTTCGCCACGGGTCAGCCGGGCGGCCCGCATCCGGGCCAGCTCGGCGACCAGCTCCGGATGGTCCGGGTCGAAGAGGTACGCCAGCAGGTGCAGCGACATCGGCGGCTGCTCGCCGTACCAGCGGCAGGACAGTTCCGCCCCGCGTACCAGACGCAGCCCGGGCGGCAGCGCCCGCAGGGCCGGCACCCAGCCGGCGGTGGTGTCGTGGTCGGTGATCGCCACCACGTCCAGCCCGGCCTCGGCGGCGGCCCGGACCAGCTCGGCGGGACCGAGCGTGCCGTCGCTGGCCGTGGAGTGGGTGTGCAGGTCGATCCGGGGGGTCATCGCCCGACGCTACCGGGCCGGCGGTCAGCCACCGGTCACCACCACCAGCGATTGGTCGTCGTGCAGGCCGGGGACGGTGACCCGGATGGCGGACCGACCGGCACGGACCCGCTCGACGTCCACCCGGACCAGCGCGCCGGTGGCGTCGGCGTAGTGCGCCACGTCCGGCTGGCTCCAGGACACCGTGCCGGTCATCGCCGGTCCGGCGGTCCGGGCCGGAACGGTCGGATCGAGTCGGGTCAGGTCGACCAGCAGCGCCCGGTCCTGTTCGCCGACGCGCCCGTTGACCAGCAGCCACCGCCCGTCCGGGGAGACCGCACCGAGGCCGTCGCCCTCGATCGTGGGCCCGCAGGCCGGGGGGTCGGGTGGGCGAAGGCCCGCCGGGTCGAGCAGGGTCAGGCAGGTGTCCTCGGTCGGCTCGGCGGGTACCTCGCCGACCAGTCGTCCGTCCGGCAGCGCCCCGAAGATCCGCTGGCTGGTCCGATCCGTGCCCTCGTCGAGCGGGCCCGGACGCAGCGGCCAGAGCACGTGGCCGGGGAGGGCGGGGTCGAGTCGTACCAGCACCGCGTCGTCGACGAACCGCAGCGGTACGGCGGTGGCCGGCGCGTCGGCGCGTACGGTGCCGGTCAGTTCGCCGTCCACGATGCCGGCGGCGGCCAACACCCGGTCCTGCTTCCAGGCGACCTGCCGGCCGGACCGGTCGAGGACGATCTCGTCGGCGCCCGCCAGCAGCGCCCGGGATGTCCCGTCGGCCGCCACCGCCCACAGCGACCGCCCGGACAGCGACGGTTCGCCGACGGCCAGCCAGCCCCGCCCGTCGGTGAGACGGTGTACGCGCTCCACCGCACCGATCCCGATCAGGGTCACCCGGCGACCCTGCGCGGTGGCGATCGTCCGGTTGACCAGCAGATCGACCTCGGCCAGCGGGGTCTCGGTGCTCGGGCCGGGCGGCGGGAGGCTGGTGCGGAACCTGTCCGGTGCCGGGTACGGGTCCGCGATCACCACCGTGTCGGCGCCGGGCGGCGGACGGTCGTCACCCAGTTGCATCGCACCGGCGCTGACCAGCACGATCGCGGACGCGGCCAGGCTCATCCCGGCCACCGCACGGCGACGCTGAACGCGGGCGGCCCGGCGGAGCACCGCACTCGCCGGGTCGTGCGGGGCGCGCGGGGTCGCCACCTGCCGGGAGAACGTCTCCCGGACGGCGCGCTCCAACTCGTCCTGCGACATGCTGACGAGACGATCCGGAGTCCCGCTCTGGTTGTCACGACCTCCGGAAACGGTGTTCACCGGTGCTCACCGACCAGGGCGTCATCCGGTTGCCGCAGTCGCTCCGCCGCCTCGGGCGGTGTCCCGGGTCGCAGGGCCGGGACCTGCGTGTCGGGTCGGCCGGTCGGAGGCAGGATGTCGGCTCGGGCGGCCGGAGGCGGTGCGTCGACTTCGGTGGCCGGGCGGGGGCGCACGGCCGACGTGGACCGGGCGGCCGGGCGACCGGTCCGGCGGGCGGCCGGCGTCGGCGTGGCTGCTGGTGCGGGAGGAGTCGCCGGCGCGCCGGGGAGGGTGGCCGCCTCCTCCGCACCGAGCCGCCGCCGCAGAGTGGCCAGGGCCCGCGAGGTCTGGCTCTTGACGGTGCCCGGTGAGATCTCCAGCAGGGCGGCGGTCTGCGCCTCCGACATGTCCTCGTAGTAGCGCAGCACCAGCACCGCGCGCTGCCGGGCGGGCAGCGCGCGGAGGTGCCG
The DNA here is from genome assembly GCF_044460945.1 of Micromonospora sp. NPDC049903. Classification (NCBI taxonomy): domain Bacteria; kingdom Bacillati; phylum Actinomycetota; class Actinomycetes; order Micromonosporales; family Micromonosporaceae; genus Micromonospora; species Micromonospora sp. NPDC049903. The sequence goes on from NZ_JBITKL010000001.1 coordinate 549,489, forward strand.
CCAGAGCACGTCGCGGTCGAGCTGCTGCTCGATCGCGTCGGCGGCGGCACGCTCCGGCAGCACCTCGGTCGGTCGTTCGCCGTGCCAGCGACGCCGCCACCAGCTTGTGGACGTGTTGACCATGACGCGCCGGGCGTACGGCTCGATGGCCTCGATGCCGCCGAGGCGCTTCCAGGCCAGGTACGTCTTGGTCAGCGCGGTCTGGAGCAGGTCCTCGGCGGTGCCCCAGTCGCCGGTGAGCAGGTACGCGGTGCGCAGCAGCGCGGCGGAACGGGCCGTGACGAAGTCACGGAACTCGTCCTCCAACGGATTGCTGCCGCCCACGCGCCACCCCCGAACTGATCCTGCTCGGCAGCCTGCCACGACCCGGGGTAGCGGGTCGAGGGCGAAAGGTGCGCGGCGACTCCGATGTTCGGTCGGAAAGTTTCAGGCGCCGTCGTCGGCCTTGGCCTCGTCCTGCTCCTTGCCCAACCGCGCCTCGACTGCCTGCGGCTCGTACATCTCCTCGACCACACGCAGGTAGAGCTCGTTGGGGTTGGGCAGGTTCTTGACCTCGCGCAGCGCCTGCTCCTGACCGGCCGACTCCAGCACGAAGGTGCCGTAGTTGAGCGCCCGCCCGGCCGGCGTCTGCTCGTACTTCATGTCGGTGACCCGGACCAGCGGCATCATCGCGACGCGCCGGGTGATGATGCCGTTGACGACCATCACCCGTTTGTTGGTCAGGATGAACCGGTCGTACCACCAGTCGGCGACCTTCCAGGCCACCCAACCCATCACACCGAACCAGAGGAGTACGGCGATCGTGGTGAGCGCGCCGACGTTCTGCCCGGCGAGGAAGCCGGAGAGGTAGCCGAGCACGAAGGTGGCGGCGATCCCGACCAGGATCGGGGTGACGAGGTGGATCCAGTGCCGCTTCCACTCGCCCCGGTAACGCTCGGTCGGGAAGAGATAGCGGGCGACCAGTGAGCTGGGTTCGTCCTCCAGCGGCAGCACCCGTCGGGGTGTCATGCCACTGGCGTCGGAGCGCAGCCCGGCCAGTTCCTCCTCGGAGATCTGCGGGGGCTGGTAGCCGCCCTCGGGATCTCGCACCCAGGCTCGCTCGGAGCGTGCCTCCCCGGCGTAGGCCGGGCCGTCGCCGTAGCCGGCGTCGTCGGAGAAGGCGGGCCCGTCGGAGAGCCGCGCACCGGACCCGAAGCCCGGACCGTCGTCAGGATCGATCCGGGGTATCGGCTCGGTGTCGCGTTCCCGGCGCGCCCGGTCCGGGTCGTCGGGGTCGAAGGGTGGGCCGGAGGGGCTTCCCATCGGAGGCTAGGCGACCAGGCTGGTGAAGAAGTCGCCGAAGCCTTGAGCGATATCCATGATCCCGCCGCCCAAAGACTTGAACACGTCCGCGGCAGAATTTGGCCGGTAGGCGACGAAGAAGATCAAGAAAGCGATACCGGCCCAGGTGAGGACCTTCTTGACCATGGCGGGCCATCCTCTCGCACGGCGCCGGGTTCCAGTTACCGCAGCGGCACCCAGAGTATCAGCGTGGTGTCTTACCGTGAATATCTGCGTCCGTTCTCCGACATTCCGGGGGGCCGTCAGGCCTTCCCGTGCAGGTACGGAGATGGTGCGCCGTACACGAGTTCGGGCGGCGTCCACTCGACCAGGTCGTGCAAGACCACGTCCTCGGCGAGCAGATGCCCCGCACTCGCCGGCCAGGCTATCGCATACAGCCACATTCCCCGAGCCTCGCCGGCGTACGCGCTTCGATCTGTCAGTGAACTCACGAGCCACAGTGGAGTGGGATGACCACCCACCCGGATTCCCGCGCGCCCGACATGACCGGGATGCCCGGGACCGGGCTCGGTCAACGCCTCCGCCAACTCGGGCCCGGCATCCGGCCCGGGAACACCCGCGTACCTGGTGCCCAGCCCGACGCCCGGCTCCTCGGCCACGAAGACCAGATCGGCCGGTCCACCACCGAGCGGCGCCGGGCCGGCACAGGCCACGGCGGTGGCGCGTACTCCGATCCGATCGTCGCCGGCCCACGCCACGCCGGTGGTGGTCCAGCCCGGAGGCAGCGGCCACGGGCACCACAGCGGGACCGGCGGTTGCTCCGGTTGCGCCACCGACTGGATCCGCTCCACCACGCTGGCCACGATCTCGGCGCCGATGTTCTCGGGTACGTGTAACGGCGCCACCGGCCCGCAGTCCGGGCAGCGCGACTCGGCGTGCATCAGGTCCGGTGCCCGCACGGACCCCCCGCATCTGGGACAACTCACCGCAACAGTCACCACTCCACCGTCGTCCTGTACGGCCGAGCCGTCAAGCGGAGCGACGCCTTTGCCCGGCGTGGCGCGTCGTCGAACCACCGCCGGCGGGCCGCCGGAGTGCGCCGTGACGGCGGTTCAGCCCGGCAGTGGTTCAGCCCGGCAGTGGTTCAGCCCGGCGGCGGACCGGCGTGCGCGCGGATCCAGGCGTGCATGGCGATCCCGCTCGCCACGCCCGCGTTGATGGATCGCGTCGAGCCGTACTGGGCGATGGAGAAGAGCTGGTCGCAGGCGGCCCGTGCGGCGTCGGAGAGACCGGGACCCTCCTGACCGAACAGCAGGACGCAGCGCCGGGGCAGCGTGGTGGTCTCCATCGGACGCGAGCCGGGCAGATTGTCGATGCCGACCAGCGACAGGTCCTGCCCGGCCGCCCAGCCGGCGAACTGCTCGATCGTCTCGTGGTGCCGTACGTGCTGGTACCGGTCGGTCACCATGGCGCCGCGCCGGTTCCACCGGCGGCGGCCGACGATGTGCACCTCGGCGGCGAGGAAGGCGTTGGCGTTGCGGACCACCGTGCCGATGTTGAAGTCGTGCTGCCAGTTCTCGATCGCCACGTGGAAGTCGTGCCGCCGCCGGTCCAGGTCGGCGACCACCGCCTCGCGCCGCCAGTACCGGTAGCGGTCGACCACGTTGCGCCGGTCACCCTCGGCGAGCAGCTCCGGGTCGTAGCGGGGGTCGTCCGGCGGGTCGCCGGGCCACGGGCCCACGCCGACGTCGAGTTGCTCACCGGTCACGACCACGCAGGGTACGCGCGCCGCCGCACCGGTTTCGGCGCGGCCCTGACACCCGGGCCAGGTGCGGGGTTCAGCGCAGGGCGAGCGCGCCGCCGAGCCGGTCCAGGAAGCGGCGGTCGGCCGGAGCCAACGCCGCGTCCGGCACCACCGCCGACGCGGTACGACACACCCGGGCACCCACCGACTGCACCCACTGCCGGTACGCCGCCGAGTCCGCCGGGTCAGCCCGCCGCTCCAGCACCCGCACCGCCGTCCGGCACGCCGCGAGCAGGTCCACGCCGTCGCCGGGGCCCGCACTTGTCTCCGGCGCGCCGTCGTGGCGCGCGTAGATGGCGGCCACCACCGCCCGGATGAGATCGCTGTCGAAGACCCGGCCGGCCGCCACCGCGTCCAGACCGGCGAGGCCGGCGGCCACCGACGGGTACGCGTCCCCCGGACCGGACCGGGCGGCGACCACGATCACCCGGCCGGGCAGCCCGGTGAGCAACTCCCACTCGGTGGCGGAATAGCCCGCGGCGATCGTGACCTGCGCGCTGCGCTCGCTCATCTGCGGGACCTCCGGCTCCGAGCATATGTGCCGGCTCGGTCCGGAGTCAGGAAGAAGAGCCGTTCTGCGGTGGCCGCGCCGGGTCGGACTCAGCGGTCAAAACCGGGGCCGGACGCAATGAGCGGCGGGGCCCTCCCCGGCACCCGCCGCCCACGCTCTGATGCTTCAAGATTCTGCCGTACGACCCTCCGACTGCACAGAGACCGGGGTCACATTTATCTTTTCGTTACATTACGCAACGTGACCAAACATCCGCCCAGAAGGGATCTCCGCAGGTCGAATCGGTCCTCGTCAACGCCAAAGTTACCGTGTCGTAGCAGTAACTGGGCTTGATCTCCTTGGAACCGCTCCCATCACACCCGGTCACGCAATTGCGACGTGCATTTGCGATCTGCGGACGCACGACAAGACCGATGACGATCGATGCGGACAAAGGCTCCCAAGGCGGCCAGGACCGGGTTTTGGTGGCACCCCGGCGGGAATGCGTCGGGGTACGGTCGGGTTCCACCAGGCGTAGACGTTCCGCGTGATCGGAGAGATAGACATGGCAACCGTCGAGCTGACCACGGCTAACTTCGACCAGGTGACCGAGAGCGACGGCATCGTGCTGGTCGACTTCTGGGCCGAGTGGTGCGGTCCGTGCAAGCGGTTCGCCCCGGTCTACGAGCGCTCCTCGGACAAGCACCCGGAGATCACCTTCGGCAAGGTGGACACCGAGGCGCAGCAGAGCCTCGCCGCCAAGTTCGACATCCGCTCCATCCCGACGATCATGGCCATCCGCGACGGCGTGATCGTCTTCGCGCAGCCCGGTGCGCTGCCCGAGTCGGCCCTGGAGAACCTCATCGAGCAGGTCCAGGCGCTCGACATGGACGACGTCCGCAAGAAGCTCGCCGAGCACAACCACTGAACCTCCCCCGCCGACGGCCGGGCCCCCGACACCGAGGGCTCGGCCGTCGGTGCTTCTGCTCACCACCGGCCCACTCGTCACATCTGCGACACAGGCCGGTCGACGGGAGCCGTACCAGGGCGTCCGTGCCGTATCTTCGGCACCCGATGGATGCGTTGACGAACCACGGCCGCGCGATCCGGGTGGCGGCCACCGCACTCGGCCTGACTCTCCTGCTCGCCGGCACGGCCTGGGGCGACGACGACCACTTCCCGTTCGGGCCCTTCCGGATGTACTCCACCTCGGACCCGGCCGACGCCGACGCCCCGGACACCCGGGTGGAGGGCGTGGACACCACCGGCGCCGTGGTCGACCTCGGTGAGCGGGCGACCGGCATCCGCCGCGCCGAGATCGAGGGCCAGCAGGCCCAGTACGCCGCCGACCCGAGCCGACTGCGCGAGGTCGCCGACGCGTACGCCCGGCGTCAACCCGACGCGCCTCGACTGACCGAGGTCCGGATCGTGATCCGGTGGCACGACATCACCGACCGCCGCCCCACCGGACTGTGGTCCGACGAGACGGTCGTGCGCTGGCAGGTGAACCCGTGATCCGCTGGCTGACCGAGGCGGTGCCCCGCGGCCGGGTGGCCGCCTTCCGCACCCTGGTCTACCTTTTCGTCGCCGCCGACCTGGTCGTCTTCACACCCTGGGTACGCGCCAAGGTGGACGTGCCCGGCGACATGTACCAGCCGCTGTTCGTCGGCCGCCTCCTGCCGCTGCCCACGCCCAACCCGGCACTGGTCGGCATCGTCTTCTGGGCCCTGCTGGTGCTCGCCCTGGTCGCCGCCAGCGGACGGGCGCCCCGACTGCTCGGCTGGACGGTCTTCGCCCTCTACTTCCAGTGGATGATCGTCGCGATGAGCTACGGGAAGGTGGACCACGACCGGTTCGCCCTGCTCGTCGCGCTCGCGGTGCTACCGACCGCAGGCCGCGCCCGACACGGGGACGCCACGCCCACCGAGGCCGGTGGCTGGGCCCTGCGGGTCACCCAGATCGCCGTGATCTGCACCTATTTCCTCGCCGCCCTGGCCAAGTTCCGCTTCGGCGGCCTGGACTGGGCGACCGGCTCGGTGCTGGCGAAGGCGATCATCCGCCGGGGCACCGACCTGGCCGACCTGCTCGCACAGGTGCCCCACCTGCTGCTCGTGGCGCAGTTCGGCATCCTCGCCTTCGAGCTGCTCAGCCCGGCGATCTTCGTACTACCGGCGCGCTGGCGGCACGCCACGGTCGGCTTCTTCTACTCGTTCCATCTGATCACCATCGCCACCATCACCATCTCGTTCGCGCCGCACCTGGTCGCCATGACCAGCTTCCTGCCGCTGGAGAAGGTCCGGCCGATCCTCCTGGCACGACGACTGATGACCCGCCGGACCACGACCGATCGCGCCGCGCCGGACGTGGGGATCAGCACGCCACCGCCGCCGCGCGCCGAGACATCGCCGACGGCGTCCGGGACTGCGCCGGCCGACGGACCGTAGCGGCGGTCGCGCGTCCCGAGGCTCAACCCGCCGACGGACCGTAGAGGCGGTCGCGCGTCTCCTGGGGCAGGGAGCAGGCGGCCGTACCGCCGGGCATCCGGTGCCGGTTGCGGGCCACCCAGCGGTACGCCGGCCAGGCGGCGGCGCGTACCGGCGGGAACCGAAGCCCGGCCCCGGCGATCCGCCAGAGTCGGCCGCTGCCGGCCAGCAGCGCGGCGATGGCGTCCGGACCGGCGGCCCGGTGTCCGTCGGCGCCGACCCACTGCACCGCCTCCTCACACTCGGCCTCGGTCAACCCGAGCCGATCCAGGTCGGCGAACTGCCAGGGCAGCACCGTCGCGCCGGTCGGAATCCGACGCTCGATGAACTCGGCACAGCGGGTGCAGAACGCGCAGTCCCCGTCGTAGACGAAGGTCGACCTCTCCATACCTGCCATCCTGCCCCGCCACCGGCCCGTGCACACCACGGTGTCCGGCGCGCCACTTGCACCGGTCTCGTACGTGTGTTCGAATGACGCTCATGCGCTGGGAGAACCTCGCCGCTCCCCCGGACGAGGGAGATCCCGGAAGGGCAGCGCCAGCGACGCCACCCCTGCCGCTGGCGCTGCCCGACGCGGTCGTGCGCACCTTCGACACCCCCGGCTTCGCCGGCATGACCTTCTACGAGGTACGCGCCAAGTCCATCCTGAACAAGGTCCCCGGCACCTCCCGCGTCCCGTTCGAGTGGACGATCAACCCATACCGGGGATGCAGCCACGCCTGTTTATACTGTTTCGCCCGAAACACCCACACCTATCTGGACTTCGACGCCGGGGCGGACTTCGACCGGCAGGTGGTCGTCAAGGTCAACGCCGGTGAGTTGGTCCGGCGGGAGTTGGCCGCGCCGCGCTGGCGGGGCGCGCACCTGGCGATGGGCACCAACGTCGACTGCTACCAGCGGGCCGAGGGCCGATACCGCCTCATGCCACCGATCATCGAGGCGCTGCGCGACTTCGCGAACCCATTCTCGATCCTCACCAAGGGCACGCTGATCCTGCGTGACCTGCCGCTGTTGCGGCAGGCGGCCGAGGTCACCCGGGTCGGCCTGTCGTTCTCCGTGGGCTTCGTCGACGAGCGGCTGTGGCGGTCGGTCGAGCCCGGCACCCCGAGCCCCCGGCGGCGACTCGACGCCGTACGCCAACTCGCCGACGCCGGCTTCGCGGTGGGGGTGCTGATGGCACCGATCCTTCCCGGCCTCAGCGACTCCGACGAGTCGATCGACGCCACCGTGGCCGCGATCGCCGCCGCCGGTGCGGCCAGCGTGACGCCGCTCCCGCTGCACCTGCGTCCCGGCGCTCGCGAGTGGTACGCGCGCTGGCTCGCCCGGGAGCATCCCGACCTGGTTCCTCGCTACCGGGAGCTGTACCGGGCGGGCGCGTACGCCCCGCAGTCGTACCAGCGGGAGCTGACCGCACGGGTTCGCATCGCCGCCCGGCGGCACGGGCTGCACCGGCCGGATCCCGGTGAGCACCGTCAGGTGGCCACGCCGACCCCACCCGCCCCCGAACAGCTCAGCCTGCTCTGACGGCCCTTCGGGCACGGATAGAGTCGGCTGGTGCGTACCGCTCAGCAGATCCTCGCCGACTCCGCCGTGATCGCCGTCGTGGGCGCGTCCCGCGACCCGAGCAAGGCCGCGCACGCCGTACCGGCCGAGATGCAGCGGTACGGATGGCGGATCATCCCGGTCAACCCGACCGCCGACGAGTTGTTCGGCGAGCCGGTGTACCGCTCCCTTGCCGACATCCCGCACCCGGTCGACCTGGTCGACGTGTTCCGCCCGGCGGAGGACGCCGTCGAGGTGGTCCGCCAGGCGGTGGCGATCGGCGCCCCGGCGGTCTGGTTGCAGCTCGGCATCGTCTCCGCGCAGGCACGCAAGATCGCGGAGCAGGCCGGCATCGACTACGTCGAGGACCGCTGCCTGATCGTCGAGCGCGCCGCCGCCGGCCTGACCCGACTCGCCTGACCCGGCTGGGCTGACCCGGCTGGGCTGACCCGACTGGCCTGACCGGCTGGGCTGACCTGGGTGGCCGGCTCTGCATGCTGATCCGGACGGGGCTGACTCTGAGGGGCTGATCCGAACTGGGCGGAACTGGGCTGCACTGACCCGCTCAGCCGCTACGGCCGGTTGAGACGGCTGGGACGTCAGATGCGATCGGGCCGGCCGCCGTCGGATCCGGGTGGTGGCCCCCGACGACTGTTGTGCCGGGCACGGGCACGGGCACGGGCACTATCGAGCTGAGAGCGAAGACGGATCGCGCTGTCCAGGCCGCTGGTCGACCCAGGGCGGTGACCGCACAAACGACTCAGCTCGACAGCGAGCCCGCAGGACACCGTGGGGACAACCAGCCCGGAGCCGCGACCGCACAAACGGCTCAGCTCGACAGGGAGCCCGAAGGACACCCATGAGACGGCCGGCCCGAAAACGGCGACGTCACGAACGATCCCGCTCGACAGCGACCCCTTCCTGACAACCGTAGGGACAGGGTCCATCACTGCGGGTAACGTCGAGGAACGTGAGCCAGCCACCGGAGCCGGACCAGCCACCGTCGCCCTACGAGCCGCCGCCGGGGGGCCAGCAGCCCCCGCACGGCCAGCCGACAGGCGATCAGTACGGCCAGCCGGCGGGCGATCAGTACGGGCAGCGTCAGGGCGACCCGTACGGCCCGCCCTCGGGTGAGCAGTATGGTCAGCCGGCCTACGGGCAGCCGTCGTACGAGCATCCGGGGCAGCCGCCGCACGGGCCGCAGTGGGGGCAGCAGCCGCCGTACGCGCCGCAGGGCCCCTACGGGCAGTACGGACCGCCGTCACCACATCCGGGCGGAGGTGGCTATGGCGGTGGCGGTGGCGGCACCAACGTGCTCGCGATCCTGTCGCTGGTCTTCGCGTTCGTCTTCGCCCCGGCCGGCATCGCCCTCGGTCATCTGGCCAAGCGTCAACTCCGCACCAGCGGCGAGGACGGCGACCAGCTCGCCACCTGGGGGCTCGTGCTCAGCTACATCTTCACCGGCCTCTACCTGGTGGCCTGCTGCGGCTGGTTGGCGCTGGTCGTCTGGGCCGGATCGAGCGGCACGAACACCTGACCACGGCCACCGGAACCCCTGGGCGCGGTCAGCGGAACTGCGACTCCCGCACGCTGTTGCCGCCGTCGACCACCAGCATCTGCCCGGTGATGTACGACGCCGCCGGTGAGCAGAGGAAGGTGATCGCGGCGGCAACCTCGTCGGGGGTCCCGGGACGCCCGACCGGGGTCCCCAGACCTTGCTTGATCTCGGCCATCGTGGAGGCGGCGGTGTAGATGGTGCCGGGCGCGACCGCGTTGACGGTCACCCCGTCGGCGATCATCTCCATGGCCAGGGCCCGGGTCAGGCCCACCACGCCGGCCTTGGCCGCCGCGTACGCCGCCTCGGTGGGCAGAGCGTTGACCGGCCCGGCGGTGGCCGCCAGGTTGACGATGCGACCCCAGCCGCGTTCGGCCATCCCGCCGATGAAGGCCCGGCTGCACAGGAACGCGGTGGTCAGGTTCCGGTCGATCTCGGCCCGCCACTCCTCGTAGCTGAGCTGGGCGACCGGCCGCAGCACCTCCGGGCTCGCCCGGCTGGCCAGCCCGGCGTTGTTGACCAGGACCTCCACGTCGCCGAGTTGCTCGGCGACGGCGTCGGCCAGCGCGCCGACCTCCGACTCGTCGGTGAGGTCGGCGACGAAGCCGGTCACCCCGAGTTCACCGGCCCGCTCGTGGATGCGCCGTGTGGTAGAGACGATCGCCACCCGGGCGCCGAGGTCGGTCAGCCGACGGGCGGTGGCGTACCCGATGCCGTCCGGGCTGCCGGCCCCCGTCACCAGGGCGACCTTGCCGTCCAGCCGCATGGTCACCGGCTCGGGCAGCGGTGCCGGCGCGTCGTCGTCCGCCGCGTTCGGTGTGGCGACCGGGCGGGGGCGTCGGGCCACACCCGGCCGGCTCACGTCCCGTCTCGGTCTGCTGCCGGAACGGTCCGCCGCGCGCGCGTCAATCCCCATGCCGCGATCCTGCCTGCTGCCGCCGTGCCGGGCAACGCGCACCCGCTGTCGGGCGCGTCGCGGCCTACCCGACGGTGGCTACCCTGACTGCCACAACATCGCGACGGAAGTGAGCCCGATGACACAGCCCCCACCGGCCGGCGGCTGGCCCGACCCCGCGTCGGCCGGTCAGCCTTCCGGTCCGCCGGTCGATCCTCTCCTGTCGGTCCCCTCGCAGCCCGCCGGTTACGACCCGTACCGGCCGGCCGATCCCTACCCGCCGATCGACCAGTACGCCGCGAAATCCGACCTCCCGCCGGCTCCGGCGCAGTACCCGCCCGCCGGCTACCCGCCGCCGGTGCAGCCCGGCTACGGCTACGGCTATCCGCCGCGGAGCACCAACTCGATGGCCCTGGTGGCCCTGATCCTCTCGTTGATCGGGATCGGCTCGTGCATCACCGCTCCGATCGGCGCGATCATGGGGCATGTGGCCATGCGCCAGATCCGGGAGACCGGCGAGGAGGGCGAGGGGATGGCGAAGGCGGCCATCATCGTCGGCTGGATCCTCACCGCCTTCATCGGGCTGGCGGTGCTCGCCTACGTGTCGATCTTCATCATCTGGGCCACCAGCGTGACCACCGTCTGAACAGGTCGGCCCGCCCCGGCCACGGCTCGGGGCGGGCGGCCGGTCCGACGGTCGTCGGATCGGTGGGAAAGTCGAGGTACAGCGAGATCGGCGATCACGGTAATCTCGTGCCGTGACCGGGGTGGATGGACCTGCGGATGGTCTGACCGGCCGTCGACTCGTGCTGGTGACCGGAGCGAGTTCCGGAATCGGGTTGGCCGCCGCGATCGACCTGGCGCGCCGTGGTGACCGGCTGGTGCTCGTCGGGCGGGACCCGGCCCGGCTGCGGGCCGCCGCCGACGAGGTACGCGAGGCGTCCGGTGAGCGTCCCGAGACGTTCCGTGCCGACTTCGCGGCCCTCGACGACGTACGGCGGTTGGCCGAGCAGGTGCGGGCCGCGTACGACCGGATCGACGTGTTGGCCAACAACGCGGGTGCGATCGTGCTCCAGCCGATCACCACGGTCGACGGTTTCGAGCTGTCCATCCAGGCCAACCATCTGGCGCCGTTCCTGCTCAGCAACCTGTTGGCCGACCGGATCGGGCGGATGGTGGTGACCGCCTCCGGCGCGCACCGCAGCGGTTCGCTGGACCCGGACGACCTGAACCGGCCGCTGCGGCGGTACCGCCCGATGGGTGCGTACGGCACGAGCAAGCAGGCCAACATCCTGTTCACGGCCGAGGCGGCCCGGCGGTGGCCGGCGGTCGACTCGTACTGCTTCCATCCCGGTGTGGTGCGGACCCGGTTCGGCAGCGACAGCCGGCTGGTCGCGTTGGGCATGCGGTTGTTGCCGCTGCGCGGTCCGGTCAAGGGGGCCCAGACGCTGGTGTGGCTGGCCAACCAGGACCGGTCCCGCCTGATCGGCGGCGGCTACTACTTCGACTGCCGACCGCGCCGTCCGCTGCGCAAGGCGTCCGATCCGCAGCTCGCGGCCCGACTCTGGGCGGCCAGCGCGGCAGCGGTCGGCCTGCCCGCCTAACGGCTGACCCGGCGGGCGGACCGGGCGCTGCTGAGCACCACCACGGCGACCCCGACCAGCAGCAGGAGCAGGCCGGGCACGCTGGACGCGGCGGGCAGCTGCCCCAGCCAGGCCCAGCCGAGCAGGGCGGCGCCGGGGGCCTCCAGCAGGATCAGCACACTGACCGTGGTGGCCGGGATCCGCCGCAGCGCGTAGCTGAACATCGAGTGGCCGAGCAGTTGGGCACCGGCGACCAGCGCGATCACGGCGAGCCAGGTGCCGGTGTCGAAGCCGCCCAACGGCACCCGGCCGACCAGGCAGACCACCAGCAGGACGAGTCCGCACACCGCGTAGCAGATGATGGTGTAGGTGGCGGTGCTGACGGTGACCCGGGCCCGCTCGCCGAGCGCGGTGTAGATCGCCCCGAACAGGCCCCCAGCCAGGGCGAGCAGGTCACCGGCGAAGGCCGCGCCGGAGACAGTGAAGTCGGCACCGGTGGCCAGGACCGCGCCGAGCACCGCCACCCCGATGCCGGCCCACACGCCCAGCGGCAGTCGGCGGCCCTGGAGGCGGGCGATCAGCCCCTGCCAGACCGGCTGGGTGGCGACCAGGGCGGTCGCGGCGGCGACGGTGGTGAGCTTCGCACTCGGCATCCAGGTGGCGAAGTGTGCGGCCAACGCGACCCCGGAGAGTACGCAGAAGACGCCCTGACGCCGGTTCGCGCCGGTCAGCAGGGAGCGGAACTCGGTCCGTCGACGGGTGAGCGCGTACGGGCTCAGCACGGCGACCGAGAGCACGTTGCGCCAGAAGGCGAGGGCCAGTGCGGGCGCGGCGGCGAACGCGATCAACGGCGCGGACGAGGAGACGGCCACCACGGCGATGGCGAGTGCGCCGGTGGTCAGCAGGTCGACCGGGGGACGGTGTGGTTCGGGCGGCACGAGACGCAATCCTCACACGACCGCGATGACCACTTTCCGTCAGCGGTCCGTTACGATCATGCGCAGCCCGTCGGGACCCCCCTCACCCCGCCCGGAGGCGCTTCCCCATGCCCAGGTTCCAGGCGGTGCTGTTCGACTTCTTCGGCACGCTGACCCGTCCGGTCCAGCGCGGTCCCGGTCACCACGTCACCGCCCAGTTGCTCGGTTGTCCGCCGGAGACCTTCGTCGAGCTGCTCGACCGCACGTTCTACGAGCGCGCCGCCGGGCGCTTCGGCAGTGCGGAGGCGACCCTGCGCTGGTTGTGCGAGCAGGCCGGCGTACGGCCGACCGAGGAGGCGGTGCGGGCGGCGGCTGCGGCCCGGCTGGACGCCGTGCGTAGCGACACCCGGTTGCGGGACGAGGCCGTCCCGACGCTGCGCGCGTTGCGGGACCGGGGGATGCGGACCGGTGTGATCAGCGACTGTACGCACGAACTGCCGGTGCTCCTGCCGGAGTTGGCCGTGGCGCCGCTGCTCGACGTGCGGATCTACTCGGTGCAGGTGGGGCGTTGCAAGCCGGACGCGGCGTTGTACCTGGCGGCGTGCGCGCGACTGGGCCTGCGTCCGGAGGACTGCCTGTACGTGGGCGACGGCGGCAGTCAGGAGCTGAGCGGCGCGCGGCGGGCCGGGCTGAGCGCGGCCCGGTTGGCCGCCCCGGACCTGGTCGACCATCTGGTCTTCAACGTCGACACCGAGTGGACCGGTCGGGTGCTGGGCGCCCTCGGCGAGGTGATCGACCTGGTCGAGTCGGCGGAGGTGGACCGGCGGCAGCGGGTGCCGGCCGGGCGGGCCGCACCGGTGACGGTGCCGTAGCGGCGGCGCTGCGGTCAGCGCCGCCGGACGCGGTGCAGCCGGAACGGCTTGCGGACGGCGCGGATGGCCGGTGAGGGTCGGGGCGGTTCGGCGAGCGAGTCGGCGGGCAGGTCGGCGCCGTGGACGGGCGTGCCGCCGGGGGTCAGCCGGAGCAGTGCACAGTCGTCGGCGGCCCAGCGGGCGACCAGGTCGGCGGTGGCGCCCGGGGCGTTCAGTCGCTTGGCTCCGACCAGCGGGGCCAGGGTGTCCCACTCGTCGGTGCCGGGCCGTACCCGGGTCACCCGGGCGGGCCAGGTGACGATCGCGCCGCCGTGGTCGCCCCGGAGCGTCACCCGGGCCTCGTCGGCCTCGGCCAGTCCGGGCGCGCTCTGCTCCCCCGGGCCGCTGACCACGAACAGGGCGCTCTCCAGGGGCACGCACCACAGGGCGAGCGAGGGTCCGCCCGCCACCGCGACCCAGGCCACCGAGGCCTTCTTCATCGCCTCGGCGACCAGGGGGGTGCTGTCACGCTCGTCGGTCACCACCACATCCTTCCGTACGTGTGCCCGGCCGGTCAGCCGACGAACGGCGGCACCAGGATCTCGCCCCGGGCCACCGGCATGACGTGGCCGGCCACGCTGGCACCCAGCGCCGTGCGACCGGCGGCGGTCACCGTGCAGCTCAGCGTCGACGGTCGGCCCATCTCGACGCCCTGCCGGACGGTGTACGACGAACGTCCCTCGCCGGGCAGCAGGCCGGTGGCGACCAGCCACACGCCGAGACCGAGTGCGGCCGAACCGGTCGCCGGGTCCTCCGGTACGCCGAGGCCGGGGACGAAGACCCGAGCCTGTGCGGTTTGCGTGTCGGCGTTCCAGGAGAAGACGCTCACGTGTTCGATTCCGTACCGCCGGGCCGCCACCGGATTGACCTCGGCCCGCGCCAGCGCGTCGGGGCGTACCGGCAGGAACGGGAACTCCAGCCCGCAGCCGGCCACCCGGGGTGCCGGGCCGAGATGGTCGTCGGCGGCCAGTCCGGCCACCTCCAGCAGCGGCTCCGGGTCGAACTCGGGCCCGAGGGTGGGGGTGCCGCCGGTCAGCGTGGCGCCGCCGTCGGTCACCTCGATCGGCAGGACCCCGGCACCGCACTCCTGGCTGACCTGTCCCGTCCCGAACAGGCCGCGTCGGCTGGCGGTCACCGCCGCACCTACGCTGGGGTGGCCGGCGAACGGCAACTCCTCGGTCGGGGTGAAGATCCGGGCCCGGTAGGTGGCGCCGACCTGGGTCGCGGGCAGCACGAAGACCGTCTCGGAGAGGTTGAACTCCCGGGCCAGGGCCTGCATCTGTTCGGTGGCCAGCCCGTCGGCACCGAAGACCACCGCGAGCGGGTTCCCCGCGTACGGACGATCGGTGAAGACGTCCACGATCTCGTAAGCCAAGGTCGACATGTTGGTAAAGACTAGGCCCTCCGGGCTGTCCGGAAGTGACAGCCGGGCGCTGAGTTCCGCGTACGCCCTAGGCTGGTGCCCGTGAGCACGCCGACCCGGGTCTACCTCGCCCGTCTCGCCGGAGTCGCCGTTTTCGATCCCAACGGCGACCAGGTGGGCCGGGTACGCGACGCCGTGGCCCGGCTCCGCACCGGCTCACGGCCGCCCGAGGTGGTGGGCCTGGTCGCCGAGATCCCGATGCGACGGCGGATCTTCCTCTCCATCAACCGGATCATCTCGATCGACGCGGACGCGGTGGTGCTGGGCAGTGGCACGTTGAACCTGCGCCGCTTCGAGAAGCGCCCGAACGAGTTGCTGGTGCTCCAGGAGTTGCTCGACCGTCGGGTGCAGCTCGGCCCGGAGAACCGGGCGGCCACGGTGGTGGACGTGGCAATGGAGTGCAGCCGCGCCGGGGACTGGTCGCTGACCCGGGTGGCAGCCCGGGAGCAGACCGGCCGGCTGGCCCGTCGGGGCAACCTCCAGCAGGTCGAGTGGGAGAAGGTACGCGGGCTCAGCGGCCTCGCCGAGCCCGGGGGGACCGCCAACCTGCTCGCCGTGCTCGAGGACATGCGCCCGGCGGACCTGGCCAACGCGTTGCAGGATCTGCCGGACGCCCGCCGCAACGAGGTCGCGGCGGCGCTGGACGACCCTCTGCTGGCCGACGTGCTGAGCGAGCTGCCCGAGCGCGACCAGGTGGAGATCCTCACCGCGTTGGGCCGGGAGCGGGCCGCCGACGTGCTGGAGGAGATGGATCCGGACGACGCCGCCGACCTGCTGGGTGAGCTGCCGCCGCCGGAGCAGGACGTGCTGCTCGACCTGATGGAGCCGGACGAGGCCGACCCGGTCCGGCAGTTGCTCAAGTACACCCCGGGCACGGCCGGCAGCGTGATGACCTCGGAGCCGGTCATCCTGCCGCCGGACGCGACGGTGGCGGAGGCCCTGGCGCGGATCCGGGAACCGCAGCTCTCCCCGGCGGTCGCCGCCCAGGTGTTCGTGTCCCGCGCGCCGATGGCCACGCCGACCGGCCGCTACCTGGGCATGGTGCACTTCCAGCGGTTGCTCCGCGAGCCGCCGGCGGACCTGCTCGGTGGGGTGGTGGTCAACGACATCGACCCGTTGCGGCCGGCCACGCCGCTGCCGGAGATCACCCGCCGGATGGCCACCTACGACCTGGTCGCCATGCCGGTGATCGACCTGAACAACCGGCTGGTGGGTGCCGTCACGGTCGACGACGTGCTGGACCATCTGCTGCCCCCGGACTGGCGGGACCGCGACGCCGTGCCGAGCACCCCACCGGAGGCCGCGAACGGCGCGGAGTCCGCCGACGTGAGCACGGAGCGAGTCGATGACTGAGCAGCGGCGCACAGAGCGGCTGGACCTGCCCCGGGAGCCGCGTGGCCTGAAGTTGCCCCGGGTCGACCAGGAGACCTTCGGTCGCTGGTCGGAGGCGATCGCCCGGGGCATGGGCACGGCGAACTTCATCGTCTACATGACGCTGTTCATCACCCTGTGGTTCGTCTGGAACACGCTCGCCCCGACGGCTCTGCGCTTCGACCCGTACACCTTCACCTTCCTCACCCTGGTCCTGTCGATCCAGGCGTCGTACGCGGCACCGCTGATCCTGTTGGCGCAGAACCGGCAGGCCGACCGGGACCGGGTGGCGCTGGACGAGGACCGGCGGCGGGCGGGCATGCAGAAGGCCGACACCGAATACCTGGCCCGGGAGATCGCGGCGTTGCGGATCGCGATGGGTGAGGTGGCGACCCGGGACTTCCTGCGGTCCGAGCTGGCCCGGATGGCCGAGGAGCTGGACGAGGCGGCGCAGCGTCGTCAGCGGTTGGAGCGGCGGCTCCGGGAGGAGTCGGCGGCGCGGGGCGACGACGCCGACCCGCTGGACGAGCCGCGCGACGAGATGGACGGGGACCTTCTCGGGGACGGTCGGCGCGACAGCGACACCCCCCGCCACTCCTGACCCTGGTCATCGACTGGCTCACACCGTCGCCGCTGCCACCGAAGGCGGATCACGACCGACGTAGCATTGCGGGCATGTCAGCTCCCGTCAGCACCGTCCACGACGCCGTCCAGGCCGCCCTGGCCACCGTCAACGACCCGGAGATCCGCCGGCCGATCACCGAACTCGGCATGGTCAAGTCCGCCGACATCGGCGACGACGGTGTGGTCCGGGTCGCGCTGCTGCTCACGGTGGCCGGCTGCCCGCTGAAGGACAAGCTGCGGGCGGACATCACCGCCGCGGTGGGCGCGGTGAGCGGGGTCACCGGCGTCGAGATCGACTTCGGGGTGATGAGCGCCGAGCAGCGTCAGCAGCTCCAGGCCACGCTGCGCGGCGGTGGGGCGTCCGAGGAGCCGGTCATCCCGTTCGCGCAGCCCGGCTCCCGCACCCGGGTGTACGCGGTGGCCAGCGGCAAGGGTGGCGTGGGCAAGTCCAGCGTGACGGTGAACCTGGCGGCGGCGCTGGCCGCCCGGGGGCTCTCCGTCGGCGTGGTGGACGCGGACATCTACGGACACTCGGTGCCCCGGATGCTCGGCGCGGACGGCCGTCCCACCCGGGTCGAGGACATGATCATGCCGCCGGAGTCGCACGGTGTGAAGGTCATCTCGATCGGCATGTTCACCGCCGGCAACGCCGCGGTCGTGTGGCGCGGGCCGATGCTGCACCGCGCGTTGCAGCAGTTCCTCGCCGACGTGTACTGGGGCGACCTGGACGTGCTCCTGCTCGACCTGCCTCCGGGCACCGGTGACGTGGCCATCTCGCTGGCCCAGTTGCTGCCCAACGCCGAGATCCTGGTGGTCACCACGCCACAGGCCGCTGCCGCCGAGGTGGCCGAGCGGGCCGGCGCGATCGCGTTGCAGACCCACCAGCGGGTGGTCGGTGTGATCGAGAACATGTCCTGGCTGGAGCTGCCGGACGGTTCCCGGATGGAGGTCTTCGGTGCCGGTGGCGGCCAGACCGTCGCCGACTCGCTGACGCAGACCATCGGCGCGCAGGTGCCGCTGCTGGGTCAGGTGCCGCTGGACACCCGGGTGCGTGAGGCCGGCGACGAGGGGAACCCGATCGTGCTGGCCGCGCCGGACTCTCCGGCGGCGAAGGCGCTGGGCCAGGTCGCCGACCGGCTCGCACTGCGCCGGGAGTCGCTGCTGGGCAAGCCGCTCGGTCTCACGCCGGCCGGTCGCTGACCGCCCAGGCGCGCCGTCAGGTGATCTCGTCGTAGCTGGCGGCGCGCGGGGCCGGCGGGGACGCCGCCGGTGCGGTGGTGCGCGCCGCCGACGAAGTGGCGGCGGGGGTACGCGGGTCTGCGGCGGTGGCGACGTCCTTGAGGTCGTTGTGCACGCCGGTGACGTCCGCCCGGAGGTTGTCGTAGACACCCTGCAACGGTTTGCGGATCGCCTGCTCGTCTTCCTCGCTGAGCAGGTGCTTGCGGATGAACGCCTTGGGGTGCAGGTCCTCGAGCTGGATGTCGGTGCCGAGTTCCTTGCTGAGGTCGGTGGTGGCGTTGCGCGCCATGTTCCGCAGGTTGCGCACCATCCGCAGGCCGTCGCTGATCACCTGCGGCAGCCGGTCGCCGAAGATCAGCAGCGCCAGCAGCAGCAGCGCGCCGACCTCCCACACGTTCAGGTTCTCGAACACCCCGTCCTCCTCCCCCGGCTACCGCAGCCAGAGTACGCACGTCGGGGGCCCGGCCAGAAGGGGTTCTGCGAGGTCACTTCGCATCCGCCGCCAGCGTGACCGAGGCGTTCTGCTGGTCGCCGCCCCGCCTGTACTCGACCGTCACCACCGAGCCCGGGGCGTACTTGCGGACCAGGGCGATCAGGTCGGTCGGCTCGGTCATGGGTCGGCCGTCGAGCCGCAGGATCACGTCGCCGGCCCGGAGTCCGGCGCCGGCCGCCGGCCCCGCCGGTTCCACCGCGGCGAGGCGGACACCCGAGCCGCCGGTGTTGGCGCCGGGTCCTCCCACCTGAGCGCCGATCACCGTACGCCGGGCCTTGCCGGTGCCGATGATCTCCTGGGTGATCCGCTTCGCCTGGTTGATCGGGATGGCGAAGGCGAGACCGATGTTGCCGGCCTCCTGGCCGTCCGCGACCAGGGACTTGATGGTCGAGTTGACGCCGATCACCCGTCCCGCCGCGTCGACAAGCGGACCACCCGAGTTGCCGTGGTTGACGGCGGCGTCGGTCTGGATCGCGGCGTAGTAGCGCGTCGGGCCGCCCGGCTCGCCGGCCTGCATGGTCCGGTCCAGCGCGCTGACGATGCCCGAGGTGACCGTGTTCGCCAGCGACAGCGGCGAGCCGAAGGCCAGCACCGGGTCGCCGACCGCGAGGGCGTCGGAGTCGCCGAACTCGACCGGGCGCAGGCCGGTACGTGAGACCTTGATCACGGCGATGTCGGACTCCGGGTCCTGACCCACCACCGTCGCCGAGTCGGTGCTGCCGTCGTTGAAGACCACCGACGCCTTGCCGCTGCCACCGGCGACGACGTGGTCGTTGGTGATCACGTGTCCGTCGGTGCTGACGATGAAGCCGGAGCCCTCGCTGGTGCCGCCCACCCCGGCCACCCGGACGGTGACCACGCTGGGCAGGACCCGCTCGGCCACCCCGGCCAGCGACTCCGGCGGGCGCTGGGCGAGCGTGGGGGCGGTCCCGGGTGCGGCGCCGAGCACCGGCCCGGCCGCGCCGCCACGGACCGCGAAGGCGTACCCGAGGGCACCACCGAGTGTGCCGGCGAGCAACGCGGCCAGCAGGGGCACCAGCAGCATCTGGTGCAGTTTCGGGCGCCCGGGCGCGTCCGGGTCGGTGACCCGTTCCGGCTCTGCACCGGCGACCGGTGCCGCCGGCAGCACCACCGCCGTCGGAGCGTTCGGGTCCCGCCACGGGTCGCTGAGCGCGTCGGACCACCACGGTGAGACGCCCGGCGGGGCGCCCTCGCGTGCCGACGAGCCTGCCGGCGGAGTTCCGGGCACCGGCTGTCCCGCCGGTACGCCGCTCGCGCCGGGCTGGCGCCAGTCCCAGCCGTCGGTCACTCGGTGCCTCCCAGTCCGTCCCCCGGTGTCCCGCGATCCGGCGATCGGACGCCGCCCCGATGCCGTCGACGGGATACCGCTTCCAGGATTGCACGGATGTGCCGCATGGGGTCAGCGGTTGTCACTGCGGGTGGACGCGCGGCTGCGCCGGTGGCGGGCCGCCTCTAGAGTCACAGTGCCCACCCGCCCTGCGCATCATGCTCGCCGCCCGGAGGTGTCCCATCGCCACGGTCGCCGGTTCCGGCAGTTCGACGAACCCGGCTCTCCAGTTCGCCGAGTCGTACGTCACCGAGGATCTCGTGCTGCGTACCGCGCGCAGCCTCGCCCGGGAGGTCGGACTCGACGCGGTCACCCCGGGTGCGGGCGCCGCGTTGCGCCTGCTCGCCGCCGCCGGCAACGCGCGGGCGGTGGTCGAGATCGGCACCGGAACCGGGGTCAGCGGCGTCTGGTTGCTGCGCGGGATGCGGGCCGACGGAGTACTCACCACCATCGACGTCGAGGTGGAGCACCAGCGGATCGCCCGCCGGATCTTCACCGAGGCCGGTTTCGTCGCCGGTCGGACCCGCATCATCACCGGACGCGCGCTGGACGTGCTGCCCCGGCTCGCCGACGGCGCGTACGACCTGGTCTTCGTCGACGCCGAGGCGACCGGTTTCACCGCCTGCGTGGAGGCCGCGCTGCGGCTGCTGCGGCCGGGCGGGGTGCTGGTCCTCAACGGCACGCTGGCCGGAGGCCGGATCGGTGACCCGGCCGCGCGGGACGCGGAGACGGTGACGGTACGCGAGACGATCAAGGCCATCCGCGAGTCGGAGCACTGGATCCCGGCGATGCTGCCGGTGGGGCACGGGCTGCTGGCCGCGGTGCGCTGCTGATTCGCGCGCACCGCCGCCGAGCCGTCGGTCAGGAGAGGGTCGCCAGCCAGCGCAGCAGGCCGCGTACGCCCCAGCCGGTCGCGCCCCGGGTCAGCTCCGCGTCGTCGCGGTCGCACCACGACGGCGCCGACATGTCGATGTGCAGCCACTGCTGACGCAGCTCGCCGGTGAACTCGCGCAGGTAGAGCGCGGCCAGCACCGATCCGGCCCCCTGCGTCGGTGCGCTGTGCAGGTCGGCCACGTCGCTGCCGAGGTGCTCGACGTAGTCGGCGGCCAGCGGCATTCGCCAGGCGGACTCGCCGGCCGTGTCGATGGCCGCCAGCAGGTCTGCGGCCAACTGGTCGTTGTCGCTGTAGAGCGCGCCGATGCGGGTGCCGAGCGCGACCGCGTTCGCCCCGGTCAGCGTGGCCAGGTCGATCAGCAGGTCGGGTTTGAGCTCCTGCACGGCGTACGCCAGCACGTCGGCGAGGACCAGCCGGCCCTCGGCGTCGGAGTTGGTGGTCTCGCTGGTCAGGCCGCCGTAGTGCCGGATGACGTCGCCGGGGCGGAACGCCGAGCCGCTGACCATGTTCTCGGCCAGCGGGGTGAGCGTGGTGATCCGGACCGGCAGTCGCAGGGCCGCCGCGCCCAGGGTGGCCGCGACGACGGCCGCCGCCCCGGCCATGTCCTTGCGCATCAGCTTCATCGCCGGCACGGGCTTGATCGAGATGCCGCCGGTGTCGAAGGTGATGCCCTTGCCGACCAGCACCACGTGGGTCCGGGCGTCGGCCGGGTGCCAGTCCATCTCGACCAGGCGGGGGCCGCTGGCCGAGCCGCCGCCCACCGCGAGGATCCCGCCGAACCCCTCGGCGGCCAGCTGCTCCGGCTCGCGTACCCGTACCCGGAGTCCGGGCAGGTCGGCGGCGGCGTCGGTGACCTGGGCGGCGAACCATTCCGGGTTCTTGATCGAGGAGGGCGTGTTGGTCAGGTCCCGGGCCAGCCGGGTCATCTCGGCGGTGGTCCGGGCCGTCGCGACGGCCTGCGCGTACGCGTCGGGGTCGGTGACCGCCAGGTCGACCCCGGTCAGCGTCGGGGCGTCCCGGTCGTCGCCGAGGCGGAAGCGGTACGAGCCGAGCAGCAGGCCCTCGACCAGCCCGCGCACCGCCTCGGGTGAGACCTCCGTCGGCAACGCCACTGTGACATGAGTCTCATCTTGAGCTGCCCGGGCCAGTCCGGCACCCGCCGCACGCCAGGCCGCCTCGTCCGCCTCACCCACACCGAGCAGCAGCAGCCGGGCGGGGGTGCCACCCGGTCGTACCTGGGTGTGGACCTGACCGGGTCGGCCGGTGACCCGGGCCGGCGCGACCAGCGCGGCAGCCTCGTCGGCGACCCCCGTGGGCAGCGGCGCCCCGGTGGGCACCGGCTCGGCCGACGTGTCGTCGTTGCCGGGTCGGACGGGCAGGGCCAGGACGTCGAGCCGGTCCGGCTCGGCGGTCAGACGGATGGCGAGCACGCGGAGCCGTACCTCCTGAGGACGATCGCGGGGCGGCTGCCCGGCGAGATGGTGTGAAGGCCCTGAGCCACCGGCTCAGCCGGTGGCTCAGGGTTTGACGAACCGTCCGCGGCGGCGAGCGTCGCCGACGAACCGGCCTTGTTCAGCCGGCGGCCGCCTTCAACGCGTCACCGAGCGCCGTCGCCTCGTCGGGAGTCATCTCGACGACGAGCCGGCCACCGCCCTCCAGCGGGACCCGCATGACGATGCCCCGGCCCTCCTTGGTGACTTCCAGCGGACCGTCGCCCGTCCGCGGCTTCATCGCCGCCATGTTGTCTCCCCTCAGACCTACACCAGGGTCGGTGGGTTGCCCCACAGCCACTTCGCCATGACCACCCGCAATGTGCACGGGAGGTGTCGACCAACGATTTTCCCTGATGAACACCGCCGGACCCAAACCGAAGCAGCATTGATGTAACAGCATCTAGCTTATCGCGAGATGGCCTGTCACAATGTGCGGTCATGCAGGCACGGTCGGCACTCTTCGACCTATACGGCGACCACCTTCGACCCCGGGGTGGCCGCGCACCCGTTGCCGCCCTGGTGAAGCTGCTGGCGCCGCTCGGGATCGCTCCACCCGCCGTACGGACGGCGGTCTCCCGCATGGTCCGGCAGGGGTGGCTCGAACCGGTCAAACTGACCTCCGGACCGGGCTATTCGATCACACCCAAGGCGGCCCGACGGCTGGACGAGGCGGCCTCCCGGATCTACCGCACCGGTCGGGTCACCTGGGACGGCCGGTTCGACCTGTTGGTGCTCGACGCGCCAACGGCGCGACGTGACCGCCAGCGCCTCGCCGCCAACCTGCGGTATCTCGGCTACGGCACGCTCGACGAACAGACCTGGGTGGCCACCCGCCCGGCCGAGGACGTCGACCTGCTGCTCAGCGAGGCGGGCGTCCGGTTCGAGCGGTTCAGCGCGGCGCACGCCGCCGGCACGCCGGGCGCGATGGGCCTGGTCCGCCGGGCCTGGGACCTCGCCGAGATCGGCCGGGCGTACGAGCAGTTCGTCACCGAGCAGCGCGCCCTGTTGAGCGGAGTCTCCGCACGTAGCGGCGACGAGGAGGCGTACGCGGCCCGGTTCCGGCTGGTGCACGCGTGGCGTACCTTCCTGTTCCGGGACCCGCAGCTACCACCGGCGCTGCTTCCCGAACGCTGGCCCGGCACCGCCGCGGCCGGCTTCTTCGACCGGCACGCGGCCCGGCTCCGGCCGGCCGCCGACCGGTACGTCGAACAGTGCCTCGACGGAGGACACCGGATCGCCCGACAGAAGGGTCGCCACACGTGACAGAGCCGCTACTCGTCGACCGCACGGACGCCGTCGCCACGCTCACCCTGAACCGCCCGACGGCGATGAACGCGCTCGACGTGGCGCTCAAGGAGGCGCTCCGGGACACCCTCGCCGAGTTGGAGGCCGACCGCGGCGTCCGGGCGGTGGTGCTCGCCGGTGCCGGCGGGAACTTCTGCGCCGGCCAGGACCTGCGCGAACACGTGACCACCCTCCAGGAGGGCGCGGGTCGGCCGTTGGACACCGTGGCGCTGCACTACAACCCGATCGCCGCCCGGCTGGCCAACCTGGCCAAGCCGGTGGTGGCGGCGGTACGCGGGATGGCCGCCGGTGCGGGGGCCTCACTGGCGTTCCTCGCCGACTTCCGCGTCGGCGGGCCGTCGACCAGCTTCCTGATGGCGTTCGCCAAGGTCGGGCTCGCCGCCGACACCGGTGCGTCCTGGACGCTGCCCCGGCTGGTCGGCCACGCCAAGGCCGTCGAGCTGCTGATGCTTGCCGAGCCGGTACGCGCCGACGAGGCTGCCCGGCTGGGCCTGCTCAACCGGCTGCTGGACGACGACGAGCAGGTGCTCGCCACCGCCCAGGAACTCGCCACCCGACTCGCCGCCGGCCCGACCGTGGCCTACGGGGCGATCAAGCGTCAGCTCTCCGTGGCCGACGCCGGCACGCTGGCTGACGCGTTGGCCGCCGAGGCGAAGGCGCAGGCGATCTGCGGTGGCACCGCCGACCACCGGGCGGCCACGCTGGCTTTCGTCAACAAGCAGAAGCCGGTCTTCGAGGGACGCTGACCCGGACGGGTCAGTCGTCCTCCTCCGGGTCCTGGTTCGCCTCGGCGCCCAGCACGAAGGCCTGCATGGCCAACTCGTCGCCGGAGGGTGAGACGAAGGCGGGCAGTTCCCGGGGGCCCAACTCCTGCACGTACGCCCAGAACAGCCGGACCGCCTCGGCCGGCGAGTCGGCCTCGATCGGCAGGTCCAGGCTGACCAGCCAGGTCCGCCGCTGCGGCGGCGGGCCGAGCCGGTCGGCCAGCTCGCGGAAGGTCACCGGGTCGAGCGCGGTGACCGGCCCGTCGAGGGTCAGCGTCTCCGCTGGCACCGGCTCGTCGAAGGCCCGCCGGGTGTACGTGACCACCAGCGCGTCGGGCCCCCGGTCGGACTGCGGGTCCTCCGGGTCGTCGGGAGCGTGCCCGGTCGGCACGGCGACCCGGCCCAGCGCCACCAGCCGGGGCGGCTCGTCGGCCAGCACCGCGATCTGGTCGCCGGGGCCGGGCAGGAGGCGGTCGTCCAGGCCGGTCAGCTCCAGCGTGTCGTGGTGCACGAGCCGCTCGGCGTCGTACCTGCCGGGCGGCAGCAGCACCGCCCAGGCTCCGGGGCCCTCCGCGTGGCTCGCGCCGCTGCGCCGGTGCGCGGTGTCGGTCGTCATGTCCTCATCTCATCACGTTCGCCCGGGTCGCCACGACGTGGCAGCCCGCCAGGTGATCGTCGACCATTCCGGTGGCCTGCATCAGCGCGTACGCCGTGGTCGGGCCGACGAACCGGAAGCCCCGCCGCTTGAGCGCCTTGGCCATGGCGGCGGAGGCGTCGGTCGACGACGGCACCCCGGTCAACGCGGTGGGACGGTCTCGGTCGGCGTCCGGCGCGAACGACCAGAGCAGCGCGGACAGCCCCTCCGGCAGCTCCAGCGCGGCCCGCGCGTTCGCGATCACCGCCTCGATCTTGGCGCGGTTGCGGACGATGCCCGCGTCGGCCAGCAGCCTCGCCACGTCGGCCTCGCCGTAACCGGCGACCGCCTCGATCCGGAAGTCGTCGAAGGCCGCCCGGAACGCCGGACGCTTGCGCAGGATCGTCAACCAGGACAGCCCGGACTGGAACGCCTCCAGCGTCATCCGTTCGAAGAGCGCGTCGTCGCCACGCAGCGGGCGGCCCCACTCGGTGTCGTGGTAGACCGCGTAGTCGGGCGTACTCGCCCCCCAGGCGCAGCGGGCCAGCCCGTCGGCACCGATCACCAGTTCAGTCACGGCCCCGAGGCTACGTCGTGGGTGTGACCGCCGCGGCCCGAAGGATCGGCCGCAGCGAGGTGCTGACTGACCCTCGGGCGCAGGTAGCACATGTGCTACGTTTGGCGGTATGCATGAGGTGGGGCTGCGGGAGATGCGGCAGAACGCCAGCGACCTGGTGCGTCGGGCGCAGGCAGGCGAACGTGTGACGATCACCGTCGCAGGCCGACCGGCAGCCGTGCTCGGCCCGGTCAGTCCTCGCACCTGGCGCGAGTGGGACGACCTCGCCGGCGTGTTCGAACAGCCCACGGACCCAGAGTGGGCGGGTGATCGGGACCTGCTCGACAACGCCATCACGGATCCGTGGGTCGAGCGGTGAGTCGCGGCATCCTCGACACCAGCATCCTTATCGCCACCGACGTGACCCCGATTCCCGGCGAGCTGGCCATCAGCGTCGCCAGCCTCGCCGAACTCCAGTTCGGTGTCCTGGTCGCGAAGACCGCCGAGGCGAGGGCGCTCCGGTTGGCACGGTTGAGTGCCATCCAACGTCGATTTGATCCACTTCCCATCGACGACGTGATCGCCGATAGCTACGCACGGCTGGCCGCACGTGTCGTCGAGACCGGCCGCCAACCGCGAGCGAGGGTGATGGACCTGCTCATCGCGGCAACAGCACACGCCCATGACGCCGCCGTGTACACCCGCAACGCCGAGGATCTCGCAGGGCTCGAAGACCTCATCACGATCCACACGATCTGATCTACACGCCGCCCACTGACGAGGAAGCTCGTGGTGCTCGCGGGTCTGCCCAAAGCGGAACAGATCGAGCGCCCACCCCGCCGCCGGACACCGTGGGGCGGCTCAGCGATCGGCGGGGTGCACCGGGTCAGGGTATGCGGCCCTGCTCGACCTGACGGGCGAACCGACGCAGCGCCTGGGTGAGGCTGAACTTCGAGCCGGGCCAGAGCACCGGCCAGGCCGCGCGACCGGCGGTGCCGCCGGGCAGGTGGAACCACTCGTGCCAGACCACCTGGGTACGCCCGCCCGCCAACGGCGTGCAGCGCAGCACGCCAGGACCACGCAGCAGGGTGCCGCAGTGCACCACGCCGATCTCGTACGGCGCGTCCACCCGGACGACCCGCATCTTGTCCCGCAGCACCGCCGGGCCGAGCGCGGTGACCGCCTCGACCAGGCTGCCCTCGCCGCCGTCGCCCTCGACCACCCGCACTCTGGTGAACGGGATCCAGTCGGACTGACGTTCCCAGGCGAGCAGTGCCGCGAAGACCTTCTCGGCCGGGGCGTCGACGATCACGGTCGCGGTGACCTCACCGGCGCCCGGTTGGGCCGCCTGGCGCAGATCGTCCTGCCCCTCCGGATCGCTCACGCCGACTCCGAGCGGACCACCGGCCCGCGAAGCTCGGCCTCCGGCGCGTCGTCGTCGGACGTGCGGCCTGCTGCCTCGACGGGCGGGGCGATCTGCTGATCGCCGGTCGGCGTGACGCCCGCACCGCCGGTCTCGGCGATCTGACCTTCACCGGTCGCGGCGTCGCCGTGGCCGCCGGTCGGCGCGGTCGCCGCCGGGGCAGTCGTCGGCGCGTCCTTGGCCTTCGTCGCGGCGGACACGCCGGTACCGGACGCGGCACTGCCGGACGCAGCGGCGTTCGCAGGGGTGACGGGGACGTCCGCTTCCGCCGGGGTGACGGTGATGTCGGAGACCGACGGGGTGGAGGGGTCGGGTGCGGGCGGGGTGACGTCGGCGGCCGGGCCGGTGGCCAGGCCCACGGACTGCTCGCGGGCGCGCTGCAGGGCGTCGGCCTCGGCCGTCCGTCCGTCGCGCAACGCGGTCACCTCTGCCTCCAGCACCCCGATCAGCTCGGTCTTGTAGCCGATGTCGTACGCCGCCCGGCGCAGCGCCTGGTCGACCTGGGCCATTCGATATCCGCGCAGGGCGGTGTCGAAACGCACTTCGCCGACGTCCGACTCGCGCAGCGGACGGTCGCCGGGCAGCGGCACCGCCCGCCCGTCCGCCTCGACCGGCACCAGGCCGGGATCCCGGCCGGTGACCAGCACCGTGACCCCGAACACCACCGCCGCGACGGCGACCGCCACGACCAGCAGGAGCAGAAGCTGACCCATACCACTGATCGTGGCATGTCGACGGCCCCGGAGCGACCCCACCCGGCGCGCCGTACCGGACGGTGCCCGTGACCTGGCGCGGGATAGCGTCGTGGTCGGCGGCCGGGTGAGCGGCCGGCGGCGTACGGCGATGGAGGAGGCGGCGTGGCCGGGGAGCTGCGGCTCGGTGGACGGATTTTCGGTCCCGACGAGCTGGTGGTGATGGCGATCGTCAACCGCACTCCGGACTCCTTCTTCGACCGGGGCGCGACGTACGAGGCGGACAGCGCGCTGCGGGCGGTGGCCCGCGCCGTGGACGAGGGCGCGCAGATCGTCGACATCGGTGGGGTGAAGGCCGGGCCGGGTGCCGAGGTGGACGTGGCCGAGGAGATCCGACGGACGGTGGACACCATCGCCGCCGTCCGGGCCGCCTTCCCGGACGTGGTGATCTCCATCGACACGTGGCGGGCCGAGGTGGCGGTGGAGGCGGTGGCCGCCGGTGCGGACCTGCTCAACGACACCTGGTCGGGTGCGGACCCGGCGCTGGCCCGGGTCGCCGCGCGGACCGGGGCCGGGCTGGTCTGCTCGCACGCCGGAGGGCTGAGCCCACGGACCAGGCCGCACCGGGCGGCCTTCGACGACGTGGTGGCCGACGTGGTGACGACGGTGACCGGGCTCGCCGAGCGGGCGGTGGCCCTCGGGGTACGTCCCGACGGGATCCTCATCGACCCGGCGCACGACTTCGGCAAGAACACCCGGCACTCGTTGGAGATCACCAGGCGGCTCGGTGAGCTGGCCGACACCGGGTGGCCCTTGCTGGTGGCCCTGTCGAACAAGGACTTCGTCGGCGAGACGTTGGACCTGCCGGTCGCCGAGCGGCTGGAGGGGACGCTCGCCGCCACGGCGGTCTCCGCCTGGCTGGGTGCCCGGGTCTTCCGGGCCCACCAGGTCCGTCAGACCCGCCGGGTACTCGACATGGTGGCGTCCATCCGGGGCACCCGCCCGCCCACGGTGACCCGGCGCGGGCTGGCCTGACCGGGGTCAGGTCCAGTCGAGGATCCGGCGACGCCAGGCGTACAGCAGGCCGAGCGCGAGGATGGCCACGAAGATCGCCATTTCCACGACCGTGACCAGGCCGAAGCCGGGTCGGTCGAAGACCACCGCCCAGGGGAAGAGGAACACCGCCTCGACCGCGAACAGCACGTACAGGTAGGCGTAGACGTAGTAGCGGATCTGCATCTGCGCCCAGTCGCCGCCGACGGGGTCGACACCGCACTCGTAGTTGGCCCGCTTGCCGGGCGGGTCCGCCGGGCGGGCCGGGCGCAGCACCCGGTTGGCCGAGAAGGCGACGACGAGGAAGAGGACGCCGGCGAGCAGCAACAGCCCGAGCGTCGCGTACGAGCCCAGGTAACCGGTCACGATCGATCAGCCTACCGGCGGAAACCGTCGGCGGGTCGGGTCAATCCCTGGCGGTCCGCCCGGATTGGGCGGTGATCTGGATTACGGCGTGCCGGGCGAAACCCCCCAAGGGGCCGCATAGACCCCCACAATCCAGTCCCAGTCGGCGGACCTCCGGGGCAGGCGGAGCCTCGATCCGACGTAGGCTCTGGGTGAGGAATGACAGGCGGGCCGGACCTTTCGCGGACGGCCGGTGCAGCGGCGCGTCAAGGAGGTCTCGTGGCCGGGCAAGGCGAGGTCACCATCCAGTTCAGCCGAGCGGGCCACGCACGACGGAGCGGGGTGCGGCCGTGAGCAAGCAGATCCGCCAACTGGAGCGGGTGGTCATCCGGTTCGCCGGTGACTCCGGCGACGGCATGCAGCTGACCGGCGACCGGTTCACCTCCGAGACCGCGCAACTGGGCAACGACATCTCCACGCTGCCCAACTTCCCGGCCGAGATCCGGGCACCCGCCGGCACCCTGCCGGGTGTGTCGAGCTTCCAGGTGCACTTCGCCGAGTACGACATCCTCACGCCCGGCGACGCGCCGAACGTGCTGGTGGCGATGAACCCGGCGGCACTCAAGGCCAACCTCGCCGACCTGCCGCGCGGGGCCGACATCATCGTCAACACCGACGAGTTCACCAAGCGCAACCTGGCCAAGGTCGGGTATGCCAGCAACCCGCTCGACGACGACAGTCTCGACGGGTACGCGGTGCACCCGGTGGCGCTGACCTCGATGACGATCGGCGCGCTGGCCGAGCAGGACGTGTCCAAGAAGGACGCCGAGCGGGCCAAGAACATGTTCGCTCTCGGGCTGCTGAGCTGGATGTACTCCCGCCCGTACTCCTCGACGCTGCGGTTCCTGGAGCGCAAGTTCGCCAAGCGCCCGGAGCTGGTCGCCGCCAACATCGCCGCCTTCAAGGCGGGCTGGAACTTCGGCGAGACCACCGAGGACTTCGCCGTCCGGTACGAGGTCAAGCCGGCCAAGATGCCGTCCGGGACGTACCGCAACATCACCGGCAACGCCGCGCTCTCGCTCGGTCTCGTCGCCGCCGGGGTCCGTTCCGGCCTGCCGGTGTTCCTCGGGGCGTACCCGATCACCCCGGCCTCGGACATCCTGCACGAGCTGAGCAAGCACAAGCGTTTCGGTGTCACCACCATGCAGGCCGAGGACGAGATCGCCGCGATCGGGGCGGCGCTGGGCGCCTCGTACGGCGGCGCGCTCGGGGTCACCACCACCAGCGGTCCCGGCGTCGCGCTGAAGGGCGAGACGATCTCGCTCGCGGTGGCGTTGGAGCTGCCGCTGGTCATCGTCGACGTGCAGCGGGCCGGGCCGTCCACGGGTATGCCGACCAAGACCGAGCAGGCCGACCTCAACATGGCGTTGTTCGGGCGGCACGGCGAGGCGCCGGTGGCGGTGATCGCGCCGAAGTCGCCGTCGGACTGCTTCCACGCCGCGCTGGAGGCGGCGCGGATCGCGCTGACCTACCGCACGCCGGTGATCCTGCTGTCGGACAACTACGTCGCCAACGGCTCCGAGCCGTGGCTGCTGCCCGAGGTGGAGTCCCTGCCCGACCTGCGGGTCGAGTTCGCCACCGCGCCGAACGGCGAGGACGGCACCACCTTCCTGCCCTACCTCCGCGATCCGCAGACGCTGGCCCGTCCGTGGGCGGTGCCCGGCACCCCGGGGCTGGAGCACCGGATCGGCGGTCTGGAGAAGGCCGACAAGACCGGCGACATCTCGTACGACCCGACGAACCACGACTTCATGGTGCGGACCCGGGCGGCCCGGATCGAGACCATCCCGGTGCCGGACGTCGAGGTCGAGGACCCGGACGGCGACGCCCGGGTGCTGGTGCTCGGTTGGGGCTCCACGTACGGCCCGATCGGTGCCGCCTGCCGGGCGCTGCGCCAGCGTGGGCTGCCGGTGGCCCAGGCGCACCTGCGCCACCTCGCGCCGATGCCGGCGAACCTGGGCACGGTGCTCGGTGCGTACGACCGGGTGGTCATCCCCGAGATGAACCTCGGCCAGCTCGCCCACGTGATCCGGGCCCGCTACCTGGTCGACGCGATCGGCTACAACCAGGTCCGCGGCCTGCCGTTCACCGCCGCCGAGCTGGAGTCGATGCTGGAAGAGGTCCTGAAGAATGTCTGAGCCCGTCGCTCTGAAGCTCACCGCCAAGGACTTCAAGTCCGACCAGGAGGTGCGCTGGTGCCCCGGCTGCGGTGACTACGCGATCCTCGCGGCCGTCCAGCAGTTCATGCCGGAGCTGAACATCCCCCGGGAGAACATCGTCTTCGTCTCGGGCATCGGCTGCTCGTCGCGCTTTCCGTACTACATGAACACCTACGGGATGCACTCGATCCACGGGCGTGCCCCGGCGATCGCCAGCGGCCTGTCGGTCTCCCGTCCGGACCTGTCGGTCTGGGTGGTCACCGGGGACGGTGACGCGCTCTCCATCGGCGGCAACCACCTGATCCACGCGCTGCGCCGCAACGTCAACCTCAAGATCCTGCTGTTCAACAACCGGATCTACGGTCTGACCAAGGGGCAGTACTCGCCGACCTCCGAGGTCGGCAAGATCACGAAGTCGACGCCGGTCGGGTCGGCGGACGCGCCGTTCAACCCGCTGTCGCTGGCGCTCGGTGCGGAGGCCACCTTCGTCGGCCGCACCATCGACTCGGACCGCAAGCATCTCCAGTCGGTGCTGCGCGCGGCGGCGGAGCACGAGGGTTCGGCCTTCGTGGAGATCTACCAGAACTGCAACATCTTCAACGACGGCGCGTTCGAGCAGCTCAAGGAGCCGGGCGTCCGCGACGACCACCTGATCCGGCTGGAGCACGGCCAGCCGATCACGTTCGGCAAGGACGGGCAGTTCTGCGTGGTGCACCCGCCGCGCGGCTTCGGCCTCGAGGTCCGCGAGACGGCGTCCACTCCGGCGGAGGAGATCGTGGTGCACGACGCCACGGTCGACGACCCGGCGTACGCCTTCGCGCTGTCCCGGCTGCCCGGCTTCGACCTGCGCAACACCCCGATCGGGGTGTTCCGGTCGGTACGCCGGCCGTCGTACGACAGCGTGGTCCAGGGGCAGGTGGCCGAGGCCCAGGCCAAGGTCACCGAGACGCCGGAGCAGCAGCTCGCCGGCCTGCTGGGCAGCGGCGACACCTGGACGATTCTCTGAGCCACCGGATCATCCGAAACGGCCGGGCCGCCCCCTGACGGGGCGGCCCGGCCGTTTTCCGTACCGGGTCAGACCGTGGCCGGCACCCACAGCTCGTCGATGCTCCGCTGCGCCACCGTGAGGCTCTCCTCGTGCAGCGGGATCAGCTCGGACATGGCCGGGACGCTCGGCGCCAGGGTCAGCTCGCAACCGATGAACCTCGGCTCCAGGCCGGTCATCGACAGACCGTGCGGCAGCCAGGGCGCGGCGTGGTCCCAGCCCTCACGCGGAGTGCCGGCGCCGTAGCCGCCGCCCCGGGAGGCCAGCACGATGAACTCCCGGCCACCGAGCAGCCCGGCACCGGTCGTCGGGTCGTACGACAGGCCGGGCGCGATCAACTGGTCCACCCAGCTCTTCACGCTGCTCGGCGCGCCGTAGTTGTAGAGCGGCAGCCCGAGCAGCACGGTGTCGGCGGCCCGCACCTCGGCGACCACCTGCTCGGTCAGCTCCCAGGTGCGGCGCTGCTCCGGGGTGCGCTGGTCGGGCGGCGTCCGCCGGGCCGTCTCGGCGGCCTCGTCGAGGTGCGGCAGCGGCTCCTTGCCGAGGTTGCGGTAGGTGATCGTGCCGCCGGGGTGCGCGGCCTGCCACGCGGCGGCGGCGCGGGCGGTGAGCCGGCGGCTGACCGACTGCTCTCCCCGGATGCTCGAGTCGATGTGCAACAGGTGCGGCATTGGCTAACCCCTCACAGATGGTTTGTGTAGCGCCAACTATTTATAGCAGGCCAATGTTTCGCGGTGGGGGTAAACTCGGTCACATGACTGCCGGGCCGGCCGAGCACAGGGAGCGTCGTTCCGGCGCCCTGCTCGAGTTCCTGGCCCGCCGGATGCGCCTACGGTCGGAGTCGGTGCTGGCACCGCTCGGCCTGCGGCCCCGGCACCTGGTCGCGCTCACCGTGCTGCGGGAGGCCGGCGAGATGAGTCAGCAGGCGTTGGCGGGCAGCCTGCAACTCGACGGCACGAACGTGGTGGGGCTGCTCAACGACCTGGAGACGGCGGAGCTCGTCGAGCGTCGCCGCTCCCCCGAGGACCGCCGTCGACACGTGGTCAGCCTCACCGAGCACGGGACGAAGCGGCTCAACGAGGCCGAGTGCGCCCTGGCCGGAGCCGAGGACGACGTACTCGCCGCACTCGACCCCGCCGAGCGGGACACGCTCTACGACCTGCTGCGGCGGGCCAGCAGCGGCGGGCCGGCGACCTGCACGGAGGCCATCCGGGACAACCCCGACGTCCTCTGCTGACCCGGGTCGGCGATCAGGGCAGGGTGTTGGCGGTGGGTCGGTCGTCGCGTACGTGGACCAGCATGTCGCCGGTCTCGACCACCGCGCCCGCCTGGTCGGCCAGGGTGACCACCTTGCCGCGCCGGACCAGGGCGATCACCAGGGACTCCAGTTCGCGCGGGTTCCGGCCCACCTCGTTCCGCTCGGCCGAGCGCATGGCCAGTGCCATCCCCTGACCGGGGGTCAGCAGATCCTCCACCACGTCGATCAGCGGCGGCGCGGAGGTCGACAGGCCCAGCAGCCGCCCGGCGGTCGCCGACGAGACGATCACGTGGTGCGCGCCGCTCTGCTTGAGCAGCGGCGCGTTCTCCGCCTCCCGCGCGGCGGCGATGATCCGCACCTGTCCGGCGGTGAGCTGCCGTACGGTCAGCGCCACCAGTACCGACGCGTCGTCGCTGTCGGTCGCGATGATCACCGCCTTGGCGGTCCGCACGTGTGCCTGGTTGAGCACCGAGGAGCGGGTGGCGGAGCCCTCGATGGCGACCAGCCCGTTCGAGGTGGCCTGCCGCAGCGCCGCGCCGTTGCGCTCCACCACCACGATCCGGGACTTCTCGAAACCGTTCTCCAGCAACGCCGAGACCGCGCTACGGCCCTTGGTGCCGTAGCCGCAGATGATGACGTGATCCTTCACTTTTCTCTCCCACCGGTGCAGGCGGCGGCCGGTCCGGTACTGCTCGGTCAGGACTTCCAGGGTGGTGCCGACCAGGATGATCAGGAACAGCACCCGGGCCGGCGTGATGAACAGGACGTTGATCAGCCGTGCCGAGTCGCTGACCGGGGTGATGTCGCCGTACCCGGTGGTGGAGAGCGAGACGACCACGTAGTAGAAGCAGTCGAGGAGCGTGATGCCGTCCTCGTTGACGTCCCGGTACCCGTCGCGGTCGAGGTAGACCACCGTCACCACGGCGAGCACCAGTCCGACGGCGGCGGCCAGCCGCAGACTCAACGCGCTGAGCGGACCTCGCCGCTGCGCGGGAAAGTGGATCACCGCGGGGCCTGGCCCGACTCGGTCGACTGCACGCCCACAAGATAGCCCCTGCCCGCCGATCCGCACGGCGGGGTGGCGCAGCGAGGGGCGGCGCGGCGGGCGTCGGCCCGGCATGATGGGTACGGTCAGCGCAGACCGGCGAGAGTGAGGCCCACGCATGACGTTGCTGCGACGGGTGATCGGTGCGGTGCTGCGCCGCCAGCGCCAACGACAGCACCGCACGCTACGCGAGGTGGCCGAGGCCGCCGGGGTGTCGGTGCCCTATCTCTCCGAGGTCGAGCGGGGGCGCAAGGAAGCCTCCTCCGAGGTGCTCGGCGCGGTCTCCCGGGCGCTCGGCCTCCCCCTGTCCGACCTGCTCGGAGAGGTACGCGACGAGCTGCGCCGGGTCGAGCGGCCGGCCCCGACCACTCCCCAGGGCAGTTACGTCCCGGCCGTCCGGGGTGGCAACCCCACCGCCTCCGTCCCGCGCGGCACGGACGGCTTCGCCCACCCGGTCGCGCAGTTCGGCGGCATCGGATTCGGCAGCAGCCTGATCGACACCGCGTCCCTCGGCACCGGCCTGGCCGGCGGGTTCCAGGGCAGCGGCGGGTCGGCGACGGTCGGCGGGTACGCCCGGCTGGGCGGCGACTTCGCCCCCGGTGGCGCCACCGGTGGCGGTGTCGTTGCTGGCGGTGTCGTCGCCGGTGGTGTCGCTGCCGGACCGTCCGGCGGATTCGGCTTCAATGGCGGTCTTCGCATCATCGTCTTCGGCGACACCGCCGAGGCCGACGCGGGAGCCGACGGCCCTGACCAGGCCACGGCCGAACCGGCAGGACGTCACCTGCAACCACTGTCGAGCTGATCCGCCCACGCCCTCAGGCTCGTCGGCGCGGCACCGACGAGGTCGCCGTCTGTCCCGCCCCGGCTGCTCGCCGGGGACCTGGTGGCGGCCGGGGCGTGGTCACGGCTGGGCCGACCAGCAGGACGGTGACCGCCGGACCCGTTCTGCCGTGGGCGGATCTGCCCCGGGCAGAAGTGCTGGGGAACGGCCACCCAGGCGGCGCACGCTGGACGGGCCGGTTCCCGAGCGGCGGAGGTCGCCCACCGGCGGGTGGAGGTGGACGAGATGGTCACGATGCTGGACGACGGTCAGCGGACCTTCGGCGACCAGGTGTACGAGCGGCTGCTGCGAGAGCGGATCGTCTTTCTCGGCAGCGAGGTGACCGACGAGGTCGCCAACCGGATCAACGCCCAGATCCTGCTGCTCGCGGCGGAGGACCCGGACCGGGACATCCATCTGTACATCAACTCGCCGGGCGGCTCGGTGAGCGCGGGGCTGGCGATCTACGACACGATGCGCTTCGTCCGCAACGACGTGGCGACGCTGGCGCTGGGCCTGGCCGCCTCGATGGGCCAGTTCCTGCTCTGCGCGGGTGCCGCCGGCAAGCGGTACGCGCTGCCGCACACCCGGGTGGTGATGCACCAGCCGCACGGCGGCTTCGGTGGCACGGTCAGCGACATCACCATCCAGGCGGAGAACATGCTGCACGTCAAGCGGACCATGCTGGAGTTGATCGCCCAGCACAGCGGCCGCCCGCTGGAGGAGGTCCAACGCGACTGGGACCGGGACCGCTGGTTCACCGCCGACGAGGCCCGCGAGTACGGCCTGATCGACCAGGTGGTCCGCGCCGCCACCGACCTCCCGACGCCCCTGACCGCAGGCTAGCGCTGATCCTGCTCGCGGGCGTCGTAGCGGGCGCGGGCGGCCTCCACCTCGGCGAGGTGGTCCGTCGCCCAGGCTTCCAGGCCGGCGACCAGTGACCGCAGGTCGTGCCCCAGGTCGGTGAGCTCGTAGTCGACCCGGGGCGGGACGGTGGCGTGCACGGTGCGGGTGACCAGGCCGTCGCGTTCCAGGCCACGCAGGGTCTGGGTGAGCATCTTCTGGCTCACGCCGTCGATCCGCTGGGCCAGCTCGCCGTACCGTTTGGGGCTGTTCGCGAGGGTCAGCACCACCAGAACGCTCCACCGGTCCCCGATCCGGTCGAGGACCTGTCGGCTGCCGCACTTCCGGTCGTACAGGTCGGGTTCCACGCTATTACTCTCCATCAGGATGTGGCGCACTTCAAGGTGCCTACTCTCCAACGGGAAGTGGTCAGGCGATCTTCCGGTTGCCTCCGACGTCAGGCAGTTTCCGTGGAGGGAGCAGTACCCATGTCCATCGTCGTCACCGGTGCCACCGGGCACCTCGGCCGGCTCATCGTCACCTCGCTGCTGGATCGGGGCATACCGGCCGGGCAGATCGTGGCGCTCGGCCGGGACACCGGCCGCCTCGCCGACCTGGCCGGGCGCGGCGTCACCGTCCGGCAGGCCGACTACGACGATCCCGAGTCGCTGCGGACCGCGTTCGCCGGTGCCGAGAAGCTGATGTTCGTCTCCGGCAGCGAGGTGGGCCGGCGGGTCGCACAGCACCGCAACGTGGTCGCCGCCGCCACGGAGGCCGGGGTCGGACTGGTCGTCTACACCAGCATCCCGAAGGCCGACACGTCGAGCCTGATCCTCGCCACCGAGCACCGCGCCACCGAGCAGGAGATCGTCGCTTCCGGGCTGCCGTACGTCCTGCTGCGCAACAGCTGGTACCTGGAGAACTATCTCCCGCAGCTCCCGACGTACCTGGAGCACGGGGTGGCGGGTGCGGCGGGTGACGGCCGGATCAGCGCCGCCGCCCGCGCGGACTTCGCGGAGGCCGCCGCCGTGGTGCTGACCAGCGAGGGACACACCAACCGGGTGTACGAGCTGGGTGGGCCGGCGTTCACCCTGGGCGAGCTGGCCGCCGAGGTGTCCCGGCAGAGCGGTCGGGAAGTGGGCTACCTGGACCTGC
Organism: Micromonospora sp. NPDC049903; assembly: GCF_044460945.1. Lineage (NCBI taxonomy): Bacteria > Bacillati > Actinomycetota > Actinomycetes > Micromonosporales > Micromonosporaceae > Micromonospora > Micromonospora sp. NPDC049903. Next base: position 586,993 of record NZ_JBITKL010000001.1, read on the forward strand.
CGGTGGAGAAGTACGTCGAGGTGCTGGTCGGTGCCGGACTCCCCCAGGGGTACGCGGAGGTGCTGGCCGACGCCGACCGGGGTGCCGCCGAGGGTGAGCTGTACGTCGAGGGTGACGACCTGGCCACGCTGCTCGGACGGCCGCCGGTGACCCTCGCCGAGGCGATCCGCACCGCGCTCTGACCACGGACGGCCCGTCGCCCTTGGTGGCGGCGGGCCGTTGTCCTTGGTGGGCCGTTGTCCTGGGTGGCGGGCCTCCGTCCGCGGTGACGTGGGCTCGTCGCCGGTGGCGGACGGGGCGTTGTCACAGGGGCGGGCTAGCGTCGCGACATGACGCAGGCAACGGGGGAACGAGTGACGTCGGGTCGGACGGTGGCGCAGAAGATGGGCGTCAAGCCGGGCAGCCGGGCCTATCTGGACGCGGCGCCCGCATCGGCGGTCGAGGCGCTGCGGCTGCCCGAGCTGACGGTCGCCGAAACGCTGACCGGGGAGTTCGACTACCTGCATCTCTTCGTCATTACGCAGCAGGAGATGCGGCACCGATTTCCGGTGCTGCGGGAGCACCTGCGCCGGGGCGGGATGCTCTGGCTCTCCTGGCCCAAGGGCGGCCGACTCGGCTCCGACCTGGAGCTCAAGAGCGTGATCCGGATCGGCTACGACTTCGGGCTGGTCGAGAGCACCTGCCTGCGGGTGGACGAGGTGTGGGCGGGCCTGAAGTTCACCCACCCCAAGCCGGGCAAGGTCTACCGCAACAGCTACGGCACCCTGCCCGGCGCCTGACGGCCGGGTGCGCAGCTGGCCGCAGTTTCGGTGAGCACCCCCAGCAGGTCCGCGTGGTGCGGTGCCGGCCCGTCCACGTGGCCCGGGATGCCGTGGGCGCGGACCTCGTCGCGGAGTTCGTCCAGGCGATCCACCCAGTACCAGCGGTGGTAGGGGTTCGCCTCGCAGCAGGCCACGTCCTCCAGTGCCTTGTCCCAGGCTTCGACGGAGCTGGTTGGGTGGGCTTCCTCGCGGGTCATCCGCAGCACGATGGCCACCGCACCGAACACGGTGGCGTTCCAGCGTCCGTCGTCGACGCGGTCCGGTTGTTCGCCGACGACCCCGGCGGCCAGGGCGGCTGCCAGCGCGCGGGCCCGGTCGTCGGTGTACATGAGGCGGAGCAGGTGGTCGTCCCAGGGTTTGCGGGACAGCGCATCCGGCTTCGGTTCGAGGTAGTCGAGGGCGAAGGTGACCGTCATCGGGCCCTGCACGCTGGTGCGCGGTTCCATGTCGAACGTCTGGATCGGACCGGTCGGCTGGTAGCGGGACTCGGCCAGGTCGATCGCCCCGGCCGCCGCCTCGACCAGTTCGAGCACCGCCTTGTGGGCGGAGAGCAGTCGGTTGTCCGGGTCCCGCGCCTGGAGGTGAGCCAGCTCGTCGGCGATGTACGGAGACCGCAGGTCTGCGACGTTCTCGCGGAGGTACTCCTCGGCGGTGGGCCAGTCGGACTGCCCCAGCCACTCGGAGAGGGTCACCGATCTGGTACGCGCAACCTCGCCCGTGGTGACCTGACCGGCGGCGGTGAACAGCGTCGGGACGAACGCCGAGGTCGACCAGCGTGACGCACCGTCCGGCCCGGTGACCTGCCAGCGGGAGTCCTTTTCGGTGGTCTCTGGACTGATCAGCGGAAGGTCGTAGCGGTTCACCAGTGCGGTCAGGGCCGCGGCGGGCGCGGTGGCGACCACGATCGGCTGTAGTTGTCGTTCGCCGAGCTTGATCAGGGTCATGCCGAGCACAGTCAGCACCGCGCTTCGTTCGTCGACTCCGGCACCGACCTCGACCACCACCACCGGACGCCGCACCGCCGAAGCAGCCCGCGCCACCGCTTCGGCGACCGGTCGCTGCCGCCACCTGTCGACGTCGCCCACGACCAGCAACCCACCGTCGTACGCGGCACCCCGGGGTGCGTCGATCCGGGGCGGTCCGAACGGCACCGGGTGCCGCTGTGGCGCATCGTGCACGCCCGACGGGTAGCCGATCACCAGCAGCGCCATCATCGACGCGTCGGCCGACGCGTCGAGCAACTCCGGCGGAGGCTTGGGTTCCGACTCCCTCCCCGGCTCCGGCTGCCGGAACCGGACGAACGCACCCGCAGGCTCGACCATGGGAGCACCGACGACGTCGGCGGTGAGCGTGCCCAACCGCACGTCCCCGTCTCCGGGCAGGATGTGGGCGGTCCCGACCGACACCGTCACGTCGGTGCGGCGCGCCTCCTGCACTCGCTCCCCGAAGCGGGACAGGGCCTTGAGCTCCGCTTCGGTGCCCTCCGCGTCGCCGGGCAGGAAGAGCACCAACAGCAACGCGCCCTCGTACCTGGCGTTGCTGCGCGCCAACTCGCGGGTGAAGTTCCGGGGGCCGTACCGTCCGTTGCGGGTGACCACCTCGCCCGTCTGTGGATCCAGCGTGGCGTAGACCGACCACACCCCTGGCCGGAAGTCGGGCATCCGCCGCACCGCGTGGTACGTGTCCAGGGTGTCCGCAGGGTGCGGGTAGTAGATCTTCGAGTCGAACTCGTACCGTGACTCGATCCGTCCCCGGCTGCTGTACACGCTCGACCTGACCGGTTCGCGCACCTGGTCGGCGATGAGCCGGGCCACATCGCGCAACCACCGGTCCAGATGATCAAGCGGGCCGAGACGGCCTGACGAGTACCGGCCGGAGAGACCGTCCAACGCCCAGGTGCCGGTCTGCGGATCCCGACGCAGGTTCCCGGCCACCCCGGCCCGGGTCAGTCTCGCGGTGCCGTCGCCCTCGAACCGCGCGGCCAGCGAGGGATGTCCGGGACCGTCGAGCATGTCCCGGACATCGGCCAGGGTGACGGTCGGGTCGACCTTCCGCATCGACGTGAGCAGGTCGTCGAGCTGCGCCGGCGACATCGCGTCGGTCGCGGTCTCCGAGCCGACGAACACCAGGAGGTCGCGGGCGTCCTCACCCTCCTGGGCCTCGGCGTACGACCCGCGTTCCAGGACGAGGAAGAGCCAGGCGTGGCCCGGACGCCCGGCCCAGACCTCGGGTGTGAAGTCGGCCAGCGGCATCCACAACGGGTTGAGCCGGACGTCGAGCCCGTCCGTTTTCTCGCCCCGCACCACACTGCTCTGCGGCGCCTGCTCGATCTCCGGCACCACGAAGGCGCCGACGTTCTCCGGTCGGTCGTACCACCGTGAGGCGGTCGGATCGACGGGGCCGTCGGTGGGGAGCACCATCGGCGCCGGGTCCGCCGCGCGGTGCTGCACCAGGAACCAGCCCTCGCCCGCCTCCTCGACGAACCGGGTCCAGGACAGTCGCTCGGTGGAGGTGTCGCTGCGAGCAGGCCGGTAGGTGAGCAGGTCACCGTTGCGTAGTCGGGTGGCTGCCTGCGCCTGCCCGGAGGCACCGACGAAGATGACGCCGTCGCCTCGTCGCAACGCGGGAAGTCCCTCGTGCACCGTGGTCGCACGCGGAGACTCCGCAGCGAGCAGCGAGCGCATCCGGAAGGGCACGTCCATCATCGCCATCTGCTGCTCGTGCAGCCGGGTGGCCTGCTCGGCGGCGACCTGGAGGTCCGGCTGCGCCAAGGCCGACGGGTCGATTCCGTCGGCCGGCCCGCCGTCCATCAGCCAGCGCAGGGCGAGCAGCGGCGACGCGTCGCCGAGCGGCCACCAGCCCTCCGGCGGCGAGGCGAGGCGACCGAGCCGGACCGCGCCGTCGCCGTCCACGAACAGCCTCGGGGGCGGCACGTCGTCGCCGGGAGGAGGTACGGGCCGCAGCGTCAGCGCGGTACGCACCTCGCCGGTCGTCGGAAGGTCCGCCACGAGCCGCAGGCCGACCGTGGCCGCACCGGTCACCAGGTCTCCGCCGAGCGGTACCGCGGTGCCGCCGTCGGCGGGGAAGTACCAGAACTCCGAGGGCTGCGCCCCGTGGAGGTCGACCGCGCCGTCGGGGCGTCGATCCGCCCGCACCGCCGACACCCGCCCCTGCGGGTCGAGTGCGATGTCGGCGTGCGGAGCGATCACCGGCTGCCGCAGCCGGTCCCGGAAGCGATCCGCCAACGGGCCGTGTGTGCCGTCGCCACGGGCGGCACCCCCGACCAGCAGGACCAGCGGCGCCGAGGTGTCAGCAGCCTGCGACACCCATCGGTCGATCAGGTCGTCTCCGGTGAACCGGGCGGTCACGTTCCGGTGGCGTCGGCCGTCGAGCACCACCGGCACGCGCGCCACGTCCGTGGTCGGGTCGTACTCGGCGAGCAGGGCCGGCGACGAGCCGAAGGCCGCCGACTGACCCCACGAGCCGGTCGGTCGGTACGACTGGAAGACGTCGCCGTCCACCCGGCGCACGAACAGTGTCGCGCCGCCGCCCGGGTACGTACGGGCGTCCTCGTCGGCCAGCACGACCAGGTCGACTCCCAACGCGACGGCGAACACCGCGGCGACCTCGTCGAGGATGGCGGAGTTCCACATCCGGGGCGCACCGATCGCCGCGACCAGCAGCGCGGCGGCATCCCGGGCCGGGTTCGCCTCCGGCGACCCCGCTCGCACCAGCGCCCCCGCCGCGTCGGAGTCCGGGGTGAGCAGGGTGAGGAACCGGTACAGGCGGGCCGTGTCCTCGTCCGCCATCGCGACCAACCGGGTACGCAGCGACGGCTCGCCGGGGGACGGCTCGTTCAGGCCCAGTGCCCCGGCGAGCAGGGCGACCGCCTCGTCCGCCAGGCTACCGATGATCAGCTCGCCGATAGACCGGATCGTGAACCGGTGCGGATCGGCGCGTACGACCTGTCCGGCGTGCTGAAGCAGGGTGGCTTCGTCCCGTACGTGCGCCGGCAGCTTCAGCCCCTGCGCGCGGGCGCTGTCGAGCACCGCCCGGGTCAGACTGCCGGGCTCGGTGCCCAGGTCCCGGGCATCCAGGTGGTATTCCCACTCGTCGGCGACAGCGGGTTCGCCATCGTCCAGCAGCCTGGTCGAGAGCGGCTCCACGCGACTCGCGGGCACGAGAGGCGCGGGCTGCCGTACCCGCCAGATGACCGCCATCATGATCACGGCGCGTAGCGACGGATCCGCCACCTGCGCGAAGGAGGCGAGGGCCAGCGGTGGCACCGCGCTGACCCGGCGGTCCAGTCGACTGTGGTCGTAGGGGGCGAACTCGTATCCGAGGTGAGCCAGCAGGTCGGGATGACTAGCCGGCCCGTCCGGCAGCCCGTGGATCGCGGCCACCGCACCGAAGACCGGTCCTGCGGTGTCCACCTCCGCCACCCGGACGACATCGCCGGCCGGGGTCGTGAAGGACACGGAGACCGTCCTGGTCCCGGCTCCGTGCAATCGGCTCAGCTCGGCGTTGACGGACCGCCGGTCGTTCCAGCGTTCCAGATCCCAGTCGCGGGACTCCGGCTCCGCACCGGTCGCCCCGGGCAGGTCGACGTGGATCCGGACCCCAGGCAGCCCGATGTGCGTCCACATGAGGTTGCGCTGGTCGAACCGACTGTCGGCGGTGTACTCGACGAGCTCTTCCAACCGGCGGAACATCACCTCGACGTCGCGGCTGTACCCGGCGATGGTGCTCCGGAACTCGACGTCCAGTTTGAGGGCCATCCACAGGGCCGTGAGCACCCGCTCCGCGTCGTCGACCGACAGCGCCGAGAGTTCTTCGAGGGTCCAGCCGGCGTCCCGCGCGGCCCAGAGGACCTCGGCGACGTCGCTGTCGAAGCCCTCGATGCCGCGCAACCGGGCGACCCACTCCCGGAGCCGGGTCGCCGACGCCTCGGGTGTGTCAGGGGCCGACGGTAGCCCCGCGACCCCGCGTGCCGCCGAATCGTCTGCGCCGGGCTGGGGGTGCCGGCCCGCCGCCAACGTCATGAACTCCAGCGCCACGTCCAGCGTGACCTCGGCCAGTTCCGCGACCGTGAGGGCGTCCTCGATGGGCGTACCCACGGGCTGGTACTGCGCCCCGAGCTGAAGCGACCTGAGTTCCTCCGCGTCGCTGACGCCCAGCAGCCGACGGATGAGCGAGTCGCGCGGCGATACCTCGCCCACGTGCTCACGCAGCAGGGAGGCCAGTTCGTCCAGCACCACGTGCCGAGGACCACCACGGTCGACGCGGACCTCGATCTCGCCGCGGATCGGTTCCAGCTCGCGCGCGTCCACCCGGCCCCGGTTCGCGAGCAGGAACACGGAGGGTCCGTACGGGTCGGCCGACAGCTCCACCGGCACCCGGCCAACCCGTACGCTGTGCCCCAGCACCAGCGGGTAGCTCAGGCCGAGCGCGTCCGCCAGGGATGCGATCTCGTGCCGGCCCCAGGAACCGCCGGGCGTCCTTCCCTCGTGGTACTCACGGATCTTCTCGACGACCGGCGCGAGGTCGTCGAACGTCGCCGTGCCGATCTGGTCCAGGTCCGACGGATCCATGCCCAGCACGTCGGCGGTCCACTGCCTGCCCGCAGAATCCAGCTCGCGCCCGGTCACCGGCTGATTGGCGTCGAAGTCGAGGTCGGTCAGGAAGGCCAGGTGCCGGCTCGGCTCCTCGGTGCCCATTCCCGCCCGTTGGGCTATGTCACCGAGAACGCCCCGGATCCAGGCGGCATCGGACTGCGCCGCCACCCCTCCGGCGCGCAGGAAGGGTTGCAACAGCCGCACCGGCACCTGCAGATCCAGGGCCGACTGGTACACCGCCTCGTACGGCGGCTGCAGACCCCATTCCCCGAGCCGGTCCGGCGTCCGCTCGGACAGATGCCCCTGCGCCCTGGCCTGCTGATAGACGAGCCCCGACGGCACCTGGGCCTCGACTGCCAGCGAGTACACCATCTCGGGGTCCAACCACGGACGCTCGCGTCGGTCCTCCTCGATGTCGTTCTGATGTACGGCGAACAGCGTGGCCCAGGACGCGGCCAGCAGGTTGTCCACGAACTGCGCGGGCGGGAGATCGTCGGCACCGAGCGGAGCTTCCGCCGTCGCCGACACCTCCGCCGCCGACATACCGCCGGTCAACCGGTCCCACGTCCGCATCGCCGTGGCGAGTTGTCGAGCCGCCTCGACCACCTGGTCCGCCACCGCAGCCGCGATCAGCGACGCCGACGGCGACGCGGCGGCACTCGCTGCCACCAGCAGTCGGGTGACGTGCACCGCCGCCGTACGGATCACCAGGTCGGCGTTGCGGTAGCCGTGCCAGGTGGAGCCGGGTCGGCTCAGCGGTTCGAGTCGGGCATGCACCTCGGCCAGCATCTGCCCGGCCGCGTCCCGCCGTCCGCCCGACTTCTGCCCGGGTAGCGCAGCCGCCAGCTCGGCGAGACCAGCCGGTGTGGTCGTCTCGTCCACGCCGGGTATCGATCGGTCGGCGTGGTGCTCCGTCCACCACCGGACGGCGGCGGTCAGGGCACCGGCCGCACGGGTGGCTGCCTGGATCACGTCGCCCGGTTCGGCGACGGGGTGATGGAGCGTCAGGGTCACGGAGCGGGCCGTACCGAGGATGATCGCCGCCTGCCGGGTCAACGCTCCGACGAACGGATCGTCCGCGACCGCGTCGACCTCCTGCCACACCGCGGTCGGGTCGGCCACGGCGACATCCCGCGACCGGCGCAACTGCTCGACATTGCGGGTCAGTTCCGCGACGTGTACGGCCCGGGTGCGATCGGCGAGGTGCAGTCCCCCGCCCTGCGGACCGGTGCCGACCTCGGCGAACCGCAGGAGTTCCCGGACGTACCGTGGCCGCTGATCATCGGAGGCGGACTCGCTGATCATCGACGCGGTGCTCTGGGCGGGCCACTCCTGCGCGTCACCACCGCCGTCGCCACGCGGTCCCGGCCGGCCGAGCGCGGCCCACCGGGTGACGAGTTCCTCGATCTGTCCCGCATTGGGCTGTACCTCGGAGGGCATCTCCCGGATCCGGTCGAACAGCGGGCGCAACGACAGCAGCCCGCGCGGGTCCGTCTCCCAGGTGGCCGCCAGCCAGACCACCACGTACGGGAGCCGCATCATGTCGAGCCGGTAGGCGACCCAGAGCAGCTCGACCGGTACCCGGCCGGTCACCTCGACCAGTCGTACCAACGCCGGTGCCTGCGTGGTCGACAGCCCGAGGCGGTCGGCCACATCCGACAGGCGCCCGCCGTCGACTCCCGGCAGTGCCGTCACCCGACGGAGATAGGCGACCGGCACACCGAGTTGTTCCGCCCACTGCGCCAGGTCGGTCGGGTCGGGCGTGGGAACGTCCCGCTTCCGGGCGAGCGCCCGGGTCAGCTCGGCCGTGGTCGCCGTCTCGGGGGCCACCGGCACGAGGGCATCGGCCACCCGCTCGCTCGGCACATCGCCCAGGGCGGCCCAGACCGACTCCGCGATCGCCGGGGAGTCCACCAGCGGACGTAGGTGCTCGACGGGGAACCCGAGGCGCGCGGTCCACCGCACCCATCTGACGACGTCGGCGCCCGCCGGCAGCAGCGCCGACACCGCTTCGGCGACCCGCTGCCCCTGACGGCGCAGCTGTGCCGGGTCGTCCGGACTGTCGACGGGCACCGATGCGGCGGCCGTCCGCAGCTGGTCCCCCAGGGCCAGCGCCAGGTCGACCGGGGGTACGCCGAACCGCTCGGCCGCCGCTTCCAGAGCCGCCGGGCCGGCGAGGCCGGACTCCGTGGCCAACGTCGCCAGGCTCCCGGCCGCCCGGCTTCGGCCGGTCAGCGCCGCGCGCACGTGGGCGGTGGGCAGCTCGTGCAGCAGTGCCAGCGGTACGCCGAGTTCGCGCAGCTCCCCCAGCGCGGACCGGTCGGCGGGGGACAGCGTCGACCGGCGGACCAGTCGCATCAGCCACACCAGGTCGCTGTCGGTGCGGACGCCCTCCCCGGCCAGCTCCGTGCGCAGCAGGTCGACCCAGGACCCCTCGTCCGGCTCGATCTCGCGGGAGTCCGCCGCGACGCGCGCCAGCGCGTCCCCCACCGTCACCACGAGTTCCGGCGGCACCCCCAGGTCGCGGACCACACCGAACAGCGGCCCGGGTCCGGCGAGCCCGATCCCTCGCGCGTGGGTGCCCACGTCGAGCGGCACCGTGCCGAGCACCTCGACCAGGTTCACCAGGTCGGCGACCTCGTCGCCCGCCATGGCCAGTCGTTGGGCCAGCCGGTCGACCTCGGTCCGGTCGAACGGCAGTTCCCCGTCATCCAGCAGGCGAGCCGCCTGCGGGCCGGTGATCCCGACACCCCGCAACCATCGCGCGTCGTCGGTGTCCGTCGCGCTGCCGACGGGGCCGGACCCCGATTCGGGAGCGACCAGTACGACCGGGAAGTCCGCCTCGGGCACGACGGGCAGCGACGCGACGGCGTCGTCACCCCCCGACAGGTCGGTCGTCGGCGGCGCCAGGTAGGGCAGGTCCAGTGCCGTCAACCGCTCGTGCATGCGCTGGTAGCTGGTGGTGCGATCCGCCTCGGAAACCCGCCGTGCCCGGCCGTGGGCAGCTCCGAACAGCACGCGCAGGTGTGCGTCCACGGCTGCGGACGCCGCACCGGCTCCGGGATGGTCCTCGGCAGCCAGCCGCCGCAGGGCCGCCAGCCGATCCGGCACCGCCCAGGCGACGAATCGCACCTGGGCCTCGGTCACGGCGAGTGCGTCCGGCAGATCGGACGCCGACGGCGAGGCGGCACCAGCCACCCCCCGGGGTGGCACCACGCCGGGCGCCGCCGGGGATGCGCCCGTCCCGGCCGGTGCCGCGTCGGTCCGGCTCGCGGTCGGCGCCTCGACGGACGCATCACGGATCGCACCGGGTGCGCCGCCGCGCAGGCGGGGCAGCCACTGCCGGCTCGCGGTCAGGAAGTAGTCGGCGGTCCGTTCACCGGTCTCCGGGTGCCGGCCGTGCACACCGGTGTCGTCGATCAGCACCGGCACGAGCAGCCACCGATCAGCGCCCGACACCGACTGCTCGACCCGGATGTGGCTGGTCAAGCCCTCCGGCGTCGCCTCGACCGGCTGGTGCCGGACGATCTCGCTCAGCTCGGTCGCGCGTTCCCGCAGGCTGCGGATCTCCTTCTGCGCGCGGTCGATCTTGTCCGACAGCTCGGCCATCTCGGCAGCGACTTCCGTCAGTCCGAGTCTTCCCGAGTCGACGTCATCCCGAAGAGCCGCGCGGTCGGTGTTCAGCTGCCTGACGGCCCTCGTCCTGTCGAGCAGGGCGCGCTGCACCTCGCCGAGGCGGATGCGACCGGCGCTCGTCGACTCAGCCGAGGGGGCCGCGTCCGCATCGACGAAGCGGTGCGGCACCCGAGCTTCCTCGGCCTCCGCAGCGACGACGTCAGGCTGGTCCAGCGACGCGCTCGCAAGCCACGGGTTGACCCGCTGAGCCGTCGCTTCCTCGGCCTCCGCAGCGACGACGTCAGGCTGGTCCAGCGACGCGCTCGTAAGCCACGGGTTAACCGGTGAAGCCGTCGGTCGATCCGGTTGAGCCGGCGGTCGATCCGGTCGGGCCGCCAGGACGGTCACCCCGACGTCGGGGAGCGGGAGGTTCACCACGATTCGCAGCCCGAGCGATTCCCCACCCACCGCGAGGTCGTCTCCGAGCGGCTCCGACCCGCCCCCGTCCGGCGGGAAGTAGCGGAACTCGCCGGGCCGCGTCCGAGCGTGGTCGACGGTTCCGTCGGGGGCGCGGACCACAGTGGCCGCCGAGACCTTCCCGTCGGCACCCAGGATGATGTCGACGGTGCTGGCGATCACCGGGGTGGCGAAACGGTCCCGGAAACGGCGGGCGAGCGCACCGTGCGGGCCGGACTCGTCTGCGGCCCCGCCCATCACCAGGAGCAGCGGCGGTGATTCCCCGGTGGCATGGACCGCCCAGCGGTCGATCAGTTCCTGGCCGGTGAGATCGGCGGTCAGGTCGCTCAGGCGTCGGCCGTCCAGTCCCGTCACCACGAGTGGCAGACGCATCGAGTCGGTGGCCGCGTCGTACTCGCCGAAGATCGCGTGTGCGGGTTCGATCGCGGTGAGTTGGGCCGGCACCGGGGCGGGGTGGTAGGCCCGGAACAGGTCCCGCTCGACGCGGAGCAGGTGGAGGGTGGAGTGACCGCCACCCGAGAACCGGCGGGCAACCTCGTCCTCGACCACGACGAGGTCGACTCCCAGCGCGACGGCGATCGCACCGATGACCTCGTCGACCAGCGCGGAGTCCCACAGGGCCGGCTCGCCGATCACCTCGGGCAACAGGTGTGCGATGTGGCTGGCACCCGTGGTGCCGTTCCCACCCACACGGCGCAGTATCCATGCCGCGCCGCTGCCCGGCACGGCGACGGCCGTGCTGAGAAGTCTCCGTAGACGCGGGTCGCGCTCGTTGACCAGTTGGGTGATCCTCCACCGCAGGACGGCCGGTTCCAGAGGCCTCTTCGACGTGACCGGCAGTGCCTCCGCCAGGCCGAGGAGCGCTCGGTCGTCGAGGTCTTCGGCGACCAGGTCCCCGATGGTCCGCAACGGGAACCTGCTCGGGTCGTCCTGGACCACCTGCCGAAGGTGCTGGATCAGGTCGTTCTCGTCGCGCACCTGCGACGGTAGCCGCAGCCCCTGGGCGCGGGCGCCGTCGAGAATGGCCCGGATCAGGCTGCCGGGTGCGTCACCCACGTCGTTCGGCACCAGGTGGTGCTCGTCGGCACCGACGAATGCGGGATCCTCGTCGTCGAGGAACCAGGTGAGGGTCGTAGTCGGGCGGGCAGCGGCGACCAGGGGCCCGGGCTGCCGCAGGCGCGCGATCGCCGCCGCCATGACGACGGCAACGGTCGGCAGATGGTCGATCGACCAGAACGGGTCGACGCGAATCGGCGCAGGTCGGCTGACCCGACGATCCAGTCGCGTCGAGTCGTACGGGTCGACCTCGTACCCCAGATAGCCCAGCAGCTCGGGGTGCCTGGTCAGGCCGCCCGGGCGTAAGATCACCGCGAGCAACGCGCTGACGGCCAGTGGCGTCAGGTCCAGTTCCGCGATCCGCGCGACCGGTTCGGAGAAATCGGAGTCGAAGACGGTCGCGGCAGCGACACGGGTCCCGTCCCGTTGGAGCGCACGCAGGCCCTCCTCCATCTCCTTCCAGGTGTCGGGCTCATCGGTGAGGAACCATTCCCGCCGCGTCTCGATACCCGCGAACGCGGCGAAGTCGGCGTCGACCGGTTGTGGCACGCGAACGTTCACGCGCACACCGGAATGGAGCTCAGCCCATTGCGGCATCGGCAGCTCGAGGCGGGCGCCGGCGACCCTGTCCACGAATCCGGTCAGCGCCTGGAGCAGGTCTTCGGCGTCGTGGCTGGACCGCGAGACGGTGTCGTAGTAGTCCCCGACGAGCCCCGCCTCCGTGGCGGACGCCGCGAGGGCTTGAAGGACCTTCGCCCGTTCGTCTCCGGGCAGCGCTGACAGTTCGTCGAACGTCCAGCCGACCCGCCGCGCCTGTGCGGTCATCGCCGGGTGCAGGGGTGGGGACGCTGCGGTGATTCCGCCGAGCCAGTCGACCCACTCCTTGACCAGGCGTGGCGAAACCGCGAGTTCGCCGGTACGGCCGGGCTCCTCGGCCTCCGGCCGGTCCTGGGGTACGGGACGGGAGCCCGCCGTCAGTCCGATGGCGTCGGCGGTCAGCCAGAGGTCGACCTCGCCGGCCTGGTACGCCGTCTCGATCAGGTCCGTCGCGGAGACGCCGGCCTGCTGCGCGAGGAGCCCCAGGTGTCGCGGTACGAGGTCGTTCGAGGCCACACCGATCCGGAGCAGTTTTCCGGTGAGGGACTCCCTGGGCGCCAGCTGCCCCTCCCCCCGGATCCGCGCGAGCGTCTTATCCAACGCCTCCTGCCGTGGCAGCGATTCCATGAATGTGGTCAGCTGCGCACGGATGGCCTTCGGCACCTCACGCGAGTCCATCCGCAGTGCGTTGGCGAGCAGGAACAGGTTGCTGCCGTCGCGTTTCTTCGCCAGTTCCACCGGCACCCGGCCCACCCGGACGCTGTGGCCGGTGACCAGGTACCTACTCAGACCGAGGGCGTCCGCCAGGGACTCGATGTCGTGCAGTGCCCAGTTGCCGCCGGGTTCCCGTGCGGCGAACTCGCGGCGTACCAGGTCGACGAGATCGAGAAGCGACCGGAGCGAGACCCCGTCGGCGCCGGTCAGATCCTCGGGGTCCATCCCGAGGACGTCGGCCTCCCACCGGTGAGCCCACTGTTCGAGTTGGCCGTCAGAGAGCTCGGCGGTGGCCGTCGTGCGCACGTCGACGTCGGTGAGGAAGGCGAGTCGACGCCGAGGTGACCTCCCGATCCGGTCAGGTACCTGAACGCGTTCCAGGGAGCGCTTCACCTGCCGTGGATCGGTGGTCCGCACCCGTGTGTTCAGCAGGGTCCGGAGCGGCGACAGCAACCGCACCGGCACCGACTCCTCGTTCGCCAGGCGGTAGATGTCCTCGGGTGTCCGGCCCAGGTTCCAGGTGCCCAGCAGCTCCGGTGTGCGTTCGGAGAGGTACTGGTTGCGCCGGGCGTACTCGTAGAGCACGGCGCGCGGCACCTGGATCCGGTCAGCCGTCTGGAGGACTGCCAGGTGATCCAACCAGGGACGAACGTATCCGTCGCCCTCGATCTCCGTCTGGTGTACGGCGATGAGCGTGGCCCACGTCGGAGCGAGGACGATGTCTGCGCTCCGCTCGTCGGCCTCCGTCCGGCTTCGTGCCTCCGCCTGACTGTCGCTCACGGCTGCGGCCAGGTCGGCCGCGGAGAGGCCACCGGCCAGCCGGTCCCAGGCCGCCACGGTGGCGGTGAGCCGCGCAGCGGCCTCGACCGCCTGGGCCGCGACCGCGTTCGCGATCAATGCCGCCCCGGGCGGAGCGGTGGTGCCGGCTCCCACCACCAGACGGGCGATGTGCGTGGCCGCAACCTCGATCACCATGGCAGCCGTCCGATAGACGCTGCCCGCCTCGGTCGTCCGGGTCAACCTGTGCAGCAGTGCGCGCACCCCGGTCAACATCGCGGCCAGGTCGGCCCGCGCGGCGGACACCGGGGTCCGCACCCCGCCGGGCGGCAACGACCGCACCAGGTCGGGAACGCGCACCGGCCGGTCCGGATCGTCTCCCGCCGACGGTATCGGCCGGTCGGCGTGCCGATCGGTCCAGGCGCGTACGGCTTCGACCACGGCGTCGGCGGCCTGGACGGCTCCCCGAACCACCTCCGCCACGTCGGGTGAGGTGATGTCACGGGTCAGCGCGGGTACTGCCGCCGTCGCCGCCGAGGCGACGATCGTCGCCTGCCGGGTCAGCGTTCCCAGATCAGGGTCGGCGGCGACCTTCTCGGTGTCCTGCCACAGTTCCTCGGCGTCGACGAAACTGATCTCCGCCCACCGACGCAGTTTGTCGCGACGATCGTGGACAGCCGTCGGCACGAACGTCCGGAGGCGGTCCAGGACCGCCAGCCCGGCCCCCTCCGGGCCTGACCCGAGACCGGCTGCCCAGAACAGTGCGGAGGCGTTCCGGCGGCTCCGGCCGGCACCGTCCGCCCTGGTCCAGGTCGAGCGGCCGCTGTAAACGAGCGCGGCCAGGCTCGGTGGCTGCACCTCCTGCTCGCGATCGCCCGCGAAGGACGAAAAGCTGGAGAAGTGGTGCGACTCCGACGACGAGCTGCGGTCCGACTCGTCGTCGTTGCCAGTTGCGGTCCGGGTGTCGGCCCCGGGTCCGCGTACGGCCGCCGCCTCCTCAGCGGTGGTCCACCTCAGGAACTGGTCGTCGTCGGCGTCGAAGGTGTCGTGGCGGTCGAGCAGCAGTCCGTCCGTGAGGTCGGCGGCGGGCTCTGCGTGGTACTCCGCGCCCGTGCGGCCCGGGTCCGCCCAACGACCGACCAGCTCCTCGATCTGCTGCATCGACGGTCGCCCCTGACTGGGCATCTGCGCGATCCGGGCGAACAGCGGACGCAACGGCATCAGCCTGCGCGGATGGATCTCCCAGTAGCTGGCGAGCCAGACCAGCAGATAGGGACCCTCCGGCACGCCCAACCGGTAGGCGAACATGAGCAGGTCGTCGGCGGACACCCGACCGGTGACCTCGACCAGCCGGACCAGTGCGGCGGCTTGGTCGGGGGGCAACGCGAGGCGGTCGGCCAACGCCGGCAGCGCTCGCCCGTCGACGCCGGGCATGACCAGCACCCGCCGCAGGTAGTAGTCGGGCACACCGAGTCGTGCCGACCACGCGGCCAACTCGTCCGGGGTGGGCACGGTGGTGTGCTGGGCAGCGATCGGCGCCGGGGCTGCCACCTCCGGCACCAACGGTACGAGAACCTCGGCGACGCGGCCCCCGGGCACGTCGCCCAGGGCCTCCCAGATGAGACCTTCGAGCATCGGAATCTCGGCCAGCGGGCGGAGCCGGTCCACCGGGAATCCGAGCCGCGCACTCCAGCGCACCCAGCGGTCGAGTCCGGGTCCGGTCGGCGCGACCTGGGCCAGGAGGCGGTCGGCGACCTGCTGCCCCTGCTCCCGGAGGTCGTCCGGCCCCGCGCCCGACAGCGGTGGACCATCGGACACGGCCGCCCGCAGCCGGTCGCCGAGGGCCAGGGCCAGGTCGACCGGGGGTACGCCGAGTCGCTCGGCCGCCGCCTCCAACGCGGCCGGGCCGCCGAGGCCGGTGTCGGCGACCAGCCCCGCCAGACCGGTGTCAGCCCGACGCCGGCCGTCCAGCGCCGCCCGGGCGTACTCGTCGGGCAGCTCGTGCAGCAGCTCCAGCGGTACCCCGAGGTCGCGCAGCTCGCCCAACCACCTGCGGTCGGCGGGGGCCAGGTCCATCCGGCGGGTCAGCCGCATCAGCCACACCAGGTCGCTGTTGGTGCGGACCCCCGCGTCGGCCAGTGCCGGCCGGAGCCGGTCGACCCAGGTGCCCTCGTTCGGTTCGACCGCCGACGAGCCGTCCGCGACCCGGGCCAGCACATCGCCGAGCGCCGCCACGTCTGCGGGGGACACCGCGAGTTCACGGACCACACCGAACAGCGGACCGGGCCCGGCGAGCCCCGCCGCCTCGGACCGTTCCCGCAGGTCCAGCGGCACCGCGCCGAGGACCTCGACCAGGTCGACCAGTTGCCGAGCGTCGGCCCCCTCGCCCAGCATCCGCACCACCTGGTCGACCTGTCCCGGGTCGAAGCGCAGCCGGCCGTCGGTCACCAGTCGCGCGACCTGGTGGGGTGGGATGGTGTTCGAGGTCAGCCACGCCCGCGTCGCCGGGTCGGCCACCAGGTCGGCGATCGTGGGTGCCTTCTTGGGACCGGGTGCCTTCTCGGACCCGGGTGCCTTCTCGGACCCGGGCGGCACCAGTTCCACCGGGAAGGCCGGCACGGGCACCGCGTCGACCGGCACGGTGCCGTCGTCGGCCGCGACGGAAGGTGGGCCAGGTGGCGACAGATGCGGTAGGTCCAGCGCCGACGCCAACGCCGTCAGCCGGGCGTGCACGACCCGGTAGGCGCGCGCCACCGCCGCGACGTCCCACCGCACGCTGTCGGACTGTTGCTGATCCGGTGCGGTGGTCTGCGCCAACACCTCGCGGTACGTCTCCAGGTCGGCCAACGCCTCGCCGGCACCCGGACGGCCCTCGTCGGCCAACCGCCGCAGCTCGACGAGCCGGTCCGGCACCGCCCAACTGACCAGCCGCGCCTGCGCCCGGGTCACGACCAGCTCGTCCTCGACCCCGTTCGTCCGGCCGGGAACGGGCGGCGGCGCGATCGATACCGGCTCCTCCTCGGGATCCACCGGGCTGCCGGTCCACTCCGACGGATAGTCCGGCACCATCGACCCGTCCGTGGCTCGCCAGCCGTAAGGCCGCCCCACCGTGGCCGCTGTCTCGTCCAGGTTCATCTGCGCGAATGCCGCGTCGACGCCGGTCGGATCCAGGACGACCGGCTCGGCCATCGTCGCGTCGAGAGACAGCCGATCGCTGAGCTCGGTCAGCCCGGACCGCCACACGTCGGTCCGTACCGGCCCGGCCGTGACCGGTACCAGCAGGACCGGCTTCCGCCGCTCGGAACGGGGAACCTCGCGCCGCAGCCGCCTGACCAACTTCGCGAGCAACGCGGCTCCGCCCGGCACCGGCAGCTCCACCGGCATCAGGCTGCTGTCGGCCGCGTACGCGACCACGAGCGACCCCGCGACCGGAGAAACCAGGCGTGGGGTCACCGACGAACCGATCCACCACACGCCGCCACTGAGGGACGGCCCGGGGCGGGACAACATCTCGTCAATCCACATGTCGTCGCTGTCGACCGCCGACTCGACGAGGTCCTCGGTGAGGCCGTTGGCAGACCAACTCGGGCCCAGCCCCTCGCTCCACTCGATCAGTCGGGCGAGCCGCTCCTTCATCTTGCGATCGTCTGTGGTGTCCACCAGCTCGCGGAGCTGCGAGACCTCGTAGTGACCAATCGGATCATCGTCCAGCCGAGGCAGGGCGCGCAGGGTCTGCGTCACGGCGAACAGCCGAGGCACGGTGACATGACCGATGCCGTACGCAAGCGCCGCCACGTGACCGATCGGCAGCAGCTCCCTGCGAGTCACCCCGAGCTGACCGGCGAGCCGGTGCAGAATGTTGACGATCTCCGCTCGCGTCAGCCCGTCCGTCTGGGGTTGCTCCGCCCCCACGAGAGCCGCAGTCAGCAGATACTCGTCGATAGCGACATCGGATTGTGTCGACTCGTATCGATATTCGGAGCCATAGAGCTCGTCGCCGAAGGCAATGCCGAGCAGATCAGCGTCCCAGGGCGCCACACCCCCGTCCTGCGGCATCTCACTCAGTTCGGGTCGCCGTGGTGCCGGCCAGTGCACCTGCACGAGGCTCGCATCGGACCTGGCGTCGACTCTGCCGGTCAGGTATTCGGCAAACGCGTACCCGAACTGGACCACCGCCCACGGCGTCTCCCGGTCCGGACTGCCGACGACGATCCTCGGTAGGCCGTCTTCGGCATTCGTCGCGACCGGGCTCGCCGTGTCGGCGGAATCCGGAGGACGGATCCACAGCGTCTCGCCCACCGTGACGATCTGCCAGTCCGGCTGGCGCTCCCGCTCGAAGACACCGCCGCCGAGATTGATCAGGTGTGGTATGCCGGGCAATTCCCGCATGTTCGGGAATTGGGCGTCACGGTGCACGGTGTAGTAATGGGCGAAGGGACTCATCGACTGCTTGTGCCACGACAGGTACGGCACGAAGTGGTCGAAGAGGGCTTCTCCAGGGGTGATCGAGAAATCCGGTGTGGCGCGGATCGCCAGGACACGCTCCGCCCCGACAAGTCCCGCCAATTCCACCGCCTGTGTCGGCGTGAGCTGGTCCCTGGTCACCAACTCGACCATTGCGGTCTCCGGGAGCCGCCTCGCCAGAGCGGTCAGTTTCTCAGCAGCCGTCGCGGCACGACCGATCTCCACCACCACGACCGGACGAGAGGGATGTGCGAATCGCTCGCCGTCATCTCGCGGCGAACGCGAGGTCGACCACAGGTGCGTCCCGGATGGGCTGCCCTCCGCCTGGTAACCGGAGATTCGCGGCACCTTCGCCTCGGAGACCGCACGCCAGTCCCGCACCGAGCCGCCGCTTGCATAGATCCTCGCCGCCTGATATGCCGGCGCCTCGACTCCGACGTGGGAGACAAGCATGTGCAACACGTTCGCCCAGTAGGCGTCCCGATACAGCCGACTGCGCAGCAGATCGGCCACCGACTGACTGAAGCCAGGGGCGTCCGCCCTCTCGAGCGAGAACAGTCCTGCCCTCACCGCCTGCTTCGCGACCGTGAACATCGATCCATAGTTCGCCGTCAAATCGACGTTGAAATGCCACCAGGCGTCCAACGCAACGGCATAGCGCGGATCATCGGGCGAGAGCGGATGCCGCCACCACTTCTCCGACACATCGCTGCGATCCGTGACCAGCCGGAGAGCTTCGGCAGAGTTGCTCCATCCTGCGGCCAGTCGGGCCGCCAGCATGTACTGCTCGGCATGCACACCCTCGTGGACGAACGTCTCGTGCACATCGTCGACGGCGCGATCCAGCCGTAGGGCCATCGACCACGCGTAGGAAGAGAAGCTGCCCTCATACTCGCTGCCGGAAGGTTCCGGAACGAAGTCGATGGAAGGCATGCGACCCGCTCTGTCCGCATTGCGGTTCAGTGTGGTCGTCAGCTGGTCGATCAGCTCCTGCCAGGCGCGCTGCTGTCGATCCGTCCCACGCTGGCCGGTCAGGGTGCGATAGCGACTTCGCGCGTGACGCCGCAGATCGTCCCAGTACATCGGGTCGGTGGTCCGTAGGGTCTGATCACCAGCGGTCAGACTCGGGCTCCACTCCGGACCGCCATCCAGAGTGAGCGTCATTCCCTGCGTCGCAGCCAGGTCACCGAGCATCGAGGAGAGAGCGGTGTCCAGACCGTCCGGATCGGGAGCCGTCACCGGTTCTCCGTACTGGTCCCGCACCTCGAAGAACGGATTCGCGACCACCGGTCCCAGTGCGACCGTGCCGGTTTCCGAGTCGACCGCTACCTGCCACTCGGCGACGACATTCGCCCCGACGAACTGGCCCAGCACGTCGAGCCCGGTCGGAGACACCCCCGCGAGCCCGGGGCTGTTCCGGACGTCCACACCGCCGTCCGCCACGACCGCGTACACCGTCTCACCATCGGCCGGCATCCGGTGCAACCGGCCTGCACCGAACGCCACCAGTCCGTTCGCCATGCCCTCGGCACCGTCGAACACCGACTGCATGTCATTCGGATCGTCACGACGGCTCACCCGCCGCTGTAGACCTGTGGTGAAGCCCAACTGTGGTGGTATCGCGACGGAGGCCCAGAGAATCTGCGTCGCCCAGTCCGACGGCAGTCTCTCCCGATACAGGTCGGGCCGACTGCGCAGCAGAGCCTCGACCGTCAGCCCGGACGGCACCCAGGGGGCCGTGGGCGCACTCGGCGCAGATCCGGACGCAGACCGTGCCGACGCGGACCCAGACGCCACCCGCCGCCCCGACGAGCCTGGCGCGCCGCCCAACAGCCGACGCGTCCACTCACCGTTGACCAGACGGAGGTCACCGGTCCGTTCACCGGTCTCCGGATGCAGGCCGTGCACTCCCGAGTCGTCGAAGGTGACCGGGATGTCGACCCGATCCGTGCGGCCGTCCACCCACTGCCGTACGGTGACTCGACCGCGAAGTCCTTCATTCGATGCCGCCACCGGGGCATGGGCCACGATCGCGGTCAGTTCGGTGATGCGCTCCCGCAACCGGTCGATCTCCGACTGGACCTGCGCCACCTCAGCCGACGCGCCAGCGCCCGCACCGTCCGCACGCAGCCGCGTCAGATCCTCCGCCCGCCGGATGAGAAGGTCCCGCAGCGAGGCCAGGCGCACCTGACCGACATCCTCGGGCTGCTGCCCGGTCGCCGGCCCGGCCACGCTCTCGTGGGGGTCCGCCGGGCCGGAAGCCGCATCACCCGGCACGGTGGCAACGACCGGCTCGGCCATCGTCACGCCGAAGCCCAGCCGGTTCTCCCACTCCGTCAACTCGGCCCGCAGCCGGTCGCTCTCGGCTGGCGCAGAGGTAACCGGCACGAACAGGACCGGCTTGCCCCGCTCCTCCACCGGTAGCTGCCGCCGCATCAGTTGACCCACCCGCACCAGCAGCGCCGCGCCCCCCGGGACCGACAACCCCACCGGCAGAAGATCAGGATCGGCCGCGTACGCGAGCACGAGCGCACCCTCGACCGGAGCGACGAGATCCCGCCGGCCCACCGGCCCCAACCACCAGACCCCACTGCCATCCGGCGTACGCCCCGACAGCACCTGGTCGACCCAGCTCGTGTCCTGACCGACGACCTGCTGCACGTACTCGGAGGTCAGTCCCTCGGCGGGCCAGGTCGTGTCCGGATGGGTGAGCCATTCCAGGAGTCGGGCGAGCTCCTGCTTGGCGCGACGCTCGTCGCCCTCCGGCACCAGTTCGTGGAAGTCCCGGATGAGCCAACTCTCGATCGGCCCACCGGTGGACCAGGGCGTGTTCGACTCGTAACCGTCACCGAAATCGAGGTAGGACCGGTAGCCGTTCACGTTCCGCAGGGCCCGCGTCACCAGGGCCAGGCGTGGCACGGTGACATGGCCGATACCGAAGGCGTACGCCATGGCGAAGCCCACCGGAAGCAGTTCCGCACGGGTGACGCCGAGCCTGGTGGCGAGGCCGTCCAGCACCTCGACGAGTTGGACCTCCGACAACGCCTGTGGTGCCGCTTCCACCGCGTCCACCAGGGCTGCCGTCAGCACGTACGGGTCCAGGTCGAAGTCGTTCCTGTCCGATATGTGCGTGAGCTGCGGATCGTCGACGGCGCGCTCGCCGAAGGCGCTGATCACAAGTTGTCTGGTCCACGGCTCGGCAGCGTCGCCAGCGGTCAGGTCGACCTGCTCGGGTGGTTCGAGGACGGGCCGGTGGATCTGCACCAGATCCGGGTCGACGCGACCGTCCGGGATGGCCATGAGCCGCTCGGCCAGCAACAGTCCGAGCTGCGCGATCTCCCACGGGGTGTCCCGGTCGGGAGTGCCGACGATGATCCTCGGCATGCCGCGATCGGGCTCCACCGCCACTGGCACCGCCGCCGAGGGCTCATCGGTGGCGTGCACCCAGAGCGTCCGCCCCACCGGCCTGATCCGCCAGTCCTCCTGGTTCGGCCGATGAAAGACACCACGTCCGCGATTGGTCAGATCTGCGACCGGAACCCCGAGGTCGAACGTGGGCCGTTGCGGTTCCGTGTGCACGGTGACGTAGTCGGCGAAGAGGCTCATCGACTGTGTGTGCCACCGCGAGTACGGGACGAAGTGGTCGAACAGCGGGTCGGCCGGATCGATCTGGAAGCCGGCCGGGACGGAGAGAGCCAGCGTCTGACCCGCGCCGACCGTCGCCGCCAGCTCCACCGCCTGAGTCGGCGTCAGAGGGCCGGAGGTCGCCACCTCCACCAGGGCGTCCGCCGGCAGGTGAGGCACGATGCCGGCAAGACGCGACAGTGCGTCCTCGGCGCGGCCCACCTCCGCCACCACGATCGGGCGGGAATGGTGGACCAGTCGCGCGACGCTGTCCTGCGGCTCCTGTCGTTCCCGCCACAGGTGGGTGCCGACCTCGCTCGTCCGGGCCTGGTAGCCGGAGATCGGCGGCACCAGGGCGGACGAGACTTGCTCCCAGTCCCGTACGGAGCCCTCGGCCGGGAACTCCAGACTCGCCCGGTACGCCGGACCTTCCAGACCGAGCCGGACGATCATCATGTGCAGTAGGGACGCAGGGGCCGCCCGGAGGATCCTCCGCGCTTCCAGCAGTTCCCGCACGGACGGACTGAACTGCTCGATCTTTCGGACTTTGACTGCCTGGTCCGAGCTCCGGACAGCCAGCGTCACTGCCTGCTCGGCCTCGCGGTGGAGTTCCTCGTCCAGGCCCCGGCGGTTCAGCCACCACAGGTGCAATGCCAACGGATAGCGGGGATCGTCGTGCGAAAGTGGCTGGTCCCACAGATCGTCGCGCACGGGGTCGACCATGGTGATCTGATCCATGACCCTGGGGTCGTTGGTGGCACCGGCCACCAGCCGGCCCATCAGCACCCGCTGCTCGGCATGAACCCCCTCGTGCGACAGGAGCCTGAGCTTCTCGTCGACGGACTCCGGCCGTGGGAGCGACATGGACCAGCTCATGCCGTGGAAGGCGGCATGACTGTCCTCGCCCGACATGTCCCTGACTTCGGTGACGGTCGACGAAAAGCCATAAGGGGTGCCGATACCGAGATGTTCGAAGAGCAGGTCGCTCTGACGCTGCCAGGCTGCTGTCTGGCCGCGCCTGGCACCCAGGGTGTCGTACTCCTCCCGGGCCTGCCGCCGCAGATCGGCCCAGTAGGCCCGGCTCACCGCGCGATGCGACTCGTAGTCGTCGGCGACCCTGCCCGGCTTCCACTCCTCACCCCCGCGAACCAGCGTCGCACCACGGTCTGTCGCGAGGTCGCCGAGCATGGCGGCCAGCGAACCATCGAGATCGGCCAGGTCAGGAGCGGAGCCCCCGGAGACGTACTCGTCCCTGTCGCGAACCGAGAAGTCGGGGTTCCTTGCCACCTGGTGCAAGGTGACCCCGGTGTCCGGGTCCACCGAGACCCGCCACCCGGCGACGACGTTCTCTCCCGCAAACTGACCCAGGAGGTCGGGTGCGGTGGTCGGTGACGCCCCTGCGGTGGCCCGGCTGTTCCACACGTCGATGCCACCGCGCGCCACCACGGCGTACACCATCTCGCCGTCGGCCGGCATCCGGTGCAACCGGTCGATGCCGAAGCCCACCCACCCGTCCGCCATGCCCGCAGTGCCGTCGAACACCGGCATGATGCCGTCCGGAGTGTCGACTACCCGTTGCTGTAGGCCGATGGTGAAGGCAAGCTCCGGCGGGATCGGCACGGCAGCCCAGAGCGTCTCCGTCGTCCATTCCGGCCGCTGGCTCTCGGCATACCAGTCGGGCCATTCCCTACGTAGTTGCTTCTCGGTGAGCCCCGCAGGCACCACGATGGCGGGAACGTCCGGTGCCGAATCTGACGCCACCGTCCCCACCGAGGACGATCCCGGTGCGCCGCCCAATAGCCGACGCGTCCACTCACCGTTGACCAGACGGAGGTCACCGGTCCGTTCACCGGTCTCCGGATGCAGGCCGTGCACTCCCGAGTCGTCGAAGGTGATCGGGATGTGGACCTGATGCATTCGGCCGTCCACCCACTGCCGCATGCCGACCCAACCGAGAAGCCCCCCGCCCGACGCCGACACCGGAGCATGAGCCACGATCGCGGTCAACTCGGTGATGCGCTCCCGCAACCGGTCGATCTCCGACTGGGCCTGCGCCACCTGCGCCGACACGTCAGCGCCCGTACCGTCCGCACGCAGGCGCACCAGATGCGCCGCCCACCTGGTGAGGTGGTCACGCATCGTGGCAAGGCGCACCTGACCGGCGTTCTCGGGCTGCTGCCCGGTCGCCGGCCCGGCCACGCTCTCGTCGAGGTCCATCGGGCCGGAAGCCGCATCGATCTGGTCGGCAGTGGTGACGAGCGGCTCGGCCATCGCTACCGGGTAGCCGAGCCGGTTCCGCGTCTCCGTCAGCTCGGCCCGTAGCTGGTCGTTCTCGGTCGGGGCAGAGGTCACCGGCACGAACAACACCGGCTTGTCCCACTCCTGCTCGGGTAGCCTCTGCCGCATCAGGTTGCCCACCCGCACCAGCAGCGCAGCACCCCCGGGGACCGGCAGCCCCACCGGCAGAAGATCAGCACCAGCCGCGTACGCGAGCACGAGGGTGCCCTCGACGGGAGCGACGAGGTGCCGCTGCACCACCGGCCCCAACCACCAGACCCCGCTGCCGTCCGGCGTACGCCCCGACAGCAACTGGTCGATCCCACTCCGGTCCTCGCCGACGACCTGTTGCAGGTACTCGGAGGTCAGTCCCTCGGGCGGCAAGGTCGTGCCCGGATGTCCGAGCCACTCCAGCAGCCGCATGAGTTCCTGCTTGGCACGACGCTCGTTGTCGTCCGGCACCAGGCTGCGGAAACTGTTCAGGATCCGACTCTCGTCCGGCTGTTCCCTCCCCTGGCCGGGCAGGGCCAAGAGAGCCCGCGTCACCACGGCCAGGCGCGGCACGGTCACATGACCGATGCCGTAGGCGAAGGCCGTGACAAAACCCACCGGCAGCAGTTCCTCGCGGGTCACGCCGAGCCGGGCGGCCAACCCGGTCAACACCTCGACCAAGTGGTGCTCCGACATCGCCTGCGGTGCCGGTTCCACCGCACCCACCAGAGCAGCCGTGAGCGCGTACGGGTCGATGTCGAGGTCGTCGATCTTCGACGTGTGGGTGAGCCTCGGATCGTCGACACCGTGCTCACCGAAGGCGCTGAACAGGAGCTGCCGGGTGAATGGAGCGGCGGTCTCGACGGGGGTCAGGTCGTTCAGCTCGGGTGGCTCCAGGACAGGCCGGTGAATCTGCACCAGATCCGGCATGCCGCGACTGTCCGGAACACCGGTGAGCTGCTCGGCCAGCAGCAACCCGAGCTGAACGATTGCCCAGGGGGTGTCCCGACCGGGAGCGCCGACGACGATCCTCGGCATGCCGAGATCGGGCTCCACCGGAACCGGCGACGTTCCGGCCGGCTCGTCGGAGGCACGCACCCAGAGCGTCTGTCCCACCGGCCTGATCTGCCAGTCGCTCAGGTCCTGCCGAATGAAGACCCCGCCGCCGATGTTGTAGAGCGGCTTGAGCGCGTAGTTGAGTCGGAGCAGAGGTCGTTGCGGTTCGAGGTGCACGGTGAAGTAGTCGGCGAAGAGGCTCATCGACTGTGCGTGCCACCGCGAGTACGGCACGAAGTGGTCGAACAGTGGATCGGCCGGATCGATCCGAGGACCGGACGAGGCGGCGACGGCCACCATCTGTCCCTCACCGACCGTCGAGGCCAGCTCCACCGCCTGAGTCGGCGTCAGTGGTGCAGAGGTCACCACCGTCACCAGAGCATCCGCCGGCAGATGCGGCACGACGTCGGCAAGACGCGACAGCGCGTTCCCGGCTCGACCCAACTCCACCACGACGGTGGGGCGGGATTGGTGCACCAGCCGTGGGGAGAAGTCCTGCCGCTCGGCCGACGCCGGCCACAGGTGGCTCCCGGCCTCGCTTCTCTCGACCTGATAGCCGGCGAGTGACGGCACCTCGGCAGCAGCGACCTCCCGCCAGTCCCGCACCGAGCCGCCGGTCGAGAAGTCCAGAGCCGCGCGGTACGCCGGCCCTTCCAGCCCGAGCCGGACCAGCAGAATACCCAGTTCGAAGTGACGTGCCGTCCGGCCGACCAGCCGCGCTGTCAGCAGCTGGCGCACGGGTGCACTGAACTGCCCCATTCCCAGGGCCTTGATCACCTGGGTTTCGGTCCGTCTGCGCAGCAGCGCCGCGTCTCGGCGTACGTCATGGACGCGCCCATCCAGCTCCGAGTGGTGGTGCCACCAGAGGCGCAGTGCCAACGGATAGCGTGGATCACCGCGGTCGAGTGGCCGTGCCCACAGCGCCTCACGCACATCGGCGACCCCGGTGACCAGGTCCAGTGTCTCGGGGTCATTGCTGGCACCGGCGACAAGCCGCCCCATCAGCGCATACTGCTCGGCGTGGAGTCCCTCGTGCGCAAAGAACGCGAGCCGGTCGTCGACGGAGTCCGACTCCCCGACCTCCACCGCCCAGCCTGTCCCGTCGAACAGGGCTGAGGAGCCTGTCCCCGCCAGCTCGGTGACGACGGTGCTGGCTGCGGGAATGCCGTCGATGCCGGCGTTGAGGTGCCGGAAGAGCAGGTCGCTGGCCTCCTGCCAGGCACGGCGCTGCCCGCTCCCGCTGCCCAGGGCGCGGTAGTCGCTGCGGGCCAGACGCCGCAGCTCCGCCCAGTAGGCCGGGTTCGTCGCCCGCAGCAACCCGTAGTCCTCGATCATCCTGCTCGGCGTCCACCCCGCACTCCCGCGAGTGAGCGTCGTGCCGCGATCTCCCGCGAGACGGGTGAGCATGGCAGCGAGCGCACCGTCCAGAGCCGTCAACGTGGCTGCGGGTGAACCTTCCCGGTGCACCGCCAGGTTGGGGTTCGCCGCCGCCTGGCTCAGGATGACCTGACCGGTGTGCGGGTCCACCGTGACCAGCCATCCGGCCACGACGGTGCTTCCGGGGAACTGCCCCAGGACGTCGGGCGCCGTCGGCGGTGCCGCTGCCGTGGCCGGGCTTCCCCACACGTCGATACCGCCGGACGCCACGACGGCGTACACCATCTCGCCGTCTGCGGGCATCCGGTGCAACCGGTCGACGCCGAAGCCCACCAGCCCGTTCGCCATGCCCGCAGTGCCGCCGAACACCGGCTGGACACCACCCGGGTCGCCGTGGCGAGTCACGCGCTGCTGCAGGCCGGTGGTGAAGGCAAGCTCCGGCGGAATCGGTACGGAGGCCCAGAGCGGTCTCGTCTCCCAGTCCGGCCGCCGGCTCTCGACATACCGGTCGGGCAAGGTCCGCCGCAGGTTCTGCTCGGTGTAACCGGCAGGCACCACGATGGCGGGAGTACTCGGTGTCGCACCGGGCACGGCCGTCCTAGCCGCCGACGATGATCCCGGCCTGCTCCGCCGAGCTGACGACGAACCCACCCGTCGCTGCGACGAGCCGGGCGCGCCGCCTAGGAGTCGGGGCGTCCACTCACCGTCGACCAGGCGAAGGTCACCGGTGATCTCGCCTGTCTCCGGGTGGGTGCTGTGCACCCCCGCCTCATCGACGAACACCGGGACCCGCAGCCAATCGAGCCGGCCGTCCGATGCCGAGATCCGCACGCTGGCGTGGCTGGTCAGGCCCGATGCCGTCGCCGTCACCTGCCCGTCGCCCACGAGCCTGGTCAACTCGGCGATCCGACTGTGCCGATGGTGGATGTCGGCCTGGATGTTCCACTCACGGGTGGACAGATCGGCTATCCGCCGGATCGCGTCGGCCATTCGGACCTGGTCCTGGCCCGCCCGGTCACGCTCCCGCTTCGCTTCTTCCAGGCGCGACCGCAGTCTGCGCAACTCCTCCGCCCGCGCCATCAGCTCGCGCCGCATTCCGGCGAGATGGGCCGACCCCACGGCCACCTGTGGCGTCGTCTCGGGACGAATCACCGGCTCCGCGAGCATCAGGTTCAAACGCTCCATGCGGAACCGACCGAGCCGCACCCGATCATCAAGCCGAGCCAGGCCGGTCCGCAGCCCGTCGGCGTCCACCAACTCGGACGTCACCGGCACCAGCAGCAGGGGAAGGGGATCTGGTCCCCACTGCCTCGGCAGGCGTTCCCGGACCGCCACGGCGGTCATCGCCAGGGCCGCGACGCCGGCAGGTACCGGCATCTGCGCCGGCATGAGATCCGTGTTCGCCGCGTATCCCACGACGATATGGCCGGGAACCGCGGACACCTCGTGCTGCTCGGTCGGTGGCCCCAGCCACCAGGTCTCCTCGCCGGAGTCGAGTCGCCGGGGCGACAGCGCCGGGCTCTCCCGCCACTGACGGTCGTCGTCGAAGGCGGCGGCCAGCTCGGCCATGGTCAGGCTCACGGCGGTCCCCTCCGAGGGCCGCGCTTCGACCAGTTCGAAGAGCCGTAGGAGACCGGTGACGTCACCGTGATCGTCCGAGTTGTGGCCGACCGCCTGTAGCAGATACCGGACCGCGAGATCGCCGGCCGGCATGGGAACGCCGGGGGCCGTGTCGAGCAGTGCCCTGAGCAGTCGCTGCGCCTGGCGTAGACGTGGCTCGGTCACCCCACCGACGCCGTACGCCATGGCGGTGACGTAGCCGACCGTCAGCAACTCCGACCGGGTCACGCTGAGCCGGTCGGTCAACTCGTCGATCGCGACGACAAGCTGTTCGGGCATCACCTCCGCCGGCCGGGCGTCCACTGCACCGATCAGGGCGTACGTCAGCAGATGCCGGTCGAGACCGACGTCTCCTGCCGACGCGTCGATCCGCGGCTCGTTGCGGTCGATGTCCGCGCCGAAGATCAGCGAGGGCAACCGGTCCGTCCAGCCCGGTGCGTTCGGCTCCGGCTCGATCGAGAGCCCGGGCAACGGAGGTGCCTCGACGACAGGTCGGTGAACCTGGAGAAGGCGTGGATCCGACGCGGCGTTCGGCACTCCGGTGAGGTAGTCGACCAGTGCGTTCGCAACCTGGACCACACCCCACGGGGTGTCGCGACCCGGGACCCCGACGACCAGGCGGGGTACCCCGGCCGCAGCATCGGCTGGGACCGGTTGCGCCTGCGGCGATTCGTCCGCCGGGCGAACAAAAAGGTTGTCACCGACCGGGACCGCCTGCCACCCCAAGACGTCGAACGTCCCACCACCGAGGCTGGACATCTGTGGTAGCCCGGAGCCCACGATCTCGGGAGCTTGTGGAACACGATGCACGGTGAAATAGGCTGCGAAGGGGATCATCGACACGTCGTGCCAGGGTGAGTGACCGACGAAGTGTTCGATCAGCCGATCATCGCCGGCGGGGGGAGTGGCCGTAGCAGCGCCGACGGCCAGCACCTGGTCGTCGGCGAGGAGTCCGGCCAGCTCGACGGCCTCCTCCGGGCTCAGCCGATGCGGTGTCACCAGGACCACCATCGCCGACGAGGGAAGCACCTCCGCCGCTTGCGACAGGACCGACGCGGCGTTTCCGGTATCGCCCACCTCGACGACGATCTGCGGGCGCGCCGGATGAACGAGTCGGGCCTGGTCCTCCAGCCGCTCGACGTGTTCCGGCCACAGGTGGGCACCGGCCGCGTTCGTCTCGGCCCGGTATCCGGGCAGGCGCGGCGCCTCAGGGTGGACCCGTTGCCAGTCACGGACGGACCCTCCCGTGGTGAAGGCCCGCTCCACCACGTACGCCGGGATCTCCATCGGACGCGCCAGAGCGCGCACGGTCCGCTCCAGCCACAGGCGATACGAACGAGTCAGGTCGGCGGCGAGGCGGTCCCGCACCACCGGGTTGAACCCGGCATCGGCCGTTGCCAACCTTTGCTTGGCCCTGCTGAGAGCAGCGGAGGCGGAGTTCCGCGCCATGAAGATGGTGCCGCCCTCGCGGTCCACCACCTTCTTGTCCCACAGAGTACGGATGGCCGCGTCGTAACGCGGGTCCTCCACCGGAAGGGGATGCCTCCACAGCGACCCGGCGATGCTGGGCTGCGACACCATGGCCCGAAGAACGGCGAAGTCGTTCGTGGACCGCGCAACCGCTCCGAACATGACCAGATGCTGCTCGACGTGAAAGGACTCGTGAATGAACGTGGTCAGCCGTTGGTCGAGCGGACCTCTCCGACCGACATGCATGATCCAGCTATTCGGATCGAAGGACCCCTGGCCGTCGATGTCGAGGAGCAGCACTTCGATTCTCGGAGCACGGAGCCGTTCGGCGAAGCGGTCGGCGAGTTCCTGCCATGCCCCCTGTTGTCGAATCACGTCGACTTCGTCGGAGAAGGCTGCGACGTTGTCCCGGACCTGGCCACGCACCTCCGCCCAGTAGTCCGGATCCATCGACCAGAAAGACCGATAGTTCGCCGGCCGGACCGGATCGTCCTGTCCTCGGCCCAGCGCTACGCCCTGCTGGGCCACCATCACGTGAAGGAGTTCGACGATCTCGGCGTCCAGCCGGTCGACGTCGGGGAGTCCGACCGTCGCACCGGTCTCGTCACGGACATCGACCAACGGGTTGGGCCGTACCGGCCCCAAGCGGACCGCACCGGACGCGTCGACGGACACCCGCCACGCGGCGAGCACGTTGTTACCCGTTACCTGACCCAGCACCTCGGGTACCGATGGGGAAACCGCCGCCAAGGCCGGGCTCGCCGATACGTCAATACCGCCCTGAGCAAGGGCGGCATAAATGACGTCGCCGTCCAGCGGGATCCGGGGAAGTCGCCCCACTCCGAATCCCACCAGCCCGTTGGCCATTCCGGCGGACCCGTCGAGCACGGGCCGCAGCACGTGCACACCAGCGTGGTCCTCGGTCGTCCTCGCCTCCAGACCGATCGTGAAGGCCACCTCGGGCGGTAGTGCGACGACGGCGAACAGCGGGGTGGCTGTCCAGTCCGACCGATGGCTTGGCCGGTACTGCTGCGGCATGCCATCCAACAACCTGCGCAGCGTCGTCCCCGAGGCGCTGGCGGCGGGACTGGCATCGACCGGTCCGGCTGTCGCGGAAGGGCCGACCGGGGATCCCCACGCCGGGGCCAGGCCAGGACCACCGCCACGCAACGGGCGCAACCACTCCCCCCGGTCCAGGTGGAACTCACCGGTCAGGGCACCCGTGTCCGGGTGTCTGCTACGCACGCCCGCCTCGTCGACGCGCACTGGGATTCGGACGTATCCGGCGCGCCCCTCCACCGCCTGCCGCACCCAGACGTGGCTGTGCAGGACGCCGTCCGGCGTCTCCTCGATCGGCTCATGCTTAGTGATCTTGGTCAGCTCGGCGATTCGCGTCCGCTGACGATCGACCTCGGCAGCGATCTCCCACTCCCGTGCGGCCAGGTCGGCAGTCCCGGAGGAGGCAGCCGGTTCCTCGGCGTCCCGGCCATGGTCTATGGCAGTCGTTGCGGAGCGCAACTCCCAGAGCTCGGTGCCTGTTTCGATGAACGTGCGCCGCATCTCGGCCAGGCGCGCCTCCAGCTCTGCGGAGCGCTGTCCGACCACCGGCGGATGATCCGCCCACTCTTCGCCAGTCTCGCCGGACACGGCAGGTGCGAGCGGGGTGTCGTCGTCCACGCGGACCGGTCGGCCATCCGTGCCGACCGGCAGCGCGGTGGTGGTGGCATCGCGTAGCGCCACCATCCGCCAGTCGTCGGTGAGCCGGGTGACGATCGGCGCTCCGTCCGACTCCGGCGACCCGATCCAGAGCACGTCCTCGCCGTCCGGCAGCAGCCACGCCACCGTCGGCCCGCCGTTGGGTGCCAGGAACGACACCAGCGCGGCCGAGTCCGGGTTGTTGCGCAGGGCATCGAGGAGCACGTCGGCGGCGATCGGCTCCGTGGTGCCGCCGACCAGATCCGGCAGGTCCGAGGCGGCGACCGGCAGCACCTTCCGGGCCAGGGTCTCCGCGTCGGCCTCGTTGCCCGTCCGGGCCAGGTGCACGGCAGCGGCCAGACTCCCGGGCGGAATCGTGTCCCGCAGCGCCCGTTGGATCTCCGCCAGGTCCGCCAACAGGGCGTCGACCCGCGGGCGGCCCGGCTTCTCCCCGGCCCTGATCCGTCCGTACGCGCTCTGCAGCGCTGCCCGCCCGGCCACGTGTGACCACGGCAGCACCCGTACCGACGTGGCGTCGTCCCACGACGCCTCCCGGCCGCGCGCGTCCACCGGTACCAGTTGCGGTGCACGGGCCTCGCCCACCGGCACCTGCACCTGGAGGCGGTAAAGGTCGGCGAGGTTACCGAGGCCCTCCGGGTCGTCCGGGAGCGGCTGCCCCCCGGTGGCCCAGCGGTCGAGGTCCCACGGCACCAGCACCAGCGCGTCGGGGAACGGCTGTCCACGCAGGTAGTCCAGGCCGACTGCGGAGCGCGGCGTCTCCTCGATCAGGTGGATCAGCGTGCCATCGTCCGGCGCCGGGGTGGCGACCGCGACCGCCTGGGCGACCAGGTGCGCCGTCTGGGTCATCGCGCCGGTGAGCACGAATCGACCCGGAACGGCCATGATCTCCTTGCAACCGTCGCCGCCGGGCACCCGATACCTCGCCTTGTCGCCACTTCATACGGGTCGCCGCCACTGCGTCACGCCGCACCCGTCGTACACGATGGCACCCCGAAGCGGGATGCCCGAAAGTCCCCATTCGGGCCGTGGTCTCGTCCCCACGGAGTCAGAAGATGTTGCGACCCACCTCGACCATGTGTCGGAAGGCGCCGAGCACGCCCAGCGCCAACGGCACCATGAGCAGACTGGTGATCACGCCGAACACCTCGGCCCGGCTGCGGCGACGTGCCGAGGGGTGCACCATCGGCCCGTCCCTCGGCGGCTCGGGGGACGAGGGGCGCAGCAGGCTCAGCGCCACCCCGGCTCCGGCGACGCCGAGCCCGGCCAGCACCAACACGACCAGGGTCGCGCCGGGACCCGCGCCGAACATCCCGACGACCGCGAGGATCAGGCTGAAGCAGCCGACCAGCGCGGCGATGCCGAGTAGGAGCAGTTCGGCGGAGAACGCCACGAGCCGACAGCGGGCCATCAACGCGATGCTCGCCACGGCGGTCAACGCGACCGCCCAGCCGCCGCCGTTCCAGGCCAGCACCGGGAGCGCTGCGGCCAACGCCAACGCCGGGCCGACGAGCACCACCGAGAGCAGGCGGTGGGAACGGTCGACCAGGCCGACCGTGACCGGCAGGGCGGCCGTCTGGTCGGGTGGTCGGCGTTGTCCCCACGACGCCACGGTGGCGGCGATCCGCCGGGCCACCGCGATGATCCCCATCGCTGTCACGGTGACCACCGCGGCGGCACCGGCGCGGTCGGTGTCCAGCGCCCGGATCAGGGACACCAGCGCCAAGCCGACGGTCAGGTGCAACTGCACCACGACCAACGCGGCCGTCGGAATGACCACCAGCGCCATCAGCGCGGCCAGGCAGGCGCCGAACACCGCGCCGTCCCAGCGGTACGCCGACACGCCCAGCACCCGGGTCACCAGCATGCCGGCCGCCGCCAGGCACGGCACCGAGGTCAACGCGACCGCCATCCGCAGCCAGTCCGGCACCACCTCGCGGTGCTGGGTGAGGCTCCACGCTCCGGCGAGCAGCCCCAACCCGGCCAGGACGAGCCCGGCGGCGCTGCCGGCGCCCCCCTCGAACCGGAGTCCCGCCGTGATCGCGGCCACCGTCGTCCACAACAGACCCAGGCTGAGGACGATCGTCCCGCCCCGGAGCCGCTGCTGGCGATGCCGGTGGGTCTCGTCGGCGACGAGTTCCTCGATCTCCTCCACCAGCGGCGCGTCGTTCGGCTCCTGGGCCGCGTCGCGGAGATACAGCACCTGGCCGTCGACCACGCCGACGTCGAGCAGGGTGGCGTCCAGCGGCAACGGCGGGTGACCGGCCGGCGCCAGGGACCAGGCCGGCGGGAGCACGTCGGCCCGGTCCTGGCCGCACATCTCGGCCAGGCGGGCGGAGTACTCGCCGACCGGCGCCCCGGAGGGCACCGACACGTCCAGTCGGCGGCGGGTGCCCACCACCGTGATCCGGCTCCGTTCGCCGCTCATCGGTCCTCCCTGCACCCGAGCCGTGTCATCCGGCCACCTCCAGGTCGTCGACGTGCAGGTCGTCGGCCTCCAGGGTGCTCAGCTCGGCGGTGCTGGGCGCGTCCATCTCGGCGATCCGGGCGGCGTGCCGCTCGGTCATCATCTGGAAGACCTTGCGGGCGAACCGGCCGTTGCCGAAGCCCTCGCCCCGATGGATGCCGTCGAAGTAGGTCAGCAGCGCGGCGCGGCCGCCCTCCGCGACGTGGTACTGGTGCCGGCTCGCCTGCTTCTCGACGATCTGGACCAGTTCCACCGACGAGTAGTCCGCGAAGGTCAGCGTGCGGGAGAAGCGGGAGGAGAGGCCCGGGTTGGCCGCGACGAACTGCCGCATCTCGTCCGGGTAGCCGGCGACGATCACCACCACCTCGTCGCGGTGGTCCTCCATCAGCTTCACCAGCGTCGAGATCGCCTCCTGGCCGAAGTCGGTGCCACCGCCGGTCGGCACCAGGGCGTACGCCTCGTCGATGAAGAGCACCCCGCCGAGAGCCTTGCGGAAGGCCGCCTGGGTCTTCGGCGCGGTGTGGCCCACGTACTCGCCGACCAGCGTGCCCCGGTCCACCTCGATCAGGTGTCCGCGTTCGAGCATGCCCAGCGCGGCGAGCAACTGCCCGTAGAGCCGGGCCACGGTGGTCTTGCCGGTGCCGGGGTTGCCGGCGAAGACCAGGTGCCGGGACATCGGCGGCGGCGCGAGACCGGCCTCCCGACGGCGCTTGACGGTCTGCACCAGCTTGACCATGGTGCCCACGTCCCGCTTGACCCGGGCCATCCCGACCAGGTCGTCGAGCTGGCCGAGCAGGTCGGCCAGTTCCGGCACCTTGCTCGTGGCACCGGCTCGGGGCGCGGCGGCGGGGCGGCGCGGACCGGGACCGGCCGGCACCGCGCGGGCGGCGACCGGCTCGGTCGGCAGGGTCGCCTCGGCGACGTCGGTGCTCCAGCACTCCTCGAAGGTCGCCCGACCCTGGTCGGTCTGGTCGACGTCGGCCGCCGCGTCGTGCACGTGGCAGCGCAGCAACGCCGGATCGGCGTCGACGCCGACGTGCACCGCCGGGTAGTCGGTCCGGGAGATGTCACAGTCGGTCAGGCTGCCGTGCGCGCCGTCGCCGACGTACACGCCGTTCTTGCGGCACTCCCGCACGGTCAGGCTGCGGATCATCGGCGCGGCGCCCTCCCAGAGCACCAGCCCGCTGCCGCCGATGTCGGTGATCTCGCACTCTTCGAGCGTCGGCGTGGCGTACGCGTCGACGAGCACCCCGGCCGCGCCGCAGGAGGCGATCCGGCAGTGCCGGGCCAGCAGCCCGGCGTGCGGGGCGACCTCGATGCCGGTCTGCTCGACGTCGCGGACCTCGCAGTCGGTCAGCAGCGGCCGGTGCGGGGTGTCCACGCGTACGCCGGCCCGGGAGTCGCTGACGGTCAACCCGCGCAACTCGGCGTCGGCACCGCCGTCGATCTGCACTCCGCCGAGACCGGCGCCGGTGATGGTGCCGCCCTCCACCCGCAGCAGGGCGCGGTCGGAGGCGCGTACCCCGAACTCGGGTGTGTCGGCGATCGTGCACTCGACCAGCGCGGCACTGGCCGTGCCGGTGAGGTGCACCGCGCTGTACTCGGAGCGCCGTACCTCGCAGCCGTGCATCAGGATCCGCCCGTCGTCGGCGGCGTAGAGCCCGTTGGCGGCCGAGTCGGCGAAGGCGCCGTCGGTGAGGCGTACCTCGGCGCGTTCCCGCACAGCGAGCGCGGTCTGACCGGACTGATTGATCCGACTGCCGGCCATCGAGAGGCGGCTGTCGCCACCGGCCAGCACGCCCGGACCTCGGGCGGCGTCCACGGTCGACTCGTCCAGGTGCAGGTGGCCGTACCCGGCGAGGAGCACCCCGGCGGAGGCCGCGCGACTGATCGTGCACCGCCGGACCAGCACCCCGCCGGTCTCGCCGGTCTCCCCCGCGCCCGGCGTTCCGGCCTGTTCGGGCCGTAGCGGCGGCCACCAGTCCGGCCCGAACGTCGCGCTGCCGCTGATCCGGATGCCCTCGGCGGCCAGGTCGTGCAGTTGGCAGTCGGTCAGCCGGGCCTGGGCGCCGCCGCTGACCTCGACGCCCACGCCGCCGCTGGGCCCGATCTCGCACCGGGTGAGCGTCAGCGTGGCGTTCTCGGCCACCAGCGCGCCACCTCCGACGCCACCCATCCGGCTGTCGGCCAGGGTGACCTGGGCGCTGCCGGCGGCCTCGACCGCGGCGCCCCCGGTCTCCGTCACCTCGACCGACGTGCCCTCCACCGTCGCCTGGTCGGCGACGATGAGTCCGGGAGCCGCCCCGGTACGCATGATGGCGCAGTGCCGTAGCGTCGCTGACGCATCGCCGCTGACCTGGACCGCGCCCCCGGTGACCGTGGTCGACTCCAACGCGAGCCGACCGGTGGCGGCGACCACCACGGCACCGGTGCCGCTCAGCACGAACCCACGGATCGTGGCCGACCCGGACCGTACGGCGAGCGCCGGACCGTGCGGCGCGACCAGTTCGACCGCGCCGCCGTCGTTCTCGGCCACCAGCGTCACCGACTTGTCGACGGTCAACGACTCGCGGTACACGCCGGCCACCACCGAGACCACTCCGCCGTCGCGGGCCGCCCGGATCGCCGAGGAGATGGTGCGGTGCCGACTCCAGGGGCGGGTGGAGACCCGTTCGATCCGGCCGGACGGCGCGCTGGCCGGGGCGGAGACCGCGGGCTGCCCCGTCACTGGGCGATCACCTCAACCGCTGTGCATCGGAGTGGTCGGCCGGACGGGTCGCGGGCGGGTCGAACTCCGGTTCGGAATCCTTGCGGTCGTCGGAGCGGAGCACGGTACGCAGCCGGAACACCGACAGCACCGTCACGGCCACCAGCACCAACCCGATGAGCACGAAGATGAGTACCTGGCCGCCGCTGGTCGACGATCCGCTGTCACCGGCGGGCGGGCCGTTCGGCGCGGCCACCCCGCCGTCGTTCTCCAGCGCCGCGTTGACCGAGGTGAACGGGTCGATGACGCCGTCACCGTAGGAGGCGGGGTCCTCCGGGGTGTCGGCGGTCCGGCTGGCCGTGTTCCGGATCCGTTCGGTCACCTGACCGGCCGACAGGTTCGGGTACGCGGACCGCACCAGGGCGGCCTGGCCGGCCGCGTAGGCCACCGCGTACTGGGTGCCGCTGCCGACGAAGTCACCCGCACCGCCGATGCCCAGGCTGGCCACGTCCACGCCGGGCGCGACCACGTCCACCCCACCGGCGCGGTAACTGGCCGCCATCTTGCCGTCGCCGCCGATGCCGCCGACCCGCAACATGCCCTGGTTCGGCAGGCCCGACTCCGGGTCGCTCGACTCCAGGTCGGCGGCGGAGACCACCACGATGTCGTGCTTGACGGCGGTGGCGATCGCCTCGGCGACCGCCGGGACGTTCGGGTCCACGTACGACCCGAGCGCGATCACGGTGGCACCGGCGGCCACCGCCACCTCGATACCGGCCGCCTGGTCCGCCGGCTGCGCCTCGGCCTTGGTGGTGACCACCCGGACCGGCATCACGGTCGCCTCCGGAGCCACTCCCGTCACCTTGCCCTTGGAGCCGGACTGCGCAATGGCGATACCGGCCATCGCGGTGCCGGTGCCGAGGCAGTCGACGTCGCCCCGGCCGCTGCCGGCCACCACGTCCATGCCCTGGGTGACCCGGCCGCGCAGTTCGGACAGGCTGCCGTCCACGCCGGAGTCCACGATCGCGATCATCTGACCCTCGCCCCGGCTACGGGACCACGCCCGCTCCGGTGACATGCGCCGCTCCGCCCAGTCCGCGCCTCCCTTGTCGCCGCGCGCCGCAGTGCCGCACTTGGCACCTCCCGAGCCGGGCTTCTTGGTGCCGCTCGGACTCGGGGTAGGGGTGGGGCTGGGGATGGAGGGTCGGGGCAGCGGGTTGGCCGCAGGTGGTGCGGCGGACGCCCCGGGCGACGGTGGACGGGGGGTCGGCGACGTCGGGGACGGCAGCGAGCCGCGTTCGACGCCGTTACCGACCGCGTCCCACGGCAGCACCAGGTGCCAGCCGGCGCGCAGTTGACTCGGGTCGGTGAGGGCGCCGCCGCCCGGCTGGGCCCGGCCGACGTTCAGGTTGAAGATCTCCTCGGCCCGGTCCCGGGCGCCGAGGAAACGCTCGGCGATGTCGCGCAGGCCCTCCGGCTTGCCCGCGTACGCGGACTCCACCGTGTAGTACTTGACGTACGGTGCCGCCTGGGCGCGGGCCGGGAGGACGGGCAGCGCGGCCAGCAGCACGCCGAGCACCACCACCACGTACCGTCCCACCCGTGACGGGTACCGGCTGACCAACATCTCCCTCGCCCCCTCGTCGTGCCCGTCCCGGTGCGGACTCACGACTCCACGACGGTCCCGCTCGCCGCGACGTTCAGCCGTCGCGTCGGGAGTTTCCGTTCAGGCCGCCAGTGCGCCGGGCCCGCCGATGATGCCCCGGGCGGCCCGCAGCGCATAGAACGACCGCGACCGGACGGTCCCCTCCGGGATGCCGATCCGGGCCGCCGCCTCGGCCACCGACACGTCGCCGTAGTAGAGCTCGACCAGCACCGCCCGGTGCTCCGGAGTGAGCTTGCGCAGCACGTCGGCCAGGGCGGCCCGGTCGAGCAGGCCGTCGAACTCGTCGTCCGGCGAGTGGGCCCAGCTCACGTCCATCCCGTAGACCTCCGTCGGCCGGGCGGCCCGCGCCCGGGCCACGTCGATCGAGAGGTTCCGCGCCACGATGAACAGCCACCGGCGGATGGTGGCGTCGTCGGCGGGCAGTTCGCCCAACCGGGACCAGGCCCGCAGCATGGTCTCCTGCAACAGGTCCTCGGCGAGCTGGCCCTGTCCCCGGGTCAGTCGGAGAAGGTAGTAGTACAACGGTTGGGCGTTGTCCGCGAAGACGCGACGCATCCGGTGATCGAGGTCGGCATCCGCCTCGACCCGCTCCTGCACACCCACGTTGGCACCCATCGTTGCAGCCCTCCCCAGGACCGGACCTTTCCCCAGCACCGCTCAGACGGGACGCTAGTGATCCGGGCTGCGGGCGGCGTGAGCCGAAGGACTCAGTGGGGCCCAGGTCTGGTCCCGGCAGCACAGTCCGGCCGGGTCGGGGCGGTGCTGCCCTACCGGGTCGGTGCGGTGCTGCCCGGCCGGGTCGTGGCATCGGCCCGACTGGCGAGGAAGTCGGCCAGCGACATCTCCGGCTCGCCCACCGTGCGCCAGCCGAGTCGGCCCGCGGAGAGCAGCCGGACGACCTCGACCTGCTCGTTCGCCTCGCGGGGCAGCAGCAGGCCCGCGCCGGCCTCCAACATCGGACCGGCCGCCGACCGGATCTGCGGCAGGTCGCCGATCTGCGCCACGGTCGCCCGTACGTCGACGGCGCACCGCCACGGCACCCGCACCTGCACCAGCAGCCGCCCCCGACGGGCACGCGGCCGGTTGCGCAGCAGCACCAGACCCTGGCTGCGGGTCGTGGTCCCGGGGTCGCGCACCAACGCGTAGGCGAGCGCATCGGCCTCGTACGGCCAGCGGGGCAGGTCGGCCGGCAACCCCTCGATACCGTGCCCGGCCCCGGTGCAGCGCAACGCCAGCGGCGGCGTGGACGAGGCGACCGGCTGCTCCACGTACCGCCCGGACGCGTCGACGCCGTAGCCGGCGACGAGCTGGGTACGGTCCAGCAGACCCCCCGGGAGCAGGTACGACTCGTCCCGGTCGACGAGCAGCTCGTGCAGGGCCGGTGGCTCGTGCACGGTGATCGAGGACATGTCCACCGCACCACCGGCGAGGATGCGTACCCGCAGCAGGTACTCGTCCGCCCGCAGCGCGGCGGGCACCGGCGGGCGGAGCGTGCCGACCAGGAACAGGTTCGAGGTGGGTACGCCGGTGCCGGTGGCGTCGGTCGGCGAGCAACCGGCCACCAGGTACAGCTCGACCGGTTCGGCGTTCACGGTCGGTCGCTCGGCGATCCAGTAGATCGCGTGCGCGACCGGCCGCCGCACGGTGCCGAGCCGAGGTGCGGCACTGACCGGAAGCTCGGGCCCACCCGGCGGGGCAGGGCGGTGGGGACGCCCTGCTTCCGCCGCCACGCTCGGCCCGAAACCCGGACGCCGCGGCGACCCGGGCTCTACGGCTGGCCCCGGCTCTACGGCTGGCCCGGTGCCGGGGTGTCGCACCGTTCGCGGAGCAGGTTCCCGCGCCGGACCGGCGGCGGAGGGCAGCTCCTGCTCGTAGCCGACCACAGGTTCGGAATTCGGAGCGGGAGTGGCGCTCTCCTCCGGTCGGCTGGTCGACGACGGCCCGGCGATCGCGCGCGGGCCCGCCACCGGCCCGACCACCGGTCGCGGCGGCCCGACCTGCCGCTCGACGCGCCTCGGCTCGGTCCGGTTGGGCTGGGCTGCCCAGCCGCTCGCCCGCGCCTGCGGCGGAAGTGGCGGCACGGGCGAGGACAGCTCCCCATAGGAGTCCGCCCCGGCGGGCACGGCAGGCGGCGAAGGGGCACCGGTCCGGGCGGCCGGGGACCGGGGGGCCACCGTCGGCGCGGCAGGCGACGCGGGGGCCGCAGAGGGTGCGGCGGGCGACGAGGGGGCCACGGACGTCGCATCCGGCGCACCCGGGGCCGGTCGCGGCGGTGCCGGTCGGAACGGTGGCACCGCCGGGGCCGGGGGCGAGGCCGGGGACGTCGGTGCGGGCAGCGGCAGGACCGCGTGCACCGGGACCGGGGACACCGGGCCGGACGTCACCGCCGCAGGGCGTCCCGTCGACGGCGGCCCCGGGTACGCCCGGACGTCGGACACCGAGGGCGAGGTCGACAGGCCGGGCTCACCCGCCTGCTGCCGGTCGATCGAGGGCGTCGCCTCGGACGCGGTGCTCCGCTCAGCGCTGTCCGGGGCAGGGGCGATCTTCTCCGGCGCGCGGAGAGCTGCCTCGGTCGGGCGGCCGATGCCGGCGCCGCGACCGGTGCCCATCGGACGGCTGCTGCTCTCGGCCGTCACCAGCACACCGTCGTCGCTCTGCCAGCGTCGCTGCGAGTCGGTCAGGTCGAGGCGCTGCCAGTCGACCGGGCGGCCCCGCTCGTCGACCGCACGGGCCGTACCGTCGACGCTGTCGAAGGCGGCCTCCGGCGGCAGCACCCACACCTCGGCGCGGAGTCCCTCCACCAGCCGGCTGCCGTAGCGGCGCACCCCCGCCTCGGCGGAGGCCGGATAGCTCGCCAGCAGCAGCAGGTCCTCCCCCTGCCACCCGGCCGTACGCAGCATCCGTTGCAGCACCCGTGGTCCGAGCGCGTGCGGCCCGGAGTCGGCGTACTGCACCGCCCACCGGCCGTCGTTGAGGATGGTCAGGTCGATCCGGAACAACCCATGCTGGGCCCGCAGGCTGCTGTACCGCGAGTTCATCGCCCGCTGGCGGGCGGGCGCGACGCTGACCAGGGGCGCGCCCGGATAGGGGGTGACGACCATCCGCCCGGCCGGGGACAGCCGGCCGTCCTGGTCCGGTTCGAAGCGCGGCGAGCCGGCCATCGGCGGCAGGTACGTACGCCACTCGGCCGGGCCCCCGGCGCGGTCCACGGCGCTCAGGTCCTGGCAGCTCTCCAGGACCTCCAGGGCGGCGGTACGCTCCGGCGCCCACACGATCGCGCCGGTGTTGTCCGCGAACGCGGCCAGGTTGGCGTGCAGACGCTGCCGCTCGTCCGGGTCGGAGGGCCAGTGCAGCCACATCCGGATCTCACTGCCGTAGAGCGGCACCTCGGACAGGGCGGCGGCGAGCTGACGCCCACCGGTCACTCGGTAGGAGCCGGTGTAGTCGCCGACCACGAAGCCGCCGCCCCGGACGGACACCCCGATGGTGGTGAGCTCCGGGTGCCCCGGGGCCAGGTCCACCGCAGCGGCCCGGCGAGCCACGAAGTCGGCCCGGGTGGCCAGCGTCAGCCCACCGGGCAGCGGTGCGGCGACGACACCGGACCGGGGCCGCAGCACGCCGCCGGTCGTCTCGTACCAGCCGGGCAGGTCGGTGGCCATCGCCGGGGGCTGGACGACGAGCCACTCCGCCGGTCGCCCGGTCTGGGCGTCCACCAGGCTGGGCTCCGGCTCGCGGTCCCCGTCGTACCGCAGCATGCTGCCGGCCGGGCTGATCAGCACGTCCCGCCCGAGGATCCCGGCCAGTTCGGCGAAGATCCCCGCGTGCTCCGCGCCGCCGTCCATCATGATCCGGACGTCGTCGCCCGCCCCACCGCCCCGGCGGACCAGGTCGGCGAGTTGTACGGCGTCGAGCGGCGTCCCGTTGCCCCGCAGCGCGACCGGCAGACCGTCCGGGCCGGTACGCAGCCAGATGTCGTAGAGCCCGTCGATACGCCGGTGCTCCGGGCGCGCCCGGGTAGCCGGTGTCGGCGGCAGCCTGCCGGTCATGACGCTCGTCCGTTCCTCGATGTCCCCCCTTGCACGTCCTCTCAACGGACGGCGGTACCCGGTTTTCTCAATCCGACGTCGGCGAGTCCGTGCCATCACCGCACTGAACACGGCGGGTCCCGCGTCCGTCGTGTGATGCACCGGGCAGAGAAGGGGTACGGCGATGGAACAGGATCTGGGTACGGTCGCGATCGTCTGCGACCAGCCGTTGTCGCGGGTCGGGATGGAACGTCTGGTGCAGGACGAGCCGGGGCTCGCGCTCGGCCCCTCGGTCGGCTCGGTCGGCGAGTTGGAGCAGGCCGGACCGGCCGACTACCGGGTGATCTTCATCGACCTGCCGGCGCTGCCCGGCGCGAGCGTGCTGGAGCTGATCGGGAAGCTCGCCACCCGTGGCGCCCCGCTGGTCTGCGCCACCTGGGAGCAGCCACCGGGCCTGCTCTCCGCCGTCCGGGCCGGGGCCCGAGGCGTGATCACCCGGTACGCCGAACAACCCGACGTACGCCTGGCGTTGCGCGTCGTGGCGACCGGTGGGCTGCACATCGGCGCGGAGCTGGCCGACCGGTTCGCGGCCGATCTGTCGCGCCCGGCGGACGCCGACGAGAACGGTCTCGCCCCGCGCGAGGTGGAGACGCTGCGCTGGATCGCGCTCGGGCTCACCCACGCGCAGATCGCCACCCGGATGGGGCTGTCCCAGGCGACCGTCAACACGTACGCCAAGCGGATCCGGGCCAAGCTCAACGTGACCAACAAGGCGGAGCTGACCCGGATGGCGATCGAGCTGGGCCACGTGACCCAGGGACGCGTGGCGCACGGCCGGTTGACCCACGGTCACCTGAGCCACGGTTGGCGCGCCGCCTCCTAGCCCACTCCGCTCAGGACAGCTCGGCATCGGGCTCCCTCGTCGGCCGCACCGTGATCGACCAGCGGGACGGCGTCACCTCACCGAGGACCACCGGCACCTGCACTCCGGCCGTCCGCAACTCGCGGGCCACCCGCCCGTCGCCGTTGCCGAGCCGGGCGCAGACCACGATGCCCGGGGTCGGTGACGGCTCCACGTCGGACAGTTGTGCCGCCCGGTTGCAGCCGTTCGGCAGCGACTCGCCGAGGACGTCCCCGACCACGGTCACCTCGTTGCCGTCGGCCAGGGCCTGCCGGATCAGCCGACGTGCGTACCGCTGCCCGTCGGGCATGCTCCCGGCGACGGTGAGGACGTCCGGGCAGCGAACCAGGTCGACATAGAGCCGCCAGCCGTCACGGTCGCCGAGCAGCAGCGGCAGGGTGGCGGCCGGCGGTGCCTCACCCGGGCCGTACCAGCCGAACGGCGCTGCCGCCGCGTCCCGTGCCCCGTTCAGGGAGACGCTCAGGTTGAGTCCCTCGACGCGCAGGTCGGCGCTCAGCTCGGTGGCGTCGCCGACCTCCGGCCGGCGCGGCCCGGCGGGCGGCTCCACCAGCGGCGGCACCGGAGCCGGCGTCGGCGTCCGGCGCGGCAGCTCGGGAGAGGGCGGTCCCACCGGCCGCAGGCGACCGCCCAGCGACGGCCGTGCGGGGCGTTCGGGCGCCGTCGGCCGTTCCGGCGCCGCCGGTCGCTCGGGTGCCGCCGGTCGCTCGGGGGCCGTCGGCGGGAGGTGCGGTGCACGTGAGGTGGCGGTCGCCGGGTACGGGTCGACGACCGGCGTCGCGGAGGAGTGGGCCCCGGCCAGCACGAGCTCGCGCTCGGCGTCGGCCGCTGGTGGGGCGGACCG
Organism: Micromonospora sp. NPDC049903; assembly: GCF_044460945.1. Taxonomy (NCBI): domain Bacteria; kingdom Bacillati; phylum Actinomycetota; class Actinomycetes; order Micromonosporales; family Micromonosporaceae; genus Micromonospora; species Micromonospora sp. NPDC049903. The sequence goes on from NZ_JBITKL010000001.1 coordinate 630,885, forward strand.
GGCCGGGTGGCCTTGCACGGGTGGTGCGTCCGACGGCGCGGGCGGGTCGGACAGCGGCGGCGGGTCCGACAACGGCGGCGGTGCAGCGGACACCGTCTGCGCGCCGGCCCCTCTCGTGCCACGGCCCCCGCGCAGCACCGCCACCGCCACCGCGAACAGCATGACGGCCGCGAACACCCCGATGGCCTCGAAGATGGGCGCACCCTGCCGCCCGGGAGTCGCGAGATCCCGGGTCGGTGGCGGTGCCGCCTGGTTCACCACCGGGTACTCGTCGTAGACGCCGGGGCCGCTGGCGTCGGCGGGCAGCGTCAGGATCCAGCCCGGCTTCAGGACCATCGGGTCGCTGAGCTGTCCACCGTCCGGCTGCGGACGGCCCCTGGTCAGCTCGAAGATCTCCAGGTGCCGCCGGCCGGTGCCGAGGGTACGGGCCGCGATCTCGTACAGCGACTCGCGCTGACCGGCGACCGGTTCACCGACGACGTAGTACTTGGACCCGACCGGGGCGGGCGGCGGGTCGGCCGGGGCAGCGTGGACCGGACCGACCGGCCCGAGCACGGCCAGGGCGGTCAGGCACACCACGACGATCCGGCGCAGCCCTCGCACTGTTCCCCTCCCTCTTCCGGCTCACTGCCTGCCGGCGACCGTCACCGGCCGCAGGTGGCACGTACGGCGGAGACCGCCAGTCGGGCGTCGGCCTCTCCCGCCGCCCGCGCCGTGACCCGTACCGCCAACTCGCTGGTGCGCAGCGGGAACGCGCCCACGTCCACCCACCGCCCGGTGTTCTGCGCCTGGTTCATCTCGAACTCGGCGTACGCGGCGCCGCCGCGACCGGCCAGCACCTCGTAGCGGACGCTGGTCACCCAACTGCCGGCGCCGGACGGGTCACGAGGCACGTACACCTCGACGCGACACTGCCCGCCGGTGGACGGTACGAACCACCACTGGACCGACTGGTCGGCGTCGTTGCTGATCGGCAGGGTCTGGAAGGTGCCCCGGCAGCCGTCCTCGGACCATCCGCCGTCGGCCACCGTACGCCACTGGTCGGTCCGCCCCTGCACGTCGAACCCGTGGTCGTTGGTGGTGTCGCAGCCCCAGCCCGCAGTCGCGACGTAGCCCGGGTCCGCCGCCCCGGCCCTGGACCGTGGACTGATGAGCTGCCAGAAGATCCCCACCACCAGGGAGAGCAGCACACACACCGCGGTGACCGTGATCAGCGTCGGCAGCCTGACCGACAACCGGTCACTGGCCGGCTTCGACCCGGCGTGCTCGACGAACGCGGCGACGAAGTCCGAGCGCCACCGCACCGCCCGCCGGGCCGGCGTCTGCGTCGCCTCGGTGGGGTCCACGATCGGTTGCTACCCGGCCAGCCTGTTGATCGACTCGGTCAGCAGCGTCATCCGCTCGGCGGCCTGCACGCGCAACTGCTCGGTCCCGTCCTGCAACGCCGCCAACACCAGGTCGGCCAGTTCCTCCGCGTCACAGGTCTCCATCACCCGAGGGTCGATGTACACCGCCTGGAACTGGCTGTCGGCCAGCGTGACCGTCACGCCCCCACCGGCCGCGGACCCGACCACCTCGGCGTTGCTCATCGACTGCGCCAGCTCGGCGACCTCGTGCTCAAGCGCCTGGGTCCGAGCCAACAGCCCGCTGAAATCCGCCTGCCCGCTGACCACAGCAACCCCCTCCTCGCCGATCCGCCCCAGACGACCGCGCACGGCCGTCGGCGACGATGGCCCCAGCCTGGCAGGCCGTACGGAGCAGCCGGTAGTCCCTCATCCGGCACCCACCCCGGCAAGGCGTGGCACTGCAGGCTCATACGGGGGCTATGCCGACGTCCCGGAATGGGGACGCCACCCCTCCCCTTCCCCGGCTCCCGTCCGCACCCACCGGTGTGCCGCCTCTGCTCTGCTTCACTCCACGCAACACACCCCGGCGAATTGCCCGCCTTCAAAGCAGAGATTCGGCTACCGCCGCGCCACGGCTACTTCGGGTGTCGCCCTGTCGAGCTGAACCGTTTACGCCGTCGGGCAGGGTGATTCGTTGCCGCTATCAGCTCGACAGGGCGAGAGACGGACCGTCCGCCCCCCCTGCTCCTCGTTGGCCAACGCGTCCAGCCACCGCCGGTCGAGCAACACAGGCTGGGCGCTCCGGGGCGGTCACGCCGGGGTGGTGTCGGGTTCGTCCTGTTCGGGTGTCTCGGGGACCGGCGGCGGGAGCGCGACCTGGATCAGGCGGCCCGGTTGGGCCCGCTCGACGAGGCTTCCTCGGCCGGGTGGGCGGGCGGCGGCGCGTTCGTTGCCCAGCACAACGCCCTCGCGGCTGTCGCCGGAGAGGATCAGGCCGCTACAGCCCATCTCCTTGACCCGGTTGAGCAGCGGGTCGGCCATGGCGCGGGCCATGCCGCTGACCCGGCGGGCCAATACCAGGTGCAGGCCGATGTCGCGGGCCTGCGGCAGGAAGCGGGACAGCGGCGCGAGCGGGGCTGCGGAGCCGGTGGGCAGCAGGTCGTAGTCGTCGGCCACCACATAGATGTCCGGCCCCTCCCACCAGTCTCGCTGGCGTAGCCGCTGCGGGCTGATGCCGGCCGGTGGTAGCCGTTCGGTGAGCTTCGCGACCACCTGCTGGACGTAGGCGCTCGCGGTGTCCGGGTCACCGGCGTAGGCGGCCAGATGGTCCGGCGGCACGGCGTCGAGCAGCGAGAGACGCGTGTCGAGCAGCACCACCCGCGCGTCCCAGGCGGACTGTCGCGCGCAGAGCGCCGCCAGCCAGGTACGCAGGGCCGACGACTTGCCGGAACCGGCGTCGCCGAAGACGAGGAAGTGCGGGTCGTCGCGGATCAGGTCGATGGTCACCGGTTTCAGGTCGGACTCGCCGATGCCGAGGGGTACGGCGGTCGGCGCGGCGTCCGGTGGCGCGGGCACCTCGGCGGCGTCGATCCGAGCCGGGAGCAAACGTACCGGTGGGGCCGGGGGGCCGGACCACCCGGCGGCGATCTTTCCGAGTACGTCCTGCTGGGCCGCGCGTAGACCGTCGATGCTGTCCTGGCCGTCCATCCGGGGCAGGACGAGCTGGAAGTAGACGCCCGGCAGGCTCAGCCCCCGGCCGGGCACCTTCGCCGGCACCCGGGCGGCGAGCCGACGGTTCACCTCCGACTCGGCGGGGTCGTTGAGGCGCAACTCGATCCGGGTGCCGATGCTGTCCCGCAGGGCGGGTCGGATGTCGTTCCACCGGCCGGTGGTGATGATCAGGTGTACGCCCACGCCGAGTCCACGGGCCGCGATCTCGTTGATCACCGGGTCGGCCCAGTCGAACTCGGTCCGTAGCGCGCCCCAGTTGTCGACGAAGAGGAACACGTCGGCGGCGCGTACGCCCTCGGGCAGTTTGCCGGCGCGGCGAAGGTCCCGCAGGTCGGCGATGGAGTCCAGGCCGAGGGAGCGGAGCAGTTGCTCCCGTTCGCTGATCAGCGACCGGACCTCGACGATCATCCGGCTGACCAGGTCACGATCGCTACGACCGGCCACCGAGCCGACGTGCGGCGCCTCGGCCATCGTGTGCAGCGTGCCGCCGCCGAAGTCCACGCAGTAGAACTGCATCTCGTCGGGGCTGTGGGTGAGCATCCCGGCGAGCATCAGGGTCCGCAGCAGCGTGCTGCGCCCGGTCTGCGGTGCGCCGACGATCGCGATGTTGCCGTGTGCCCCGCCGAAGTCCATCATCAGCGTTTCCTGCTCCTGCTTCAACGGCAGGTCGAGCAGGCCGATGGGCACGGACAGCGAGCCGGTCATCGGCCAGTGCTTCGCGCTGTAGCCCCGGCCGGGGTGGTGGGCGACCGGGCCGAGCAGGTGGTCCAGGGCGAGCGCCTTCGGCAGCGGCGGCAGCCAGACCTGGTGGACCGGGCTGATGACCGAGGTGAGCCGGTCCACCACGATGCCCAGCTCGGTCTGGCCGCCCCGCTCCGCTGCCGGTGGCGGCTCGTCCAGCTCTTCCTCGGTCATCCGGCTGATCCCGCGCAGCGGGAACTGCGCGACGGCGTTACGGGGCTTCGCACCCCTGACCCGTTCGCGTTCCTCGGGCGAGACGTACCCGGCCGACACGTGCGCGACCCGGAACCGCTGGTAGATCGACTCGTCCACCTTGAGGTAGGCGGATCCCGGGATCGGCGGCAGGTTGTACGCGTCGGTGGTGCCGATCACCGTACGGCTCTCGCTGGCGCTGAACGTACGCAGGCAGATGCGGTAGGACAGGTGGGAGTCCAGGCCCCGCAGTCGCCCCTCCTCCAGCCGCTGGGTGGCCATCAGCAGGTGCATGCCGAGGCTTCGACCGACCCGGCCGATCTGCACGAACAGCTCGGCGAAGTCCGGCCGACCGGAGAGCAGTTCACCGAACTCGTCCACCACGATCAGCAGGTACGGCAGCGGGTCGAGCGGACGGCCGTCGGTGCCGACGGCACCCTCCGCGCGGCGGCTCTGGTACTCGCGTACCGAGTCGATGTTGCCGGCGTCGCGCAGCATGCGTTGCCGGCGTTGCTGCTCGCCCATGAGCGCGGCGAGCACCCGGTCGATCATCGCGGCGTCGTCGGCCAGGTTGGTGATCAGACCGGCGACGTGCGGAAGCCCGGTCAACGGGGCGAACGCGGCGCCGCCCTTGAAGTCGATCAGCACGAAGCTGAGCAGCTCCGGCGGGTGGGTGAGGGCCAGGCCGGTGACGAGCGTACGCAGCAACTCGCTCTTGCCGGAGCCGGTGGCACCGACGATCAGGCCGTGCGGGCCGGATCCGCCCTGCGCCGACTCCTTGATGTCCAGCACCAGCGGGTGGCCGTCCCCGTCGGTGCCGATCGGCGCGCGCAGCAGCCGTGGATCACCGGCGCCGATCCAGCGGCTGGTGATCTCGGAGTTCATCGGGTCGCCGCCGAGCACCATCTCGGTCAGCGAGACGGTCCGGGCGAGGACCTGCTCCCGTTCGTCGCTGAGCCGTAGCGGCGCCAGGGTCCGGGCGACCAGCTCGGCCATGGACAGACTCACCTGGTCGACGTGGCAGTCGGTGGCGGGTGTGACGACCAGTTCCGCCCTGCCTTCCGTGATGAGCCGACCGTCCGCTCCGCACCGCAGCCGCAGGTTGACCCGGCTCGGTTCGTCGGACTCGCGCTCGACCAGGAACACGAGCGTGATGCCGAGGTGCAGCCCGGCGCCGGCCAGCAGCGCCGCCATCAGCTCGCCGCGGCCCCACTCGGAGAACGGGTCGAAGCTGGTGAACACCAGGATCAGCCGGGGCAGGGTCGGTCCGCCGGTGGTCGGGCGCCGGTTGCCCTGCTGGTCGAGGCGGCGTCGGAGTTCGGCCTCCAGGTAGTCGGTGAGCGCGGCGGGGCTCTCCCCGACCAGCGACAGCTCCCCCGCCTCGCCGCGCAGTTCCGGGTCGATGGTGTGCGGCAGCCACTTCGCCCACTGCCACTGGTCGTCCCCGCCGGCCTCCACCGCGACGAGCACGTCGTCCGGCGCGTGGAAGACGCTGACCTGGCAGAGCAGAGCGCGGGCGACCTCGGCGGTGGCCGGCGGTGGGCCGAGCAGGCTGATCACCCCGGCCCGGCCGATGTCGACCACCATCGGCTGCTCGGGTACCACGCCGAGTCGTTCCACCAGTCGTTCGGCGGCCTCCTGCGACTCCCAGTCGTAGTCGGTCAGCGGGTCGATCTTCGCGTCGAGTTCGATCGGGGTGGTCAGTCGGACCGTACCCCGGCCGAGCCGGACCTGGAGGAAGTCGGCGTCGTCGCGACGGCGTTCCCAGACGCGGTGGCCGCCGACGCCGATCGACCAGAGCCGGGCCGGTTCGGGGTTGGCGAGCGCGGAGGCGGCGCGTTGCGCGTTGGCGCTCTGCCGCGCCTGGTCCCGCACGAGCCGCAGGTGGCTGCGGTACCGGCGGCGCTGTTTGCGGGCCGTGACCCCTCGGGTACGCCGCTGTCCGAGGAAGAGGAAGACGACGGCGGCGATCGAGGAGAAGAAGAAGACCGAGCCGAGGATGATGGTCGCCGGCTGCCCGAAGCTGACCATGTACGCGGCCATGCCGACGCTGCTGATCAGCGGCAGGACCAGGTTCCAGGCGTGCGAACCGGTCGAGGCGTCCGGCACCTCGGGGGGTACGGGCAGCACGATCCGGTCCGTCGGCAGCGCCGGAAGGATGTGACGGGCCGGACGGTGGAAGGCGACCCGGCTCATCCGGCCACGCTCCGCTCGTTCATGTCCTCCACGACGGGCCGGGGTGACCTCCCGTTCAGTCGCCGGGACGGGCTCATCTGTCCGGGTCGGGACAGGTCATGATCGCCTCCTGGATCTGTGTGAGGGGTTCCCGGTGGCCCTCCGCCACCAACGGCACCAGCGCATTGATCTTGCGGATCCAGTTCGCCCGGACCGCACCGCCGCGCGGCAGGTCGTCCTTGAACGCCCAGATGGCGGTCGTCACCTCGTCGGCCGACCGGTTGCCCTCGATCAGATCGCCGATCGCGGCCAGGATCGCGTGGCTGGCCCGGTCGTCGAACGACACCCCGGCCAGGTCGGCGAGCATCGGCGCCATCGCGCCGAGTTGCGCTGCGGAGCCGGCCGCGCCACCGGCACCAACCGCACCACGGGTGCCCGCCGCGCCGCCGGGCCGGGCCGGGCCGTCGAGGAGCAGGGGCTTGGCCAGGCTGAGCACCGCGTGGTAGCCGGCGAGCGACGGAACCCGGTGCACCGCATCGCGCAACTGGGAGTGCTGGTCGGGCAGGGCCGGGCCGGCACGGTCCAGCCCGGACACGATGGCCTGCGCATCGGTCAGCGAGGCGGACAGGAACGACACCACCGGGACGGTCGGCGGTGTGAACGCGGGAGCCCGGCGCAGACCGGTGGCCGCCTCGATCAGGTCCACGCTGAGCGCGTCCACGACGGGCGGCGCCGCCTGGCCACCCCCGCCCGGGGAGCCACCCGGTCGCCGCGCCGTCCACGCGCTGCCCAGGTTCAGCATCGGCATCCCGCCGCTGCCGGAGGCAGACAGCCCAGGAGCCTCGTACACCAGTGGCGCGCCGTACTCGTCGAGCACCCGGGTGAGTTCCGGCGACGCGGACGCGCGGGTGTAGACGACCGGCACCGGGTCGTGACCGCCGGCCAGGACCGACTCCCCCAGGTGCACGAAGAGACGCCGGTTCAGCAGCGACACCTGCTCCGGGGCGGGACGCCGACCGGGCCGTTCGGTGGCCAGCACGATGATCGGCTGGTCGAGGTACTCGGCCGCCTCCGCCAGCACGCCCAGGTCGTGCGTGGACACCGCCGCCGCCGGGCCGATGATCTCCATGACCCGGCCCGTGCCGTCGGCCGCCTGCCAGGTGTGGAGCGCGACCTCGTTGCGGGTGGTCTCCGCCCAGGAGGGGCCGGCGGACGCAGCGGCCGAGCTACCAGTCGAAGCCGCAGCGATCTGGATCAGTCGCTCCTCGACGCTCATCGGCTCCCCGGGGTACAGGGCGAGTCGGATCCGGTCGGGTTCGGTGGCAGGCAGCAGCACCGACCCGTCCGGGCCGAGCAGCGAGAGATTGCGCGCCTCGTCGTTGACCGCCAGATGGATCGACTCGCCGTCCGGGCCGTCGGCGACGGCCACGGCGTGTGCCCCGGCACCGGCCTGGTCCATCCGGTACGCCAGGTCGACGTACCCGGTCGGCTCGTCCACCCGCTCGGCGCCGGTCGCCGCGAGGGCGTCGTCGCCGGAGGTGAAGCGCAGGCCGTGGGTACGCAGTGCCGCGCGGTACCGGTGGTTCGTCAGCGCCGCCGGCAGGCCGACCTCGACCCCGTCGGCGGAGAAGACGATCCGCCCGGAGAGGTACGGCTTCCCGGACAGGATCTCCAGCACGTCGGCGGGTGCCTCCGCCCACGGCTTCGACGCCCGGTGGTCCGACGGCACCACCCGGACCGTGACGCCCGTGCCGGCGGCGGTGATCCGGCCCTCGGCATCCAGGTCGACGACGCGGTGCGCTCCGAACGGCACCGCGCCGCCCGTCGCGCCGTCGAGTTGGGTACGCAGCACCTGCGCCGACAATCGCAGGTCGTCCGCCCACTGTGCCAGCCCTGGCAGGGACGCCGGGCCGGCCGAGTCCGGCCAGTGCACCGGCATCAGGTCGAGTTGCTCGGCCGACTGCCGGTCCAGCATGCGACGCAACAGATCCGAGTCGACCTGCGGAAACAGTGGCGTGGCCACCGGGCCGGAGAACCTGGCGGCAGCGTCGGCCCGCCGGACGAACGGGTCGTCGGCCGTGGGCATGGCGTCGGTCCCGACGGCCATCCCCCGGCTGGGCAGGAACACCGTACGTCTGTCGGCGCACAGCTCCGCCGTCGGACGGGTGATCAAGGGAAGGTGGGTGACCACGCCACGGCTCCTCATCGTCTCCCCGTGACCGTGGCATCCCGAACGGGACGCGCGACAGTCCCCGTTATGGCCGCCGGGACGTCCCCGGCGGGCAGACGAAGAGCGATCGACTGAGCGCGGCCAACTGTTCTTGGTGCTCCGGCCTGCGTTGTGCCAGCGCACCAGATGATCGACTCGCGTCCAGCTTGTGCGGTTCGATAGCGATGACGAGAGTGGACGGCATGACGTGGGGGCCCGGCCGACCGTCGAGGATGGCACGTACCCGATCCAGCAACGCGACCGCTGCACGTTCGACGCTCGTCGGTCCCGCATCGTAGACCCGGTCGGAGAGCATCCGGATCGTCGCGGTGTCACCACCAGCGATGGAGCGGACCAGCAGATTGGCGCGGGTGTCGGCGGCATCTTGTGACCCGGGGGAACCGGGCCGGGGAACGGGCGCGACTGCTCCCGCCGTGGCTGTCGGGGGCATGGGACGCCGGCCCGGCGGAGCTGCCCGGAGGGCTACCAGCGTCGCGAGGTCCCCGCCACGCGCCGACCTCCCCAGTGCCTGCCGGGCGAAGGTGATGAGGTCGACCAGTTCGGGATAGGCGTCCACATCGCGCTCGTCGGCATCACGTACCACGTCCGTGAGTGCCTCCAGATCGACGTAGTTCGCCGGCAGGGCGAGACCGTTCGCCCGTGCCCACAGTGTGGTCATGTCCACCAGCTCGGGCCGGCGTTCGGTGGCAACGGGGCGGAGAACCTGGGTGAGGCGGCTCACCCCGAACACGTCCTCCGCATTCGCCCGGCGGCCAAAGACGAAGATGGTGTCATCGGCGAGGGAGTCGATCTCCTCCGCGACATCACCCCACGGCTGGATGAGAAGACGACTCAGCGAGCGGAGGTGTATCGGCCCGATCTCGCCGAGCATCGGCAGACGACGCCGCAGCAGGGCGGCGACCGCTCGCTGCAACGCGGAGGGCTGGTCCAGCGGCAGCCCCTGCGGCAGGGCGGTGAACAACCGCGCCAGACCGACCAGGTCCGGCTCTCGGAGATACGCCCCGAAGACGGCCTGACCCAGCCGCTGCATCTGCAGGAATCGGCTCTTCACCTCGGTGGGCGCCATGGGTGTGCGGAACGTCGCGACGACGTCGATGGCGACCCTCGCTCGGCTGACCTCGGCCGCATTCAGGTCTCCGACCAGAAGTCCCTGCGCCAACAGGACCGGCACGGCACGGCTGAGTCGCGAGATGTCTCCCGCCTTGAACTCGCCACCGAAGATCATTTCGGCTCTGGTCACGTGGTTGCGGAGCGCTGCCCGATTCCGTTCCGGCGAGTCGGTGGGCCTGATCAATGCCGCCAGTGCCGCCATGTCGCCAAACGACAAGGTGACCGAAGGCGTCGGTGCACCGAGCAGCCGACCGACCGAGACTTCGATCTGTTCCCACGTGTACGGACGACGATCGCCGCCCAGCACCAGCAGGAGCCGGCTCATCCGCACCAGGTCGTTCTCGGTGAACGTAGGCCCGAAAGTGGGAACGGTGACGTAGGCGATGTCGTACAGCACCTGTTCCGCATCCGCGTCGCCGGGCGGATCGGCCTCCACCCCCAGGTTCCGGGCCAACTCCGTGATCCGGTGCGCGCCCCCGGCCACGTCCGCCAACCGATCGGCGACCTGCCGGACCGACACCCGCTCCGGTGCGGTGTTCGCCCCACGGAACCGGTCACTGAGCTGCGCCCACCGTAGTGGTGGGAACAGTTGGTCGTTCGTCCTCCGGAGCCAGGCCTTCGGGAACCACCGCTGGATCTTGAGCAAGACCGGTCCGGCCAGGCCTGCTCCGCGCACGTCCACCATGGTGATCTGCCGTCGCAGCGCCGGGTCCAGTCGCAGGTTCACACTTTCCAGCAGGCCCATCGCCAGAACCGGTCGGTGCCCCTCGGGGACCTGCGCCAACAACGGTGCGACCGTCGACAGGGAGAGCCGGCTGGGAATGTCCTGAAGGCCGACCACCAACCGCAACGTGCCCTGCCAGATGCGGCGCAGGTCGGTCGCCTCTCGGCCCGCCCCCTCGGCCGAACCGTCGAGCGACGCCAGTTGACGAAGGAGATCGCTCTCCACCTCGACGAGATTGACCGCGCTGGCCAACTTCTGCACCGAGCGTTCGAGGACGACCCGCCGGTAGCCCCTACGCACCCTCGCACGGAGCCACTCCTCGTCCTGTTCGACCTCGGCGCGGAACCATGGACTGGCATGGCCGAAGCCCCGCCCCTCCCCGACCCGCAACGCGACGTGGGTCAGATGCCCTTCGTTGGTGTCGACCGCAGTGAATTCCGTGGTGATGCCGAGCGCCTCGGCCACTCCGATGATCCGGCCGGGGTTGGGGCGAAGAACGTTGTCCAGCAGATCCCGCACCGTGAACCTTCTGCCCGCTATCCGGTCGTCCAGCAGGTTCCGCAACTCACCCGGGCGAACGTTCAGGTCCAGCTTGGTGCCGTAGTGCCGACGATAGTGGTCGGCGAACAGGCGCTGGATCCGTGCGGCGTTCGCCACCAGGTACTGCCGCAACTCCTCAGGAAGCGCCATCAGCGCGGCATGGAACGTCTCCCGGGTGGACCAGAGCAGCAGGTTCTTCGACAAGTTTCTGACCTGATAGAACTTCGATGCCATGGCACCGACCCGCATGTACTCGTGGGCCAGGTAACCCGCGAGGGTCGTGGCCAGGGAGGGCAGGTCCAGATCGGGGCGCAGGCCGCCGTTGAACTCCGTAGCGATCAGCCCACCGAAGTCCAGACCTTCGTCAATCAGAGCCAGCCTGGCGACGGGCGTTTCGGGATGGTGCCGTCGTTGATGGTCGACGAGGTCCTTCAGGAAGAGGTACATGTCCTCGACCGGCAGACCGTAATTGTGCTGAGCATCCATGGCGTAGCGCCTGCGGGGAACGATCGGCATCTGCCGGAAGTAGGAGTCGACCGCCCAGTCCGAGAAGGCCTCGCCGAGCGTGGCACGCCGCGATGCTCGCCGAATCGCGTCAGCGGTCGTCCGGGCCACGGAGTGCGGGTCTGCACCCACCTCCTCGTCGTCCAGCACGAGTGTCGCCGGTTCGACGATCTCCAGAAGCGTGCCCCATCGTCCGTCCGCGTCGAGACGGAACCCGTCTCTCGACGTCGCGATCCGGCGGGCGTTGCCAGGCGACGTGTCACCAGGCCACATGAGCCTGGCCACCTCCAGTTCCTTGCCGCCCCGCCCGCCGCGCAGCCGGCCCACGGTCTCCCACCGACCGTCGCCCGCCCACCGGTAGTCCCGGTCCGGCAGCCCGGTCTCCGGATCGAGGCCGTGCAGACCGTGCTCGTCGACGAGCACCCGCACCGACCGGAAGGTCGTGCCGCCCCGGCCCGCCTCGGCGACGTGAATGACGGCGGAGGTCTGCGGCGATGTCTCCGCGTGCGCCGCCATCCTCCGCCGGAGCCGGACGGCCTCCCGCCGGGCGACGTCGGCCAGCGCGTTCGTTCCCGACGCGACCCCCGCCAGCCCGGCCAGGGCACGATGGCGCGCAAGGGCGGACGTCGGTGCCGTACCGGTCGGCGGAGTGGCCGCGTCGGCCTGCTCGCCGTCGCCGGCCGTCAACGAGCGCGGCGGCTGCACCTGGAAGTCCAGGCCGAACCGGTGGTCGAGTTCCTCGGCCCGGGCCGACAGCTTCGGGAACCATCGGGTGCCCACGCCGACCGGCCGGAACACCACCGGCCCGTCGAACGCGTCCGGGTCGGCGGCCCGCAGCCGGTCGAGCAGCACCGTCAGCCAGGCCGCACCACCGGGTACGCCCACCGCCGAGTCCTGCTGCCGGGGCCTGCCGTCCTCGCGCGCCGGGTAGCCGACCACCACCCCGTCCGGCGACGGCTCCTCGGCACGGACACCGCCGAGCGACCACACCCGTCCCTCGGACGACGATCGCGCCGAGCCGATCCATTCGTCGATCGTCGCGTGCGTCTGCGTCACCCGCCGTGCCAGGTCGTCGGCGTCGACCGCCCCGGTGGCCAACTCCAGCGCCGTCACCAGCCAGTCCAGCGCCAACGGCTCGTCCGGTGGCGGTGCGGGCAGGCCCCACAGCCGGTGTACGAGGGCGGCGAGGCGGGCCGGATCCACACCGTCGGTCGGTCCGCCCAGGGCGAGGAGCCGACCGGCTGCGGCCAGCCGGGGCCAGCTCAACCCACCGATGCCGTACGCGAGCGCGGCGACGAAACCGGCGTCGAGCAGGGCCGACGGGCGGCCCGGGTCGACACCGACCGCTTCGGCCAGGTGTGACCAGGCCAGTCGGACCGCAGGTGGCTCGCTCGACGTGGTGGCCGCCTGGTCACCGATGGCGCGTACCAGGTCGGGCAGGCCGAAGGCGACTCCCTCGGCGTCGCCGGACCACTGGTAGCGGTCCGGGTCGATCGGGCCGAGTAGCGCGTCGACCAGCTCCGAGGTGTCCGTCGTCGGTGCGAGTCGGTTGGGGAAGGCCGGTCGACCGGCCACTGTGTTCGGGACGCGCAGCGGGTGCGGGTGGACGCTGTCGCCTCCGGTCAGGGCCCGGCTGACCCGGCGGGCGAGCACCACCGCAGCCCAGGGTGCGAGCTCGTGCGTCGGCCCCGCGCGCAGGGTCAGCTCGTCGTCGAACGTCAGCCACCAGTCGTCGTGGTCGACGAGCGCGTAGCCGTCACCCCTGGTGGACGGCAGTGTCAGGCCCGGACCGGGCCGCAACTCCGAGTACGCCGCCGCGCGGAACGGCCGGAACTCGAACTCGGTGGCCGTCGCACCGAGGCTGTCCCACCCGCCGGCACGCAGCGGACGGATCCATCCCGACCGCACCGGCACCTCGGCCAGCGCGTCGCGGCCCAGCAGCAGCGTCCGGTTCCCGCCGAGTTGGTCGGCCAGCTCCACGGCCTGATCGGTCGTCAGCGGTGCCGCCGGCAGCACCTCCACCATCGCGTGAGCCCTGAGGTGATCGGGAAGCACGTCCAGCGCCGCCTGCACCGCCGATGCGGCGGCAGCCGCCTGGGCGTCCACCACCACCCGCAGGCGGCTCGGGTGCGCCGGACCTTCCGGCAGGTCACCGAGGGCCTGGCGGTCGGGGCCGACGTAGAGGCCGTCGGGGCGGGCCAGCAGGTGTCCTCCGGGCGGTGGGGTGAGGTTCACGTCGGCCAGGTCCACCCGCCAGTCCCGCGCCGAGCCGAAGGCCGACGAGGTCAGTTCCAGCTCGTCCGCCTGCGCCTGGGCCAGCGACGCGAGGTGCAGGGCGGAGGCGGTCGTCGCACGCTCCCAGATCTGCTCGCGGGCGACACCGAGCCAGGCCAGCGTCCGGGGGCTGAAGCCGGGGGTCTCCGTCGCGTCGGCCAGTCGCCGGTCGGCGTCATGGGCGTCCTGGTGCAACCGCTCCCGGGCCGGTCGACGGACCGAGTCGCCGTGCTCGGGGTCGTACAGGTCCTGCCGGAGCGCCGTGGCCAGGCCGTGCCGAACGTCGTCGACGGGCAGCGGGTCGGTGCGGGCCGCGTCCAGCACCGTTTCGTCGGTCATCCCCCGCGTGACCTGCTGCCAGGAGTGGTCGTCGCCGGTGCCCGCGACCAGGCGGTACACGAGGAAGTGCTGCGCGGCGACCAGCACCTCCCGCCGCAGGCCGACGAGCATCCGGTCCGGCTCGTCCAGGACCACCCGCACGGTCCAGGAGGCACGGTCGAACGACGCGCTGGCAACGCCCTCGGCCTCCGGCAGCCGGAGGTCCACCGAAGGGGATGGCATCTGCTCGGTGGTGGCGAGGTGGTCGGCCAGTTCTCGCAGGACGTCCTCGGCGGCAGCGATCGCGATGTCAGTCGGGTAGCCGTTGACCTGTGGGCCGGCCGCCAACCCGGCGCGGAGCAGCGTGTCGAAGTGGGTCCGGGCCAGCTCGTGGGAGGCCCGCTGCACCTCGGGGGCGGCCATGGCGAACCCGCTCGCCGGGTGCGGGTCGACCGACGTGGGCGTCGCCGACGGCTTCCCGACCGCCGGCACCTCGGTCAGCTCCGGCACCTCGGTCAGCTCCGGCCCGATCCGCGCCGGATCGCCGCCGTCGGCCGGGTACCGCCAGAACGCCGCCAGGTCGCGCCGCAGCGCGTACTCGCCGGTCGGGTCGAACCCGACGTGCAGCGCCCGCAGCCGCCCCGGCTCGCTCTGCACCCAACCGTCGCTGGCGTACACGTCGACGCCCAGGATGCGGCGGAGCGTGTCGGCGAGGCGGGTCGACCAGGAGTCCGTCGCGCAGTCGCAGATCGCCAGTGCCAGCGGCTGTCCCCGCCACCCCGGCGTCACCCGGATGATCTCGGCGAAGCGGGCCACCGAGACGTGCCGACCGTTGACGCGTACGCCTCGGGCGTCGCCGTGCAGGGCGGCCACGAAGGCGCCGGGGATCGTCGACAACGACTGCGGCACGGCGGTTCCCGGGCCGCTCGCCTCGGGTGACCAGTACCGCCCACCGGGGAAGCCGACTCCCGCGTCAGCGAACTCTCCGCCGACGCCGCCGTACGGTGCGGGCGTGGGCGGGGCCGGCAGGTCGCCGTCGTCCGAGGCGCGCGACGCGTCGTCGACCGCCCACACGTCGCCGGACACCTGGCCACCGACCCGGTCCTTGCGGCTGCCGCGCGATGTCGCAGTGGAGTCCCCGGCCGTCTCCGGCGCGCCGCCCACCGCCGCCCAGGCCGCCGGCAGATCCGCCACCCGGACCGGCCGGTCGCCTCGGGCGTTCTTGGCGTGCTCCACGGCCGCCAGCAGCTGCCTCAGCTCGCCGTCGGTGACCGTTGCGGAGTCGCCACCGCGCAGCGCCCACACCGCCAGGTCGAAGCGGTTGCCCCACTGGACCGGGCTCCGGTCCTCAGCCGCCAGCACGGCCGACAGCCGGCGCACCGAGGCGACCTGCGTGACGGTGGTCCGCGCGCCGAACAGTGCCCGCGCCCACACGCCCAGGGTGAGCAACGACTCCTGCTCGTCGCCGTCCGCCGGCAGGCCGTCGTTCAGCAGCCGGCCGAACCGCTTCCGCAGGCTGGTCCCGTGTCGCAGACCGGTCGGTTGTGCCAACCAGCCCGGCCCGGCGTCCAACGGAGCGAGACCCGTCAGCCAGTCACGGAGCGTCCGCCGCCAGTTCTGCACCAGTTCGCGGGTGGCCGGGTTGCCGGGCGGCTCGAACGCCCACACCTGACGCCGGAGTTGCCGTGCGGCCCCGTCGGTTGCGCTGTATCCGAGCAGAGCGCCAGCCACCGCCCTGATCTCGGCGACGCTGCCCGTCCAGAGCGGGTCGTCGGCGAAGATCTCCCGCCGCACGGCGGCGACAATGTCATCCCGGTCCACCGACGATCGGCCGATCCCCAGCGCTCGGACCAGGTGCACCAGGCCCGCCAGGTCCCCCGCCGTCGGCTGCGGCTCGTCCGACGAGCCGAACACGGACCAGACGGACCGGAGGGCGTCACGCACGGCGGCGACGACATCGCTGCCGGCAGCCTGCCGGACCACCCGGGTCAACGCCTGAACGTCGACGTAGGCCAGTTGGAGCGGCCCGCGGCCGGCCGGCGCCTCCAGGTAACGCAGCAGATCGACGACGTCGTCCAGCCGGATGTTCCATCGGCGAGGGCCGGCCAGGAGGCCGATCAGGCGTCCCAGCCCGACCATGTCGTCTGCGGTGGCCGTCGGGCCGAACAGGACGCTGGTGTCCCGGGCCAGCATGTGGAGCATCTCCACCGCTTCGTCACGGAAGTGATGAAGGGTCCGGGCCAGCCAGCGCAGGTGTCGCGGCTCCACCTCGGAGATCCGCAGATGCTCGAAGACCAGTCGGCGGAACGGTGCGATCAGCGCGGCCGGATCGTCGAGTCTCGGCCGGTCCGGCAGCACGGAGACCAGCCGGGCCGTACCGACGAGGTCCGCCGCCTTGGCCTCGCCGTCGAAGAGCCGCGCGGCAAGTGCCTGCACCTCGCGCAGCAGGTCGACCGTCACCGGTTCGCGCTTGTCCAGGTCGGTGATGAGCGTGGCCGTCAGGGCGACGTTGGTTCCGCGAAGCTGCGCCGGGTCGCCGCCGGTGACGGCGCTGACGGCCTGTCGCAGGTCGGTCTCCCCGACGAAGGTCCGCCCGGTGAAGACCTCGATGGTTCGACCCAACCGGGCCAGGCTGCCCTCGCGCGGCTCGGCGCCGTACACCCAGCGGGCCAGCGCCGCCGCCGCACGCAGGAGTGCGTCCGCGGCCCGCCGGTCGCCGTCGGCCAGCACCTTCAGCAGCCAGCGAACGTCCGGCACGGACAGCGTCACGGTCCACGGCTGGTCGGCGGAGAGCCGGCCGACCGCCGCTTCGAGGTCACCCCAGGTCACCACGCGGTGCTCCGGACGCAGCGCCGTCAGCAGCCCGGCGAGGCGCGCCAGGTCGGCCCGGTCGAACGTGGGCCCGAAGACCGCCGCGGTCAGGTACGCCAGATCGTGCAGCGCCTCCCGGGCGTCCGCGCCGGTGGCCGGGTCGTCGGTCAGCTCCAGACCGTGCGCGAACCCGGTCAGCCGGTGTCGGTCCCCGGCCAACTCGTCCAGGCGCCGGGTCACCTCGCGCACGGGCACCCGGACCGGCGCGCTGTTGGCCCCCGCGAACCGGTCACTGACCTGCGTCCAGGTAGGTGGGAACTGGACCGGCTCGTCGACGACGCGCAGTTCCGCCTTCGGGAACCACTGGTGGATCTTCGGCCACGAACGCTCGGGCAGGTCGACCGCGCGCAGGTCGACGATCTGGATCCGGCGGCGCAACGCGGGGTCGAGCCGCAGGTGCACGCTCTCCAGCACTGCCGTCGCCACGTCGACGCGCCGCTGTGGCGGCACCCGGTCCAGCACGTCGCCGGCCGCCGAGAGGTCGAGCCGCTCCGGGTGCTCCAGCAGCCCGGTCAGCAGCCGGAGTGCGCCCTGCCAGACCGGTCCCGGTCCGGCCGGGCCGCCCGGAGCCGGTTCACCGGAGGCCACCTGGCGGCGCAGGTCCGCCACCAGGTCGGCCAGCTCGACGGTGGGCGGGGCGGCCGACGCCGTACGCGCGAAGGCGACCTTCTGGTATCCCCGGCGTACCCGCCGCCACAGCCATTGGCCGTCCCGTTCGAGGACCGAGGAGAACATCGAGTGCGTCAGCCCGAAGTTGCGTCCCTCGCCGATGCGCAACCCGACATGGCGCAGGTGGCCCTCGTTGGAGTCGATCTCGTCGGTGTAGGTCCGGATGTTCAGCGCCTCGGCCGGCGTGATCACGCGGTCGGGGTTGGGGCGGACCACGTTGTCGAGCACCTGGCGCAGGGTGAACGACTTGCCCGGCACCTCGACGTCCAGCAGGTCCGCGCCACGTCCGGCCTGCGAGAGCTGTTCGGCGTGGTGGATCCGGTATCGCGTGACGAACTGCTCCTGCACCCACTCGGCATGGGTGTGCAGGTAGCGCCGCAGCTCGGCCGGGAGCGCGGCGAGCGCGGCCCGCCAGGTCTCCCGGGTGGCCCAGAGCAGCAGGTTCTTCGGCCGGTGTTCCTTGGTGTGGTACGCCGATGCGACCGCGCCCACCCGGGTGTACTCGTGCGCCAGGTAACCGGCCAGGGTGGTGGCGGGCGACGGCCGGGTCAGGTCCGGCTTCACGCCACCGTTGAACGCGGTGACGACGTACTCAGCGAAGACGAGGCCCTGCGTGGTCAGCGCGGCGGCCTGTCCGAACGCCTCGTTCCTGGCCTGGTCGCGGTAGTCGACCAGGTCCCCGAGGAACTCGTGCATGTCCTCGACCGGGAAGCCGTAGTTGTGTTGCACGTACGGCAGCTCGGTCAGCGGGGCGAGCGGTGTCTCCCGCATGTCGGGGTCGACCGTGTAGTCGTCGAAGACGGAGCCGAGCCGGCCCGGCCAGTTGACCCGCCGGGACGCCTCGGCCGTGGCGGACGCGACCACGGTGGGGTCGGCGCCGACAACCTCGTCGTCGAGGACGAGCGTCGGCGGCTCGACCACCTCCAGGCGGCCTCCGGCGTCACCGTCGGCGTCCAGCCGGAGTCCATGCGGTGAGCGGGCGATGTCCCGGCGGCCCCTCCCCCGGCCCGGGTCGGTGCGTTTGAGGAATACCGGCAACTCCAGTTCCCGGGCTCCCCGTCCGCCCCGCAGCCGCAGGATCGGCTCGGCATGGGCGCGGGGTGGCTGCACCAGGAGGCCCTGCGACAGCCGGTGGTCGAGTGCGGCGGCCTGCCGACGCAGTTCCGGAAGCCACCGGGCGTCGATGCCGACCGGTCGGACCACCACCGTGCCGCCGAAGAGGTCGGGATCGGCGGCGCGAGCCCGGTCGAGCAGGACCGTCAGCCAGCCCGCCCCAGCGGGCACACCCATCGCCGGGTCCAGGGGCCGCGGCCGACCGTCGTCGTGGGCCGGGTAGGCGATCACCACCGCGTCCGGCCACGGGTCCTCGGGGCCGGCATCGCCGACCGACCACACCCGGCCGCCGAACAGGGGCCGCGCCGAGTCGATCCAGGCGTCGACCGTCGCGTAGAGCTGCCGTCGACGGTGGGTCAGCTCGGCGAGGTCGGTGGCGCCCGGCGCCAGTTCGACGGCGACCATCAGCCAGTCCCGGGCCAGCGGCGCGTCCGGGGCCGGGTCGGACAGTCCCCACAGCTCGTGCAGCAGAGCGGTGAGCTGGACCGGGCTGCGATACCAGGCGTCCACCGGACCGGCGGAGATTGCCTGGTCGAGGGCGACGAGTTGCCGGGCAGCGGTCAACCGGGCCGAGGTCAGGCCACCGATGCCGTACGCGAGTGCGGCCACGAAACCGACGTCGAGCAGCGCCAGCGGATCGTCGGAGTCGATGCCCACGGACTCGGCCAGTCGCCGCCACGCCTCGCGGGCCCTGTCCGGCGGCGCATCCGACGCGACACCGGCCAGATCACCGAGCGCGTACACCAGGTCCGGCAGCGCGAACCCGAGATCGCCGGCATCGCCGGACCAGACGTAGCGCGCCGGGTCGACCGGGCCGAGCAGGTCCGGCCCGACGGCGTCCGGTGCGGACGACGTGGGCAGCGGCGGCGGTGCAGCCACCTCGTCCGGCGTCCGGAGCGGTGCCGGGTGGAGGTCGTCGCCCCCGGCCAGTGCCCACGCCACGCGGCGTGTCTGCGCCAGCGCAGCCCACGGGACCGGGCCGGGCACGGCGCCGTCCAGCGACAGTTCCTCGTCCAGGATCAGCCAGCGGTCGCGCTCACCGGCGAGCCGGTAGGTCCCGTCCGACCGACGGGGCAGGTGCAGGGACGGGCTGAGGCGCAGCGTCGATGGCGGTGCGGCGTCCCTCGGGCGGAACTCGAACTCGGTGGCGGTCGCCACGAGGCTGTCCCAGCCTCCAGCGCGCAGCGGCCGGACCTGCTCTGACCGGGCCGGTACCCCGGTCACCGCGTCCCGGCCGAGCAGCAGGGACCGGCCGGAGCCGCCGAGCCGGTCCGCAAGCTTGATCGCCCCGGTGGTGTCCAGCGGTGCGGGCGGTAGCAGTTCCACCATCACGCGGTCCGCGAGGTGACCGGGCAGTGCCTGCACCGCCGCCCGGACCTGCCGCCGTGCCCTGCGGAACGACCCGGAATCCCGGGCGTCCACCACCAGGCGCAGCCGCGACGGATGCGCCGGGCGGTCCGGTAGCTCACCCAGCCGCTGCGTGTCGGGG
Organism: Micromonospora sp. NPDC049903; assembly: GCF_044460945.1. Taxonomy (NCBI): domain Bacteria; kingdom Bacillati; phylum Actinomycetota; class Actinomycetes; order Micromonosporales; family Micromonosporaceae; genus Micromonospora; species Micromonospora sp. NPDC049903. Next base: position 650,912 of record NZ_JBITKL010000001.1, read on the forward strand.
CCGACGTACAGCCCGCCGGGCCGGGGCAGCAGCCACTGGCCGGGCGGTGCGTCGAGGTCGGCACCGAGCAGGTCCGTGCGCCAGTCCCGGGCCGAACCGAGTTGCGACGCGGCGAGTTCGAGCGCGTCGGCCCGGGTCTGCGTCAGGGAGTTGCGGTGCGACTGGACGGCGGACGTGTACCGCTGCCACGCCTCGTCCCGTGCCCCGGCCAGCCGCTGGCGTACCTGCGAACTGAACCCGGGAATGCGCTGGGCACGGTCGAGCCGTCGGTCGGCGTCGCGGGCGGCCCGGTGCAGTCGCTCCCGCACCGGCCGACGGACGGCGTCGCCGTACTCGGGGTGGTACAGATCCCGCCGGAGTGCGACGGCCAGGTTCCACCGGGTGTCCTCGGCGGACAACGGGTGTCGCCGGGCCGCGTCCAGAGCCAGCCGACCGACCGCGTCCCGGCCGGTCTCCTCGTCACCGATGCCTGCCGTCAGGCGGTGCGCCAGGAAGTGTTGTGCCGCCGCCAGGAGGGCCCGCCGCAACTCCGTCAGCATGCGGTCGGGCTCGCCCACCGCCACCCGTGCCGTCCAGGTGAGCGGGTCGAGGCCGCCGGCCGTGCCGGTGTGCGGCGACAGCTCGACCGAGGGTGGCGGCATCTGCTCGGCAGCGGCGAGGTGGTCGGCGAGTTCCTGGAGCGCCTCCTCGGCGGCGGACCTGGCCGCATCGGTGTCACCCTGATCGGACCGGTCAGAGATCGACACCGACCCGGCAGGTGCATCGGCCGCCCCCGCGACGGCCGTGCTCTGCCAGGCGCGGGTCAGCGCCTCGAAGTGGGTCCGGGCCAGATCGTGCGAGGCCCGCTGCGTCTCCGGGCTCTCCATGGCGAGCACGCCCACCGGGTCCGGATCGAGCGACCACGACAGCGCCGGGGAGGACTTGCCCACCTCTACGGCGACCAGGTCCGACCCGACCCGCACCGGATCACCACCGCCGGCTGGGTACCGCCAGAACACCGCCAGGTCACGCCGCACCACGATCTCGTCGTCGACGACCGGGGCCGCTTCGCCGGAGGCTGGCCTGTCGGTCGGCGTGAAGCCCACGCGGAACGCCCGCAGCCGCTCGCCGTCGGTCTCCACCCAGCCGTCGCTGGCGTACACGTCCACCCGCAGGATCCGCCGCAACCTGTCGGCGAACCGGGTGGACCAGGAGTCGGTGGCGCAGTCGCAGATCGCCAGCACCAGCGGCTGCCCCGCCCATCCCGGCGTCCGACGCACCACCTCGGCGAACCCGGCCACCGAGACGTGCCGACCGTCGATCCGGACACCCCGGCGGTCGCCGTGCAGCGCGGCCACGAACGCACCCGCGATGACCGGCAACGACGCAGGCACCCCCGACTCGGCCCCACCCGCCTCCGGCGGCCAGTACCGACCACCGGGGAACCGGAGACCGACGTCCGCGAACTCTGCGCCGACCGGTACGTCCAGATCGACGACGGCCGGCGCGGACGGCAGGCCGCTGTCGTCGACCGATCGGGGTCCCGACTCGGCCGGCCAGACGTTGCCCGGCACCAGGCGCTCGACCTGGTGCTTGAGCGAGAGCCGCAGGTTCCGCAGTTGCTTCGCGGACTCATCGGCCTTCTTGCGCAACCTCGGGTACTCATCGAGACGGTCATCCGCCTCGCCGGCCGCCACGCGTACCCGATCGATCGCCGTGAGCCAGGCCGCGGCGAGCGGCCCCCACTCGGCTGCGTCGTTCGCCCACCGCCCTGGCAACCCCGGGAGGTCGACCCGCTCGGACAACGACGTCAAGGCGCTGCCGAGACTCTCCCGCCGGAACATCTCGTCGTCGTCGGCCGTCTCCACCGCCGCCCGCCCGGGCGGCAGGTCACCCGCGGCACTCGGCTCGGCAGTGAAGTGGTCGAACATCTTCGCCGCCCGTTCCTCGCGGAACCACCGGTTGGCCGCGGATGCCTCTCGGAGGGCTTCGACGTACTCCTCGCGGGCCTCCTGGAACTTCTCGATCTGCGGCCCGTACCCCTCGTCGCGATGCTTCGTCCATTGCGCGACCACGCTCTCGACACCGCTGGGCAGTGGAGATTCCTCGTTCGTGCGGGCTGCCTCGACCGCATCGGAAAGCCGTTGCCATGCCTGCTGCTCGGCCTCGATGCGCTGGGTGAGCTCCTGCCCGGCGACGACCATCCGGTGCCAGGCGTCCTCTGCCTCCTGGGAGGCCCCACGGTAAGTGGTGGCAGCCGTGTCGACCAAGTCGATCGGCGGCGTCAACTTCGCGGCCACGGGCACCGTGATCAGGTGGGTGGTGAACGCCTCCCGTTCGCGCAGCCGGAACCAGAAGCCGTCGGGGACGAGCACCTCGACGCCTTCCGCTCGCCCGTCGAGCGTCGCGACGAGCCGGTACACGACGTCGGCCCGGTACTCGTAGGTGCGCCCGATGTCGCGGATGCTGCGGTAGCCGCCCGGTTCACCCTCGCCACCGACGGCGTCGTCCTCGGTGTTCGACGTCTCGTTCACCCCGGTGAGCGCGAACAGGTCGGTTTCGTTGATCTCGCCGTCGCGCTGGTTCCGATGGTCGAACGAGGTCTGGAAGAGCAGATCCTGGATCCCGCTGTCCGCGTGCTGGTGATCGACGCCCGAGGGGGTGAACGTCACCTTGCGCCGCTCGATCCGGACGACCTCACCGGTGGCCCCGGACACCGAGTGCAGGCGCACGTTGCGCAGGTTGGCGAGAAGCCGTACGTCCACGTCCCGCCACGTGCCCGCCGCCACGCTCCGGACCGAGAGCACCGACACCGTCGGCAGGGCCAACCCGGCCTGTTCGCCGTCCACGTCCGGCAGACGGCCGGCAGAGTCCCGGTCACTCGCATCGTTGATCTGGAAGAAGGTGCTGCTCAGGACGGTTCGCGTGAACAGGGATTTCAGGGTGGCGCTCGCGTCCGATCCGGCCACCTGATAGGACGAGCCCATCCGGTCCATCGCCGTGAGATCGCTGCCCGGCAGACCGGCGCCGCCGGTGACCATCAAGGTGAGCAGGCGCTGCGCCGCGAGCCGCAGCGACACGGTGCCCCGGACCTGGCCGGGCCCGAAGAACGCGGGCAGGCGGACCGCGAGCGGATCGTTCTTCCACCGCACCAGCCGGGCCGGCTCCACCTCCCAGGACGCCAACAAGCGGATCGTCGCCGGCCCCGGCGAGACGTCCGCCACCTCGCTGCCACCCGGATGCTCCGGCGTGCTCATCGTCTCTGGCACCCGGACCAGCGGCCGTGTCGGCACACCGGAGATGATCTCGACGGTGCCGTCCCCGTACTCGACGACGGCCTCCGGTAGGAGGTTCACCGCGAACCGCACCGTCGGCCCGGTGGAGGTCACCGTGGTGTGCACGCGCAGCAGGCGCGCCTGGTGACGGTACGTGGACCGGCCCCGAGCGCCACCCACCGCCGCCCCCGGCATCAGCGCGAAGACCGGGCCGTGCGTGGTGCCGTCGCCGGCCAGTCCCTGCAGCGTGCCCAGGTGGCGACGGGAGACCGTGTCGTTCTCCTCCTGGCGGATGTGGGCGATGTGATGGTGCTCGATGCTGACGTCGTGTCGCAGGTCCCGGAAGACGGGTTCGCCCTTCTGCCGCAGCCGCACGGACACCTCGACGACCCGCCGCCCGAGATAGGTCCGTCGGCGCAGCACCAACGGGATCCCGCCTTCGAGCAGGTCGTCGAGGAAGGCGTTGACCCCGTCGGCGCGGACCCCGGCCAGCAGGTGACGCAGACCACCGAGCACGTCGTCGGCGAGATCGTCGGGCAGCGCTCCACTGATCTGCTCGGCGAGCCGGTCGTGGAGCAACGCCCTCAGCTCGTCCAGGTCGATCTTGTCCTCGAGAACGTTGATCGTCAGACCCTGTCCGATCCGCATCGGCTCTGGCGCCCGCCAGGCACGTTCCCGCCCCAGCGGCGGTGGCGGCATCAGCCCCGCCAGCAGCCGAGCCGTCGCCGGATCCTCACGGTCGATCAGCAGAGCCAGATCCTGGAGGTCCGACTCGGCGACGTAGACGTACAGCGAGTCGGGGACCGTCGCCTGCCAGGCCGACGACCGCAGCAGCGGACCACGGCGGGCGGGCAGCAACGCCAGCAGATCCCGGGCGACGGGCAGTTCGGTGAGCACGTTGCCCCACCGCGCGGTGGCCAGGGCGAGGTACTGCAGATCCGCCTTCAGCACCAGGTAGCGGCCGGTGTGCGACCGGTTGCGCTCCTGGGCGCCGGTGACCTCCCGGCGCATGGCCCGGATCCGCTCCCGGTCGTAGTAGTAGCTCCCGAAGAGACGGCCGGCGAAGCGCCCCGCGGGATGGTCGGGAGTCCAGCCGGGTCCGGTCACCACGCCGCCGGTCCACTTGGTTCCCCCGCCTCGCGAGACGAACGCGCCGCTGGTGCCCCGGTAGTAGTCCTCCACGGACAGCGCGTCGATGTACTGCTCCAGCCGCCAGTTGACCGGTACGACCCGCGTCGCCACCCCGGCGTGCCAGTCGGCGTAGCTGCCGTCTCCGAACAGACCGCCCAGTTGGAACCCGCCCGGCGCGGTGAGTGTGCTGAAGTGCCCCTTCTGCACCGACTCCTCAAGCGCGTCGTTCAGCGCGTCGTTGACCGGGGTGCCCGAGGTGGTCATGATCGGCGAACCGTTGCTGACGTCGCGTATCGCCAGTTCGGCGAGGGTCGTCAACACCCCCGGCTGCACGTCCATCGCGTCGATGTGGGTGGCGCGGGTCAGCAGTTGCGGGCGGACGCTGTCCAGCGTCGTCCGGGCCTCCGCAGGGGCGATCTCGATCGGTGGGGTGTGCGTCGCCGCCGCGACCGTGACCGGCGTGACGCCGGACTCGACTCGCCAGGACAGGTCCGACGGGGTCCACAGACTCACCGTCCCCTGCGGCGGCGCGCCCCCGGTCAGCAGCCGCTCAGGCGGACTCACCTGCATCCGCCAGCCGCTGTTGGCCCACGCCACGAGCGCCGAACGCCGCCACCGTGCGGGCCGCCGGTGGTGCAGCCAGAGCGCGTCGAAGTCGAGGTCGAAGTCGAACACCTCCACCCCGGTCGCCCGGTTGGCCCAGCGATACGTCAGCACCGGTGCACCGAAACCGCCGGATCTGACCCGTGGCCAGCTCACCCTGCCGACGACACCGAAGCGCCCACCGATCTCGGTGGCCAACGACTTCACCGCCACCGCGAGTTCGGGCCCGGTGGAGTACGCCTGCTCACGGGAGTGGGTGGAGTTCACCAGGTCGGTCAGGACCGCGACGTCCACCGGCTTGATCAGGCCGGTGGTCCCGGCGTGGCGCCGGTTGCTCAACGTCCCCTTCACCACGAGTTCGTAGTAGTCGGAGTGCAGCACGCCGAACTGCCGGAAGTTCATCCGCGTGCCGCCGCCGATCAGCGGGGACAGGCCGCCGCTGATCGACGAGGTCCGCGCCAGGCCGGCTGCCAGCGTGCGGTAGTTCTGCACGATGTCGTAGACGTCCCTCAGGCGCCGGTCGGACGGCTGCACCGTGCGCCAACCGGGGAACAGTTCCTGTTTGCTCGATTCGAGTTCGCCGAGCAACCGGTCGTGCAGGTCACGCAGGCCGGTGAGGTCGGCCACCACCGAACTGCCGATCGTGGTCGGATGCTCCCTCGACAGATACCGCGGCGGCTGGATCCCATCGCCGTTGGTGGGCGTGCGGCCCACTCCCCTTCGCGCGCTGGACCTGCCCGGGTAGCGGAACGTCAGATCGGTCACCCGCTGTGGGTTGACCACCCGGTCGGCGTCGGCCAGCCGCCGGACCTCTTCCACCTGCATCCGCACGAGCAGGGTCACCACGGCGTGCTGGGCCGGCTGGTCACCCATCGGTTCGACGTCGAAGGTGACGTCGACCGCGTACAGCGCGGTCTGCCCGACGGTCTCGGCGAACTTCTGGCTCACCGCACCGCTGCCGGCGGCACCGCCGCGAGTCCGTCGGAACGACTTGCCGAACAGCCACCGCAGACCGCCGGACACGGTGATTCCGAACCCTCGGTAACGCGATCCGGGTCCGGCGCCCACCGTGCCGCTGAGGCCGTCGATGACGCCGGTCTCGGCGGCCACCTCGATCGTCCTGGCGAAGATGTGCCGCATCGCTACGTCGTCGTCCATCTCGGTGACGGAGAGCAACTGGGCGACACCGAACTCGGCGCGTACCCGCTCCGCCGCGATGGGCTTGGCGTTCCGGTCGTCGGCCAGGACCGGGGCGTACTGGTAGGTGTCCACCATCTCGTCGATCGCGTTGCCGACCTCGCCCCGGTCGGAGAACTCGTACAGGATGGCCCGGGCCGACCCACCCACCCCGAGGGGTCGGCCCGCCGCCGCGGCCATCGCGTCGACCAACGCGGTCGTGTCGCCGACATCGTCGACGACGTACGCCCGTGGCAGTTCACCGTGGAAGTCGATCGTCGGCGGAAGATCGCCGGCGGTCACCGGTTCCCGGGCGATCGGACGCTCGCCCGGCTGCGGGACCAGCCGGCCCGAGGGCGTACGCCGCAGTTGCTTCAGATCGAGGCCGGACTGCTCGTGACTCTTCTTTCGGGACTTCATCCACCGGATCAGGCGCTTCGGCCCCGACTCGATCCTGCTCAAGCTACTCGGCTGGCGGATGACCGACGACGCGGACGAGTCGGTGGAACTGCGGCGGGTGACGGTCGGCGGTGACCTGTCACCGCTTGGTTCGCTACCCCAGATGTCCTGCCGGAACTGTGGCGACGGGTGGCTCGACTCGGAGATGACGGAGTCGGCGTCGTTCGACGACCTGATCGATTCAGTTGCCGAGAGGGTGGTGGCTCGGGCCTTGCCCTTCGCGTTCGCCGACGGACGCGTCATGTAGACCGGCACGTCGAGCAGCACCGACTTCGACAGCAGCCGGCTGTGCGGTTCACCGCGTACCGCCTGTCCCGGTTCGGCACCGGGGGCGATACTCGTCACCGTCCATCTGCTGTCCGCGCGGAAGGCGGTCGCGGTGGTGCCGCTGCGCAGCATCCGGGTGTGCAGGACCCCTCTGGACCTGCTCATGGTGCTCGCCGGCTCGTTGCGGGTGATCGCGATGTGCACGGCGACGAAGCCGGCCGTCAGTGCGCCGAACAGCGCCGAGAACGGGAGGTGGACGGTACGCGGACGGAGGAATTTCTTGAGGTACTTCTGCTTGCGGGCGGAGATGGTGGCGCTGTCCAGCCGCCGGGAACTCGGTATTCCCGGGAACTTCTCCTCGACCAGGGCGTTGACCAGTTTCGAGCCGACGTGCAGCTCGATCGGGATGCCGTCGCGGCGCATGAAGTACCGGTTGCCGTTGACGAGGAAGCCGCGGTACCGGTGTTCGAGGTCGTACCGCAGCCGTACCATGCCGGGGTCGTGGTCGGGAACGCCGTGCCCGACGGCTTCCTGGACCAGCGCCAACACCTGGGCGGCCTCGGCCGGGAGCAGGGCCGCGTCGGCCGGGCCGAGGAGCTGGCCCTCGACCAGGTGCCTCGGCAACTCCCAACGATCCACCGCCCGGTTGACGGGCAGGGCGAGCGCCTCGTCGGCGGAGGGCGGCACCGCTCCTGCCGGAGCGGACCGGTACCGCTCCTGCCAGGCGCTCAGCACTCGGTGCAGCCGAACCTTGTGCCCCGGCTGTTTGATCTCGTCGACCAGGTCCACGAGCGCGCGGAGGTCGTCGTTGGTGATCGGCCGGTCGGCGGACGCGCCCCGCCATCCCCGCAGCAGGTCGGTCAGCAGCTCCGGACGCATCCGATCCTGCACGCCAGGCGTATGCCGCCACAACGGGTCGCGTCGGACCGCGTCCACCAGACGCCGTACCCGCCGCAACAGCGTGGCCCGCCGCGCCTCGTCGCTCTCGGCGAGTTCTCCCGGGTACAACGCCTCGGTGAGACCGACGATGTGGAACAGCCTTCGCCGGGCCCAGATCGGGATGTCCGGGCGCCGCGCCCAGGGGCGCAACCGGGACATCTCCTGTCCCCACTGCGCGGTGCTCGATTGGTGGTACAACCCGACCGCCTGCGCGGTCTCCCGCAACCAGGACCCGAAGCCGCCGCCGACACCGACCAACCGACTGATCAGTTCCCACATCTGCCGGTGCCAGTCGGACAGTTCCGTCCCGAACCCGAACCAGGAGGTCAGCTCCGCGTCGGCCACCGCCCGGTCCAGGTCGACGTCGAACCGGCCCAGGTCCGCGCGGAGCAAAGCGATCGCCTGTCCGGCGAGGGGTGCCCATTCGTCCTGGCCGCCGAAGGCCAACTCCTGGCGTGCGCCCATGCTCCGCCGTGCCCGCTCGATCCGGTCGCTGAGTTGCGTCCATCGGCGACCGAACCGGCTGCTGTCCGCGCCGCCCAGGCGGGCCAGCCGGGCCCGCACCTCGTCCGTCGCCACCGGGCGGTCGCGGTGTACGAGAGCGTCGAGCGACGCGGCGAGTTGCCCCGGTCGGTCGCTCCAGAGCGCGTGGTGCCGGTTGTCGTCGGTGCGGAGCAGGTACAGCATCGGGCCGGACTCGCCCCATGCCGGGTAGGACCGGATGTGTCCGGGCTCCACCTCGTCGAAGGCCTGGAACCGGAACGCTCCGGTGCCGCCGAAGCCACGGACGGCGCCGTGCAGCCACTCGAAGATCTCCCGATCCCAGTCCAGTCCGGCCGGCACCGCCTCGGTGAACCGCAGCAGTTGCGCGGAGGTCGGTACCCGCCGTACGCCGGCGGCCACGACCAGCTCCCGCACCGCCCGCAACACCGCTGGCACGGACGACCCGCCCAGGCCCGGTGACAGTGCCCCCGGCAGCCTGGGGGCGGTCCCCTCCCGCTGGTACTCGCCGTCGGCGGTCACCTCCCAGCCGTCCTCCGACGGTGGCCGTGCCGTCGCCGGCAGCAGGTCCTCGGCCGGTCCGGTCCAGGCCGGGGCGTAGCTGCCGTCGCGGGAGTCGTGGACCAGGTGGAACAGCGGACCGAGCTCGCCCCGGACCGGCTCACCGACCACGGTCTCACCGTCGGTCACGAAAACCTGTGCGCGGAAGCCGAACTCCTGTCCCATCACGGTGAGCAGAGCTGCGTCGGCGGGTTGCTCCGGCACCGTCCCGGCGGGCAGGGCCTCCGCCTCGCTCAGGTGCTGCCACAGTCCCTCGGCGGTCGCCGGGTGTCCGTGCACGGTCATCAACCGGGCCACCGCGTCGGCCAGTCCGATCGCGTCGGCGCGGTCGGCGGGTCTCACGTTCAGCCCGTCGGGCAGGCGAACAGCCCGCACGCCGGGCACCGGAGCGAATCCGTCGCGCCCGGATCTCGCCCACTCCCGCCTGTGTAGCGGCGCGATGCCATCGTATGCCGACTCGTAGACGAAGATCAGCGGCCCGGAGTCACCCTCGATCGGGTGCGCCCGATACCTGCCCTGCCCGACGTCCTCGAACGCCTGCAGACGGAACGGGACCGTTTCCTCGGACTGTGCGGCGCCCGCAGATCGTTTCGCCGCCCAGTGCAGAAGCCGGAAGATCCGCCGGGGCCAGGCGAGGTCCGCATAGAGCGTCGACTTCGCCTCCAGGTCCGAGCGCGGTGGCAACCGCCGCGTGCCCATCGCCTCCCTCAGGAGCATCTCCACCGTGAGCACGATCTGGTCCGCCCGACCGCCCACCCGGATCTCGGATGTCGACAGGCCCGGCGGAAGTTCGGCGGCGGTCGTCTCCTGGTAGCCGCCGGTCGACGTGACCGGCCATCCGCGCAGCCGGTGCAGCGTCTGCCCCGCCAGGTACGCGCGCACCACCTCGCCCGAGTCGCCCTGCACCGGGTACGCCCGGATGGCGCCCGACTCCAGCCGTTCGAAGCCCTGCAGCCGGAACGGGACGCCGCCCGCATCGGCCGCTGCCGCCCGGAGCCAGGTGTACAACTGCTCGTCCCACCGCTCCGGTTCGGTGGGCGTCGCCGAGGCCACCGGGGGCATGTCCCGCAACTGGCGCAATGTGGGCAGCCGAGCCGGTCGGGCCCCGGCAGCCAGCAGGTCCTGCACCACCCGAAGGACGTCGTCGTCCTCCTGCTCGGCGACGCCGGAGTCGTCGAACCACAATCCCGTGGGCAGCCCAGTAGCCTCCCCTTCCGGGTACGCACCGTCGGGGCGAACGTCCCAGCCGCCGGTGTTGCGCACCGGATTCACCAGGGCCGACGACATGTCGATCGACGGCGGCTGCGCCACCACGCTGATCACCGACGCACGACGATCACTCGGATGGCTCTGCGAGACCTCCTGCGCGGCCGCCTCGACCGCCTCCGCCAGCTCGGCCCGGAAGGTGGCGAGGTCCGCGTGCAGGCCGCCGGCCAACCGGCCGGCGCGCTCCCGCTGGCCCGGCCCGGGGTCATGTCGCTCGACACCCGGGCGGGTCGCCCACTGCCACGCCTGACCGATGCGCCGCCGCAGCACGGACCAGCCGGCTTCCATCACGGTCCGCGATTCGCCGTGCAATTCGTCGATCTGGTCGATGATCTCCCGTTCGACCAGGGGTGTCCCGTCCACGGCGAGCGACCGCAGCCAGAGCACGCTCCGACGCCACTGCGAGGCCGTCGCGACGACCGGGGTCGCGTCGACGCCGGTGGCGGAGTCGGACGCGTACCGACCACCCGGCGTCACCGCGTCGGGAATACCCAGTCGCGCCTGCCGGATCCGGCGCACGAGTCCGGGCACCGGTTCGGGACGCCCGGTGTCTCCGGCCAGTCGTGCAGCGTCCCGACCCAGGAAATGACGGTGGACGATCGACTCGTTCTCCACGTCGAGGAACATGTGGATGAGCTCGTCGCCGTCGCCTGTCATCGGCAGGACATGGACCAGATGGCTCTCCGGCGGTCGCAGGAATGCCTGCAGCCGGAACCCCGGCTCGCGGTCCATCAGGTCCCGCGACGCCTCGCTCACGCCATCCATGAGGTCCATGGGCCCCCCGCTGTTCCGGGATGTCCACCGCAGCAGGTAGTCGACCCACTCGCTCTCCGTCGGGACCCGCTCCGGCGCGGTCCGGGCGATCACCACACGCAGCAGGGCAGCGAGGAACTCCACGTTGCTGAGTGGCCGTGACCGGTTCTCGCGCAGCGCTTCAGGGAGATCGTCGGCGCTCCCCTCGGGATGCGTGTACGTGCCGTCGGCGGCACGCCGCCACCCGAGGTCGTCCGCAGGGGCGGTGACCGACACCGGTTCCTCGGCCGGATCAGGCGGACTTGCGTCCAGCTCCGTGGTCTCGTCGAGGTACTCACGGTCGCCTGTCGTGATGGTCGGCTGAGGCTCGTCGACCGTCACCGCGTCGCCGAGGCGCACCCCCCAGGCCAACCATTCGTGCATCGCGTGCAGCTCGGCTCGCAGCGAGGCCAGGTTCGGGCCGGGAGCCTGGTCGCCGACCAACGGGATCAACCACACCGACAGTTCGTGCCGGGGCGCCTGCGGCGCGACCCCCGCGCGGACCCGGTCGCCGAGCTGCGCCAGCAACGCAGCGCCGCCGGTCACCCCCTGCTCGGCCGCCGACCGGCCGTCGACCATCGGCAGGCCGTCCGGACCGGACAGGTAGCCGACGACGATCCCGCCTCCGGCGAAGGGCAGCAGAGGCTCCGGCCGTACCCCGCCCCAGCCGAAGATCTGTTCCTGCCAGTCGACGGTCCAGGTCGTGGCGAACACCTGGTCGAGCCAGTCGTTGGCGGTCAGGTAGCGGTCTGATGCCGCCGCCGTGTCCACCTCTGGGGACTGCAGCGGCTCCAGCACGCGCCGCAGGCGTAGCGGGAAGTCGGGATCCCGTGCGTCGGCATCCTCGTAGAACGACCCGAAGCGGCTGAGCAGGCTCTCCGCGAAGTCGATCACGGATCCACCCCGATCGGGCCCGGTCAGCCACAGCCGGTGCGCCGCACTCAGCCTCGGCAGGGTGAGACCGTGCACGCCGTACGCGATCGCCGCCAACTCGGCCACGTGCACCAGGTCCTGGCGGGAGTGGAGCGCGTCCTCGTCGGACGTCGGCATGCCGAGTTGTCCCGCCAGCGCGGTCAGTGCACGCACGCCGACCGCCGGGTCGACCGGTACACCGGTGGGCTCGGTGAGCCCGGCCTCCTCGGCCTGCTCCAACAGGGCATGGAGCAGGAGACGAAGGGAGTCGACGTCCTGGCTCGGGTTGGCGTACGCACTCAACCTGACCCGGAAGTCGCCCGACGAGTAGCCGGTTCCGAGCGCGCGGCGTACCAGGTCCCCGTCGGCCGCCGCGACGTCGTCGGTCGTGGTGAAGCCGTGCTCGTCGACCACCGGCGGTGTACTGGACGGCCGGTGCACGTGGACGAAGCCGTCGTCGAAGCCGGCACCGATGTGACTCGCCAGGACTCGGGCCACCCAGATCCCGGCGCCCGCGACCGTCCAGGGTGTCTCCCGCTCCGGGGTGCCGAGGACCACGCGGGCGCTACCGGCACCGGTCAGGTCCGGCGAGGCGTCGACCGGGCCGATCCACACCCGGTCGTCCACGGTCGTCACCTGCCAGCCCGGATAGAGCTCGAAGGCACCGCTCCCGAGGTTGCGCAGGAGGTAGGGCTTGGCGAGGGTCAGCGTCTGCCGCTGTGGGTCGCGGTGGACCGTGTAGTAGCCGGCGAAGGGCGGCAGCGTGAGGGCATGGTTCCGGGCGTGCGGTACGAGATGGTCGGTGTGCGGTCCGGATACGTCCAGCAGGTCCGGGGCGAGTGCCAGCAGGTGCCAGCCGCCGAGGATCTCGGCCAGACCCACCGCCTCCGGCACGGTCAGCCGTCGGGTGGGCGTGCCCACCAGTTCCACCAGGGACGGCCGCCGCAGGCCGTCGGCCAGTGCCGCCAGCACCGGCCCGGCATCGGTCAGATCATCGAGACGCACCAGCACCAGCGGCCGGTCCGGGCTCGCCAGGCGGGCCGGTGGCACCGCTTCCACCGACGACGACGGAGACACGAAGCTGCCGGCGGGGATGGCCAGCGCGGTGTATCCCGCCGGTGGCACGACCTGGGCGTGCGGGTCCGTCCGCCAGTCCTGCACCGAGCCGTCGGCCTCGAAGTCGACCTGGATGAGGTGCGCCTGCGTCTCGAGCGGCAGAGCCATGTAGAGGATGGCCGTGTCGGCCATCTCCCGCATCGCCACGGCCTGCCGCTGGCCCAACCAGCGGCGGAGCCGGGGGCTGAATCCGTCGATGCGATCCACCACGTCGAGCAGGTGCGTCGCCTCACGGTAGGGCGCACCGGCGGCCGCGACCGCATCGATGACCCGGCGGCTGTGCTCGCCGTCGACTGTGATCGCCGCCCACAACCGCTCACCCGAGCCGGTGCGCAGGTCGCCGGCCACGTGACCGGCGGCCAGTTCGTCGCGGACCCGGGCGTCGTTGGTCAGCGGCATGATGGCGAAGGCACCGGCCAGTCCAGCCACCGCCTGGCCGGCCACCACCGCCTGCTCATAGTGCACCATCTCGTGCACGAGGGTGGAGAGCATGTCGTCGAAGGAACTCGGGTCGACGTTGACCCGCCACCGCTGGCGGGAGAAGAGACCGGCGGCCCCGGCCATCTGGTTTCCACCGACGGTGAGATTCTGCGGCAGGAGCAGCGGGCCACCGATGTGAGCCGCGATCACATTCGCCAGGCTCCGCCACGCCTCCCTGTCCTCATTCGCAAGAAGGGCGTGATGATCACGTACGTGCGCACGCACGGCGTCGTGCAGTGCCGGGTCCGAGGTCGCCAGCAGCCGGTGGTCCAGCAGCGGATCGGACGGCCCGACGACCGTGACGGGCAGCGGCCGGGCCTGCCGCAACGTACGCCAGGCCTCCTGCTCCTGGAAGGCGTCCACCTGGATCCGGCGCGCAGCCGGATCGACGATGGTGGTGTGGCCCGGCCGCACCGTCCACCCGTCGTCGGCCAACTCGGTCAGGACCTGCTGGTCGTGATAGCGCTCCAGAATCTCGTCGAGCGGAGTGGGACGGTGTGCGCTCGTCACCGTGCCGGTCTCGTCCACCCGCGCGTAGACGAGGGCACTGCGTCGTCCGGTGACGAGCCGGTACAGCCCGACGCCAGGCAGCGTCAGATGATCACGGATCCGCGTACCGGCACCGACGACGTGTCGGACGTGGTCGATCGCCGAGTCCAGCCCGGCGGCCTCGGCGTACCGGGCGAAGTACCTCTCGTCGGACGGGGACATGAGGGGGGCCCGCCACCGCCGGCCGCCGTCCGCGTCGGCCACCGCGCGGAGGCGGTAGATGTCGCGTCCCGTCTCCGGACTGACGATCTGGAAGGTGTCCGGATCGGTCCGGCGGCCCGACACCGGCCGGGTTGCGCCGTCCGCCAGCGTCTCGGTGACCACGTCGAGCGGGGTGCCGTCCGGACCGGTCGGCTCCCATCCGCCCGCCTCACCCACCCACGACGTGCGGAGCACGCGGGCCGACGGGGTGCCGCCCGACTGCGGCAGCGTCCACCCCAACTGGTCCAGCCGCTCGCGGGCCACCCGGTTGGCGGTCAGCCGGGACACGCGGTAGTCCTCCGCGTCGAAGCCGGGCGAGGCCACCGACAACCCGGCGAAGAACCCGTCGCCCGGCGTGGGCTGCATGCCGTACTCGTCGACGAGTACCCGCCGGATCCGGTCGTTCGTGACGAACCTCGACTGGTAGTACTCCCTGCCGCTGTTCTCGGTGACCAGGTATGCGGCCAGGTGCACGAGGCCGGGCACGTCGGAGTTGTTGTACAGCCCCATCGTCGTCACGTGGTCGGCGTCCGCCCGCATGGTGTTGACGGTGTGACTGCCGCGAGCCTCTCCCCGCGGACCGAAGACGTCGAGGATGATCCAGCCACCCTCCTCCACGGTGCCCGCCAGCGGCTCCCGCAGCCGCACGTACGAGCCGTCCGGAGCCAGCGCCACCGGCCGGAGCAGCGCTGCGGCCTCCTGGAGGACCGGCCAAGCGGTGTCGTCGAAGGCGTTCAGGTCGACGCGCCGCTCGGCCGGGTCGAGGGCACTGGTGTGACCGGGGCGCAGGGTCCATCCGGCGTCGCGCAGCGCCGTCACGGTGTCGTACGCGGCGAAGCGGTCCAGCAGCCGGTCCAGTGGCAGCGGTCGACGCGCCGAGAACACCTCGCCGTCGACCACCCTGGCCCGGACCAGCACGGTGCGCCCACCCATCCGATGCCGGTAGAGCTGGTGACCGGCCGCATCGAGGTCCACGCTCCCGGCGACGGGCTCGCCGTTGCGGACGACGTACGTGACGAAGTCCCGCGCCTTGTCCTCCGGCGTACGCGAGCCCAGCGTCCGCTCCACCCGATGCCGCATCCGCTCGACGGCGCCCTGGGCGGACGTCCAGCCGAGGTCCCTGGCGAGTGCGTGGAAGTGCCGCGCGTCCTCCGGCGACAGCACCCCCCTCGACCAGGTGTGACCGCCGTCCGGGCCGCCCTCGGAGGCCGCCGCACCTGCGGCACCGGCGATCGACACCAGAGCCTCCACCGGATCAGGAGGACTGGCGTCCACCGAGCCGAGATCCGAGTCCGTCTCGCTGTCCGCCAGGCGGTCCTCCTCGGCGGTGGCCTGGAGGCGGTCCTCCGTCACACCCGGCAGTCCGTAACGGTCGTACACATCCACCGCGACATGCAGCAGGGCCACTCGGGCGCTCTCGTCGACGACGTCGCCCTGACCACCGGTGTGCAGGCCGACCCGACGCGCCAACTCGGTCAACAGATCGACGACCCGGTCCGGATCGGCCTCCGCGTCCCCACCCGCGAGGCCGACCAACTGGTCGAGCAGCATGAACGGCAGGTAGCCGTCGAAGCCACCCATCCTCATGTCAGTGGTGCCGCGATCGCCGCCACCGAAGGCGTAGCTCCACAACAACCCGTCACGGGGATCGGCGGCGATCACGTCGCGGATCTGGCGGATCGCTGGTGACGGACCGACGTCTCCGTACACCTTCCACAGATCGGCCCCCGGGATCATGCCGTTCTGCGCAGCCAATGAATCGGTGAGCCAGATCCCGAGACGGACGACCGACAGCGGTGTCGCTACCCCTGGCGCACTGATCGCGACCGACTCGTTCCCAAAGGTGGGCACGATGTCGATGGCCGGTTCGGGTCGGATCCAGATCCGGTGCGGTTCGGCCTGTACCGTCCAGCCCGGCATCAGTTCGAACCGGTCGCCGCCCAGGTCGGCCAACTGCGTCACGTGCGACACCGACAACGGTTCGCTCTGCGGTTCGGTGTGCACCGTGTAGTAGGAGACGAACGGCCCGACCGCCCGAATGTGTGCGCGTGAGTATCCGACGAGATGGTCGGCCCGATCGTCTCGGACGATCAGATCCGCCCGCAGCGCCAGGTCCTGCTCGTCTCGCAGCAGACCAGCCAGGGCCATCGCCGCTGTCGCGTGTACCTGATGGGGCACCACCAGCTCGACGAGGGCGTTCGCCGGTAGGTCGGCCGCCACCCGACGGAGGATCTGCCCGGCCTCCTCGGCAGCGGCCACGTGCACCACCACGATCGGGCGCTCGGGGTGCACGAGATGCCTCGGTAGTGGGACGTCCGCACCGTTCGTCGCTCGGAGTTGGACACCCGCCGGCCCCGACCATGCCACCTCGACGCCCGAGTCCGGATCGACCCGAATGTTGATCTCCGCACCCCAGTCGCGGACCGATCCGCCGGCGAGCAGACGATCCTGGATGCCCCGCGCTTGCCTCTCGACCACCTGGCTGTGCAGCAGGGCAAGCATGTCGGCGCGGAACCGTGCGACCCTGCGCTCGTCATGCGTGAGGCGTCGGTCCAGTCGCGCCGAAAGCACGCCGTCCTCGGCGGAACGCACGTCCGCTTCGGTGCTCAGCCACCTGTCGGCAGCCAGCACGGCGTCCTGCAACGGTCCCCACCAGCCATTGGCCTCCGGCTGCCGCAAAGTTCGGGCAAAGCCGAACCGACGATCGCCGGGCACGAACGTCCGCCGGAGGTGACGGATGACGTGCGGGGCGGTGAAGGGACTGTCGGCCGACTCGCCGGGAGCCCCTGCGTCATACCGCGCCTGTTCCACGAGCATCCGCTGCTCGGCGCGCAGAATCTCGGCGAACAGTGTGCCGAGGCTGCGGTCGACCGAATCCGTGCTGATGGTCAACGACCACTCTGCATAGCTCAGTGCGGTGGGCGTTCCCGGTGCCAGCTCGACGCGGAGTTGCGGCAGGCCGACCCAGTCGGTCAGCAGGTTCGTCAGCTCCGTCCATGCCTGGTCCCGTGCGTCGCCGCCTGCGTTGAGCGTCGCGTAGTGGTCACGAGCCCAGGTGCGCACCGTCGCGGCCAACTCGTGATCGAGAGCGTCGAGAGGCGGCAGGATCGGGATCTCGGAGTCGGTGGTCGCGACCGGTGACAGCGGTCGGTAGGCCATGTCGGCGGACCGGTCGAGATACAGGACCGGGCGCTCGCCCGGATTGGTGTGCTCGGCGAGCACACCACTGCGGATCACGATGTCGACGTCGAGTGCCCGAGCCAGCACCACGGCCAGGTCACGGCTCGCCGCCGGGTCGCGGGATTCCTGCGGTCCCAGGTGCTCCACCACGGCGTCCGGCCGGCCGTCGAGGGCGCTGCCCAGCGCGGCGGCGAGCACCGGACGTGGCCCAGCGACATTCAGGACCGGCCGACCGGTTGCGGCGGGGAACTCCTGCGGCCGGAGCGAACGCGCCAGCTCTGTGCGCAGATGACGCCGCCGGCTCTCCCCTGCCCAGCCGTCGAGCGCTGCCCGGACCCGACGTGAGAACTCCTGGTCGCTGGCCCCTGGATACTCGCGCCGGACGTTGTCCTCGGTGATCGCCCGCCGGTGCTCGGTCGGTTCGTGCACTGCGGCCAGCGCCGGGTGCCTCGACTCCAGTGCGAGCAGTTCACCGGGCGGCACCTCTTCGACACGCTGGACCGGTTCCGCGCCGACGAGGTCGCGAACGAGGTCGCCGCGCTGCTCGATCTGCCCCAACACGTGGCGGCGCAGTCCTCCCGGGGCGCTGATACCGGACGGCAGACGAACACCCTGCCACCCGGCGGCGTCGATGACGGCGCCCAGCAGACCGTGTTGCGCCCACCGCCCGGGCCGCAGGTGCAACTCCGGCGTCGACATGGAGAATCGACCCGGGTCCCGTTGCGCCAGCCACGTGCCGATCCGGCGCTGCAGGCTCGTGGCGGGATCGGATCGCACGCCGTTCAGCCAGCCGGCTGCGGTCCGCAGGATCGCGACGTCCTCTTCGGTGGCGGCCTCCGGGCGGGTAGGGGTGGCCAGCCAGACCGAGCGGGCCGTCTCGTACGGGTCGGGGACGCGCGGGGCGGAGGTGGGTGAGGTCCACTCGGGCAGCGGGGCCTGCGCCTGGAAACGCTCGTGCCAGACACGCACCGACTCGTCGCTGTTGTCCAGTTGGTGCCACAGCGCCGCAGCGGCTCGACGCCAGCCGCTCCGTGCCCGGCCGAGGTCCGTGCCGGGCGGTAGTGCGCTGGCGAAGGCGTGGAACCGGGCGTAGAGCCCGTGCCAGTACCGCAGCGGCAGGTGACGCGAATCCCTCTGCCGTACGGCGTCTCGGACGAGGGCCCCCGGGTTGCTCTCGACGACCTCGGCCAGGAACGCGGCCGGGTGTTCGTCGTCAGGAGCGAGTGGCGCCAGGTCCGGCCTCCACCGGACACCTCGCGGCAGATCTACCGAATCCGTGCCGGGCGGATACCACGACGTCACCTGGAACAGGGTCGCGACCTGCGCGGCTCCCGGTGGGTCCAGGTCCAGCACGTCGAGCAGGGGATGGAGTTCCTCCCAGCCGGACAGGTCGAGCAGCCAGTCGTCCAGCCAGACCAGGTCGGGATCGAACCGGCCGAAGCCGTCGCCCTGCGACGGGCCGCCGTCGGCCGTGCCGACGGCGCCTCGTTCCGCCGCCCGGACCAGCGCGAGGACGATGCGCAGTCGGGCCTGTAGTCCCGCCAGACCGAACCCGAGATGCAACGGCATCGACCAGGTGCGTACACCGTCGCCGGTGCTCTCGAACGTGCCGTCCGAATCGGGTCGAGTGCTGACGGCGGCGCGCTCCGGGCCGGACGACATCCGGGTCAGGAGATCCGAGTACGTGGCGGCGGCCTCGTTCAGCGGATCGAGCGAGACGGAGCCCATCATCGTGCCGGGTGTCCGCACCTCGATGGAGAGCGTCACCTCTGCCCGGCCGTCCCACTGCCGCAACTCGTCGACCAGCAGACCGAGAGCGCGCCAGACCGCAGGGCTGTCCACCAGACCATGTACCGCGGACTGGTACCCCGCCGGGTGCACCACCTGGTGCTCGCGGTCCATGCTCGGCACGGCTTTCCGGAGCCCCTGCCACACCGGCACCATGTCGTGGCTGATCTGCTGGAACGTCCGGGTGAACTCCGCGTCCTCGGAATCTCCCCTCGGCCCGAGGGCGAGGTGCAGTCCGAAGGTGGTGCCGCTGTCGGGCCCGGCCAGGCCGCCCAGGGCGTTCTCGACGAGGTACGGCAAGGGGCTCACGCCGGCTGAGACGCGCTCACGCAGCCAATCCACAAGTTCCTGCGCCGGCGGCCGCCGGCCGGGGACACCGAGGTCGGGCCAGTCGTCCAGCCCGTCCGCAGCGCCGTCGTCCACCCAGTTCGGTATCTCCAGGTTGATCGGTGGCCGTGGCATCGGAGCGGAGAGCAGGTTCGTCCAGTCCGCGTCCGAGGTCCCGACGACGAAGCGGTACGCCGCCCGGATCACCTCGTCGGGTAGGGCCATCCGTCCGGTGATGAATTGACGTGCCAGGGCCGGCCAGGGCTGCTCGGCCAGCCGACCGAAGGAGTCCGGGCTCCCGTGCACCGCTGCCCGCAACACCGTCTCCTGCCAGCTCACACGCTCGCCCCGCAGGTCGGTGGAGGTGCTCAGCCGATCGGTGAGGACTTCGGCGTCGAGGCCGGACGTCGACGTGTCGACGGCGAGGATCTCCCGCACGTGGGCAGCGATCGGCGTCTGCGGCGCCTCGAACGACGTATGGGCGACGGTGGGATCGTCGAGTACCCCGCCCAGTCCTGACGCCGGTGGCTCGGTCTGGTGGTGGACCTGCCGCCCGCCGAGCACGAGTCCGGCCGCTTGGGCGCGAAGCGCCGGATCGGCGAGCAGCCCGATCAGTCGGTGTGCCCGATCTCCCAGCCGGTGCGGGCCACCCACCTGCGACGGGTCGCGCAAGCCTGGGCTGGTGAAACGCCAGCTCCACTGCTCCTGCGACAGGGGGCGCCGGGCGACCCGGACGAGTTCCGCCGCGATCCGCACGCGGGCCTGCAGGACACCGGGCCAGACCTGACCGGGAGCCATGGTGAACGAGACGTGGTCGCCCGAGCGCCAGTTCGCGCGAACGACGAGGGGGCCGGTGCGGTGATGCTTCAGGAAATCCTCGAAGGAGTCGAACTCCTGCATCAGGTCTGCGGACCGGTACTCGTCTCCGTCGGCGAAGGGAGTCAGTCCGGCAGTCGTCAATACGTCAGCCAGCGCGTAGTAGAGGTGAGCCAGCCGGAGATAGGCGGCTGCGTCCGTGCCGAACTCGGTCCGGACGGAGATCGCCACGTGCGTGGCGGCGGCGTTGGGTGGCACGCTGTCCGCCAACCGGGCGAATCCGTCCCAGCCACGGCGGTCGGTCCCGAACTCGTAGACCAGGTCGCTGCCCAGCAGGTGGGCACCAGGCACTTCTGCGATCTGTTCTGCCAGCTCACCAAGCCCGGTCAGCGAGAGTTGGATCGTCACACCGGTCGGCGCAGGGGCCTCCGGCAGGACCGGCACCAGCCACGCGCCGGGCTGGCGTGCTCGTGCCAGTGCCTCGATCGCCCCGAGAGGATCAGAGCCGCCGATGAACCGGTGGAACAGTTCGGCGGCCTCGCCGGACTCTGCGGAGGCCAGCGCGGCGGCCTGAACGGCACGATCGCTGTAACGGATGAGCGAGGCTGAGCCCTCACGGTTCCACACCCGCCAGAGCTGCTTCGGCCCGAGTGCGTACTCCTGGTACATGGACTCGGCCCATGCCTGGTAGTCCGTGACCACCTGCTGGATCGTGAGCCGCCCGCCCGATCCTGCCGGTGGCCGTCGGGTGTTCGCGTACAGCGCCACCGACTCCGGTGCATGGTGCAGGAGCTCCGCGATCTCCAACAACCGGTCGATACCGAGCCAACTGCCGTCGTCGAGCAGCGTCGGAAGATTCGACGGGACGGTCCCCGACCGCTCAGCCAGCCGGAACAGTCGGTCGGTGATCGTGTCGCCCGACGATCGCTGCGCCCAGCCGGGCCGGGCCCGGATCGACTGGGCGACGTCGTACGCGACGTCGAAGCGGTCGCTGTCGGGCGTCTGGTTGAGCCGGTCGAGGTCGTCGTCGGGTCCGAGCACCGCCGGGTCGACACCGAGGACCGATGCGAGCGCGAACAGCCGCGCCGGATCCTGCACCCCGAGGCGGTGGGCCTGATCGACGACCCGGTCGGGAACCTTCCCGATCCGGAGACTGAACGCGGTCACCCAGGCGGCGCTGACACTCAACTGGCTGGCCAGGGCCGCCTGCGCCGGCGTCGACAGGTTCATCCGCTTGGCCAGCGCGTCCAGCAGTTCGAGGTAGCCGGCCGGATCCGGGAAGTGGTCGTCGGTGAGGAGCCCGACGACCCGCGTCTGCGCGCGGGAGTCCAGTCCCCACTGCCAGGTGAGCCACCGGCCGACGAGTCGGCTCCGGTCGATCGTCGACTGCCAGGCGCTCGCGCCCAGTCCCAGATCGGTCAGGAGCGTCAGCGGTAACGTGGCCGCCTCATAGACATCGGCGGGTACCTGGTCCGGATCGCCCCAGATCCGGGCCGTCAGACTGGCGGCGATCGAGTCCAGATCCTGTGTCCAGAAGTCGGTCTCTCGCGGCAACAGGTCGGCGATCGGAGCGAACTGGTGCAGGTGCACGTCCCACTGGATGGCCAACTCGATCAGCCCGACCTGCGCCGCACCGGACGGCACCCGATAGGTCCGCGTCGCCGGCAGGTCCCGGCCGCCCGACCATCGCGCGTAGTCGAGGACGGTTTCCGGCGGCGCCTTCATCCGGCGTGCCTCGTCGAGCACCGCGAGATGGTCCAACCACGGTTTCGTCCTGATGTCCTGGACGATGTCCAGTTCGCCAACGTCGAACCGCTCGCTGAACCACGGGGCGAACCACCGGTCAGCGGCGCGCTCGGCGGGTAGCCGGCTGATCGACGCCGCGTCTGTGGGCTCTTCGTCCGGGTCCCTGACGCGGTCGAGGAGCTCAGCGGCGCTCAGCGCTCCCGGATGCGTGAGGACATCCTGCGTGTCGACACCCATCAGGTCGAACAGCTCGCCAGGCGTCAGGCCGTCGGTGCCCGAGGTCGACGGGGTGTGCGTGCCGACCCACAACGCCCACCACGGCGCGGTGGTCACGTCGTCGAAGCTGTTCCGAAGGTGCGTCACCAGCTCCGCGACGGAGAGCCGGTCCGGTTCCGGCACCGGCGGAGGAGATGCCGACAGCAGACGCGCCGCCGACCGGAAGGGCATGAGGTCCGTCGGGGCGGCGTCCATCCGCCAACCCCACTCGATCAGGACCGGTGGCTGCACCTCCGCCCGATATGCCAGCCTCGGCAGGTAGGTGGGCACCTGACCGGTCTTCCGGGTCAGGTCGAACAGCCAGTGCGCCTCGCCGCCGTCCAGTTCCAATCGCTCGGCCAGACCGACCAGGCGGGGCAGGTCGGCCCAGGCGTTGGCGGCCAGTGCCCGCACCTCGTCGGCGGACACCCCGAAACGGGACGCCCACCTGGTCGCCTGCGCCTCGGTGACGACAGGCACCTGCCGATGCAGGCCGGACGGCGTCAACGCACCGAAGGAGCCTGCGGCGTCGTACGGCGTCAACGCGCGGAGGAAGCCTGCGATGTCGTCCAGCGGCCGGTCACCGAGCATGCGGTAGAGCTGTAGCCGCAGGTGCCGGGACGACAGCTCCGCGAGCAGCGCGGTGGCCGGGAAGCCGAGTCGGCCACTCAGTGACGCGTACCGGACGAGCTGCTTCGGCGTACGGAACCCGTGTTCCCGGGCGACGTCGAGGACCGCCTCCCCCAGCGAGCGATGCGAACCGCCCTGCGCGGACGCGGTCGCCCGCCGTACGCCCTCCCGCACCACGTCACCGATCATCAACAGCGCAGACCAACTGTCCGTTGCCGAATCCGTCCACTGTGCCCTTTCGGGCGTGTCGGCGTCCGTGGGCACTGCGGGCGCCGGGGACTGCGGCTCGGCAGTGTACTGCGGCGGTGCGGCCCCGGTGTCCTTCGCCGCTGACCGGAGCTCGTCGACCAGTCGATTCAGCTCATCGACCAGTTTCTCCGGATTGTCGGCCTTGGGAATACCGAGTTCCGCCACCACGGACATCGGATCGTCACCCCGATGGTGCTGCTCCCAGGCCCAGTGGAACGACCGCGACATCAGGTGCGCCGGCAGCGCGTCCAGCAACTCCAACGACACGCCCCGGGCGGTGAGCCACCGCAGTGCCGGCAGGTCGGCCGGGTCCAGAATCAGCCGGCGGCCGATGTCGGCCAGCAGGCCCAGATCGTGGTCGGTGTACACCCCGTACGGCCGCAGCCGCCACCGCAGGTCGGCCAGCAGTTCGTCGGGCGTGACGTCGTCGCGGCCGGCCACCGTCGCGGCCAGCTCGCCGCCGAACACCTCCAGCGCGTACGGATCCACCCCGAGTTCCACGGCGAGCAGGTACCAGGCCCGCAGCAGTCCCGGCACCGGCGCCGCACCGGCCGGGTTCGCGCCGAGCGACGACAGTTCCCGACGACGACCTTCGATCTCGACATGCTGCGAGGCGATCTCCCGCGCGGCAGAACGTACGCGGGCGGCGGCGACAGTCCGCGCGTCGCGGATCCTGTCGACGTCTGCCGTCACCCTGTCCAGCTTCTCCTGCGTCTCGGCGAGTTCCGTGACCAGGGCCGCGTGGTCGGTCAACCGCTCCCGGTCGTGCGCCATCCGACGCCGGAGGTCGTCCGCGACGGCTTGGAGGCGTTCCGCCGCAGAGTCGAGTCCGGTCGCCTTGGTCTGCCAGTAGCCGTGGTGGTACTGGGCCGCCCAGTGCGCCTGCTTCGCCCGGTTGAGCTCGGCTTCCGCGTGTGCCAACCCGCCGCGCGTGTGGGTCAGCACCGCCGCCACCACCAACGGCTCGATCCGGCCCGGCTCCGGCACCCGCTCGATGAGCTGCACCCACCGCAACAACCGGGTCAGCCGGGCCGCCTCGATGACCAGGCCGTCTTCACCGACGACCCCCAGCAGCTTCGCCAGACGCCAGAACCCCGCACCGTCGAACCCGTTCGGCTGACTCCTCAGCAACCGGTCCCAGCCGTCGGGGCCACCCACCGCGTCGGTGAGCGTCCGGTGCTGGTCGGCGCTCAGCCCCGAGGCCGACGGTGATCTCCGCTGCTCGGCGCTCAGCGTCGACGCCTCCCGCTCGTAGGCGGGCAGCTCGTCGCGGAGCGGGTCGGCATCGTGCATGATCCGGATGGCGTCGTCGGGCGACACCGACAGCTCGACCGCACCGTCCAGCCGGACCGCCAGTGGCGGTGCTGCCGCCGAACCCGTCGGAGTCACCTGGGCCAGCAGCCCCACCCGGATCCGCTCGCGGGTGCTGCCGTCCTGATCCGACCGCCCGAGGCGCACTCCGCCGAACAGTGCCAGCTCGATCCGGATCGGACCCGCCACCACACCCGACCCACTCAGCGCGTCGGGCACCAGCGCGATCAGCCCCGGCGCGGAGAGCGCGTGGTGGATCTCGTCCACCGTGACCGGGTCGGCCACCGCCGGGTGGGGCCGGACACCGCCCCGGGCACTCGCCGACCGGCGGCCGGTCCAGCGGCCCGAGTGGAGTTCCGCCGTCACCGCGTCGTGGAGCGCCCGCACCGACGTCGGGACGACCGCGCTGACCTGGATCTGCCCGTTCCGCACGGCGTCCGGGCTCACCGACAGCGACCGCAGGCCGAGCGCCCCGAGCGTCTCCTGAGGACCGCCGGGCAGTGCCGGCACCGGCGCGACGCCGTCGCGATCGATCCGCAGCTTCGGCTGCGTCAGGATCTGGTCCGCCACCGTCACCTGCTGATCGAGCAGCACCGCACGGGTCTGTGGCAGATCCGTGACCGGTTCGAGGCTCGGGAGTCCCGCCGGGACTGGACCGGTGTGCTCCAACCGCACCGTCACCAGTAGCGAAGTTCCGTAGAGATGCGCACCGTCAGCCGATTCGACGTGCCGGTAGGGGCCGGCCGACTCGGCCCGCACGACCAACCGGAACCGATCGTCCCCGGACCTTCCGGACCGCGCCGGGCGGATGATCACACCGGCCTGAAGTCGTACGGCCGGGACGGCCCCGAGGCGCTCGGTGGCGAGCAGCTCGGTCAACCGCCCCGTCGACCGCCCCGACTCACCGATCACGCTCCAGCGGCTCCGCGCGAGTCTCGACGCGTACGCACCGACCAGGTCCCTGGCGGCATCCGACACGGGATTCGGAACGGCCGGGTCCGGTGCCGAGAGGGACCGCTGCTCGTGCTGGAGGGGAAGCGCTGCGGCGGGCAGGAGTTCGGGTGGCCACGTCCCGACCGCCACCGGTGTCTCGACCGGATCGGGCGGGCTGGCGTCGAGCTGCATGTCGTCCGGGTCGTCACCGGTCGGTTCCGCGTCGCGGGTCCCGGTCGACACCGACGCCGCCAGTCGGACCCCCCAGCCCAGCCGCTTGTCCAGCACGGCGAGGTCGGCCCGCAGCACGTCGAGCGACTCCTCGACCGCCGGGTCGTCGACGAGCGGCGTCAGGAAGACCCGCTGCCGACTCGGCTCGCCGCCGTTCAGCTCGGTACGCAGCGTGTCACCGAGCTGGGCCAGCAGGGCGGCACCACCGATGACCTCGTGGTCACCGGCCGGTCGGCCGTCGAGCAGCGGCAGCCCGTCCGGCCCTGCCTGGTAACCCACCACCACGACGTCGTCGATCGCGGCTAGCAGGGGAAGTGCCGCCCAGACGTCGAGTGGAATCCGGCTCAGGTCCGCGCCGGGCCACCAGAGGGTCGCCGCCTCGCCATCGGCCGGCCTCGTGCCTTCGAGTACCCCAACCAGCCACTTGTGCGAGCGATCGTAGGACGGGCCGAGCGCCGACCGGGCGCCCTGCGAGATCGCCACCGGCTCCAGCACCCGCATCACGAGCAGCGGGAGCTCCCGGTCCAGGTCCTGGACGTGGCGCGCGGGAACGACCCGCTGGACCAGCGTCCTCGCCCGGGTGACGGCAGGATGCGTCGGATCTCCCGCCATCGTGTGCACGTGCCATGCCGCGCGCAGTCTCGGCATGGTCAGGCCACCCGGCCCGTAGGCGACGGCCGCCAGTCGTCCCGCTGCCAGCAGGGCACGCCGTGCGGCGAGCGCGCCGGAGTCGGGTACGGCCGGATCGAGCGCTCGCAGCCGGTCCGCCAACCCGGTCAGCGCGTCGACCGCGCGCGGCGGCGCCACGAGCGAGTCGACCGGTCCGACGCCGCTCAGGTGAAGCAGGGCGTCCAGCACGTAGTACAGCTCGTAGTCGGCGGACTCCACCAACCCGAGCGGGTTCCCGTCGGGGTGCGGGACCTGGGCAGGCCCCCCGGTTGCCGGGACGTACTCCGCGCCGAAGGCGAGGCGTACCAGCTCACGGTCGCGGTCCTCGACCGCGTGGAGCACGTCGTCGGTGACGGCCGCCGGAGTGTCGGCGGGGGTGCTCGCCGGCCGGAACACGTGGACGAAGCCCTCGTCGACGGCGGCACCGACCTGGCCGGCCAGGATCCGGGCCAGCCAGAGTCCGGCGCTGACCACCGCCCACGGCGTCTCCTGGCCGGGGCTGCCGATCACCACGCGCGCGTGTGGCACACCGGTCAGGTCCGGCTGCCCGCCGGCCGGGCCGATCCAGGCCCGGTCGCCCACCGCGACCACATGCCAACCCGGATACAGCTCGAAGGTCCCCACGCCCACATTCCGCATGAGGTACGGGAAGGACATCGGCAGGAACGGTGGCCGCGAACTCCCATAGAGCCGGTAGTAGGCGGCGAACGGAGCCAGTGTCGGCGCATGCGTCCGGGAGTACGGCAGCAGGTGACGGGCGAACTCACCGGCGGGTGCCACCAGGTCCGGGGCGACGATCAGAAGCTGGTCGTCGTCGAGCGCCGAGGAGAGCACCGCCAACTCCTCGACGGTGAACAGCCCGCCTCCCGGTGGGCTGTGCAGTTCCACCAGCGCGTGCGCGGGCAGGGACGACGCCACCTCGGACACCACCCGCTCGGCGTCGGCGAGGTCGGTCAGATGGATCAGCACCAGTGGACGGTCGGGATGGGCGAGCCGAGGCGGCGGCGTCACCGTCGCGCCCTGCGGACGGACGAAGCTGCCCGCCACAGTTGCCTCGACGACGTACCCCGGAAGTGGCGGTACCTGTGCCTGCGGATCCCGTCGCCAGTCCCGCGCCACACCGCCGGAGTCGAAGTCGAACTGCACGAGGTGTGCCTGAGCCTCCAGCGGCAGGTTCAGGTATCGGGTCATCGCCTCGGCGAAGTGTCGGAGCACACCGTCGTGGCCCCGCGCCAACCGGCCACGGACCCCGGCGTTGAACCCGCCGAGGCGGTCGACGTCGTGCAGGAGTGTCGCCGTCACGTCGATGCGGGACTGCGCGGCACCCACCGCGGCGATGATCGCTGTCGCCCGAGCTTCGCCCTGCGGTTCCAGTTCCGGCCGCATCTGCCCGGCGATGCTGTGCCCCGGACTGCCGGCATCCACCGCGGTCGCGGCGAGTTCGGCACGGACCCGGTCGTTCTGGACGAGTGACCCCAGTTCGTCGCCGTCCCGGCGGCCCGCCGTCAGCCGGCCCACGAGCGTGACCTGCTCGACATGGACCAGCTCGTGCATCAGCGTACGGAGCAGGTGTTCGACGGAGCCGTCGGCGAGCCCGATCGTCCACGACCGCCGGTCGAATCCGCCCAGGTGTCCCTCGATCGGTTGACCGATGTGGAGGCCGTCGGGTCCCAGCTCCGGCAATCCGGCGTGCCGCAGGACGAGGTTCGCCAGGGCCCGCCAGCCGTCCTGCTGCGCGGCTTCTCCCGACCTGCCGGAGAACCGCCCGTAGTCGGCACGGACCCGCTCGCGTACCGCCTCGTGCAACTCGCGGTCGGCGGTCACGAGGAGCCGGTGGTCGAGCAGCGAATTCGTCGGCGCGAGTGCCACGGCAGCGTCGGCCGGATCGGGTGGGCTGGCGATGACCTCGGCGGACTCGTCCGCTGCCGGTCCGACCCCAGCCGCGCCGGCACGACCTGCCACACTGCCGGTCCGGGGTTCGGTGGCGACGACGACCGGCGCCTCATCCGGCATGGTGTCCCAGGCGAACAGCCGGTCCAGTTGCCGTTCCCGCTCGATCGCCGGGCCTTCCAGAGGCAGCGCGGCGTACTCGACGAGTGAGGCGGCGTACGCGGCGTTGGTGCGGACCACCTGGAGCGCCAGGTCGGCCCGGTCGCGCAGGCTGCGGGCCCGGTCTGCGCCGAGGGTCCGCATACGCTGCACCGCGTCGGTGTACGCCCGGTACGCCGCACGCCGCCGCGCCTCTACCGCCTCGCCCGCCGTTCGGTCGGCACCGAGCCGACCCCGGTACAACTGCTCGCCGTACTCGTGGTCGTCGCTGCCCGGCACGGCCGGGTCGTCCAGCGCGGCCTGGAGCACCCGGTCGTCCTCGACGGCGAGGTGCCGCCGCAGGTCCGCCACCGTCCGGTGGGTGGCGGCCAGGTAGCGGGCCATCAGGAAGTACTGCTCGACGTGCTCCCACTCGTGGCGCATCGTGGTGACCACGGCCTGCCAGGTGTCCCGCTTGTCCGAGAGCAGCAGACGCCAGTGGCGATGATCGAAGCCGCCGTGCAGATCATGGCCCTGAACACCGCCAGTACGGCCGGGGGCGTTGAGTGTCGGGTCGAACTCCGGCACCGGCACGTGTCCCGGTCCGGCCGGATTGAGCGTGTCCGACAGGTACGCCCAGAGCTCCTCCTTGGCCTGGCGGGTGGGCCTACCGGTGAGACCGTGCCCGATCCGGCGCGCCGCCTCGTGGTACTCGACCAACCGGCGGTCCTCCGGCAGGTGGCGGTCGGGTCGCTCGGTGACGAGGTCCTTTGCCTCCAGCCGGGCCAACTGCTGCTCCGGCAGGCCGCGCAGATGCGTGCCCAGCTCGTCCCACACCTCGCCGGGTGGGTTGACCCCGGGCGCACCGACCAGCACCAGGGTGTTCCCGTTATCGGGGCGGGCCAGGAACCCGGTGATCACCGACTCCGGGGCGCCCGGCGGCCGGACCCAGATCAGGTTCGGGTACTCCACCAGGGTGTACCCGGCGGCCATCGGCCGGGTCCGTGCCCCGTCGCCCAGGGTGGTGTCCTGGTCGACCAGATACCAGCCGTCGTCCGCCGACGTGCCCCCGGGCAACCGGCGGAACGGCACCGGCGCTCCGGCGGTCACCTGACCGACCGGTACGACCATGACCGCCCCCGCCGGCAGGTGCCGGTCCACGAGCGACCGCAGCTTCTGCGGCGTTACCCGCCGCCGGGTGCGCGGCATCTCGACCTGCTGCCGGCCCGCGATCGCCGGGTCCAGGGCGCGGAGGTACCGGCCCACCACCCTCATGTCGGTCACCGACCGGTCGACCCGCAACACCTCCCGGCCCGCCACCGGCGGCGCACCCGCGTCCTCCGCCGACATCGGGGCCGCGCCCCGATAGAGGCGGTAGGTGTCGGCCTGCTCGTGCCGGATCTGGTATCCCTCGGGGACGGCAGCCGCGCGCACCGCGGTCTGTTCCTCGCGGGCTTTCCGCTCCTGCTCGGCCTGCCACGTCCGCACCGCCTGGTCGAGCTCGCGCCGCCGCCGGACCTCCTCGGCCTGCCGGACCTCCTCGGCCTGCCGCGCCGCCTCCCGCTCGTGGATGACGAGCGTGACGCGCTGCTCGTACGTCAGGCCCCGGCCCTCGCCCCGGCCCCGCAGCACCGTCCACTCAGCCTCGGTCAGCGGGCCGGGCAGCTCACGCGGGGGCAGCAGCACCGGTTGCCGGTCGCGGTCCAGCACGATCCGGACCCCACGGTCACCGTACGGGCTGCGCCCCTGCTCGGCCGCCTCCACCTGCTGCCGGAGCTGTCCGGCCCGGGCGTCGTCCGCGCCGACCGCGACCAGTTCGTCCAGCTCCGCCCGGCCGCGCTGCGCGAACGACCGCAGTGCCTCCACCACGTCCCGCCGCCGCAGCGGCGACAGACCCGCGCCGAGCCCTTCGCCGTCGAGGATCCGCTGCTCCCCTGCGGACGGGCCGACCACCGGCGGGGGGCCGTCCGACGCCGGGACCGGTGGCGCGGGCTGCTCGTCGTGGGAGTGCGTGACCTCGCCGGTCACCACGGCTTCGAGATGGGCGATCCGGTCCGCGCGCCACAACCGTTGTGAGACCGAGCCGCCCGGCAGGGCGTC
This sequence comes from Micromonospora sp. NPDC049903, assembly GCF_044460945.1. Classification (NCBI taxonomy): domain Bacteria; kingdom Bacillati; phylum Actinomycetota; class Actinomycetes; order Micromonosporales; family Micromonosporaceae; genus Micromonospora; species Micromonospora sp. NPDC049903. The sequence goes on from NZ_JBITKL010000001.1 coordinate 681,382, forward strand.
CCATGCGCGCAGCTCCGCCAACTCCGCCTGCACCTGCGCGGTCTGCCAGGCCCAGTTGCGCTCACCGACGACCAGGTCGATGCGCTGGTCGAACGGCAGCCCCCGGCCCTCGCCCCGACCGGCCAGCACCTCCCGCTCGGCCTCGGTCAACACCCCGGCCTGCGGTGGCTGCCGGACCGGGGCAACCGTCCGCACCGGCGGGGCCGTCCGGTCACCGGCTGCGGCGCCCACCAGGGCTTCCAGGTCGGCGATGTGCTGCGTCCGCCACGCCTGATCCGACGTCGGCTCGTCCGGCAGCGGCTGCCGGTCCCGCAACTGCGCCAACTCGACCCGCAACTGCTCGGTCTGCCAGGCCGCGTTGCGCTCGGCGACCACCAGGTCGATCCGCTGCTCGTACGACAGGCCCTCGCCCGCACCCTGTCCGGCCAGCACCCACCGTTCGGCCCGGGTCAGCGGCAGGCCGCGTACGTCACGCGGTGGCAGCAGCTCCGGTCGGCCGTCCCGGCCGGTCACCACCCGCACGCCCCGATCCCCGTACGGGCTGAGGCCCTGCTCGGCCGCCTCCACCTGCTGCCGTAGCCGGGTGGCCTGTCGCCGGTCTGCTGGACCGCCTGCCGCCGTTAGGTCGTCGATGCGGGTCCGCGTCTGCTGCACGAACGATCGCAGCGCCTCCACGGTCTGCACCCGCCGCGTCGGCGACAACCCTTCGCCGAGGCGCTGACCCGCCAGGATCCGCCGCTCCGGCACCGACGGACGCTCCACGGTCGGAAGCGGCGGACGCTCCACCGTCTGCACCGGGGGTGCCGAGTCGCCGCTGCCGGGGCGCTCGCGTGTCACCGGCGGGCGCTCGACCGGCCGCACCATTTGCTCGGTCACCGGCGGCAACGCGTCGTGCTCGCCGACCACCACGGTCTCCGGGCGCGGAGGGGCCGGCTCGCGACCCTGCTCCAGGACCTCCCACTCCACCCGCGTGGCGGAAGTACCGGACGTCCCGATGTCACGTGACTGGATGCTCGGGCGGCCCTGCTGGTCCAGGACGACCCGGAATCCGCCGTCGCCGTACGGGCTGAGGCCCTGCCTCGCCAGCTCGACCTGCCGCCGTAGCTCGGCGATGCGGGCCGCACTGGCCGCAGCGGCCGTCGGCCCCTCCATCCAGGTCTCGGCGCCCCGCGCGAACGCCCGTAGCGCCTCGACCGTCAGCACCCGGTGTCCCGGCGACAGCCCCGCGCCCAGACCCGCACCGTCGAGGATCCGCTGTTCCCCTTCGGACGGATCGGTGATCCGCCGCGTACGCGCCTGTAGGTGGGCCAGCTCCGGCGGCAGCGTCGTCGGCGTCTCGACCCCGGTCGCCCCGGACTGCCGTGCCCCGGCCCGCTCGTTGAGCACCAGGTTGACCCGCTGGTCGGGACGCAGCCCGAAGCCGGCACCCCTGCCCTGCAAGACCTCCCGCTCCGCAGGCGTCGCGTTCTCCCACGCCCGTGCAGTGCGGTCGACGCTCGACGCTCCCGCCGGCGGCCTCGGCACCGGTACGACGATCGGCTCCGGCGTACGCCCGGCCAGCGTCGACTGGATCTCGGCGATCCGCTGCGACCGGTTCACCCACTCCGAGATCGGCTCACCGGGCGTGCGCACCTGCCGCCGCAGGTCCGCCAACTCCGCCCGCAACCGCTGCTCGGACTGCCGCGCCCAGGCCCGCTCGTTGAGCACCAGGTTCACCCGCTGGTCCGGCCGCAACCCGAAGCCGGCACCCCGCCCGGCCAACACCTCCTGCTCGGCGGGCGTCGGGTTCTCCACTCGACGCGGACCGGCACCGGACGGCCTCGACGCTGGTGCCGGCTCCGACGTACGGTCACCCAGCGCGACCTGGATGTCGTACATCCGCTGGGACCGCCACACCCACTCCGAGATCGGCTCACCCGGTGTGCGCACCTGCCGCCGCAGGTCCGCCAACTCCGCCCGCAACCGCTGCTCGGACTGCCGCGCCCAGGCCCGCTCGTTGAGCACCAGGTTCACCCGCTGGTCCGGCCGCAACCCGAACCCCGCACCACCACCCTGCAGGATCTCGGTCTCGGCGGGAGTCGCGTTCTCCCACGCCCGGGCGGTCCGCTCCGCAGCCGACTCACCCGCAGACGGCCTGGGCACCGACACCTCGACCGGTTGCTCACCAAGCGCCGACCTGATCTCCGCGATCCGCTGGGACCGCCACACCCACTCCGAGATGGGTTCGCCCGGCGTCCGCACCCGAGCGCGCAGATCCGCCAACTCCGCCCGCAGACCCGCCTCGACCTCAGCCGCCCGCCGCGCCCAGTTCCGCTCGTTGAGCACCAGGTTGACGCGCTGATCCGGCCGCAACCCGAACCCCGCACCACCACCCCGCAGGATCTCCAACTCGGCAGGCGACGCGTCCTTCCAGGCCCGCGTACTGCGCTGCGCAGCGGACTCACCCGCGGGCGGCCTCGGCAACGCCACCTCGGAACGCCCGCCCAACGCCGACTCGAGTTCCGCGATCCGCTGATCCCGCCACAACCACTCCAGCCCGTTCGGCTCCACCCGCGTGGTGGCGGGGACGCCAGGCATGTCGACCTCCAGCACCCGCAGTTCCGGTCTGCCACGCCGGTGCAGCACGACCCGGACTCCGCCGTCCCCGTACGGGTTGAGGCCCTGCCTCGCCAACTCCACCTGCCGCCGCAACTCAGCGGTCCGCGCCGCCCCGGCCGCAGCCGCCCTCGGCCCCTCCAGCCAGGTCTCGGCGCCCTGCGCGAACGACCGCAGCGCCTCCACCACCAGCACCCGCTGATCCGGCCGCACGCCTGCGCCCAGCCCCGCACCATCGAGGATCCGCTGCTCCGCCTCGGACGGGTTCTGCCCCCACTGCTCCCGTGCCCGCAGATCCGCCAGCTCCGCCCGCAGACCCTCCTCGACCTCAGCCGCCTGCCGTGCCCAGTTCCGCTCGTTGAGCACCTGGTTGATCCGCTGGTCGGGGCGCAGCCCGGCGCCGGCGCCCCCGCCCTGCAACACCGTCAACTCCGCAGGAGACGCGTCCGCCCACGCCCGCGCCCGTCGGTCAGCAGCCGACTCACCCGCAGGCGCCTTCGGCACCGGCACGTCCACCGGCTCCGGAGCGCGTCCGCCCAACCTCGACTCGATCTCCGAGATCCGCTGTTCCCGCGCCACCCAATCCGAGATCGGCTCGCCCGGAGTCCGCCGTCGCCCCCGCAGATCCGCCAGCTCGGCCCGCAACGCGTCCTGCGCCGCTTTCGCGTACTCGGCCGAGATCCGATCGTTGAGCACCACGTTCACCCGCTGGTCGGGGCGCAGCCCGGCGCCCGCACCCCCGCCCCGCAGCACCTCGATCTCGGCAGGGGACGCGTTCGCCCACGCCTGCGCCCGCCGGTCAGCTGCCGATCCGGGCGCGGGCGCCTTGCCACTGGCCGGCGCGGGTTCCTGGCTGGTCGTCGACGCAGGTCTGGTGCCCGGCTCGGGCCGAGGACTCGACTCCGGCTTCACCGTCGCGGCAGGCGTGCCCTCGGTCGGCGTGACCTGGGATGGCGTCGTCCCGGCCGGTCGTTCGGTCGTCGGCGCAGACTGCCCATCCCGGATCGGCGTCGACGGCTCGTGCGTTCCGGTACGCGGCGTCGCCGACCCTGCCGACGCGTCCGTCCGTCCCGTTCCGGGCCCCGGAGCGGACTCCAGACGCTTCGTGCCCGACTCCGGACGCTGCCCGAACGGCTCACCAGGTCGCGGTGCCGGGTCACCGGGCGGCGGGTCCTTGCGCAACGTGCCGGGCTTGATCGGCCCGGACTCCGACGGAGACTCCAACCGCCGGTTCGCCGACTCCGGACGCTGCCCGAACGCCTCGCCCGGCCGCCCCGCGTCGCCCGTCGGCCGGTCCTTGCGCAACTTCCCGAGCCCGGCCGATCCCGACTCCGGCGACGACTCCAACCGCCGGGTGCCCGACTCCGGACGCTGACCGAAAGTCTCGCCCGGCCGTCCCGTGTCACCGACGGGCCGATCCTTGCGCAACTTCCCAGACGTGACCTGCTCCGGCTCCGGGGACGACTCCAACCGACGAGTGCCCGACTCCGGACGCTGTCCGAACGCCTCACCCGGCCGCGACTGCCCCGGCGGCGTGGTGGCGTCTCCGGGCGTACGGGAACTCTCGCCCGCCCGCGTCCCCGTGCCCAGGTTGGCGTCATCACCCGGCTTGGGTCCGCCACCGGGCTTGACCTCTGCGCGCTTGGCCGCACCCTCCACCAGGTCCGCCATCTGCCCGTGCAGACTGTCGCGGGCCGCAACGGGCTGTCCGGCCGACCTCGGGCCCGGCGCGGCAGTCGGGCCGGACCGCGCCCCGAAGACCTCGCCCGGCTGCGACCCGGCCGGCGTCCGGGTGTCGGCGGTCGTGATGCGGTCCGGGACACGCTTGGCACCGCTCGGCGGTGCCCCCTCGGTGCCGGAGGGCGAACGTTGGCCGCCCTGCCCGGCTGGTGCCCGGGTCTCGCCCCCGACGCCCCGGGGCGTGTCACCGACATCCCGGGCGCCACGGGTGGCCCAGGCCGGGTTGTCCACCGTCGGCTCGATGTACCGGTCCGGGGTCACCGTCTCGGTACGGCTGCCCGTGCGCGGCTCCCGCATCCCCATCGGGCCCTGCGACCCACCGGTACGCGACGAGCCGCCGCCCTCCGCCCCGGTCGAGCGCCCCGGTTGCGGGCTGCCGGTGTCGGTCCTCGGCGTCGGGGCGTCGGGCGACCGGGGCGGCGTGGTGACGTCCCCGGTTCGGCCCGGTCCCGTCCCGCCGCCGTCCGGGCCCCGTTGTCCCGGCCGGACCGGGCTGCCGTCGACGTCCGGCCGGGCCGGTCGACCGCCGAGCTGCTGGCCCTCGCCGTACCCCTTCCAGCTTCCGCCGGAGGCCGGCGCATCCGGGGTGGCGCCCCTGCCCCCCGGTGCGATTCCGCCGCCGGTGTTGCCGCCCGGTCCCGCCGACTTGATGACGACGGAGGGCGGCTGTGGGGCCGGTGCGTCACCGCCCCGGCGGAACATGCCCCCGAAGTCCTTCAGCGAGTTGATCAGTCGGTCGGTCGCCCCGCCGCCGAGCCGTTGACCGGGACCGGGCATGTCCGGGGTCGGTCGGGAGGTCGCCGCGAGCGGCGCGGGCTCCGGAGGGTTGAGTTGCCAGCCGGGGCGGCCCTTGATGTCGACCATCTGCCCCCGGCCCCGGTCCAGGGCGGAGACGGCGGACTTGCCGGGGGTGTGCTCCTGCCAGGAGTAGTAACTGCCCTCCGGGGCGCGCCCACCGGAGTCCGGCAGGACGCGGTTGTCCCGGTCGGGCATCCGCATCCAGCGGTCCGTCGGCTGCTGGTTGCCGGTGCCCGACCGGCCCTGCACCGCCTCGTCCGGCAGACGGACCCACTTCTCCCCGTTGATCTCCCGGACCTGGGCGGGACGCTCGGTGACCCGGCCGTCTCCGGTCGGTCTGGACGAGACACCGAACTGGTCGTCCCGGACCGCCTTGCCGTCGCCCAGGCGACGCCCGGCACCGGGGTCGGGGGGGTCCACCGGATCGGTCCGGGACGGTCGGCCGAGCCCTCCCGGGCCGTGCGGCTCGCCGCTGGATCCGCCGAGCCGCACACCCGGCGGTTGGTCCGGTCCACGTTGCAACAACAGGAACTCGGTGCCGAACTTGTCCCGACGGATGTGCCAGTCCCACTCGCCGGTGTACTGGTCACGGCCCGAGGTCTTGGGGGGTGGCGCCTCGCCAGGCGGCGGGACCGGACCTTTCACCTCCGGGTCGGGTCGCGGACCGCCGGGCCCCTTCGGCCCCGCCACGGGTACGGACGTCTGGTCCGGATAGGGCGCCCGCGCGTCGATGCCCTCGGGTCCGGTGTGTCGCGGACCACCGGGCATGGGCTTCGTCGGCACCGGGACCTGCTTGAGCGGAGTCTCGACCCCCGGCTGACCGCTGAACTGCCGAACCGCGCCACCCTGCGCGTCGCCGCCGACGGGCCGCCGTGGGGTCAGGTCGGCGATGTGATCGTCCAGGCGCTGCACGACGAGGGCGTTGCCACCGGTGGGCTGCCCGCCGGGGCTGTCGGCGAGGATCCGTTCGCGCAGCGCGCGCATCTCGGTCAGCGTGCCCGGCCGGCTGGACTGCGACACCCCGGGTTGACCCTTGCCGCCGCCTCCCTCGGTGATGAGGTCGCGGATCCGCGCGTCGAGGTTGGCCTGCACCGGGTTGGTCTTGCCCGGCTCCGGCGCGCCCTTCGAGGACGCGCCCACCGGGGCGGTGTCCGTGGTCGGCTTGCCCTGCCCGACGACCGGCGGCTGGTCGCTGTTGGTGCCGCCGGGACGGGAACCGGGCGGGACGTCGGCCGGGACCTGTTCGGGTGTGTCCGGCCGGGTCGTCGCGGTCGAGGTGGGTCGGGGTGACGTGACCGGGGTGTCCGGCCGGACGGCCGGCGGTTCGCCGGAGACGGGTGCCCGGTCGAGAGGTGGTCTCGTGGTGACCGGGGTCCTGACGTCGGCCGGCAGGTCGGTGGCGGCGAGGTTGCCCCGTGGGCCGGGCTGCCCGGCGGGTGGCGCCGGTGTGGACGGCTCGGGGGTGGCCGGTCTCGGGGTGGACGTGGGGACGTCGACCACCTGGTTGGCCGGGATTCCCTCGACGGGACGCCCTGGACGCGGGGCCCCGCCGATGGTGCCGCCGCCGGGCGTGTTCACCGGGTTCCCCTCGACACCCGGCTGGACCGGGCGGCCGGGCGGTGGCACCGACACCGTGGCATCCGGAGTGGTGCCGGCAGGTCTGCCACTCGGCGGGGGAACGTCCGTCACCGTGCCGACGCCACCGGGCCGCACCACGGGCGGATCGACCGTCAGGCCCTGGCCCGGCGGCGGAGTGCCGTGCCGGACCGGTTCGGGGGCGATCGGTGACACGTCCCGGGCAGGGCCGTTGACGGGTACGTCCCGACCCGCGCCCGGGGTCGCGGGCAGGTCCGGGCTGGCGGCGGGCGGCCGTCCTCCAGCAGGAGTGGCGGGCAGGTCGGGGCTGGCGACCGGCGGCCGTCCTCCGCCGGGCGTCGCGGGCAGGTCCGGGCTGGCGGCGGGCGGCCGTCCTCCGCCGGGCGCCGGCTCGGGCGTCAGCGCCGACGGCGGCCGAGGATCGGCGGCGACGGCGCGCGGAGGCGGCGCGGGCGCGTCCACTCCGGCCATCGCCGGTCCACCCGGCGTCCGCGTACCGACGGGTGGAACACCCGCGTCGGCCTTCGGCGGTGGGGTGGTGCGGGCGGGCGGTGGCAGGCTGCTGGCCGCGTTGCCGTTGCCGACCGCCGCCGGTGGCCGACCGTCGGGCTGCGGCACCCCGGCCCGGGGTTGCGGTTGGGCTGGTGGTGGCGTGTTCACCGGACCGTCGAGGCGGGCCGGTGGCGGTGTGGTCCGCGCCGGTGCGCCGCCGAGCGCCGAGGGTGGAGGCTGGTCGACCGTGGTGGGTCGGGTGGTCCGGGTCGGCGCGGCACCACCGGCGTTTCCCCGCCCGCCGACCGGGCGGACCGGTGGCGGCGTCGAACTGGCACTGACCGGGCCCGGCGTCGGGGGCCGGCCACCGACGGCACCGTACGGGGGTGGTGCGCCGAGCGGAGGGCCGTCCGGCGAGCCGACACCCGGCACGTCTCCGCGACCGGTCCGTACGTCCGGGGTGGGGGTGTCGCCGGGCCGCCCAGCGGAGCCCGTGCCGTCCAGGCCCTTGACCGTCGGCACGTCGGTCGACTTCGGCCCGCCGCCGCCGACCCTGCCGAGTCCCCGGGTGGAGAGTCCGAACAGACCGCCCAGACCGGCGGCGGCACCGACGTTGATCCAACTCTCGTTGGTGATCTCGAACTTGCCGTCGACGTGCGACGCGATCGCCTGAGCGAAGACCTCGGCGGCGAGTTGGGTGGAACCGAACACGGCCGCGCCGAGGCCGAACTGGAACGACATGTTGATGATGGCCCGTAGCGCCGTAGCGAGACCGGCGACCGCGCGTGCCATCGCGGCGATGGTTGCGGCGAGTGCCGGGCCGATCGCGAAACCGACCAGGAAACCGAAGAGCAGTCCGAAGATGACGCTCAGGATCGTGGCGAGGGTCTGTTTCCGGATCTCTTCGAGCTTCTTGCGGATCTCGTCCGCCATCTTGCGCAATCGCCGGGCCCAGCGGCGGCACAACTCGGCGGTGTTGCGGAGGTTCTTCTCGAGACTGGGCAGCGTGCGCGTGGCCGCCGCCCGCCCGCTGCCCTGCCAGTTCCCGACCTGATTCAGAGCCTTCGACGGTACGAGGCGCAACCGATCGAGGTCCTCGGCCTTGGCATCCCACTGCGCGGCGAGCGCATCGAGTTTGTCAGGATCCGGATGGGTGTCGCTCGCCATCCGTCACTCGTTATCCGGCGGCGGTGGCTTGTTCGCGTCGGGATTGTTGGGGTAGAGGGTGTGCACCGGCGACTCGGTCGTGTTGTAGGCATCGCCGAGATCGACGGGCGGAGGGTTGCCACCGTCGCCTTCGCCGTCATCCTCGGGCGGCAGGTCATCAGCGGGGATGGCGGCGGTGAACTCGTCGAACATCTTGATGACCGTCTTCTCGGCCTCGCCGTAGTTCGACGCCGCGCTCGCCGCGATCCCGCACACCTGCGAAATCAGCCCGTGCGTCTCCTGTTCCTGCGACCCGAACAGATCCCACTGCAATTTCTGCAACCGATAGTTGAACTGCTGGACCTCTTCGGCGGTCTCGCCGGCCCAACTGAGTTCGAGGTTCTTCCAGGTGCTACCGATACGTTCCCACGAATCGACCACGTCGCCCATGAGCTTGACGACCCGCTCCGACCCGATCGTCCACATTCCCTGCGGGTCCACATTGATGCTCTGGCCGTCGTCGTAGTGTGCGGGCGCACCGCTCCCCATGTTCAGCCCCCCGCCCGCGCACCAATCGTTCCGTGCCGGAGACGCTAGCATCGGCCCAGCTCAACCGAACCATCTCAATGTTGGTGACGGTGGGCGTCCCCCGAAGAGGGACATCCGTCCGCGGGGGCCCACGTGGTACATGTCTAAGATGGCCGACCCTGAGCTGGACACCTACGTACAGGCGTCGATTAAACACGTACCCGAACTGCACATGGAAGAGCGCACGGCGCGATCGGTCACCGGCGACAATCTGTTCAACCCGCCCAAGGACGCGGGCGACGAGACGAAGGAACTCGTCGAGCCGACCGTCCGCGCGTTCGGGGTCACGCCCGCCGACCTTCGCGGGGCGCAGAACCACATGCTGAATGAACTCAACACCCAGGTCGACGAGTTCGAGTCGTTCAAGGCGGACGTGCTCAGCAAGGGTGGCTGGATTTTCTACGCCGAGAACGAGGGCGGCGTGCAGAACGATCGCAAGATGAGAAGCCATGACGGCGGTAGCCACGTCTCACACTGGACGGTGAAGGGCGAGGACCTCCCGCCGGTCGAGGATCCCAACCCGGATCAGACGCAGATGCTCGTGGACGCCCAGCTCTCGCTGCTCAAGGCGGTCGGCGGCTCGATCCAGGCGGTGGCGCAGTACGTCGTCCGGGTCAACAACGCCGCCCAGTTCTACGCCGAGGCTGACAAGCAGTCCTTCGGCGAGACGGTGCCGACGGCACCCGAGTCGCTTCCCCGGGTCGGCGGCCCCGAGGAATCCGCCTGATGACCGGGCCGGAGCTGACGCCGACCAAGGGGCACACGTTCGAGCGGCAGAGCGACGGCTCAGTGGTGACGTACGACGCCAACGGTCAGCCGGTCCAGCAGGTGATGCCGGACGGGCGGGTCTACAGCTCCTTCGACGACGCGGGACGCGCCCGGTACGTGGAGATCCCGCCGTCGGACGGGCAGGCGGCGACGTACGCGCACATCGGCTACCAGGACAACCTGACGATCTTCCGGTACTCCGACAAGTCGGTGCTGACCTTCGACAGTCACAGCCAGGACCTGGTCAGCCAGCGGCTGCCCGACGGCACCCTGTACACCGACTTCAACGCGAACGACCAGCCGCAGTACGTCGAGATCCCGGCCCGCAGCGGCCAGCCGGCGACCAGTGCCGAGATCAGCTACGTCAACGGCAACACCGTCTACACGTACGCCGACGACAGCGTCGTCACGTACAACGCCGACGGCAAGATCCTCAAAGAGCAACGCGCCGACGGCACGACGTACAGCGACTTCGACGCCGACAACCGGCCGGGCCACATCGACGTCCCCGCCACCGAGGGCCGCCCCGCCACCAGCGCCGAGATCGACTATCAGGGCGGCAACACCGTCTACACGTACGCCGACGACAGCGTCGTCACGTACAACGCCGACGGCAAGATCCTCAGCGAGCAACGCCCGGACGGCACGACGTACAGCGACTTCGACGCCAGCAACCGGCCCGGTCACATCGACGTCCCCGCCACCGAAGAACGACCCGCCACCAGCGCCGACATCAGCTACGAAGGCGGCAACACCCTCTACACGTACGCCGACGACACCGTCATCACGTACAACGCCGACGGCAAGATGCTCAAGGAGCAACGCCCCGACGGCACCACCTACAGCGACTTCGACGCCGACAACCGGCCCGGTCACATCGACGTCCCCGCCACCGAAGAACGACCCGCCACCAGCGCCGACATCACCTACGAAGGCGGCAACACCCTCTACACGTACGCCGACGACACCGTCATCACGTACAACGCCGGCGGCAAGATCCTGACCGAGGAACGTGCCGACGGCACCACCTACAGCCAGTTCGACGCCGACAACCGCCCGCACTACGTCGACATCCCCGCCACCGAGGAACGCCCCGGCGTCACCGCCACCATCAGCTACCGGGACGGCAACACCGTCTACACGTACGACGACGAGAGCGTCGTGACGTACGACTCGGAGGGCCAGATCCTCACCGAGGACCGTGGCGACGGGTGGGTCATCACGTACAAGGACGGGGCGCCGACGTCCGGCGTCAACTCGGAGACCCGGGAGACGGTGACCATCACGCCGACGGCCGGCGGTGGTTTCCAGTGGACCTACTCCGGCGGCACGACCATCTTCCGCAACTCGGACGGTGCGGTCACCAGCATGGAGCAGAACGGCTGGACGTTCACCACCTTCGACTCCGAGGGTCGGCCGACGTACGGCACCCAGGGCACCAAGACGGTCACCATCGAGTACGGCACCAGCGGCAGCGACATCAAGTGGGCGTACACCGACAACGGCAAGCCCTCGATCACCGTGATCACCAACGCGGACGGTACGCCGATCACCCAGATCAACCCGGACGGCACCCAGTTCACCTTCGCCGTCGAGCTCGACAAGCTGGCCGACGCCGCCAAGAAGGTCGCCACCGAGCGGGACACGCTGGAAGGCAAGCTGAACGAGATCAACAAGGAGTTCCGCACACTGCGCGACTACTGGATGAGCCCGGCCGGCAAGAACTTCGCGCTGTTGCTCGATCAGGTCGACGGTCTGAGCGGGCAGATGCGCGATGTCCTCAACGAGGCGATCCGACGGATGAAGCACACCCACGCGATGTACACCGACGTCGAAGAGCAGAACACCAAGAACCTCACCAACAACAACCGGTGAGCCGCCGGCCTCAGCGCACCTCGAACTCGTGGATCGAGTACCCGTACCCGGTCATCACCTTGGCCGTGCCAACCATACGGACATAGCGGACCGGAGTGCGGGTGACGGCGATGTCGACGGTCCCGCCCGCACCGCTAGCGGTCTGGTAGACCGTCCGCCACGTCCCGCCGTCGGCGGACACCTCGACCCGGTACGCGGTCGCGTAAGCCCGCTCCCACCGCAGCCGGACCTCGGTGACCTGCCAGAGTTCGCCCAGGTCGACGGCGAGCCACTGGGTGTCCGGGGTGAATGCACTGCCCCACCGGGACTCCCGGTCCCCGTCGATCGCGCTCGACGGGCGATAGATGGTCTCGAAGCTCGACGCGCTGGCAGTCCCGGAGAGTGCCAGGTTCCGTCCCGAGCTGTTCACCCGACCGGGCATCGCCGACGACGCCGCCGGCTGGGGGCTGGCACTCGGCGCAGACGACGGAGACCCGGTGGGCCGGGGCGGGGCCACCGGTGCGGGCACCCGGTCGGTGCCGCCCGATGACGCCGGGCTCCGCCCGGGAAAGCTCGGGCCGGGGGCCGCACTGGTCTGGCCACTGCTGCCTGAGGCGGGACTGACCGAGGTGGACGGATCGTCGGCCGGGGTGCCGGACGGGTCGGAGGCGACCGGCGTCCCGGCGGGGAACTCCGGAAGACCCGGCGGCGGCGGTACGGCGTACCCCGGCGGTGTGTCGGCCCCGGACGGCTGCCCGTTCGGATTCAGCACGTACCCGCTGGCGACCGCCACCGTCAGGACCGCGACGGCGGTCAGGATCTGGGCCGACAACCGGGGCCTGCGCCGACGCCGCGCGTCCGGTCCGACCGGACCCGACCCGGACGGGTGTCGCCGCTCGTCGTCCGGACCGGCCGGTGGCGCTGCCACCTCGGTACGCGGTGGGCGCTCGGCCTGCGCACTCTGCTTCGGGCCCGGCTCGTCGCGGCGGACCGGACGGACGGCCTCGTGCCGCGCCACCGGACGGATCGGATACTGCGTCGTCGGCTCGGCCACCGGGTCGGGCCCGGCCGGGGCGTTCCCACCGGCGTGGCCGCCCACGAGCGGCGCGGTCGTCTCGTCCGCCCGGGAGCCCGACTCGATCTCCCTTCCGCGTTCGGGAATCCGTCCACCGGTCGGCGCGACCTGGTCGGGCTTCGAGGTGACCGGGCCGCCGGTTGACGCCGGCGGGCCGTACATCGGCGGGACTCCGCCGGTGATCGGCCTCGCCGGGCCGGCTCCCGGAGTGACCGGGTCGGCGATCGGCGTGTCCCGGCCGGGGCTCGGCGTGCCCAGGCCAGGGACCGCAGCGGCCGGGCCGGAGATCGCCGCGCCGCCCTGCGGGGCACGCAGCACGACGGTGCGCTGCACCACCGGGGCCTCCAGCGCGCCCTGCTCCGAGTCCGGCGTCGAGACCGCGTCGTCCCCGGCCGCCACCGCGAACCGGGCCGGCGACAACTCGACCCGCCGACGGGTCTCGGCGGGCATCCGGCCCAGCAGTGCGCCGAGCACCGGCAACACGTGGTACCGGGGCGGTTTGCCGGGTACGCCAACGAAGATCCGCACCTTGCCGGAAGTCCACGGATGCGAGCGCACCAGGCGCGCGCCGTGTTCCTGCTCGGGTGGCCGCACCCACAGGCCGGACTGCGTCACCTCGGCCACCCACCGTTCGCCGAGCCGGAAGACGTTCTCCGCCAGCTCCGGGTAGCCGTCGAGTCCGCGTACCGGTCCGACGGGCCGGGCCGGGCCGTCGGCCGGGAAGCTGAGGACGGTCGCGATCGGTTCCCAGGTGGCCGCCGAGTGGTCGACGGCGAGACTCGTCGGTCGGCCCTCGGGCGTGAGCGCCGGCAGGCCGGTGTGCACCTGCACCGGGACACCGGTTTCGCGGGCCAGGCTCGTCGCCGCCGCCGCAGTCGTGGTCACCGATCCGTAGGAGGCCAGCACGAGTTGCTGGCGTAGGTGGGACGGGAGGCGGTCGAGGAACTCCGCGATGGCGTCCGCCTCCGGCTCCGGCTGCCCGGGCCGCCCGATCAGCAGCACCGGCCGGTCAGCGTCCATCGGCACCCCGTACGCGGGGTCGTCATAGTCCGGCATCGGCGTGCCGGGCAGCCGGCGGAACAGCCACATCCCGGCCGGTACCGGAAGCAGTGCCAGGTCTCCCGGGCACGTCGTGGCGCACAGTTCGTCGACGTCGTTCTCCCAGGACGGCTGCGGGCTGCGATGCCCGGCCGGGGCGGTCACGCCGTCCGGGGTGTGCCGTACCCACCCGTCCACTGCGAACAGTGACCCACCGGGTACCAGCAGCACCTCGGCACGGGGTACGTCGAGCGTCGCGGTCAGCTCCCGGGCCAACCGACCGACCAGACCGCGGCCGGCCGCACCGGCAACGGCGACGCGGCCACGGCTGCCGGGCGGCACCGCGATGGGCAGCACCGTCTCGACGAACGACCAGTCCTCGGGGGTGTCCAGCGGTCCGATGACAGTCACGACGTCGCGCTCCGCCACCAGCCCGGTCGCCGCCTCGGCGATCACTCCCGCCGGGTCGGCGCCGACCACGGCCACCCGGTCACCGACCCAGTTCAGGGCCGAGCCGAGCTTGCGGAACCGACTACTGTCCGCGAGCGAATCCGGGTTCGACTCGGTACCCGGTTCGGCCGTTTCCGGCGGCGACTGCGCGTCGGAGGTACGGCCTCGCTGATCACGGATCATGCCGAATACTACGAGCCGGAGGTCTCGGATGTTCAAGACCCCCGGCCTGCGATGATCGTCAGCCCCGCCAGGTACGCAGGTTAGAGAACTCCGCTTCCGAGTAGTTGTTCCACGCGAGGTTGGCGGCGTTGGCGATGTCGCCGAGCGCACCGTCCACGCCGAACAGACCGTTCGCTCCGGCGTTCCACTGCCCCTGGAGTCCGACGTACTCCTCGCGTGCCTCGCCGACCCAGCTCTCCTCCAGCGGGACGAGCTTGCTCTTCAGGGTGGCGAGCATCTCGACCAGCTCGTCGGCGGTGCTCTTGAGCCTGGCGCCGGCGAACTCCAACTCCGGGGGGACCCGGATGCGACTACCCATACTGTCGGTCACGCGAACTCCTCTACTCGGGCGGGCTGACGGTTCCGGTCAGGCGCCGGGCTCGGGCCCGAGGCGGGCCGCCGGAATACCGTTGATCTCGGGCATGGTGCGCACCGTCGCCTCGTCGGCCGTGACGTAGTTCCCGGCGTTGCGCTGCAGGCCCCTGGAGATCCCGTTCAGGGCGTCGTTGAGCATCCGGCCGCAGGAGTCGTACTCCTCCATGGTCTGCTTGTAGGCCTTGGAGCCCGGCCCCAACCAGTACGACGCCAGGTCGTCCACGTCCCGTCGCAGTGTCGCGAGCCGCGCCTGTAGTTGTGCAGCCGTGTCGGTGCAGGACTGTGACCCGTCCAGCAGCATCTGCGGAGTGATGTCGACTAGCTTCATAGGCCCTCCCGGTCGATGCCGCTCGGCCCCCTGGCCGTCCGGACGGCGGTCCCGTCCCAGCCTGCCCTGCCGCTGCGGGACCGGCACAGTCACCAGTTCCAGGGACACCCGCCGCACCGGACGGTGAGGACACCCGGCGCGGACATAAAGGGACTACCGGCGATACGGCGAGTCGTGCCACCGTGCGGCGGGAGTGTCCTGGGCACGGAGGCCGACTCGGAGCACCGAACGGCGGAAACCATCCGAGGCTGGCGGTGCCGGAGGAACGACCGGGAGGTGATGGTGTGCCGGTCGCTCATGGTTGCCGGGAGATTCTCGTGGTGGCGGGCCGGCTGGTACTCACCGGTGAGCTGACGCAGACCGGGCATTCGGCGGCGTTGGCGGCCTCGCTCGCCGCGGTGCGGCCGGTCGACGCGGCCCTGGTCTTCCTGGCGGAGGAGAAGCCCCGTTCGGCGGTCGGCGCGGACTTCCTCCACGGGCAGCCGTTCTCCGACCAGTTGGTGCTGGTGCCGTGGGAGGTCGAGCGCTGGGGAGTCGACGGGCGTCGCCTGGTGGACGACGCGGAAGTGGTGGAGAAGCTCGCGGATCTGTACCGGGTGCAGGTGCAGGTACCGGTCGGGTCGGCGCGCTCGGCGCGGCTGGTGCCGGTGGACCCGCAGGGTCGGGAGACGTCGTGGGACGACGCCGTGGCGGTGCGGAGCCTGCCGTGGTCGCACGTCGCCGCGCGAGAGGCGGTCCGCACGGCGGTCGAGATCGCGTCCGACCGGACCGGACCCCCCTGGACCCGGATCGAGACGTTGGCCGGGTGGTTGGCGGAGTCGCACCAGCGGTTGCGGGTCCCGGTGCCGACGGCGGCCGTCGCGATGGCGTTCCGCCTGGTGCGTCACGGACTGCCGCCGACGGTGGACGAGGCGGCGCTGAGGGGCAAGGTCATGCCGGCGTCGGTGGCCGACGTGCTGTCGGCGACGGGTGGCGAACCGGTGCCCACAGGCGACGTCGACGCGCTGTTCGACGGCCTGTTGCGGGTCCCCGACTCGACGGCGTTGGTGCGTCTGCGGCCCGGTGCGGGCACGGGTGGACTGGGCTGGTTGGTCCCGCGCGATGGGGTGGTGTGGTGGTTCGGTGCGTCGCCTGCGCCCGGTGGCGGCGCGGGGCCGATCGCCGTGCCGGTGGGCGAAGGATGGCTGGCCGCCGCGATTCGTGAACCCGAGACGCGCATGGTGGTGGTCGACGCGGACGGAGGGGCGACCACCCTGGACGCCCTGCTGCGCGACGTGGTCGAGATGCCGGCGCCCGGCGGGGTGGACAGCGTGGTGACGCCGCCGCTGCGGCCCGGGGACCACGTCCTTCCGGCAGCCGGCACCGAGACCGCACCGGCGACGTGGCCGCCGCCCCACACGGTGGGTGTCTTCGCCGACGGCTCGTACGCGGTGGCGAAGCCCCCGCCGGACGGCGTCGACGGAAGGTACGGCTCCACCGGATTCCTGATCTTCGGCCCGGACGGCAGGCCGCGCGGTCGCTACGACATCCACACGTTCGAGGAAAACGACCATGTGGCCATGTCGCAGCTGCACAACCACTCGGACATCCCGGGCGCCCTGGACCTGGCCGCCTTCTACGTCACCGCGCACAGCAGCAAGCCGTACTTCCAGTTGGTCAGCGTCATCAACGCGAAGTTGCAGCAGCTCAGCAGCGACGACTACGGGATGGCGCTGCTGCCGGGATCGAAGGCGGGGTCGCGCGACTACCGGGCCGCACGGGAGACGATCAACCGGATCGCGCGACAGCGGCTGAGCTCCTCGGGCTGGAGCCTGGCACCGGACGGCGGTACCGCTGCGACGCCGCCGTTCGGCCCGGCACGGGATGCCGACGGACGGCTGCGGGCTCCGGCTGCTGCGGAGCCGATCCTGTCGTCGTCCGAGGCGGGCTACTTCTATCGGCTCGCCAAGAGCGTCCGCTGGGAGTCGGCGTCCGATGCGCTCGGGCAGGCCTGGCACCGGGTGCAACGGGCGGGCGGTCTGCGTACGGAGGCGGACAAGGCACGCGAGTTCGTGCAGTACGTCGTCGACACCGGTCAGGAGATCCGACCGGACCTCTTGCTCGACGGCTACCGGGTGTACCGGACCACGGTGAACGGGAAGACCGTCACGGCACGCGCCCGGGTGCTGCCGTCCGGGACGGACGGACGACGGGTGGTGGCGGCACGCCGGCCGATGCCGCTGGACCGGATGTTGGAGCGGTTTGGCGGCGAGGAGATGCTGGCGGACCTGCGTCGCTTCGGCTGGCCGATACGCATCAGCCACGAGAGCCGGTTCGTGGCCTCGTCCGCCGGGGTCGCGACGCCGGAGCTCCACGTCGATCCGTTCGACGACCGGTCCTGGCCGGTGGTGCAGCAGGCGCACCGGGCGCTGCTCGGCACCGCCGACATAGAGGACGTCCACCTGTTCCGGTCCGCCCACCCCGACCTGCGTGAGGCGGTACGCGCTCGGGTCCGTCAGACGTACCCACGGTTGATCGGGCGGTACGGCGTCGAGAGCCAGTGGCAGGCGTGGAAGGGCGTCGCCCGGGTCATCGGTCGACAGACCAGCTCGCCCACACTCGTCGGACGGGACCAACTGAGCCAGCCGTCGCACCTGGGCCACGGCTCGTTCTCCGCCGACGTGTGGAACGTCCATCTCGACCTCGGTCTGTCGCTCGACAGCACCCTGCGGACCCTCGCCCACGAGATGCTCCACGTCGAGCACGCCGCCATGATCGCCTGGTGGCGCGCCGGGCGGAAGGGACCGGAGGTGTACGCGCAGAGCACCACCAGCCCCGAGGTCCAGGAGATCCTCAGGGACGGGCGACCCGCTGACGACGACCCGAGGTATCCGGCCGCCGAACGGATGTGGCACGACAGCCGGAGCCGACCCCGGGGGCAGTGGGTGAACGTCGCCCTCGACGCCGTCGGCGACCTGGTGGGCCGTGCAGAGATGCGACTCGGTTCGGCACGCCGGCTCGACCGGTTCGGCCCACGGGTGTTGCGCCGGATCGAGACCGGCCGCGATCGGGCCCGGCTGGCCGAGGCCAGTGTGCATTCCGTGTACCGGAACGATCCGACCGAGGCCCAGGCGTTCCGTCTGGAGTTGACTCTCGCCGCCGACGGTTCGGTGCGGGACTGGCACGTCGAGATCGACGGGTTGGTGGCCGTACTCGCGGAGTTGGGGGCTCTGAGCCTCGGCCCGGCGGGCGTCTTCCTGCCGAGGACACCGACGGCGTCACCGCCGCAGCGGCTGCCTCATCCGGATCGGCCGCTGGTGGTCGTCGAGGTCGGGGACGTGGCAGACGCGCGTCGACGGCTCACCGACCTGCGGACGGTGCTTCCGACCGGCGCACTCGTGGAGTTGCTGCCCGCCGCTCGACTCTCGGCGGCCGACGTCGTCTTGTTGGCCGAGGTGCTGGGCGACGAGCATGTCCTGGCGGTCGGTCGGGACCTGGTGGATCCCGCCGCCGGTCAGCTTGTCGCACACACCCGGGCACACCAACCGACCATCACGCCGTTCGCCGCCTACTACACCGGCCATGCCTTCCCACAACGGGACATTCCTGTCGGTGACATGTTCACCCTCAGCGCCCGCGACGACGGCAGATTCGAGATGCTGCCGGGCTGGCACGTCGTCACGGTCGGCGACCGGGTGTGGATCGGCTCTGCGGACGCCTCACCACGGATCGCCGACGACGACCCGCGCGTGGTGATCGGCACCCCTGACCGCCCCGTCCCGTGGACGGTCTGGCAGTACGGCATGTGGGTCGCCCGGGCGCTGGCCAGCCACACCGGGGCCGTCGCCGACGCGGACTTCGTCCGGGTGCACCGACCCGAGCCTCCGGTGTCGCCGCGACCGTGGCCGTCGAACGCGTCGCTGCACGCGGAGACCGCGCACGACCGGCGGCTACTCGACCTGGCGTTCGGTGCGCAGTGGCAGGGGGCCCTGCCCACGTCGGGGAGCGTCCCGGCGCGAGTCGGTCACTACCTGCTGGACGCGTTGCTGGACCAGGCCGGTGCCGATCCGGCCGAGCGGGACCCGGCAGCGCTGATGGCCCATCTCGACCGGTACGCCGAGCGGTTGCGCCTGCCACGTACGACGGCGAGCCCGATGGCAGCCCGGCGGGAGTTGCTCCGGCGACTGTGGCGCGACGAAGGCATGTACTACCGGATCCTTGCCGAGTTCGACCCGCAAGCACCGCCGGGCAGCACCGCCGCACACCCGGACGACCGTCTGGAACTCGACGCCAGTCCGCCCGAACCCGCCGAGGAACCCGTCGCGGTCGGCCCGCGGCCACCCGCCGTGCTGGTGCCGGGCCGGTTCCCACTGCTCGTCGACGAGGTGGTGTTCGTCTCGGAGCCAGACGCCGAGGACGCCGCCGACGAAGCGCCGTCGGACCCGATGGACATCGACACGTCGTCCGAGGCCGACGAGACCGGTTCGGACGCGATGGCCGTCGATGCGCGGTCCGAAGCCGACGACGCACCGAGCGAGCGTGTCGAGGGGCTGGCGGCGAGCCTGGTGCGGGATCACGCGCCGCATCTGCTGAACGCCCGCTGGGAGGCGACGGCCTTCGATACTGCGGTCACCAACCAGCGGGTCGTGCTGCGTGACCTGTTGAGCGGCGAGCAACTGACGAGATGGCGTACCTCCGGCCTGTTCGACAGCGGTGTGGTGCTGCGCCCGGCGCGCGGGAGCAGACCGGACGACCAGGGGGTCCGGCTTGTGGTGCGCGCGGACCCGGCCGACGCCTACCAGCACGTGGACACGGCGGAGTCCGCGCAGTGGTATGCCGCACCGTTCCTGGTGACGGTGCGATGGGAGCACTCCGGGCATCCGCCGACGGTTGACCTGCCGGTGGTCCGCGCGGCGCTGGTGCAGTTGCGGGCGTTGGTGTCGGACGAGGTGTTGTCCGGGCCGCAGTCGCGGGTGGCGCGGCGCGGGGCCGAACTCGTCGGCGTGGATGAGAAGTTGGCCGCGACGGTGGACCGACTCAATCCCGCAGTGCTGGATCTTCCACCGGAGACGCTGCGGCGGGGCCTGGCGCGAGTGGCTGCCATCGATCCAGTGTCGGTACGGACGCTGCACGACGCCGTCGTCGCGGAGGTCGAGGTGGGCCGCTGGCGAACGGCTGGACGGCAGTTGACGCAGGCCGACACGGTGCACCAGGTGTTGTCCGGGCCCGGGTTGTCCGGATTGCTCGGCGTCGCCCTACGCCCCCAGGGCACAGCGGCGGGTCCGCTCAGGATCCGGATGGCGATGGTCGACGCGCTGCCCCTGGGCACGCTCAACAGAGACGACGTGGTCTCCCAACGGGTCCGGGTCGGGCTACTGGTGCAGGTGGAGCCGGCAGAGAATCGCGGTTTGCCGGAGCTCGTCTTCCGGCTCGACGGCGCACTGGAGCTGGCGCTGGACCCGCCCACCGCAGAAAGGTTCAGGCAGGAGACGCCACCCCCGGCGTACCAACTGGTGTGGGAGCCGGACGAGCCGGTGTCGGAGGCGTCCCCGACGGTGCCGGCGGTCACCCCGACGGCGGGTCGGCAGCCGCAGACCGACGACCTCTTCCACGGCGACGAGTGGACCCGACTGGTCAGCGACCTGGGTGTGACGGGCCCGGACGAGGCCAGGACCCGGCAGTGGGTACGTCTGATCGAGAGCGTGCCGGACCCGGACGAGGTCACCGACCTCACGGTCGAGGCGATCTCGGCGGGGCACGGGCCACTTCCGACCGACGCGGCCGAGCGGGCTGCGGCGGATCTCGTGGAGCCGGTCCGACGGGCGTGGTACGCGGTCGCCCAGGATCTCGGTCTGCCGCCGGGCGCCCTACGGATCCTCGGTGCGGAACTGGTCACCGTGGTGCGGACGCGTGCCACCGGCACCAGGGTGGCTACGGCGGACGTGCTGCTGACCGGGCTGCGCGAGCGGTTGGGGCCGTTCGGGGTGTCGACCGATGTCGAGGTGGTGTATCTGGCCGAGCTGAGCGCCCGGCTCGGACTGGGCCCGGATGATCTTGCATCGTTCCGCTGGCTGAGTGAGCGGGGGGTGCCGCTGGAACTGGTGCACACTCTTCCGGACAGGTTGGCCGGACGGTCCGTGGCCTGGGCCGCCGAGCAGGCCCACCGGAGCGACGACGTCGACGGTGTGGCGGCGGACCTGGGTCTGTTCCTCGGCTCGGTCGGGCCGGACGAGTCCGCGCGAAAGGTGCGGAGCACGTTGCGATTGCTGGCGCTCACCGCGCTGGCCGGGCAGCTCGGCCTCGGGCCGAGCACCGCATCGGGCACCGAGGGCGAGCACCCGACGGCGGCGCCGGGCGTCCCTCCTGTCGACGGAGCGGAGGAGCCGCCGGGCGGGCGGCCGTCCGATCGACTGGAGACGACCGGCAAGATCGATCTCGCCGGCCTGTTGGCCATCCGAGAAGTGATCCGGACCGCGGCGCGGGTGGTCGGCATGAGGGCGGACCGTGTGCAGCCCGCTGAGGTCGGGACGCTGGTCGAGCGGGTGGTGGATCAGGTCCGACTCACCGCCGAAGAACTCGGGTTCAAGTCGCTGCAACACGTCACGCGGTACGCGGAGTTGAGCGGCGGGCTCGGGTTCCCGGTCACCGAGTTGAGCGACCTCCTGCCGTCCGGCCACCTGCCCTCGCTGGTATACCAGATGGTCGGCAACGTGCCGGCGCCTCAGATCACGCGGTTCCTGGACGAGGTGGCTCCCGCCCGGCCGATTCGGCAATCGGCCGATCTGGAACCTGCGCCGATGCCGTCGACGAGGGTGAGCGTGCGGGAGGCCGCCGGCTGGGCCGACCGGTGGGAGGTGCCCGAGGAGCAGGTACGGGCGGTGGCCGCGCTCCCCTTGGTCGACCTGCCGCGGGTGGCCCGGATGATCGACAAACTGCACCTGCCGAAGGAGCAGATCGCGCGACTGCTCGACGTGATCGCGACGACCGGCCAAGTGCCGGACCGGCTGGACTGGTTCGCCTATCGGGCCGGGGTCGAGCCGGAGGTCGCGCTGGAGCTGTCCTGGCGGTTGTCCGTGAACATCCTGGATCTCCTGCCGATGCGGTCGATTCTGCACCGACTGGCGGTACACGCGCCCGAGCGGTCGGACGACCGACTGACCGTCGAACACCTGGTTCGCCTGCTCTCGCAGGGGCCGAACGGTGAGCCGGTGCCACCTCCGGCGTGGACCTTCTGGGTCGGGGCACGCCTGCCCACCGGGTCAGGGGCCGACGGGCTGACCCCGAACGAGTTGCACGACCTGATGTTCAGCAGGTTCCGGGTGGGCCACGCCAGCGTCACGGAGTATCACCAGCGTCTGATGGGCCTGGACTGGATCGGGCTGCTGGAGCAGGCGATGGACGACTCGGCGCGCCGGTTCGACGAGGACGAGCCTCCTCCGGTCCGCCCGCAGCTAGCGGCGACACGTGATGCGGACCTGTGGCTCGCCCAGTGGCTCGCCGAACAGGTGGGCATTCCGCGCCACGAGGTCGAGAGCGACCTGATCGACCGTCCGTGGCTGGACCATGTCGCCGTACTCGACGCCGCCCGTGATCTGGCGGTGCCGGTGCCGACGGCCCTGGCCTACGCCCGCCGGTGGGGCGGGCTGAAGGCCGCCGACGTCCCGCCGCTGCCACCGGACGCACATCCCGACACCGCGACGTGGCTGTTCGGCATGGCCGCACGGTGGGACGTGCCGCTGGTCCAGCTCGGGCCGATCGCGGCGGCGTTGCCACGCCACCAGGAGCCACCCACGGATATCCCGGCGCTCGCCGACCACGTGCTACGACGACTGTGGCCCGACACCGTCAGCTTCGGTGAGACGGACACGTTCTGGGCCGCGCAGGTGCCGCTGGCGTTCCTCACCGACTGGCGACTGGCCCCGACCGACTGGCCGGGTGATCAGGTCGATCTCGGGTGGTGGCTGACCAGTGTGCTGGGTCTGCCGTCCGCGACGAACACCAGCAGACCAGGCTCAGCGATGGACGTCGACTCGGACGCCGGCAGGGGCAGCGAGTCGGATGTCGAGATGGCGGACGAGTCGGATGACGAGACGTCCAGTGTGTCGCATGTCGATCCGATCGAGAGCCTCGTCGAGCACCTGTGGGATGACCTGCCCGATCACCACCGTGTGCAGTACCTGACGACCCTGTCAGAGATGGCCGACCATCTCGGCCTCGACCTGCACCGGCGATACGAGTTGTCCGCAGCGCTACGGGTCAGCGTCTGGTGGGTCACCGGTTTCAGCGTCCGGATCGGGCAGGTGCCCGACGTCGAACACCACGCGTCACGGCTGGGCGTCCCCTCGGACAAACTGTTCGCGCTGGCCTCCGTACTAGGTGTCGATCCGGCAGTCCTCGGCCCAGAGGACGACCTCACACGGCTCAACGACGCCGACGAAGCCGGTGTGATGAGGTTCGCCGTGGTGGGCGCGGTCGCCGACTCGATCCGGAGCCGCCCGGACTGGCAGTCGCGGCAATTGACTGACACGCCCACCGACCACCTCTACGACATCGTGTTCAACCAGGGGAAAGTGCCACCGAGGCTTGTCCATCAACTCAACGACGACGGCAGTTGGCTCGGTCTCCGCGGTCTGTTGGAAGGCGCCGCGAGGGCGGACGTCCCGGCCGAGTCGCTGGCGGTGTACGCCAACCTGAGTCGACCACCGAAGGGGGCCGGTGGCGGCGCAGCCGGGCCGAGCCAGGTGACCGAGGCGTATCAGAGGCGGCAGCGGTCCGACGAGGAAACGTACGGACTCGACACGTCGGACCTGTGGCCGGTGTGGAACCACGACGGCTCGGCGACCCTGACCCGAGGCGACGTCGCCGAGGTCAGCGCCGCAGCCCTGCGATACGCCGAGCCGTATGAGCGCGCCGAGGTGTTCCGCCGGATCACCGCCCATGCCGGTCGGCAGGAAGCCCCGCAGAACGTCGCCGGTCTGATCCGGGCGATGGGCGCGGCTGCGGGACCCGACTCCGCACCGCACGAATGGTTGAGCCCGCTGCTCCGGGACGCACCCGTGCCGGACGGCATGTCGATCAGTCTCCTGTCGTCACTCAGCGACGATTCCCAGCAGGCGGAGAGGGCGTTCGCCAACCTCTCGGACATAGCCGGTGTGCGTGTCGGGCGCCCCACGGACGGCCGGTACTCGTTGGTGTTCACGTTCGGCTCGGGGTGGGGCGGTTGGGCCGGTCTCGCGGACGTGCTCGACACGCTCAGAGACCTGAGTTTCACGATCAACGAGGCAACGGTCGAGGTCAGGACGGGGTACGGCGCGGACGCCGCCGCCTACCTCCGGCTGGCCCACCTCTACTACGCACATCTCAACGCGTTGAGCCAGATCGGCCTCGCGAACAGGAAGGACCCACCGCCGCAGTACGGCTATTCGAGCTTCGCCGGGTTCCTCCGGGCCCACCGCGAGGCCAGTGGTCTTTCCGTCAGGGTGGCCTGGAGATCCGAGGATGTCGTCCGGCTTCGACTGGATGCCCGAAAGGAACTCCTGTTGCCCGGCATACCCCAGGCCGGCCTCCGGATCATCGCGGAGATGGTGGAGCTGGCCCGCCGGCCGTTCCCCGACCCGCAATGGTGGGACTGGACGTTCCGGCCACCCGGCGATCACGCGGACGACGCCTTCGAACTGGGCCTCGACGGGTGGCGGCTGGTGGGTTTGCTCGCCGACGAGTCGACCCGCGCCCAGGCTGCCGCGCTGTTGACGATCTTCCGTCCGGAGCGGAAGGCCTCGGATCACCCGATGGCGCGGGGTTTGGGTCCGGTCCGGGACGATCCGACGATCCCGGAGACGCTGCCGCAGACGCACGAGGTGCCCGACGCCGGCCTGCTGGCCGAGATCCTGCCCGCCGGCCGGTCGACGGCGGGGCTGGCTGCCGCCGCCGAGGTCACGTCCCGGTTGACCGATCCGGAACTGGGGATGTCCTATCGGGCTGCGGTGGTGCGGGCGGCCGGTGGCCGTCACGTGTTCGTACCCGGCCGGGTGCCGGGAGATCAACCCGTCTCGGATGTGCTCCGACAGTTGATCAGCGGGCAGCTCGGGTTGCCGGACGAGGCGATACGGGCGGCGTATCGTGCGGTGTGGCAGACGCCCGACACCGCAGCTCTGCGGGATCTCCTGGACCGGGATGGTTGGGACGTACTGATCCTCGACCCGACCACCGTCGATGCGCGCCTGAATCGGCCCCGGGTGTGGCGCGACACGCTGCCGGCGACGTTCGAGGCGAACGCCTCGGACAGACGCGGGAGGTGGCCCGATCCGTCGCAGACCGTGGACTGGCTCCGGCATCGGATCGGCGCCGGACGACCACCGGTGCCGTACTTCCTGGCGAACGCGTGGGGCCGCCTGGGCGATCCCGGGTCCGGCCGGACGTTCGCTCTCACCATCGACGGCATGTGGAGTGACGACGTACCAGGTGAGCCGTGGACGTGGGTGGCCGCCGAGGACCGTCGGGACCCGTTCGCCGACGCGCTGGCCGCCGCACAGTCTGCGCTGGACACGGCACAGCCCGCGACCATTCCGGATAGCCGCAGGTCCCGGCTGAGGATCGAGCCGGACCCGGAAGAAGTCGACCAGTTCGTCATCCACGCCGAGGAACTCGTGGACAGCCCACCGGTGTGGCGCGCACTCGGCGCCGTAATCGAGGCCATGCGACGGTACGGCGTGTTCGTCCAGCGGATGGCGATCACGGCGGACCAGGCGCCGCTGCCGACCACGAGGACCGGGCAGTCGGTCGACCGTACGGCGGCGCTGGACCGTCTCGTTCGTGCCCACGAGGACGCGCTGACCCGGCTGTTCGGTTCACCGGAACTGCCGTGGCTGAATCCCGTCGTCCCGCCGGAGGTGGGCGCGGCCGGATCGAGACCCCACGCGGTCGAGGTCGGCCTCACCTATCCCGGCATCCTCGCGACCGGCCTGGGCGGATTGCAGGGCGGGGTACTCGTGGTGTTGGCGCTCCTGGCCGCCACGGCACGCGCCTCCGTGGCCGCCTCGGATCTGCCCGACTCCGGTGCTGATCCGGTCGGCACGAATTTCGCCACGACCAGGTCTGAGCCGCAGCAGGTGGCCGGGTGGTTCCTCGACCCGTCGGGGGGACCGCAGATAACGGCATTGCTGGCCGCCCTGGGGTTGGACCAGGCCGGACGCGCACAGGTCGCCGCCCTGTTCCACCTCAACTCGTGGTATCCGCCGCCGGACTCTCCGCCCGCTAGGGTGCGGGGTATGGGCGACCGTGCCGTGTGGCCGGTCTCCACCAGATCGGAGCATCCCGCCGCGTTCGTCGCCGCAGTCGCCGGGACGACCCCGGAAATGGCAGCTCGAGACGCCGTCACCAGCCTTGAGACGCTCCGCCTTCCGCTGGACTATCTGCGGGGTGTCCAGCGGCGAGCTGATGCGTACCTGCGCTCGGCCCCACCGGTCGCCAATACGGACACCGCGTTGACGCTGCGAGAGGCCAGCGTGGCGGGGCTCTGGGAGGAGCTGGGGCGCAGCGGCGCGACGATCGGCGCCTGGCACGAACGGTTCCAGCGTGAGCAGGTCGGGCTGGGCGATCTGGCCGAAGACGGCGGGTCTCCGCCCGGCCCGATCCCGAGCCTCGCGGCAGAGGTCCGAAGTCTCCTGGACACCGTTCCCACAAGCGGTGCCACCGACGAGGACATGGCCGTGCTGGGTTCGGTGGCCTCCTGGCTGACCTCGCCGACAAGACCCAGGATGGATGTGACGGGCGAACGCGAGGTCGAGCTGCTGCGTCACGAGATCGCGGACCGGCTGCACGCGGGTACGCCCGCACCTCTCCTCGCCGCTGCGACCTCGGCCGGGGAAAGGCAGTGGGCCCACCGGGGGTTGCTGGGTGCGGTCCTCGACGCCGCGGCGTGGCAGGGTTTCCCCCTGCCGCCCGAGATCCACACCCCCCGCCATCTGCGGGACTTCGTGACATCGCTCGTGGCGGCCGAGCCGGCACGGTTCGCCGACGTGGGCGGTGGGCGGGGCGCCCTGCTGGCCGAGGAGTTGCCGTTCAGCACGTTGGCCGCGCTCCTGGCCGGTTTCCGCACTCCCGAGCCGACGCCGGAGCAACTCGACCGGTGGCAGGCCGAGGCATCGGCTGCGGTACGACGTCGGCTGCCCGACGCGGACGGCCACACCATCCGGGAGGCGGTGCTGGCCGCACGCGGAGCACGGGTACGAGAACACCGACGTAGCCAGTGGCGGGCGGAGTTCGCCCGACGGGTCGAACGGCCGACTCCCCGGTTCAAAGCACAGCTCATGCGGGCACTGACCGCTCTGGATCCGCACCGCGTACGGCTGGTGCACCTTCTCGTCGACGCCACCGCGACCAGCACGCGTCATCTGCAGGAGGGCTTGGCACAGGTCGACCTGCACGCGACGGCGCTGGGCCGACACCTCCCCGAGGCCATCGCCAGAGCACTGGACGTCAACATCGTCGTGCACAGCGACCAGAGCTCGACCGTGCAGACGTACCCCGGCCCCCGTCCGGTGCTGCACCTCTCCCGCGTCGATCGCGGCTCGGCCGAGGTGTTCGACAGGTACCAGCCATACCCGTCCGCAGTCAGCGCGGGGCCGGCCCCCTCGTCGACGGGGCGTCTCGCCGACACCATGGACCCGCGACTGTGGCGCTTCGCCCTGGACTGGGTGCGCGAACGCTACTCGCTCCTCGACGGTAGTCGAGGCTGGAACGAGCAGCGGATAGCGTGGTACCGGCTGGTGGAACTGCTTGCTCAGTGGATCGACGTGCCGATGATGGCGACGTTCATCGCTACCGGCGAAGACCGGGCTCAGGCCACTTTCGACCCGATGCCGTGGAGGATGGATCTCACCGTCAGATCGGTCGATGAAACCCTCGTCGAACTGTTGCCAGAACTGCTCGTGGCAGAGGTGGTCACGATGCAGGCTCAGGCAGAAATCCACAAGTCGCAGATGTCGCGGCACACGGCGAACGAGAACGCCGTGGAACACATGTGGAACACCCGCAACCCGGGCGACGAACGGCATTCGGAGTGGCTCCGATACTACCACCAGGCGCGGTTGCAGCGGGACGACGTCAAGCGCGCGGCAGATCTGCTCTGGGAGGCAGTACGGCGCCGTGGGATGATTCGACGAATCAGCAGACTGCCCCGGCTACAACGCCGACTCATGCGGGGCCGGGAGGCTGCGCGATGGCAGTACGCCAACGCGCTGACCATAACCGAGTACGGCGATTCGGTAGCCCAGGCGCAGTTCGAACTTCAGCAGCAGCTCCGGAAGGCCGGTTCGACGCGAGACTGGCGAATGACACCGCACACGCAGATGCGGGAGATCGACGGCTTCGAATCGATTGACCTGGGGCCGGCAGGAACGTTCCTACGCCCGGCAGGTTCGCACACCGCACCGCCCACGCGGATGTCGAGCGGGAGGCACCGGCTCGTCGTGGTGGAGGTCGGCGACGCGATCAGGGCACCCCACGTGTTGAGGCAGATCCTTGACGATCTGCCCGACACGACACTCATAGAGCTGATGATCTCTGGTCAGGTGAGCGCACCGCAGGCCGTTGAGCTCGCCCGACTGGTCGGGGAGGGCCGAAGGCTAATGCTGGCCTCGAATCTGGTGGACGTTTCCGGTGACCTCTCCGAACACTTCGATGCCTACTCACACTCGCTCATGCCGACCTTCGGCCCGTTTGCGGCGTACTACGCCGTCAAT
Organism: Micromonospora sp. NPDC049903; assembly: GCF_044460945.1. Classification (NCBI taxonomy): domain Bacteria; kingdom Bacillati; phylum Actinomycetota; class Actinomycetes; order Micromonosporales; family Micromonosporaceae; genus Micromonospora; species Micromonospora sp. NPDC049903. The sequence continues at coordinate 710,168 of NZ_JBITKL010000001.1, forward strand.
CCCAACCCACGCAATCATGTGGTCGAGATCGCAGGCCTTGGTCTGCCATACATCAGCGACGGCAGGTACCAATTCCTGGCCGGATGGGACGTCGTCACAGTCGAGGATCGCCTCTGGATCCGACCGACCGACCACCGGGGGGAGCTGTCCTATTCCGGTGGCGCTCGGATCGTCATCGGTGCACCAGGACAACCGATACCATGGATCGTGGAGCAGTTCGGCCGGAGGATCGCATCGACCGTCACCATCGGTGCCGATCTCGCACTCCAGGGTTTCGTCCATACACTCGGACGGACCGATCCGATGCCGCCGAGGCCACCACGCCTCAACCGGAGTGTCATAAATCCCGTTAACGACCAGGACCGGCGGTTTCATCAGCAGGCGTTCGGCCGCGGCCACCCGAGTAACGAATTCGTCGTGCCGGTGGGCACCGGTCCCGAAGCCCCCCAGGAGACCCTGGCCCTTGGCCATGTGGTCGACATCCTGTTGGACCTCGCCGGGGCCGATCCCGACGAAAGCGACATCCAGGTTCTGCTCGGTCGGTTGGACCAGTTGGCAGAGCAGCAGGGCATCGTGCGGGACGACACGACGCCGAACGGCGCGCAACGCGCACGGTATGCGTTGCTGAAGTGGGCGCGGGACAGGCTCAGCGAGGCAGGCGTCGCCGGGTTGCTGGCCGCGATCCCCTCACCACCTGACGTCGTGGAGCTCACCGCCAGCCCTCCCGAACCGGCCGAGGCGCCGGTCGTGGTGCGAGCACCCGACCCCGACCCGGCAGAGGCCGGACACCCCGTGACCGACGACGACGGTCAACCGGGTCTTACCGGAACCGCGCAGACCCGGCAGCCGGCGCTGTTGCCGGTCCAGGCCGGGGTGTACCTGCCACCGGTCGACCACGACATCGCTCGCCCGTCCGTGATCGACGGCATGCCCCGTTACCAGAGCTACGTCTCGGCCTTCGCGACCCTGGACCCCGCCACGACAGAACTGGTCGCCGGCACCCGCCGATTCGGACCGGAAAGGTTCCACCAGGAACTCACCGCCGCAGGCGTACCGGTCGACGCGAAACTGTCGCTGACCCTCTCCCCGTCGGCGGCCACGGGTCATCCCGAGCCCGACCGCCGCGCGGCACAGCGATTCGCAGACGAGCTGTGGTCGATTCGCGGCACAGCGGGAATCTTCAGCATGGCCGAGACGCCGGGGCCGACCACCGCCCTGCCCGCCCTGCCGGAGGTGCTGACCGGATGGCTCGGGCAGGCAGACTGGTCGGACGCCCAGCACTACCTGCACCAGCACATCACCGAGTTGTCGCAGCGGGACAGCATCGAGGCGATGCACGCCCTCACTCGACTCGATCCGGACAACCGGGTGGCGGCCCCCTACCGCGCCGCCCTCGACCTGGTGGACCTAGCGGGAGGCGTCGCCGGACCGATGGCGGCTGCCGACGGTGCGCAACCATGGCTCGTGCCGCCGGGGCCGGTGCCGACGGCGTTCGCCTTCGACTACCTGCAGGCGAGACCCGACCGGCAGGCCCGGAAACCGTGGAACGACCAACTCCTCCAGATGATGTACGAACGAGCGGCGTTCCGGGAACTGGCAGTGATGCTGGCGTGGGGCGTCGTGGAACGCGCGGATAGCCCGACGCAGGGCCGGCGCGTCGGTCTCGACTACGGACAGGGCAACGCGATGGCCTTCACCGCCGTCCACCACGTGCTCAGAATGTCGGTCACGAGGGCAGGCACCCCCGGGCCGACCGGAAGCTGGCCAGAGATCGATGCGGTGGACGCATGCGTACTCGACCCGTTCGACAAGTCGTTCTGGATTCCCCGGATGGACGAGCTACGTCGTCAGGTGCGCAGCTCCGGCATTCCCGGCCACCCTGAGCGCAGCGGGAGCCCGGCGCCCGAGCACGCAGGACTGCTGAAACTGCTGATCGAAAGGCTGGTGAGCTGCTAGCCGGCGACGCCCCAAGCCACCGACACAGAAGCGTGTCCGCAGCTGAGATGGCGTTTAGGCTGATCTTCGAGGTGCCCCCGGCAGGATTCGAACCTGCGACACACGGTTTAGGAAGGCGACTGAGGTAAGCCATCCACTGTGGCCGTCACCTGCGCGTCCGGGAGCCTTGTCGCAGCGATCCAAGATCATTGCAGGCGCTCTGCACAGCGCTGCGGGCGCCCGAGGACGGCCGGAGGCCGCCCCCCAGGGCGAGCCGCAAGCGCACTACCCCTGCCTTGCAAAGATTGAGACTCCTGTCGGCTGATGTCGGTGACCGTCGTTGGCCTGCTCGCCGTGTCGCCTGAAGTCGACCTCGGACCGTGGCCGTCGGTCGGCTTGGCTGTATGCATGGCTGTACAGCCGAGACCTCCTCGTCCCGAACGCTGAACCGGAGCATCGTTGGATGTCGTCGTTCACTGTCGTGCTTAGCCGGGTAAGCCTTCTCCGCTGCTCTGTGCCGTCTTTTACTGCCGGTTGCCAGGAGTTCCGATGTCTCCTTGCTGCCTCCAGCGAAGCCACCTGAGTCGGAGAGCCCGGCTCTCCCGCTTTACCGACTAAGTGGCAAGCGCTCCGCATGGCAGCGTTTGGGACTTGACAGCAACGCAGCGGCTGTGGATAACTTGACCTCGTCGCGCCCACTGTTGGCGAGGCACTGCTCATCCGGAACCGTCTGGGTGGCCCTCCGGGGCCTCGAAGACAGCCAGGCCGAGCGGCCAGATGCCGTGATCCTGACTGGTCGACGTGTGTCGTGCCCAAGTGAACGGTGAGACGCAGCGCGGACCGTAGCACGATCCCCCGCGTCCCGGAGTTGAGCCGGGCAGGGCCCCCGGACGTTCCGGGAGGGCTTTCAGGGCGTGCAAGATCGGAGACCCCTGTGGTTACTCCTGTGTTTTCTGCCCCCGTCGACTCGTCCGACGTTGAGGACGGGGCGCTGCAGCAGACTGGCGATGAGCAGCCCGATAGCGCTGCAGCCGAGATCACTCCGGTCAAGCTGAGCGTCGGCGGGGAAGAGCCGCTGACGATCGTCAACTTCCGCAAGGAGCTGCCCGAAGCGACCTCGGCGAGGACTCGCGGGGTCTTTGTTCGTGCCGCCGAGGGCGCTGGGCTGCTGGATGAGGACGGACGGCATGCCGTCGCCCGCGCCCTAGTCAGCCCGGAGACGGCCGGTCAGCTCATCAAGGGCGGTTTGCTGGTCACCGAGACGGTCGAGACGGCGACGCTGTCACAGGTCACTGGCCACGTGTGGACCAGCGAGCTATGGCCGCTGCTGCAGCCGCGCACCGAGGCCGAGTCGCTCACGGTCAAGCGTCCGCACATCAGCGGCGTGCTCGATGAGAACAAGGAGCCGCTCGCCGAGCTGGTGCTGACCTTCGAGGATCGGCAGCATCTGGCCAACTACATGTACCAGACCATCACGCATACCCGGCGCACCGGTAACGACTACGCGCCCTCGATCCTGGCGCGCCGGGTTGGCCGGCCGGTGCTCGCCCATGTGGTCCGGCTCGAGTTCGAGGACGGCTCCCAGCCGTTCACCGTGCTCGCCGTGCGGGACGGGCTCACCCGGCTGGTGTCGGCTGCCGCCGCCAGGATCGGCTCCAAGGCGACGCCGGACGACGTGGCCCAGCACATGATCAGTGAACTCATGGCGGAGGCACCCCCGCGGGCGGGTAAGGCGAGTGACGCCTCTCAAGATCACGCCCGAGGGCGCGATCGGATCGCGAGTGAGCTGCGGGCCCGGTTCGCGGCTGGTGTTGTTGGTGACATGCCCACGGAAGATTCCGTGCGCATCGGGCAGACCTTCACTATGCCTGCGCAGATCTACGTCGACGTGCAGGCCACGGCGACCGTCATGCTGCCCGCCGACGAGGTGTTCTCCGAGGCGATCCGGGCCGTCGTGGGTTCCATCCACACCGAATTCCGTAGCTGGGACCCCGCCGCCCAAGCCGTCGACGTCGGGGAACGCGCGCTCATGCGGGCCCAGCATGCCGGCAAGCTCGATCCCGACGTGGTGAAGCTCGCCATGGGCCGCCTCGGCCCCGAGCAGGTCAGCCGGATCTTCGGGGATGCCCGCATCCCGGACACGGCGCTGTGGCGCGCCGTGTATCTAGTACACGCGCTCACCCAGCCGGAGGCCTTCGCCGGGATCAAGGAGCAGCTCCGCTCCCTGCTGGGCCTGACCAACATCCAGGGCAAGCGCTTCGTCAGCTACCTTGGGCCCCTAGTCGATGTACCCTGGCGCACCGCCAAGGCCCGCAGCCTGCAGCAGGCCCGCAAGGCCTGGTCCGGCGGCGGCCCCATCCCGCACAGGCTCCTCGGCGCCGAGTGGGAACCGATCCCCACGGACCACTTCCTGTCCCTGGTGCCGAAGGCCATGAATGGCGACATCAACGCTCGGCGCACCCTGCAGGTCGCCGGGGGCATCGCTCTGGTCGCCGACCGCCTCCTCGCCAGCAACATCGGCAGCGCCCTGCAGTCCGGTGTCGTTCCGTTCCGAGCCAACCCCAACGACATCGTGGACAGTCTGGGCGCTCACGGCAACGAAGTCGGCCTGTACCAGCTCGCCTACGCCGCGCAGACCTTCGACGCAGGGCGGCCGGCCGTCAACGCCTTCAGCGAGCGTGACTTCAAGGACGTCCAGGATGTGATCGACGCCTACACCGTCCCGGCCGTCGACCCGGGCAACCCCAGCCAGATCCGCGAGGACGGTACCGGCCAGCCGGTAAAGCTCACCCAGTATGAAGTCGTCCGCCTTTCCGACCCGGAACGGGCCGCCAAGGCTGCGGCCGAGGCGGGGCAGGCCGACAGCGGCTTCACCATGCCACAGAGTGAAGAGGCAAACGCGCAGAAGCTGCGGGAGAGCCTCATCTCGACTCTCGGATCCGCCCAGGAGATCCTCAGGCGGCTCCTCCAACCGGCTGAGAGCGTCGGAGCCATGGGTCCAGCGCTGGGTAATCGTGACGACTGGGCAGAGCTCCAGCGACGCGCCCAGAAGATCAGCGCAATCATCACCATGAACGAACCGCACCCGGAAGACGACCTCGTCGCTGAAAACGCCGACGACGAAGACGAGTACGCGGGAGGCGAGGAGGACTTCTAACCGCGACCGGTGTCCCGGGGCTTGGGCGACAGCCCAAGCCCCGGGATTTCCCGCGGTGAAACTCACGGTCTCGGAAGGGCTGCCTTCTCGCTGCCTCTGTGCCGGAGGGATGATCGGCGGAAACGAATCAAGTCCCCTCCGCGGAGGGGACTTGACCTGTGTTACCTCAAGGACGGCGCGGTGAGCGCCTGGTCGCCTTCTACGCCTGCCTGTACTTTGCGGCGCTACGACCGAGTGAGGCGCTGGGCCTGCGGGAGCGGGACTGCCACCTTCAGGAGAAGGGCTGGGACTGCTGACGCTGGAGAAGTCCCGGCATGCGGCAGGGAAGCGGTACACCGACAGTGGCGAGGTGCACGACGACCGGGGATTCAAGCATCGCGGCGAGGCAGAGGCGCGGGAAGTGCCGATCCCGCCGGAGCTGGTGGCGATCCTGCGGACACACATCGACCGCTTCGGCGTGGACGCCGACGGGCGCTGTCCGCAGCGGGCGGGGCAACGTGGTGGCGTCCTCGACGTACTCCCGAGTGTGGGAGGAGGCGCGGCGATTCAGCCTGCCACCGGAGCGGGTGGCTTCTTCCCTGGGTGGTCGGCCGTACGACCTGCGGCACGCCGGGTCTCACTGTGGCTTAACGCCGGTCTGCCAGCTCCGGAGGCCGCAGAGCGAGCCGGCCACTCGGTCTACGTGCTGCTCAAGGTCTACGCCAAGTGCCTCGACGGGGACCGCAGCCGGATGAACGAGCGCATCAAGAAGGCGCTCAACTGATGACGCCGCAACGTACCCGGAACTCTGCGAGCCAGCCGCGCACCTGTTCATCGTCATGCAGGTACGTTTCACCCGGCCCGTGGCGCAGATCGATGCCGGAAAGCATCCCGAGTGCCCACCAGATCGTCTCATCAACCTCTGCGTACTCCAGGCTCTGCATAGCCCGGGTTGCCCAACGGTCAACCTCGTCGCGCGACTGGCTGCCGTCGAGGATGGCTGTAAACCGGGCCTCAACGTCGGCGCGGCTGGGCGGTGTCGGCTAGCCGATCATCAGGACCATGATCCTGCCAAACAGCCCGCGCTTGCTGGCACCCTCGGAAGAACCGCTGAGCTGGGCAGACAGCCTTGCTGATGCATCCAAGATCATTGCACGTATTTTGCCCGGAGGGCGGCAAACGGCGGCTTCGGGTGGTGCCCGGCTGCACACCTCGGCGAATCGACGGGGAAGCGTATCCGCAGGCAAGAAGGCATTTGGGCTGATCTTCGAGGTGCCCCCGGCAGGATTCGAACCTGCGACACACGGTTTAGGAAACCGATGCTCTATCCCCTGAGCTACGAGGGCGCGAGTGGCCAGTCTAGCGACCTGCGGGGCACCACTGGATGGCAGGGAGTGGCCCGCGTTGACCTGCGCCACCCTGGCCGGTCGGACTGACACCGCGCCGCCGCGCACGTCAGCGCCGCCCTGTGGCTGGCACGCACGCCGCGCTGGCCCGAAGATCGTTGATCTTGACGAGCCCCGGCGGACCCGGTTGGCGTCGCGGAGTCGAGACGGGCCGGAGGGGATCACAACCGCAGGGCGCGTCCTCAGTCGGCGCTGCCTCGATGGTGACGATGCGCCATGGGCGGCTGCCGCCGGCTGCGGTGCAGGTCCTGGACAAGCCGTGGTGATCGGCCCCGAGCGACCTGCGAACAGCGGGTAGCTCAGCCTCACCACGAAGTAGTTCACATACTCAAGCACACCGAACAGCCAGATTCCGACCACCAGGGCACTTATGGCGAGGGAGTCCGGGAACCATACGAGCACCCCGACCAGACCGCCGGCCAGGATGGCCACATCGACCACGCGAAACACGCGATACACGGCCGCGAGCCCGCGCGGCATGTGGCCCGTCCCGATCCAGCGACGCGCGAGCAGCCAGTACGCCCCGCCTTGAATCAGGATCAGCAGGAGCGGAACGAGCGCGGACCACAGAGCGCGTACATCTGTCGGGTCTGCAAATCGTGATGTGACCCGCCATGCCACTACGGCGAAGACCACAACGGAAACGAGTTCCCCGCTGCCGATACTTGCATACCGCTGCCGCATCTTCTCGTACTGCTGGGAGGACACGCGTCGAGTATGCGCTGCATCGCGAGTCCCCCAGCGAACAGCCCACCGACCGGCGAGCGACGGACCACGGACCACGGACGACGAACGACCGACGGAACAGGATCAGCTGACCGGGCTGATCCGGCGGGGACCACGGATCACATAGGCGCTCACACCGGTCACCGCGAGTATCCCTGCGGTCACCAGGGCCGCGACGCTGTCCGCCGGTTGGCCCGCCCAGGTGAGCAGGTACAGCGCGAACGGCTCCGGGACGGCCGGGATGGCGGCCGACACGCAACCCACGACCACCGGCAGCGTCCAGACCAGTCGCCGCCCGAACAACACCACCGCCGCGGCGGCGAGCCCGACGAAACCGGCCGCGTCCCGCAGGACGATGCCGACCGGCGCCGTCGTCACGGCCGTCACCACGGCGGATGCGACCACGAAGATCGCGGCCAGGTGCAGCGCTCGGCGTGGGGCCCACCGGATCGCCGCGGTCGCGTCCAGGGTGCCGTCCGGCCCGCCGAGGCCGTACCCGAGAACGGCCGTGCCCAGTGCCAGGGCGAGAGCGGCGGTCGTCACGGCGTGGCTGGGGTGGGTCTGTGCGGCGCCGAACCAGGCGAGGAGGGCCATCGCCGGCACCGCGAACAGCAACCCTCCCGGCACCTCACGCGAGCGCAGGAACAGCAGCGCGGGCGTCACCGGTCGGCTCCGACGCCGAGGGCGGCGGCCTGGTCACCGCAGGTCAGGCCGGCAGCGCGTACGGCGGCGACCCGGCGTACCTGCTCGTCGGCGGGCAACGCGGTGAAGGTCTGCCACATCTGCTCGCGAACGGCCTGTTCCTCCCCGAAGAGGCTCTGACCGGGCACCGGGTGACTGCCGTGGAGCCAGGCGGCTGCCACGGATCGGGCGCGCAGCACGTCGAGGTACGCGTCGTCGTCGGCGCGGACGCAGAGCGGTGTACCGGCACCGGCCAGGATGCGGGCGGTCAGCTCGGCGGGATCGTCGGTGGCACCGAGGTTGTCGGTGTCCACCCACGCCTCGGAGGCCGGCTGTGCACGGCCGAGGCCGGGTGCGGCCTCGTGGACCGAGGTCGGCGCGTCCGGCAGCTTGGCCAGCAGGCCCAATGCTTCCCGGGCCGGTGCGACGAGAGCGGGTAGCTCCCGGCTGTGGGCTGCGGTGACACAGACCCGTGGCCCGTCGTCGGTGGTGCAGACCTCGACGACGGCGGCCGGGTCGACCGGGAACGCCTCTTCCAGGGGAACAGTCAGCATCGGTGCGGCGAGTGCCAGTCCGAGTGCCGGTGGGGCGACGGCGAGCAGCCGTACCAGCGGGTTCCTCGCGAGGAACAGCACCAGTCCCCCGGCGGCCAGCCCGCCGAACCACCAGGCCTGGCCCGCGCTCACCACGCCGGCGACCATCTCGAACTCGGAGATCGTGGTGGTGAAGAAGGGCAGCAGGAGGGCTGCCCTGGGGTCCGTGGCCTCGCTGGGCCGGGTCAGCTCGATCGCCGCGAGAAGTGCGGCGAGACCACCCACACCCAGGACCGCAGGGGTGTACGCGTACGGCAGCAGCCGGCCCACGCCGAGGCCGAGCCAGCCGGCGGCGACCAGGGCCAGTACGCCGACCAGCGTCACCGCCGGCCAGCCGGTGCCCGGGTACCCGGCGGTGGCCGCGACCTTCGGTGCCCCGCCGAGCAGCACGAGCAGGAAACCGACAGCTAGGCAGGCCGCCGTGACCACGGCGAACGGGCCGGTGCGCCGCCAGCGGGGAGCCGGTGTGGTGCCGAGCAGTTCCTCGATCCGGTGGCGTCGGTCCCGACCGGCCTGCCAGGCACCGGCCGCCAGCGCCAGCGGCCAGAGGATCACCAGCATGATGCGCTGGAAGACGGCGAGGAGGTTCCACTGCTGGTCCCAGAGGGCGGTCTGCCCGGTGAACGCGAGCACGTAGAGTCCGGCCACGCCGAGCGCGGCGGTCACGGCACCCGCGAGAAGCGCGTCGGAACGGCGCAGCTCGATCCGGAGGATGCGGTTCACGGCGCCACCACCAGTCCGGCGCGGTGCCGCCCGATCAGCGCCGAGTAGCCGCGTTCGATCGGGCTGTCCCCGGCGTCGTCGGGACCGCCGGCCGCCGCGATGTCGTCCGGCGTGCCGTGGAACACGATCCGGCCGGCGTCGGCGAGTACGACGCTGGTGCAGGCGGCGGCGACGTCCTCGACGAGGTGGGTCGAGACGACGACGCAGGAGCGTTCGCCGAGGTCACGCAGCAGGGCCCGGAAGTCGAGCCGCTGCTGTGGGTCGAGGCCCACGGTCGGCTCGTCGAGCAGCAGCAGGTCCGGCTCGTTCACGATCGCCTGGGCGATGCCGGCCCGTCGCAGCATGCCACCGGAGAGCGCCTTCATCCGTGAGTCGGCCCGGTCGGTCAGACCGACCCGCTCGATCGCGTGGCGTACGGCACGGCGACGTCGGCCGCCGGGTACGTCCTTGATCCACGCCATGTACTCGACGAACTCCGACACGGTGAAGCGCGGGTAGTAGCCGAACTCCTGGGGCAGGTAGCCCAGGCCGCGCCGCACCGCTCGCAGGTCGGGCCGCGCATCCATCGACTGGCCTTGCAACCGGAGCCGACCCGCGTACGGGGGCAGCACGGTGGCCAGCGCCCGGATCAGGGTGGTCTTGCCGGCGCCGTTCGGGCCGAGCAGCCCGTGGACGCCGGGACCCAGGTCCAGGTCGACGCCGTCGACGGCCACGTACCGGCCCGTTCTCACTCGCAAGCTCTCGGCCTGCACTGTCGTTGCCACGATCTTCTCCGCTCGTCTGTTCGGTGCGGTTTCGATCGTGCGACGGCAAGGCGGGGACATACCTCGGCCGTGCTACCGAGCGACCCTGCGGGGAGTCGGCCGAAAGAACTACGCCGCCCGGACGCCGGTGTCGTACCGTGGCCTTCCGTGCTGGTCATCTTCCCTGGTCCTCGCAGGTCACAGCGGGTGACGGCGGGTCTGCTCGCCGTCGTGGCGGCTGCCCTCGTCGTGCTCGAAGGGCTGGACGGCCCCACCCTGCCCGCCACGCTCGGCCTGATCGTCAGCGGGCTGCTCGCGGTCGCCGTGGTGCTATTGGCCGAGGCCCGCCCGATCGCACTCGCCGTGGCGGCGGTGGTGTCTCTCACGGTCTCGGCCGCCTTCGGGCTCGTGCCGACCCTGCGCCCGGAGCACACGTTCGGCATCGTGGAACTCGCCGTGCTCTCGGTGGCGGTGATCCGCCTGGTCATGCAACATCCGATCCGGCGCGCGGCAGGTCCGGCCGCCCTAGCGATCCTCGCGATCGCCGTGCTGCCGACCCGGGTCCTGCTCCATCCGGTCAACGCGGGAACGATGTCGCAGTACGGTGACGTGCTCGTCGTCGCGCTGACCGCCTGGGTGCTGTTCCTGGCGCTGCTCGGCCTCTATCTGCGCCTGCTGGAGCGCCGCCGGGCCGACCTGGACCGGCTGGCCCGGCAGGCGGAACGCATGGACCACGCCCGCGACCTGCACGACTACGTCGCCCATCACGTGACCGCGATCGTCGCGCAGACGCGCGCCATCCGATTCGTCACGAGTTCCGGTGCCGCGCCGTCCGCCGAGGATCTCGACGAACTGCTGGCCGGTGTCGAACAGGCCGGCGGTCAGGCGCTCACCTCGATGCGTACGCTCGTCGGCATCCTGCGCGACGAGACGTCGGCGCCCGCGCCCGCCCACGGCACACTTGACGAGATGCTCACCGCTGTCACCAGCACTCTGCCGCCCGGACACCCCACGCCGACCGTCTCCGTCGACGAGGCGCTGGCGCACCGGGCCTTGCCGGACGCCACCCTCGATGCGGCACATCACACCGTGTTGGAAGCGCTGACCAACGTGCTGCGCCACACCACCGAGGCGACGCGAATCGACATCCGGATCCGAGTCCAGGCCGACCGGCCCGATCTCGCCGAGGTGTCGATCCGTAACGACGGAAAGCCGGCCGGTTCGCCGTTGCCGGCCGGTGGCTTCGGCCTGACCGGCCTCGGCGAGCGGGTACGGGCTGCGGGAGGCGAACTCTCGGCCGGGCCGGTCGAGTCAGAATGGCAGGTCACCGCGACCCTCCCGATCGACGACCGGCCTTCGGGCAGCCGACGCCGGTTCCGCCCGTTCAGGCCCGAGGCCGGGGCCGAAGCGAAGGAGATCGCATGACCATCCGGCTCCTGCTCGCCGACGACCAGGACATGATCCGTACGGCGTTCCGCATGATCCTGACCACCCAGCCGGATATCGAGGTGGTGGCCGAGGCGGCGGACGGCGAGGCCGCCGTGGACCAGGCCCGCCGGTTGCGCCCCGACGTGTGCCTGCTCGACATCCGGATGCCGAAGCTCGACGGCCTGGAAGCGACCCGGCTGCTGGCCGGGCCGGCCGTCCGGAACCCGCTCAACGTCCTCATCGTCACCACCTTCGACCTCGACGAGTACGTGTACCGGGCGCTCCGCAACGGCGCCTGCGGATTCCTGCTCAAGGACACCTCACCCAACCTGCTGGTGGAGGCGGTCCGCGCGGCCGCCGCCGGGACCTCGCTGATCTCGCCGGCAGTGACCGTGCGTCTGCTGTCGCACCTGGCGCCGCGCCGGGGGGACGAACCCGAGACACCCGAGGCGCCGCCCACCGAGCCGCTCACCGAACGCGAACTGGCGGTGGTCCGACTCGTGGCGCACGGGAACACCAACGACGAGATCGCCGGACGGCTCTTCGTGACGCTGTCGACGGTCAAGACGCACCTGGCCAACGTGCAGCGCAAACTCGCCGTCCGCAACCGCGTCGAGATCGCCGCCTGGGCGTGGCGCAACGACGTCTGCTCCCCGCTCTGACCGCGTCCACTCTCTGACGTCGATGCGGCGAAACGTCCGCACCGGCCGGGCGAACGCCCGGTCAGCCGACCGCGCTGATGGCGGCCTGCTGCCCGTACGGTGCGAGGAAGACCTTGTCGGCGGTGCCGGACCGCTGCTCGGCCAGGGCCGCCGGCAGCTCGTCCAGCCCGAAGAAGGCCGGGTTCAGGCGTTCCAGCGGCAACGCGGAGAGCAGCCCCACCGCCCGCTGGTGGGTGTACGGGTTGATCAACGCGCCGATGATCGTCAACTCGCGGGAGAAGATCTCGTTCGGTCGGATGCGCGCCTCGTCCTCGGGATGGGCGACCCCGAAGACCAGGATCCGCCCGCCCCGCGACGCCATCGCCATCGCGTCGCGCAGGATCCGCGACGACCCGACGGCGTCGACGACGTACGGGAATCCGAACCCCCCGGTCAACGCCCGGGCCGCCGTCTCCGTCTCCGGGTCGGTCGGGTCGAACGCCGCGTGTGCCCCCATCGCCAACGCCAACCTGCGCCGATCCGCCCGGGGGTCCATCGCCACCACCGGCGCGCAGCCGGCGGATCGGGCCAGCGCCACCATCATCGCTCCGGCCGGACCGGCGCCGTAGACCAGCACCGGCAGGCCGGAGACCGGCGCCAGCCGGTCCATCCCGTGTACGCAGCAGGCCAGCGGCTCGGTCAGGGCACCGATCCATGGCAGCGTCCCCGCCGGCAGCCGGTACGCGATCCGCGCCGGCACGATCTGCCGTCGGGTCATCCCGCCGTCCAACCGCACCCCGTAGCCACGACGGTGGTCGCAGAGGTGCTCCTGGCCGAGCCGACAGTACGCACAGGCGGTGCAGTAGCGGTGCGGCTCGACGGTCACCAGGTCACCGACGTCGATCCCGTCGACGTCGGCCCCGAGCTCGGTGACCCGACCGCAGACCTCGTGACCGAGCACGACCGGCCGGGCGGCGGGGAAGGAGCCCGCCACGATGTGGCCGTCGGTGCCGCAGACCCCGACCGCCAGCGGGGCGAGCGCCACCTCGTCCGGCAGCAGGTCACGGGCGGGCACCTGGTCCAGCCGCACGTCACCCGGACCGTGGAACCGCACCGCCGCCGTACTGCCGCGACCGGTCGTCGACACGGTGTCAGAGACTGTCATGCAACAGCTCCTTGAGCCGGCGGATGTGCGCCAACGCGGCCTCGGCCGCGCCGTCCGCGTCACCGGCGCAGATCGCCTCGAAGATGGCCTGGTGCTCGTCGACGGCGAGCAGCATGCCGCCCTGGACGCTGGTGGAACGCATCGCCAGCCGGACCCGGCCCTGCACCCCGTCGAGCATCTGGGCGAGCACCGGACTCTGCGCGGCCAGCCGGATCTCCCGGTGGAACGCCGCGTCCAACTCCAGGTGCTGGGCCAGGTCACCGGCCTCGGCGGCAGCCCGATGCGCGGTCAGCAGACCGAGCAGCGTACGCCGCAGTGCCGGGGTGTACCGCTCGGCGGCGAGCCGGGCCGCCGCCCACTCCAGGGCCTCCCGCGCCTCGTAGAGGCTGACCAGCTCGGCCCCGCCGATCCGGGCGACGACCGCGCCCCGGTTCATGGTCTCGCTGGCCAGGCCTTCCTGGACCAGCCGGACGACGGCGTCGCGCACCGGGCTGCGGCTGACCGAGAACTCCTCGGCCAACGCCGGGACACTGAGCCGGGCCCCGGGCCGCAGCTCACCGGAGATGATCCGGTCGCGGACCGTCCGATAGATGACCTCCCCGGCTCGCACCGCCTCCTCGGCGGGTGGCCGGGCCGGCGCCTCGGCGGCGGTGCGCTGCTGCGCGGGGATCGACGTGGACGGCACAGGTGACCTCACTCGGTGGACGTCCCGACCGACCCGGTGCCGGCCGTGGCGGTGGACGCGGCGGCCAGGAAACCCGTGGCGAAACGGTGGTAGGTGGCCGCCACCGCAGCGACGGCGTCCGGGCGGGCGACCGCGCCGGAGAGCAGTCCGCGCATCGCGTCCCACCAGATGCTACGGCCGATGGCGAAACCGGTGAAGCCGCCCGCCGCCGCCTCACGCAGCCACCCGTCCACCGTCTCCACCGGAGCGTTGGCGCCCAACAGGATGCACTCGCCGCCGGTGGCGGCGGCCAGGTCGGCGGCGGCGCGGTAGTGCCCGACCTCGGCGAGATGCTCCAACTTCCACACGTCGACCGGGAACGCCTGCGACAGCTCCGTCATCCCACGCAGGATCAGCTCGGGGCGCAGCTTACGGTCGAAGGCGGCAGTGTCGCCGTCGACCGCCGCGAGCTGCTCGGACGTCGGCGGCACCAGGAGTTCGACCAGGAACCGGCCACCCGCGTCGTGGACCGCCGTGGCCACCTCGGCCAACCGGTCCCGCTGCACGGCGTTGCCCTCGCGGTCGCCGTCCACGTTGTACCGGATGAGCACCTTGGGCAGCGTGGGCGAGTGGTGACGCAGGAACGCGGGCAGGTCCGCCGGCTCGGTCTCGTAGACGTCGAGGCCACCGCGCTCCACCGGCATGCTCAGGGCGACCCGGTTGGCGTGGGCCCGTTCCGGCACACCCGGCCCGAGCAGGTCGTCGACCAGCACCGCAGCGTGTTCCCGCAGCTCGGGTGCATCGGCCAGAGCGGAGAGCAGTCCGTCGAGGACCATGTGCTTGCCGTCGGCGATGGTGGCCCGCTCGGTGACGGTGGCGACACCGGTGTGCCCGTAAAGGGCCTTGGTCAACCAGGGGCGCTGGTCCATGGCGAGGATCAGCAGACTCATCGGGCTTCCTCCGTGACGATGCAGGGCTTGACGTAGTCGCCGGCGACGAACTGGGCGAACGCCCCGGGCAGTTCGGCGAGGGGCAGCGGGTGGGTCAGGGTGTCGCGCAGGGTGCCGCCGACCGCCCGCAGCAGCGCCCAGTTCTCCTCGACCTCGCTGACCGGGAAGTAGAACGAACGCACCGTGAAGCAGTCCGTGCGCCGCCACCGGGGCGTCGCCGGCATGGTGTACGGCTCGTTCGACTCGCCGAGCGCCACCACCGTGCCGCCGGGGGTCACCACCCGCTGAGCGGTCTCCCGGGCGGCAGCCGCCCCGGAGACCTCGACCACGAGGTCGTACTGGTTCTCCCGGCTCAGCTCCTCGGCGGTGGTGGGGACGGCGCCGAGCCGCTCGGCGGTGGCCAGCCGGCCGGGGTGCGGGTCGTACGCGTGCACCTCGCCGACGCCCAGCAGCGGTGCCACGGCGACCACACCCAGCCCCAGCGGGCCGGCCCCCACCACCAGAGCCCGGTCGACGTCAACGACCCGGGTACGCCGGGCCAGCCTCAGCGCGTGCGCGGCGGTGCCGACGGTGTCCAGGCCGAGCACGGCGACGTCCAACGCGACGTCGTCGGGGACCGGCAGCACGCAGCGGGCCGGCACGTCCACGTGCTCGGCGAACCCGCCGTCGCGTTGCCACCCGATCAGCTCCCCCAGGGCCAGGCACTGGTTGGTCGCCCCGGCCCGGCAGCGGACGCACTCGCCGCAGTACACGGGGATGTAGACGATGGCCCGGGTGCCGGTCGGCACGTCCGCGCCCTCGCCCACCTCGACGACCGTGCCGCCGATCTCGTGGCCGGGCACCACCGGCGAGCCCGCGGCGAGCAGCCGCTTGTCCGACCCGCAGAGCGCGCAGACGTCGACCCGCAGCCGCACCTCGCCCGGTGCGACCGGGCCGAGCGACACCTGCTCGAAGTCGATCCGCCCGTCACCGGTGAACCGGGCCCGGGAACTGGTCGTGCTCACTTGACCGCACCTCCGGTGATGCCCCGGACCAGCCAGCGCTGCGCGAAGATGGTGAGCAGCAGCGCGGGGGCCGAGATCAGTGTGCTGGCGGCCATCAGGCCACCGAAGTCGTTCGATCCCTGGCCGATGAAGTTGAACGCGATGACGGTCAGCGGCAGCGTCTCGTTGTTCGCCAGGGCCAGCGCGAACAGGAAGTAGTTCCAGGAGAAGACGAAGCTGAGCGTCAGCGCCACTGACAGCCCCGGCAGGGCCAGCGGCAGGGCGATCCGGGTGAACCGCTGCCAGGCGTTCGCGCCGTCGATGAGCGTCGACTCCTCGATGCTGATCGGGATCTCCTCGAAGAAGGGGATCAGCAGCCAGATGCAGAGCGGCATCGTGATGATCAGGTGCGCGACGATCAGCAGCCCGTAGTTCAGCACCGTGTTCGACGGCGCGTCGATGCGTACCGACAGGACGAAGAGCGGCAGCACGAACAACACGCCGGGGGCCATCCGGGCCAGCAGGGTGAGGAATCCCAGACCGGGCAGGTTGCGGCGGACCACGACGTAGGCCGCGGGCACCCCCAGCAGCAGGCCGAGCAGGGTCGAGCCACCGGCGACGATGAAGCTGTTGACGATGTAGCGACCGAAGTCGAACCGCTCGAACAGGGCGGTGTAGTTCTCCAGGGTCAAGGCCGACCCGATGGCGAAGATCGAGCCGGTGATGTCGATGTTGCGCCGCAGCGAGGACCAGAGCATGAACAGCACCGGACCGAAGAAGATCACGGTGAAGACGGCGTACGCCGCGTAGACACCGAGGCGACGGCGGCGGGACTGACGTGCGGTGTCGGCGTTGGCCACGGTGCTCACTTCGCCTCCCGGGAACGCAGCCAGGTGAAGAGCCCGGCGATGCCGATCACCAGGACGAGCAGCGTGATCTGCAACGCCGCCGCGTAGCTGGGAGCCTGGTCGATGAAGGCGGCCCGGTAGCCGTAGACGTTCAGGGTGTTCGTCGAGTTCACCGGACCTCCCTGGGTCATGATGTAGACGGTGTCGAAGAACCGGACCAGGTCCACGGTGCGCAGCAGGATCGCCACGGTCAGCACCGGGCGCAACAGCGGCAGGCCGATGTGCCAGGCGGTCCGCCACGCGCTCGCCCCGTCGATCGCGGCGGCCTCGAACGGCTCCTCCGGCAGCGCCCGGATCCCCGCCGAGATGATCAGCGCCATGAACGGCGTCCACTGCCAGATGTCGACAAGCGCGATGGACCACGGCGCGATGCTCGGGTCACCGAGCCAGATCACCGGGTCGATACCGACCGCGCCGAGGATCTGGTTGGCCGCACCGAGCGTAGGATCCATGATCAGCAGCCACAGCAGACCGACCGCCACACTCGCGGTGATCGCCGGGATGAGCATCATCCCCTGGAAGATCCGCCGGCCGGGCACGTCGAGGCTCATCACGTACCCGAGCACCAGGCCGAGCAGCGTCTCGACGAGGAGACAGACGACGAAGAGGAAGATCGTCACCCGCAGCGAGTTCCAGAACTCGGGGGTGGCCAGCATCTCCCGGTAGTTGCCGAAGCCGAGCAGCCCGGCATTGGTGCCGTCGGGCCGCCGGTCGGTGATCGACAACCACAGGGTGTAGACGATCGGCACCAGCACCAGGGCGCCGGTGGCGAGCAGCGCCGGCAGGACGAACGGCATGATGCCCCGCGCGGTCGGATCGACCCGCCGCCGACGGCGCTGCCGTGGTGCTGGAGGCGACGCCCCCCGCTCCGGCTTACCGGAGCGGGAGACGTCCGACGGACTTGTGGTGACCACTACGTCATCCCTCGTTCTTGGCCAACTGCGGGGCGAGACCGTCCTGGATCTGCTTGGCCGCCTCGGCGGCCGAGGCCCGATCCAGGATCGCCAGGCCGACCGCGTCGCCGATGATCTTGCGCATCTCCGGCGCCGCCACCCCGACCGGACCGACCTCGGTGGAGCCGGTGGTCTGCGCCGAGGTCAGCACCTCGTTCCACTCCTTGAGCAGATCGGTGTCGAGCGAGGCGGTGTACGCCTCCGAAGCCGCCACCGAGGTGCGCGGCGGAGCGATGCCCGACTCGGTCAGCTTCTGCTGGACCTCGGCGCTGGTCGCCCACTCGACGAACTTCCAGGCGGCGTCCTTCTTCTGCGAGAACGACGAGACCGCCAGCCCCCAGGAGAGGATCGTGGTGCGGGAACCGGCCTCCCCGGCGGGGAACGCCACCACGCCCAGGTCGTCGGCGACCTTCGAGCTGCCCGGGTCGGTGATGCTGCTGACCTCGTTGCTCGACTCCAGCATCATCGCCGCGTTGCCGGCGGCCATCAGCGCCGACGACTGGGTGAAGGTGTTGTTGACCACTCCGTCCGGGCCGTACTCGCGGGCCAGGGTGGCGTACTGGTCGATCGCCTCGACCGCCCGCGGGTCGTCGAAGTTGGGCGTGACCTTGTCCTCCTTGGTCCACTCCACCCCACGCGCGTGCAGGAACGGACCGAAGGTGAACGGCAGCGCCGTCGACTGCCCCCGCAACGCGATCGGAGTGACCGCGCCGTTCGAGCGGTCCTTGATCGCCGCCGCAGTACTGGTCAGCTCCGCCAACGTGGTCGGCGGAGTGAGGTTGTACTGCTGGAACAGGTCCTTGCGGTAGTAGAGCACCACGGCCTCGACGTTGATCGGCGCGGCGATCTGCTTGCCGTCGACGGTCATGCCGGCCCGTACCGCCTCGGGAAAGTCCTCGACGTTGTAGTCGGCGGCACCGGAGACGTACGAGTCCAGCGGCTCGTAGTAGTTCGACCGGGCAAACTGCGGCCCCTCCCGGGAGGGCAGTGCCATGAACACGTCCATGGCGGAGCTGCGCGACTGGAGGTTGAGCTGCACCTTGTCGCGCATCTGCTGCTCGGCGAAGGTCTGCACCCGCACCTTCATCCCCGACTCGCGCTCGAAGTCGCCGATCAGCGGCTCGATCGCCCGCTGCCAGGGGTGGTTGGACATGATGAGGTTGATCTCGTCGGACGCTCCGGCGGAGTCGCCCCCGCCACAGCCGACGAGGAGCCCGCCGGTCATGACCAGAGCGACCCCGGCGGTGAGGTATCTGCGCATGTCTTCCCTTCCGTGTTCTCGTGTCAGCCGAGCAGGGGTTCCAGCCAGCGGTGGAAGGAGTCGAGCTCGGTGGGGTGGGTGGTGCGCCACTGCTCGGGCACGGCCCGGGTCCGCCCGGCCACCTCGGCCAGCGGCACCGGGTCGTACCCGACGTCGTACGAATCGCCGGGTCGGCGGTGCAGCCCGACCATGACCCCGCCGATGCCCTCCGACAGCAGCCGGGCCGCACGCCGCCCGACCTCGGCGGCCTCGCGTCGGTCGGTCTCGGAGGCGAGCGAGGCGGCACTGCGCTGCGCCATCCCGAGCACCTCGCCCCGCGCGGCGACGCCGAGTCGCTCGCCGACGGTGCGGGCGAGCACCCGGGAGACGCCGCCGAGCAGGATGCGGGTGTGGTTGGCCGCCTCGAACGGCTCGTCGGTCAGCTCCGGCGCGGCGCCCTCGCTGACCACGACGAAGGCCCGACCGTGGGTGGCCAGGGCGTCGGCGACCCGGTCCAGGAAGACGGTCGTGTCGAACGGGACCTCCGGCAGCAGCACCAGGTGGGGTGCGTGTGCCGGGTCGTCGCCGTGCCAGGTCGCGGCCAGCGCCAGCCAGCCCACGGAGCGACCCAGGGTCTCCACGATCCGGACCTGCTCCACCCCGGCCATCGCCGCGTGGTCGCGGGCCAGGTCCGGGACGATGCGGGTGAGGTACCGGGCGGCCGAGGCGTACCCGGGGCTGTGGTCGACGCCGACCAGGTCGTTGTCGACCGTCTTCGGGATGCCGACGGTGACCAGGGGTCGTCCCCGCTCGGAGGCCCGCTCGGCGAGGGCGTGCAGCAGGGCCATGGTGCCGTTGCCGCCGATCAGCGACACCCCGTCGACCTGGTGCCGGTCGAGCGAGTCCAGTGCGGCGTCGAGGTCGGCGACGGTCACCGCCCGGCGGCCCGCGCCGAGCCAGGACCCACCCCGGCGGGTAGCCGCCACCGGCACGTCCGCCCGGGTGACCTCGGTGAACGCTCCGCTCACCAGGGCGTCCGGCCCACCGCGCAGGGCCAGCACCGAGTGCCCGTCGGCAGCCTCCAGGAAGCCACGGAGGCTGGCGTTGACCACGGCGGTCGGCGCTCCGGTCTGTCCGATCAGCAGGCGCATGGTCAGCCCTCGACCGGCCGGGTCGCCACGCTCTGGAAGCTCTGGAACGCTTCGAGGCCGGGACGTCCGCCCTCGTAACCGAGGCCGGAGTTGCCGAGCCCGCCGAAGGGCACCCACGGAGTGTTCGGCGTGCCGGTGTTGACGCCGACGATCCCGGCTCGCAGCCGACCGGCCACGGCGCGGGCGGCGTCGAGGTCGGTGCCGCAGACGTAGCCGGCCAGCCCGTACCCGGTGGCGTGGTGCAGGCGCAGCGCCTCGGCGAGATCCCGGTAGACGTGCACCGGCGCGACCGGCCCGAAGATCTCCTCGGTCATCGCGCGGCAGTCGGCCGGGGCGTCCAGCAGCACGGTGGGGGCGGCGAAGTGCCCCGTCGTGGGCAGACCGGCGTCGGTGGTGACGGCACGGGCGCCCCGGGCGACCGCCTCGGCGACGATCGCGGCCATCCGGGCGGGGTCGTCGGCCGGGGCCAGCGGCCCCAGGTCGGTGGCCGGGTCGGCGGGATCACCGACGCGCAGCGCCCGGGTGGCGGCGACGAAGGCCTCGGTGAACTCCCCGGCCACCTCGGCGGCGACGAAGACCTGGTTGGCGGCGATGCAGGACTGGCCGTTGTTGCGGTACTTGGCGACCACCAGGGTATCGGCCGCCGCCGCCGGATCGGCGTCGGGGAGCACCACGAACGGCGCGCATCCACCCAGCTCCAGCACGGTACGCAGGAAGTGCGGGGCGGCCTGGGCGGCGACCAGCCGCCCGACCCGGGTGGAGCCGGTGAACGACACCACGCGCACCGCCGGGTCGGCCAGCCAGGGGGTCACCACGTCCTCGGGGGTGCCGAGGACGGTGGAGAGCAGCCCCTCGGGCAGGTGCCCGGCGCAGACCTCGGCCAGCACCAACGACGACAACGGGGCGAGTTCGCTCGGCTTGAACAGCACTGGCGCTCCGGCCGCCACCGCCGGGGCGATCTTGCGGGCCGGGATGGAGACCGGGAAGTTCCACGGGGTGAGTACGGCGGCCACCCCGAGCGGCTTGGTCCGCACCTCGTGCCGGATGCCCGGCACCACGTCGAACCGCTCGGCCGACTGCCCTTCGAGCAGTTCGGCGGTGATCCGGAAGTACGCCACCGTGAGCCCCAGCTCGGCGCGGGCCTCGGCGAGTCGTTTGCCGGTCTCCCGGGTGATCAGGGAAGGCCACTCGTCCTCCGCCGCGAGCTGCTCGACGGCGTCGGCGATGGCCCGCAGCGCGGCGGCCCGTTCGGCGATTGGGCTGTCCGCCCAGCCGGCGGCGGACCGCTTGGCGGCATCGAGGGCGGCGGCGGCCTCGGCCGCCGCACCGAGGGTCACCTCGGCGAACGCGACGCCGCTGGCCGGGTCGTGCACGGCCAACCGCGCGCCACCGGCGTCGGCGTGGCCGGCGATCCGCACGGCGGTGTCGGAGGCGAGGACCTGCGAGACGATGGGGTCGGTCACGGTAGCTGCTCCTCGTAGCGGTCGAGCTGGTCAGGGTCGAGGTCGATGCCGAGGCCGGGCTGGTCCGGCACCCGGACGGTGCCGCGGTCGGTGAGCAGCGCGTCGGCGGCAGCGCGCAGCGGGTTGGAGCGGACGTCCCACTCGACGAGTCGGGTGGCCCGGCTGGCGGCGGCGGCGCAGATCGTCGCGGCGGTGGCGACGGCGCCGTTGTACAGGTGCGGATTGACGGTGTGCCCGGTGGCGGTGGCGGCCGTCCGGACGGCGAGGAACTCGGTGATACCGCCGACCTTGCTCAGGTCCGGCTGGACGATCCGCACCGCGTCGTCACGCAGGTACGGCGTGAAGGCAGCCGCGCCGTAGAGGTTCTCCCCGGTGGCCAGGGGCATACCGGTGCGGCGGGTCAGCTCGGCCAACTGCTCCGGGCGGTCACCGGCGAGCGGCTCCTCCAACCAGGCCACCCCGAGGTCGCCCAGGGCGGGCGTGACGTCCAGCGCCTCGTCGAGCGACCACGCCTGGTTGGCGTCGGCGAAGATCTGCGCGTCGTCACCAAGGATCCGGCGGGCGGCGCGGACATTGGCCAGGTCGGTCTCGGCACCGAAGCCGACCTTCACCTTCACGGCGGTCAGGCCGAGGGCGGCGCAGCGTTCGGCGGTCTCGACGACCCCGGTCGGGCCGAGGCTGGAGCCGTAGACCGGCACTTCGGTGGGCGGCTCGGGGTGGTCGGCGAGCAGCCGGGTCAGACTCACCCCGGCGTGCCGGGCGGCGAGGTCCCACAGGGCCAGGTCGACGCCGCTGACGGCCTGGTGGATCGGGCCGGGCGCGCCCCACTGCCGGCCCAGCGGGCGCAGTCGCCGCAGCAGCGTCCGGTGGGCCTCGGCGGTGTCGGTGAAACGCCGACCGACCAGGAGCGGGGCGACGCCTTCGTGGATCGTGGCGATCCGTTCCCGCCAGGCCCAGGAGGGATAGTTGGCCCAGGTCTCGCCCACGCCCACCGAACCGTCCGCGAGCTCGACCTCGACCAGGATCATCACCCGGTGGGTCAGCGGGGCGAAGGACATGGCGATCTTCTCGTCGGGGCGGGCCCGCAGCACCCGGCAGCGCACGGCGGCCACGGCGACGTCCGGCAGCGCCGCCGGTGACGGCACGGTGGCCGCCGGTACGGAGGCGGGCTGCCCCACGGCTGCGGACGTTCGGGTCATTGTTCCCTCTCTCACAACTGCCACCAAGGTGCATGCAATCTTGGAGGCACGTGAAGTCCACGTCAAGGGCCCGTAACAAATGTGTTGCCTGCCGAGCGGGCAGAGCCGGGGTTCCGCCACGCGTCGACCCGGCGCAGCAGACGGCGGTCGGGTGCGGCCTGCGGTCACGGCCCGTCGGTCGAGTGCAGCCGGCCGGTGGTCACCATCCGGCGCAGGTCACCGGCCGCGAATCAGCGCGGGGCGGTGCGAAGCGGACCCCGAGCGCGAGTCGTCGCAGCGCAGGTCAAAGCCCGGGCCGGCGCGGCGCAGGTCGAAGCGCGGGTCGGGGTAACGCAAGCCGAAGCGCGGGTCGGGGCGGCGCGGGCCGGGGCAGCGCACGCCGGAGCCTGGGCCGGGCGGCGCGGGTCGGGGCGACGCGGGTCGGGGCGTCGGTGGTCAGGCGCGGACGAATCGGGTCCCGGCGCGCCGGGCGGCGTCGGCCACGGCCGGCGGCAGCTCCACGTCGGTGACCAGGGTGTCGATCCGGTCGAAGGCGCAGACCCGGACCGGGGCGCTGGCGTCGAATTTGCTGCCGTCGGCGACCAGGACCACCTCGTCGGCGATCTCCATCACCGCGTGCTTCGCGGTCAGCTCCACCTCGGAACGCACGTAGACGCCACGGGCGTCCACCGCGCTTGCCCCCAGGAAGAGCATCCGCACCCGCATCCGCTGCAGCAGATCCAGTGCGGCGAAGCCGACCATCGCCTGGTTCTCGTGCAGCACCTCGCCACCGAGGCCGATCACCCGGACCCGAGGTCGACCCAACATCTGTGCCAGCACCGGAACCGAGTGGGTGACCAGGCAACCGTCGAAGTCGTCGGGAAGGCAGTGCGCCACGGCGGCCGCGGTCGTACCGCTGTCCACGCCGATCGTGTCACCGGGAGTGACCAGCGCTGCGGCGGCGCGACCGACGACGAGCTTGGCCTCGGGGTTGACCTGCGCACGGTGCAGATAGCTGGGGCCTGCGGCGCCCCCGGGAGGCAGGCTGACCCCGCCGTGCACCAGCACCGCCTCGCCCCGCTCGGCGAGCCTGCGCAGGTCACGACGGACGGTCATCGGGGAGACGCCGAGGTGCTCGGCGAGGTCGGTCACGGAGAGGAAGCCCGAACGGCGCAGCGCCGCCATGATCTGGGTCCGGCGCTGCGGCGCACCGTCGTAGCGCAGGGACTCCAAGGTCACGCCGGGCGCCTTCCTCTCGGGCGAATGGGTGAAGTCTAGAGCACCAGCCCATCTGGTTGATTTCTAACAACGGATGTTAGTTTTACCATCCGTTGTTGTTCTGCCTTCCCGGGAGGATGAGCTGTGACCGACTTCCCCACCTCAAGCCTGGCCCGCCCCTCAGGCGGTTACGCGATGCTCGCCGTCGACCAGCGCGAGGCCCTGCGGGCCATGTTCGCCGCCCACCAGTCCACCCCCGTCACCGACCAGCAACTGACCGATTTCAAGGTGACCGTCGCCCGGGTGCTCAGTCCGTACGCCTCGGCCCTGCTGGTGGACAAGCAGTTCGGCTGGGACGCCGTGGTGGCCAGCGGCGCCGTCGCCCCCGACTGCGCCCTGATCGCCGCTGCGGACGCCTTCACCGGCAGCGCCACCGAGTTCGTCGCCGACGTGGCGATCGACCCCGCCGTCGTCCCGGCCACCGTCCGCGCCGAGGGCGCCAAGGCCCTCAAACTGCTCCTGCTCTGGCGTCCGGACGAAGACCCCGAGGGTCGGATCGCGCTCGCCACCGACTTCATCGAGCGGTGTCGCAAGCACGGCCTGGTCAGCATCATCGAGCCGGTCAGCCGGGGCCCACGCGACGGCGGCGAGTACGACCACGAGGCCGGCATCCACGCCGCCGCCCGGGAACTCGGCGCTCTCGGGGCCGACCTGTACAAGGCCGAGGTCCCCACCCACGGCAAGGGCACCGAGGCGGAGATCCTCGCCGGCTCCCAACGGCTCACCGAGGTCATCGACAGCCCCTGGGTCGTCCTCTCGTCCGGCGTACCGGCGGAGCGCTTCGGTACGGCCGTGCGGACGGCCTGCCGGGGCGGAGCCTCCGGCTTCCTGGCCGGACGTGCCGTCTGGGCCTCGGTGATCGGCAGCCCCACCCTGGAGTCGGACCTCTCCACCGTCTCCGCCGACCGGCTGCGCCGACTCGCCGACCTCGTCGACGACGCCGTAACCCGCTGAGCCGTGCCGGTCGGCGATCTGCTCGCGGTGGTCGCCGTGGCGCTCGGCGCCACGGCGCAGCGCCTCACCGGTCTGGGATTCGCGCTGGTGGCGGCCCCCTTCCTGGTGGTCCTGCTCGGGCCGCACACCGGGGTCACCCTCGCCAACGTCCTCTCCATCGCGATCTGCCTGATCGTGCTCGCCGGGACCTTTCGACACCTGGAACGGCGCCTCGCCGCGACCCTCGCCGCCGGTGCCGTCATCGCCGTGCCGCTGGGCGCGCTGGTGGTCCGCACCCTGCCCACCCCGGTGCTGCTGATCGGGGTGGGCACGCTGACCGCCGGCTCGGTGCTCTGGGTGGTCGCCGGGCGGGAACTGCGGCTGCTCCGCCGTCGCGGTGGAGCTGTCGTCGCCGGTCTGGCCTCGGGCTTCTGCAACACCACCGCCGCCACCGGCGGCCCCCCGTTGGCGGTCTACGCCGCCAGCACCGGCTGGCCGCAGCGCGCCTTCGTGCCCAGCGTGCAACTCGTCGGACTGGTGAGCAACGGGCTCTCGGTGGCCGCGAAGGGACCGCCGGCGGTCTCCCTGCCTTTCATCGCCATCTGTGGGGTGGCGATGGCGGCCGGGTTGCTCGGCGGGCAGTTCCTCACCCGACGGGTCAGTGAGGCCCAGGCACGCCGGGTGATGCTTCTGCTGGCCCTCGGCGGCAGCCTGCTCGCCGTCGGCAAGGGGGTGACCTCGCTGTGACCGGACGCCAGGGCACCGAATCCACCCTCGCGCCCGCCGACCCGGACGACGTACCCCGCGCCGACGCGGTCCGCCGACCCGGGCGACTCTTCGCCGTCGGCACCGACCCCGATCCCCGGTTCACGTTGGCGAACGAGCGCACCTTCCTCGCCTGGATCCGTACGTCACTGGCGCTCTTCGCGGCCGGCATCGCCCTGGAGGGCCTGAACCTGCCCATCCACCCGGGCTACCGGCTCGCCGCCGCCGTGCTCCTGATCGCACTCGGCACGCTCACCCCGGCCCACGCCTGGTTCGGCTGGCTGCGCACCGAGCGGGCACTGCGACTGAGCCGGGGACTGCCGCCGCCGACCAGCATGGCGGTGCCGCTCGCCACCGGGCTGCTGACCGTCGGAGTCCTGCTCACCGTTGGTCTGCTGCGGTGAGCAGCGCGGGCCTGCACGTCGAGCGGACCCGACTGGCGTGGCGTCGTACCGCCGCCGCCTATGCGCTGGCCGCGCTCGTGGTCGGTCGGATCCTGGCGTTCGACCTGGGGCACGCCGCATTGGCGTTCGCGGCCCCGTTCGCCGCGGTGGCGCTGCTGGTGATGATCGGACCGCTGCCTCGTCGGGCCTCTGCGGCCCGGGTCCCCCGCCGCGCCTCGACCGCTCTGCCGGCCGGGGCCGCACCGCCGACCGCACCGGCGCCCGCGTTGCTCGCGCTGGTAGCCGCGATGACCGCCCTCGCGGGGCTGGGCGGGGCGATCGCCGTGCTCCTGGCATGACCGAACACGTCGACCGTCGTCACCCGAGTCGTGGCCACGGGAGACCTGACCGTCCCGCGCACGCGACGGACGCCCGTCCCGGTGTCAGCGCGGGACCTCGCCGGACCGTAGTCCGTTGACGAGAAGCGCGACCATGCGGCGCGCGTAGTCGGGCTCCTCGTCCGGCATCGGCGCGCACAGCTTCGCGACCGCATAGATCAGGTCCTGCGGGCTGACCTCGGCCCGGATCTCGCCGGCCGCTGTCGCGCTGTCGAGCAGGGCTCCGAGGGGCGGGCCCAGCTTCTCCATCAGGTAGCCGGAGAGGCCGTCGTACGCCGGATTGCCGGAGTGCAACGCCGCAGCGAACCCCCGTTTCGTCGCGACGAGCGCGGCGAGCCGGTCGAGCCACCCAGCGAGGGCGGCCAGCGGCTCGTGTGCGGCGGCCAGCGCCGGGCCCGCCTCGGCGCAGGCGTCGATCTCCCGCTCGATCACCGCTTTGATCAGGTCGGAGCGCTGGGGAAAGTGCCGGTAGAGCGTGCCGACCCCGACGCCGGCCAGGTCGGTGATCTGTTTCGCGGGTGCGTCCACGCCCGAGGTGCCGAAGACCGTCTTCGCCGCGTCGAGCAACGA
Source organism: Micromonospora sp. NPDC049903 (assembly GCF_044460945.1). NCBI lineage: Bacteria > Bacillati > Actinomycetota > Actinomycetes > Micromonosporales > Micromonosporaceae > Micromonospora > Micromonospora sp. NPDC049903. Next base: position 737,162 of record NZ_JBITKL010000001.1, read on the forward strand.
GTCGACGTTGCGCTGCGCGTCGGTGCGCTTTCGGCGGGACGCCTGTGCGCCCGCCCTCGAACCTGTCGTCTCGTCCGACACTCCAACCCCCTTGCTGTTCCGGAAAGCCTTTCCGTATAATTCCGGAAAGACATTCCGCTTCATCTGACGATACCGCGAGGAGACGATCATGCAGTACCGCTCCCTGGGCCGGACCGGCATCAAGGTCAGCCCGTACGCTCTCGGCGCGCTGATGTTCGCCACCCAGGTCGGCAACCCCGACCCGCAGGACTCGGTCCGGGTGATCCACAAGGCGCTCGACGTCGGCATCAACCTCATCGACACCTCCGACGCGTACGGCGACTCGGAGGAGGTCGTCGGGCGGGCGCTCGTGGGACGGCGGGACACCGTCGTCCTGGCCACCAAGTTCAGCCGCCCGACGGGTACCGACCCCAACCAGCAGGGCACCTCCCGACGTTGGATCATGACTGCGGTCGAGGACTCCCTGCGCCGCCTGCGTACCGACCACATCGACCTGTACCAGGTGCACCGGCTGGACCCGGACACCGACATCGAGGAGACGCTCTCCGCGCTCACCGACCTGATCCGCACCGGGAAGGTACGCGCGATCGGCTCGTCCAACACCCCGGCGGGCGACATCGTCGAGGCGCAGTCGGTCGCCGAACGACGCGGGTTGGCACGTTTCCGCGCCGAGCAGGCGCCCTACTCGATCCTCAACCGGGGCATCGAGAACGAGGTGCTGCCGACCGCGCAGCGCTACGGGATGGGCACGCTGGTGTGGGGCCCGCTCGGCCAGGGGATGCTCACCGGCCGGGTCCGCAAGGGCCAGCAGAACGACCTGCGGCGGGCCCACCTCTTCCGCCACCTCACCGACGAGCGCCGGATCGACGTCGTCGAACGGCTCGTCCCGCTCGCCGAGGAGGTCGGCGTGCCGCTGACCCACCTCGCCATGGCCTTCGCCATCGCGCACCCGGGCGTGACCAGCGCGCTGCTGGGTGCCCGCACCCTGGACCAGCTCGACGGCCTGCTCGACGGCGTCGACGTCGCGCTCTCCGACGACGTCCTCGACCGGATCGACGAGATCGTCCCGCCCGGCACCGACGTCACCCGACTCGACCAGGCATACCTGCCTCCGGCCCTGACCGAACCCGCGCTACGCCGCCGGCCGGTCAGCGAGCGCCGCGCCGCGTGAGCCGGGCAGAGCGCGCGCCGCGCGAGTCAGGCAGGGCTACGGCCCCGCCTGGCCCGCGTGCCGCGTGTGGTGTCCGCAGGTACGGGTAGACGGGTCGCACGGCAGGCGGCACCGCGTGCGGTCACCCGCTGGGGACGGGAGGGGCGATGAAGGTCAGGAGTTCGTTGCGGTCGTTGACGCGGAAGATGAACTCGATCGTGGTCCGCCGTCGGGGCAAGGTCGTCGTGGTCAACAAGAAGGATCCGCGCCAGAAGGCCCGACAGGGCTGACATTCCCCGCCATCCCGAAAGCGACATGGCGGGGCAGACACCGTACGACAGGAGGCGACCGTGAGCTACCGAGCGCGGGACGGCGAGCAGCCGGTCGATCCGGACCACGCCGAGGACGAGGCCGGTCAGGTACCCCTCGTCCAGGTCGAGGCGGACACCGAGGTGCCCGCGCCAGCCGACACCGACGTACGGCCGGACCTGGTGACCGAGGACAACGGGTCGGGGATGACCGGCGGCTCCTCGGGCAGCAGTGGCGGCGGCTCCAGCATGCCCGGACACCCCGACGCCTCCCACTGACGCGGGCCGGCGGATGCCTCAGCACGGCCGTCACCACGACACCGGGCACGCCGCACCCGACAAGCACGCCGGGCACCGCGAGCACGACACGCACGCCGGGCATGATCCGGAGGCGTTCCGCCGCAAGTTCTGGCTGAGCCTGGCGCTGACCGTGCCCGTCGTACTCACCAGCCCGATGGTGATGGACTGGTTCGGCTACCGACTGGACTTCCCCGGCGTCGACCTGGTGGGTCCGGTGCTCGGCACGGTGGTCTTCGGCTACGGCGGCTGGCCCTTCCTCCAGGGCGCGGTACGCGAGCTCCGGGACCGCGCCCCCGGGATGATGCTGTTGATCGCGATGGCGATCACGGTCGCGTACGCGGCGTCGCTGGCCACCGCGATCGGCGCGTTCGACCTGGACTTCTGGTGGGAACTGGCCGCACTGGTCACCATCATGCTGCTCGGACACTGGCAGGAGATGAAGGCCATCGGCCAGGCCCGAGGCGCCCTGTCGGCGCTGGCCGCGTTGCTGCCCGACGACGCGGAACGCCTCGCCCCGGACGGCCGACCGCAGGCGGTCACCGTGGCCGACCTGCGCGTCGGCGACCTGGTCCTGGTCCGGCCGGGCGGCCGGGTGCCGGCGGACGGGCAGATCGTCGACGGCGCGGCCGAGCTGAACGAATCCATGATCACCGGGGAGTCGCGGCCGGTGTCCCGCTCGCCCGGCGACCGGGTCGTGGCCGGCACGGTCGCCACCGACGCGGCACTACGGGTACGGGTCGACGCGGTCGGCGACGACACCGCGCTGGCCGGCATCCAACGGCTGGTGGCGCAGGCACAGCAGTCCAGCGGACGGGCGCAGGTGCTCGCCGACCGGTTCGCCGCGTGGTTGTTCTACATCGCCACCGCCACCGCCCTGGTCACCCTGCTGGTGTGGACGGTGCTCGGCAACCTCGACCAGGCGGTCGTCCGTACGGTGACGGTGCTGGTCATCGCCTGCCCGCACGCGCTCGGCCTGGCCATCCCGCTGGTGATCGCACTCTCCACGGCGGTCGCCGCGAAGGGCGGCATCCTGGTCAAGGACCGGCTGGCGCTGGAGCGGATGCGGACGGTGGACACCGTGCTGTTCGACAAGACCGGCACGCTGACCCGGGGCGAACACGTGGTCACCGACGTCGCCGCCACTTACGAACACCACCCGGCGGCGGACCACGCCGGAAGCGACCGCCCGGACGACGTCGAAAGCCGCCGGCCGGGCGACGCCGGAAGCGACCGGTCGGACGGGACCGGTGACGGTGAGCGGGACGTACTCGCCATCGCGGCGGCGGTGGAGGCGGACAGCGAGCATCCGCTGGCCCGGGCCATCGTGGTCGCTGCCGAGCGGCAGGCGGACCGGCGGACGGCGACCGGATTCCGGTCGCTGACCGGCCGGGGCGTGCGCGCCGAGGTGGACGGCGTGACGTACGCGGTCGGCGGGCCGGCGCTGCTGCGCGAGTTCGGGGTCACCGTGCCCGACGATCTCGCCCGACGACAGCGGGACTGGTCCGATCGCGGCGCGGCGGTGCTGCACCTGCTGCGGCTGCAGGACGACGGGGCACGGGTGCTGGGCGCGCTGGCCCTGGAGGACGAGGTACGCCCCGAGGCCCGGCAGGCGGTCGCCGACCTCCGCGCCCAGGGCATCCGGAAGATCGTGATGATCACGGGTGACGCCCGTCCGGTGGCCGAGGCGGTCGCCGCCGACCTCGGGTTCCGGCCCGGCGAGGACGAGGTCTTCGCCGAGGTGCTGCCGGCCGACAAGGACGACACGGTGGCGGACCTGCACCGACGTGGGCTGCGGGTGGCGATGGTCGGTGACGGGGTGAACGACGCCCCGGCGCTGGCCCGCGCCACCGTGGGCATCGCGATCGGCGCGGGTACCGACGTGGCGATCGAGTCGGCCGGGGTGGTGCTCGCCTCCTCCGACCCGCGCGGCGTGACCGGAGTGATCCGGCTGTCCCGCGCCGCGTACCGGAAGATGATCCAGAATCTGGTCTGGGCCGCCGGCTACAACGTGGTCGCGCTGCCGCTCGCCGCCGGGGTGCTGGCCGGGGCCGGAGTGGCGCTGAGCCCGGCGGTCGCGGCGGTGCTGATGTCCGCCTCGACCATCGTGGTCGCGCTCAACGCCCAACTGCTGCGCCGGGTCCGGCTCCGGCCGCAGGACCAGACGGGTACACGGGATCAGACCGGTGCGGCCGGGTAGGCGCGGGTCTCGGCGGCCTTGACGGCCGCCCAGACCGGTTGGCCCGGGGTGAGCGCGAGCTGCGCGGCGGCGGCCGGCGTGACGTCGGCGGCCACCTCGATCGGGCCGGCGAGCTGGATACGCAGGTTGTCGCCGTGCCGCTGCACCCCGGTGATGGTGGCCGGCCAGGTGTTGCGCGGGCTGCCGTCGGGCTGCCGTGGATGCAGCGCCACCGCGGACGGTGGGAACGCCACGAACACGTCGCCGTCCTGTGGGTCCCCGGCGGTCAGCCGGAACCCGTCGGCGAGCCGGACCTGATGCCCGCTGGCCTGCCCCCGGTACAGGTTGAGCCCGACCAGGCGGGCCACGTAGTCGGTGCGCGGTCGGGCGGTGATGGTGGCGGCGCTGCCCTCCTGCACGACCTTACCGTGCTCGACGATGACCAAGCGGTCGGCGAGCACCAGCGCGTCGAGCGGGTCGTGCGTCACCAGGAGGGTGGCTCCGGTGTGCGCGGCGAGGTGCCGCTGCAACTGGGCGCGGGTGTCGAGCCGGGTCCCGGCGTCGAGCGCGGCCAACGGCTCGTCGAGGAGCAACAGCGCCGGTTCCACCGCCAGCGCCCGGGCCAGGGCGACCCGCTGGGCCTGCCCGCCGGAGAGCTGCCGGGGCTTGTGCCCGGCGTGTGCGGTCAACCCCATCCGGGCCAGCCAGTCGGCGGCCAGGCTGCGCGCCTGCCGACGGTTCAGGCCCTGTCGGCGCGGGCCGAACGCGACGTTGTCCAAGGCGGTGAGGTGTGGAAAGAGCAGGTAGTCCTGGAACACCACGCCGACGGACCGGCGCTCGGGTGGGGTCCAGATCCGCCGCTCCGGGTCGTCGAGGTCGCGGCCGTCCAGAGTGAGGTGTCCGGCCGAGAGCGGGAGCAGCCCGGCGAGGGTACGCAACGCGGTGGTCTTGCCGGCCCCGTTGGGCCCGAGCAGCGCGACCACCTCGCCGGGGCCGATGGCCAGCGGCAGGTCCAGCCGGAACTCGCCCCGTGCCACGGTCAGGTGGGCGTCGAGCAGCGGCGACCCGGCGGCCGGTGTCGGTGGCGAGGCGGTCATGGCGAGCTGATCCACCGGTCGCGCAGGCAGGCCAGGATCACGACGGAGACGGTGAGCAGGATGAGGCTGAGCACGATCGCGGCCTCCAGGTCGGTCTCCAGCGCCAGATAGACGGCCAACGGCATGGTCTGTGTCCGGCCGGGATAGTTGCCGGCGAAGGTGATGGTGGCACCGAACTCGCCCAGCGCACGGGCCCAGCAGAGCACCGCCCCGGCCGCGACGCCGGGCGCGACGAGCGGCAACGTGACGTGGGTGAAGGTGGTCCACCGGCCGGCACCGAGCGTGGCGGCGGCCTCCTCGTACCGGGTGTCCGCGCCACGTAACGCCCCCTCCACCGCGATGATCAGGAAGGGCATGGCCACGAACGCCTCGGCGAGCACCACCGCCGTGGTGGTGAACGGCAGCGTGATGCCGAACGTGCTGTCCAACCAGGAGCCGACCAGCCCGCGCCGACCGAAGACCAGCAGCAGCGCCACACCGCCGACCACCGGAGGCAGCACCAGCGGCACGGTGATCAGGGCGCGCACCACCCGGCGGCCGGGGAACGACACCCGGGCCAGCAGCCAGGCCAGCGGGATGCCGAGGACCAGACAGAGCAGGGTGGCCAGCGAGGCGGTCTGCACCGACAGCCGCAACGCGGTCAGCACGCCCGGTTCGGTGAGTCGCTGCGGCAGCGTGCTCCACGGTGTCCGGGCCAGCAGCCCGACCAGCGGCAGCACCAGGAAGACCATCCCGAGCGTCGCGGGCACCAGCAGGGCGATCGGAATCCGCCCGGTGCGCCGGGTACGGGTGGGCACGCTGGTCACCGACTACGGCGCCTGGAATCCGGCCTCGGTGAGCACGGCCTGCCCGGTGTCGGAGCGGACGTACTCCACGAAGGCCCGCGCGGTCGTCGCGTTGCGGGCCTCCTTGAGCACCAGGATCGGGTAGTCGTTGATCGCCCCGGCCGACTCGGGGAACTCGACGCCGTCGACGTCCGCGTCGGCGGCCCGCGCGTCGGTCCGGTAGACCAGCGCGGCGTCCACCTCGCCCAGCCGCACCTTGGACAACGCGGCCTTCACGTCCTGCTCCAGAGTGACCGGGGTGAGCGCCACGCCCGCCGCGTCCAGCACCGTCCGCGCCGCCGCCCCACACGGCACCTGCTCGGCGCAGAGGGCCACCTTCGCGCCGGGTCTGGTCAGGTCGCTCAGCCCGGTCACCCGGTCGGGGTTGCCCTCGGGTACGGCGATGACGAGCTGGTTGCGGACGAAGGTGACCGGCTCACCGTCGCCGTTGCCCGCCTCGGTGACGGTGGCCATCGGGGCGGGGGCGGCGGAGGCGAACACGTCGGCGGGTGCGCCCTGGTTGATCTGGGTGGCCAGCGCGGAGCTGCCGGCGAAGCTGAACGTGACCTTCACACCCTCGTGGGCCGCCTCGAAGTCCCGCCCGATCCGGGTGAACGACTCGGTCAGTGACGCGGCGGCGAAGACGGTCAGCTCACCGCCGATCCCGTTCCCGCCGGCCGGCGGGTCCGCGGCGTCCTCGGCGCATCCGCCCAGCAGTGCGAGTGCGGTGACCGCGGCCAGGAGACGTACTGCTCTCACGAGTGGGCCCTTCCTCTGCTGCCGGCCGGCACGGCGGGCTTCTCCACCACGACGGTGGTCGACTTGATCACTGCTTCCGCCACCGACCCGACCTCCAGGCCGAGGTGGTCGACCGCTTCCCGGCTCATCAGCGAGACCAGCCGGAACGGACCGGCCTGGATGTCGACCTGGGCCATCACCGCGTCCTTGACCACGGCGGTGACGATGCCGCGCAGCCGGTTGCGCGCCGAGGACTCGTCGGCCCGCCCGCCGGGTTCGGTGGCCTGGGCGCGGACGAACGCGGCCAGCTCGACCCCGTCGATCACCCGGTGTCCGTGCTCGTCGCGGCTCGCGGTGAGCCGACCGCCGTCCACCCAGCGGCGCATGGTGTCGACGCTGACCCCGAGCAACTCGGCCGCCTCACCCATCCGGAACATCGTCACGGACGGATCGTAACGGCCGCAGGTGCGGCTCGATAGACCAGATCGAGGCCGCATCCACGACGGCTGTTGCCCGATCCCGGCCGAACCTGCGGCGCCCGGTGGCCGACCGTGATCCGGGTTACCTCGCGGTCCGGAACTTCCGAGGCGTCGGAGCCGACCAAGCTCACGAGATCGCTCATCGAGGGGAAGCCCATGCCCAGCACCGCCTCCCGCCGGCTCGTCCGCCCGGCACTCCTGCTTACCGGCGTCGTCCTGGCCGCCGTCGTCGCGGGCTGTGGCTCGTCCGACGACGCGTCGACCGCCGCCCCCGGCCCGTCGGCCACCCCGGCCGCCGCCGCGCCGAGCGAGGCCGCCAGCGTGCTGGGCGTACGCGACCCGTGGGTCAAGGCCGCCGACGACGGCATGACCGCGGCGTTCGCCACGCTGGTCAACGACGGCGACACCGACGTCACCCTGACCGGCGCCAGCACCGAGGTCTCCCCGATGGAGGTGCACGAGATGGCCATGCGGGACGGCAAGATGGTCATGCAGGCCAAGACCGGCGGTGTGGTGATCAAGGCCGGTGGCGAGCACAAGCTGGAGCCCGGCGGCGACCACCTGATGCTGATGAACCTGACCGCACCGGTCAAGGCCGGGGACGAGCTGAGTATCACGCTCACCTTCGCCGACGGCCGGACCCAGACGTTCACCGCCGTGGCCAAGCCGTTCACCGGCGCGCAGGAGAGCTACGCCCCGGGGCACGGCGAGCCGATGCCGCACACCTCCCCCAGCCCGGCGTCGTGACCCCGACCCGTCGGCCGGTGAGCCGGCGCGGACTGCTCACCGGCGGCGCCCTGGCCGCCGGGGGCACGCTGGCCGGTGCCGCCGCCGTCGCCGCCGGCCGGGACGACCCACCGGCGGTACGTCCCGAGCCGGTGGCGGTCACCGTCGGCGCGGCGACCGAGCCGTTCCACGGCGTACACCAGTCCGGGATCACCACCGAGCCCCAGGCGCACGCGGCGTTCGTCGCCTTCACCCTGCGCCCCGGCACCGACCGGGCCGCCCTCGGCCGGATGCTGCGGCTACTCTCCGACGACGCCGCCCGGCTCACCCAGGGCCGTCCAGCGCTGGCCGACACCGAGCCGGAACTGGGCCTGCTGCCCGCCCGGCTCACCGTCACCTTCGGCTTCGGCCCGGGCCTGTTCACCGCCGCCGGCCTCGACGACCGCCGCCCGCCCTCGGTCGCCGACCTGCCCGCGTTCCGGGTCGACCGGCTGCAACCCCGCTGGTCCGGCGGGGACCTGCTGATCCAGGTGTGCGCCGACGACCCGATCACGGTCGCGCACGCCCAGCGGGTGCTGGTCAAGGACAGCCGTCCGTTCGCCACTGTCCGCTGGGTCCAGCAGGGTTTCCGGCGGGCCGCCGGTGCCGAGCCGGGCCGGACCCAACGCAACCTGTTCGGCCAGCTCGACGGCACCGCCAACCCGAAGCCGGGCGTCCCCGTCGAGACTGCGGTCTGGGTGCCCGACGGCCCGGACTGGCTGCGGCACGGCACCACGCTGGTGGTGCGGCGGATCAGCATGGACCTGGAGACCTGGGACCTGCTCGGACGCGTCGACCGGGAACTGGCCGTCGGCCGGCGACTGGGCGACGGCGCGCCGCTGACCGGGGCAGACGAGCACGACGAGCCGGACTTCGCCGCCCTCGGCCCGGACGGGCTCACCGTGATGCCGGACTTCTCCCACGTCACCCGGGCACACGTCACCGACGACCGGTTCCGGATCCTCCGCCGCCCCTACAACTACGATGGAACACCGGCCGCCGACGGCACCGCCGACAGCGGACTGATCTTCGCCTCCTACCAGGCCGACATCGACCGCCAGTTCCTGCCCATCCAGCGGCGGCTCGCCGAGCGGGACCTGCTCAACGAGTGGGTCACCCCGATCGGTTCCGCCGTCTTCGCCGTCCCGCCGGGGTGCCCGGAGAACGGCTGGATCGGCCGGCAACTGCTCGACTGACGAGGAGAATCACCCGCATGTCCACCCGCCTCCGCCACCGGGTCACCGCCGCACTGGCCGCCTCGTTGCTGGCCGCCACGACGCTGCTGGCCACGCCCGCCTCCCCCGCGTACGCGCACAACGTGCTGACCAAGGCCACCCCGGCGCAGGACGCCGAGGTCAAAAAGGCGCCGACCAAGGTCACCCTCCAGTTCCTCCAGCGACTGAACCCGGACTACACCACGATCACGCTCAGTGACGCGGACAAGGAGAAGGTGGCCACCAGCGAGCCGGAGGTGGACGGCACCAAGGGCACGATCACCATCGACGAGCCGCTGGTCAACGGCGTCTACACGGTGGCGTACCGGATCGTCTCCGCCGACGGGCACCCGGTGCAGGGGTCGTACGAGTTCACCGTGGCCGACCCGACCGCCACCGCCGAGCCGACCCCGACCCCGAGCCCCACTCCCAGCCCGGAGCCGACCGAGACGACGCCATCGGCGGAGCCGACCGTCTCCGCCAGCCCCGCCGCGAGCGGCACCGACGACGACTCGGCCCCGGTGGGGCTGCTGGTCGGTGCCGGGGTGCTGGTCATCCTGGCGGTCGGTGCGGCGGTGTTCCTGCTGCGCCGCCGTCGCGCCGTCGGGCAGTGAGCCCGGCTCAGCGCAACAGCACCGGTCCGGCGTCGATCCGGGTACGGAACAACGCATACGGCTTGCGGCGCAGGTCCTCGCCTCGGTGGTAGGTGGCCTGCCGGTGAAGTTGGTTCGCGGTCACGTAGAGGTGCCCGTCGACGGCCACCGACATGGTGTCGGGCCAGAGCAGGCGGGGATCGTGCACCACCGTCTCGTAGCCGCCGTCCCGGCGGCGGCGGAGCACCGCGTTGTGCTCGTACGAGGTCAGGTAGATCCGGCCGGCGTCGTCGCTCTCCAGGCCGTCCGACCCGGTGCCCTTGTCGCCCTCGTGCCGCACCGTGGCGGCCACCTCGTCCTCGCCGAGGGAGACGTCCACGAGGGCGTCGGTGGCCACGCTGTACCACTGGCGTGAGGCGAGGGCGCAGTAGTAGAGCCGGGTCCCGTCGGCGGAGATGGCGATGCCGTCCGAACCGATGGTGACCGGTTTCGGCGGCCCGTCCGCCGACCGCTCCAGGAACGGGCGGCCCTCCACCACCGGCCGGAAGCGGGACAGCGGCTCCGGTTTGGTGGACGGGTGCTCGTGCAGTCGCCGCCACGAGGCGCCCGTGTCGAGGTCCACCACGATGATCCCGTTCGCCCCGGCGACCGCCGAGTCGGTGACGTACGCGATCCCGGCGGCACCGCGCCGCAGGTCGAACCGTACGTCGTTGAGGTAGGTGGTGGGCAGCGCCACGTCCGGCGGAAAGGTGATCACCTGGGCGACCGTGTCGGTGGCCAGGTCGACGCGGACGAGTTTGGGGCCGCCGGGACGGGTCGGCTGGAACATCGGGCTGCCGGTGTCGAGCACCCAGAGCCGGTCGGCCGGATCGACCACGATGCTCTGCACCGAGACGAACGCCTCCGCGTCGTCGTCGCCGCCCGGCCGGTTCCATTCCGGGTCCGGGTACGGCACCTCCGCACCGTCGCGCAGCTCGACCACCGTGGCGGGGACCTCGTCGCCCCAGCGGGGAAAGTTGACGAAGATCCGGCCGGTGTGCGACACGCTCACCCCGGTCGGCATCGGCCCGGTGAACGCGTGGACCAGTTCCAGTTCGCCGACGGGCTCGTCCGTCACCGGTTGACTCATGCCCTGCTCCTGACTGTCGGTGCCCGTTCCCGTTCCCGGGGCCGACGGGGGCAAACGCGCCAACCAAACGGACTTCTAACCCATTAGGGTCTCTACTCCTCAACTTGCCTGTTACGGGATTATTCGCCTCATAGCCTTCACATGCCGCCTCCACCAGTCACCGCAGTACCGAAGGAGCCTTGATGCGAAAGAGATTCCTCGCCGCCGCCCTGGCGGGTGTGGCCGCGTCCACCGCGTTCGCCGCACCCGCCCTCGCGGAGGACACCATCGTCACGCTGACCGTCGACGCCGCCGGCGGCCTGTCGATCACCGTGCCCGCGACGGCGAACATCGGCCACGGCATCGAGGGCAGCTCCGTCTCCGGCCTGCTCGGGCCGGTCACGGTGCTCGACCAGCGCGGATCGCTCACCCCGAACTGGACCGCCACCGTCATCTCCAGCGACTTCGTCACCGGCGGCGGCAGCTCCGGCGAGACGATCCCGAACATCAACGTCAGCTACTGGTCAGGTCCGGCCACGGCCACGGCCGGCAGCGGCACCTTCACGCCCGGCCAGCCGAACTCGGCCGCCCAACAGATCATCAACGTGCCGCGTACCGCGTTCAGCAAGACCGGCGGCACCGGCAACAACTTCGCCACCTGGAACCCCACCCTGGTGGTGAATATCCCGCCCGGCACGGTGCAGGGCACCTACCGCGGGACGGTGACACATTCGGTGGCCTAGGCTCCTCGGCCGGCTGGTGCCGCTGGCCTCCGTCGCCCTCGTGGCGCTCGGAGTGCCGGCGGCTCCGGCCGTTGCCGCGCAGGAGCACGTACAGGCCATCACTGTGCCGCAGCACGTACAGGCCGTCACCGTGCCGCAGCACGCGCAGGCCGCCTCGCGGGACGGCATCGGCATCCGCCTGATGGACATCCCCGCCAAGCGGGCCGAGGACCCCCGGGCCCGGGTCTACATCATCGACCACCTGAAGCCCGGCGCCACGATCAGCCGCCGGGTCGAGGTCAGCAACGACTCGCCCGAGCGACAGCAGATCGAGCTGTACGCCGGGGCCGCGGCCATCGAGAACAACGCCTTCGCCGTCCCGGAGGGACGCGAGAGCAACGAGCTGAGCGACTGGATCAGCCTCGGCGCCACCGTTCTCGACCTCGCTCCGGGCGAACGCGCGCCGGTCGAGGTCGACGTCGAGGTGCCCCGGACCGCGTCCAAGGGCGAGCGGTACGCGGCCATCTGGGCACAGGTCTCCAGCGAACCGCGACAGGGCGACAACGTCATCCAGGTGCACCGGGTGGGCATCCGGCTCTATCTCGACGTCGGCCCGGGCGGCGAACCGCCGACCGACTTCCGCATCGACGAGGTGGCCGCCGAGCCCGGCACCGGCGAGTTCCCGGTGGTGACCGCGCGGGTGACCAACACCGGCGGCCGGGCGTTGGACATGACCGGCACACTGCGCCTGACCAAGGACTCGATCCGGGCAGGGCCGTTCAAGGTGACCAACGGGGTGACCATCCTGCCCGGACAGAGCGGACAGGTCCGCATCGAGGTGAACGAGTCCCTGCCGGCCGGCGTCTGGACCGCGAGACTGGCCCTGGTCAGCGGCGTGGTGGAGCGTACCGCCGACGGACGGATCACCCTGCCGGTCGGCACCCGCGCCACCATGGACAACTCGCCCGCCTGGCTGCCCTACACGCTCGGCACGCTGGTCGCGGTGGCCGCCGTCGGCGCACTCGGTGCCTGGCACGTATCCCGCCGCCGCCGAGCCCTCGCGGTCCCGACCCGCCAGGTAGGCCCGTTCGACTGACCACCCGCGACCCGAGCCGCCCCGCCACCCGACACCCGACACGGCACGAGCCCGCCAAGCCCTCCATGGTGTCCCCGGCCCACACCCTGTCCCGGCCCACACGATGTCCCCGACCTCCGTGCTCCCGGGCCCTGCGCGAAACCGCCGAGCCCTCCGCGATCATGGAGTTGTGGCCGTCGATCATGGAGTTGCGGCTCTTGATTCGTCAGCTTTCGCTACTTATATGAGGGCCACAACTCCATGATCGGCGCGGCGAGGCGGTGGCATGGCGCGGCGGTGGGACGGCGGGCACGGCGGCGGGGGCGGGGCGGGTGCGGGCGACCTGGCAGCGGCGTGGCGACGAGGCCCGACCGTTCATCGGACGGCCGGGCCTCGTCGTGCCACCGTCAGGAAACCGAGAATACTCCACAAACGGTCATATAGGATCAGACTCACATTTGCCGACGATGTACGTGCTCCGGCCCGGGGCCGGGACCGGCGCGTACGCCGCAGGGAGGTCGTGATGATGGTCCGGGGCCGCACTGCACGCTCGACACGTCCCGGCCGAACGGTCGTCGCGGGCCTGGTCGCGATCGGCGTGCTCACCGCCGCGCCGGCGGCGTCGGCCGTGGCGGGACGAGCCGCGCCGGCCGCTGCGGCAGGGGCTTCGGCCGCCACCCCGCCGCCCGGCTCGACCGGCGTCTACTTCGAGGTGCTGCCGTCGCCGACCGGAAGCCCGACGCCCGACCCGCAGCCGACACCGCACCCGACCGGGCAGCCCACGCCGCACCCGACCGAGCAACCGCATCCGACCTGGCAGCCGACGCCGCACCCGTCCCGGCAGCCGCTGCCGGTCACCGGGTCGGACTCCGGCCCGGGACCGCTGCTGGCGCTGGCCGCCGTGTTGATCGTCGGCGGCGGGATCCTCGGCGTCCTCGGGCGGCGGCGGGTCAGATGACCGAGTGGGTCACGGTGGCGCGGTAGCCGCCGGTCACCGCGCTCGTCGGCAGCGTCACCGACAGGGTGGGATTCCAACTCGCCGAGTTGGCGCCGGTCAGGCCGGACCACGCCGCGGCGGTACGCGGCACGTCCAGCACCGCCCCGGGCTGCGGCAGGAAGACGCCGAGGCCGGTGGTGCTCACCGCCGTGCCCGAGGCGTACCGGACGGCGGAGCGCGGGATGGTCTCCCCCGGTGTACCGGATCCCGTGGTGAAGGCGGTCACCGACACCGTCGCCGTCCAGGAGCCAGCGCTCAGTCCCCGGTCGTCGACGACCGTGACCAGGCCGAGCTGGTTCGCCAGCGACGTGCCGGGGACACCCCGACCGATCGACGCGACGGACGGGACGCTGATCCGAAGCCCGGCCAGCGGCGAGATCACCAGGCTCACCGGGCGGGTGGCGGACTGGTCGTACGAGTCGGTGACCCGGACCGTGAAGGAGAACGTGCCCGCCTGGGTCGGCGTACCGGAGAGCAGTCCGGTGCCGGCGGCGAGGGTCAACCCGGGCGGCAGCGAGCCGCTGCTCACCGACCAGGTGAACGGCGCGGTCCCGCCGTTCACGGTCAACTGCTGCGAGTACGGCTCGGACACCTTGCCGTTGGGCGGGGCCGGGAAGGTCAGGGTCGGCGAGGCGTTGACCGTCACCGCTGCGGACTGCGCCGAGTCGGGGCCGGTGCCGGCGGCGTTGATCGCGGCGATCCGGAAGGTGTACGTGGTGCCGGCGGTCAGCCCGGTCACGGTCCGGGAGGTCGGCGACGCCGGCAGGGTGATCGGTGCCTGGGCCACCCCACCGACGTACGGGGTCAGGCGGTAGCCGGTGATCTCCGCACCGCCGTTGGAAGGCGCGTTCCAGGTGATCGCGGCGGCGTTGGTGCCGGCGGCGACCGAGGTGATGGTGGGCGCGCCGGGCAGCGTGTACGGCACCACCGGCGCCGACGCTGCGCTGGCCGTACCGATGCCGTAGGCGTTGATCGCCGCGACCCGGAAGGTGTACTGGGCCGAGGCGGTCAGCCCGGTCAGCGTACGGGTGGTGGTGGAGGCGTCGAAGGTGATCGTCGGCTGCGTCACGCCGTCCCGGGTCGGGGTGAGCACGTACCCGGTGATCGGGCTGCCGTTGTCGGCCGGGGCAGCCCACGACACGGTGGCGCTGGTGATGCCGGCGACCGCCGTCGGCGTGGCCGGGGCGGCCGGCGCGGAGGCGTAGACGAAGTTGACCGCGCCGGCGACCCCTCGGGTGGCCACGGAGATGGTCACCGGTGCGGCGCTGCTGCGGGCCGGCAGCGAGGAGATCGCCAGGCTGCCGTCGCTGTTGGTGGTGAAGCAGCCGGCGGCCGGGCCGGAGGTGCAGGGCAGCAGCACCACCGAGGCAGCGGTGCGCTGCTCGTCGGCGGTGCCGATGGTGATCGCGGTGGCACCGGCGAGGTTGCTGCCGCGTACGGTGACCGCGACGCCGCCCGCGATGGCGCTGATGGCCGGGCTGACGGTGAGGCCGGTCGGCGCGGTCAGCGGGGTGACCGCGGTGGTGGTCGAGGTGTAGCCGGGGCTCGCGTCGATCGACGACGCGGTGGCGACCGTGCCGGTCTGGATCAGTGTCGGTGTCACCGAGGTCCCGGTCACGGTGGCGGCCACGGTGATCGGCGAGAGGTTGCTGCCACCGGGGAACGGCACGTTGGAGTTCGTGCAGGTGATGCTCTGTCCGGAGGGCGTGCCACAGGACCATCCCGTGCCGTACGCGCCGCGCGGCACCACGCCGGTCGGCATGGTCTGGGTGACCAGGATCGGCGCCGGCTCGCTGGTGCCGCTCTCCACCCGGGGTGTGATCGTGTACGTGACCGGGTCACCGGGCTGCGGGCTGGCCCCGACCGAACTGGTCTGTGTCACGGTCAGGTCGGGCACCTGGTTGAAGCTGACCGCGCGGGCGTTGTCGATCTCGTGGAAGTCGGTGACCGCGCCGGTGGAACCGACCCAGCCGAAGGCGAGTTGCCGGGGGAAGCCGTTGGCGTTCAGCCAGTTCGGCGACGGGTACAGGGTCGACGACACCACCGGCAACGCGCCGGACAGAGTCCGGGCCGTCCCGCCGACGGGGGTGAACCGGACCGCGTACTGCCCGGCGGGCACGGTGATCCCGGTGCTGGTGGTGTACGTCGACCCGGTGGTGTTGGCGACCACCTCGACCGGCACCACCGAGGCCGCGCGGGTGCTCGCCCGCAACGCGAGGGCCGAGGACGAGGTGCTGGTGGCGGTGCTGTTGACCGCGCAGTAGCCGACGCCGTTGCGGCCCGGTCCACGGATCACCACCTGGCCCGGCACCCGCCCGCCGGTGGTGGAGATGTACGGCGGGTTGGTGCAGCCGGTGCCCTGGTAGACGCTGTTGCTGTAGTTGCCGAAGACGTCGAATCCGATGCCCAGGTAGCCGTTGGAGAGGCCGACGGAGCCGCCGTTGAAGGCGGCCGAGTAGCCGAGCGATCCGCCCGGCTGACCGATGATCGACGGCGAGCGTGGGTCGGCCGGGTCGACGGCGGCGAGCACGAAGGCCAGGCCGTCGGCCCCCGGGCTGGTGCCGCCGTACTGGTAGGAGTTGAACGTGACGTGCAGTCCCTGCGACGTCGGCACGCTCACCGCGCCGAACACGCCGCCCTGCCGGGTCAACGACGCCGGTGTCAGCCGGAGCTTGCCGCTGCCCTGCGGGTCGGTGCTGCTCGGGCAGCTCAGCAGCGGACCGGTGGTGGTGTTGCCGGACGCGCTGAGGCAGGCGCTGTTGCTGCTGGTGCCCAAGGGCACACCCGGCACCGCCACCGCGCCGATGCCGTTCGCGGTGTTGTTGCGGAAGGGCTGGTCGAACAGCACGGTACCGTCCGCCGCCGCCGGGCCGGGTACGGCGACCAGCAGTCCGATGGTCAGCGCGGCCGACATCGCCGTGGCGACCGCCGGACGTCCCCAGTGCGCGAACGACATGCACCCCTCCGGACTCATCCACCTCGCCGACCTCACAGGGACCCTACGGTGCCCTAAAGGACAAAAATGGCCAAACCAGACATTCGGGGTGTCAGGCGTCGGCTCTGTCCGGGGTCGACGTGGCACGGGGTCGCGGGGCCGGCACGTGGTCGACCGGGGCGTACCCGGCCGCCTGGAGGGTGAACAGGTCGGCGTAGCGGCCGGCGGCGGCCATCAGTTCGTCGTGGGTACCGGCCTCGACCAGGCGACCGTGATGCAGCACGAAGATCCGGTCGGCGTGCCGGACGTTGGCCAGGCGGTGCGTGATGAGAATCGTGGTCGCCCGCCCCTGCCGGTCGCGGATCGCCTGGAACAACGCGTCCTCCGCCCTCGGGTCGAGCGCCGAGGAGGGCTCGTCCATCACCAGCAGTTCCGCGTCGCGGAGAAACCCACGGGCGGCCGTGATCCGCTGCCACTGGCCGCCGGAGAGGTCCTGCCCGTTGGCGAAGGTCCGGTCGAGCAGCGTCTCGTACCCGTACGGCAACTCGCGGATCATCTCGTCCGCGACCGCGCGGGCCGCCGCCGCCTCGATCCGGTCCTGCCGCACCTCGCCCTCGATGTCACCGATCGCGATGTTCGTGGCGGCGGTGAACGGCCACTTGTGGTACTCCTGCGTGACCACCGCGATGCGGTCCCGCAGGCCGTCGCGGTCCAGCTCGGTCAGGGCCCGCCCGTTCCATCGGATCGCCCCCTCGGTGGGGGTACGCAGGGAGGCGATCAGCGCGGCGAGAGTGCTCTTGCCGGAACCGTTCTCCCCGACGAACGCCACGGTCTGCCCCGCCTGGACGGTCAGCGTCACCCCGTCGACGGCCAGGTCGTCCCGGTCGGGGTAACGCAGGCTCACCCCGTCGACGGTCAACTCCCGCAACCGCTCCGGCGGCACGGCGTCCACCGCCTCCGGCAGATACCCGGCGGCCCGGGTCATGAAGCCGGTGTAGTCGCGGAAGTGCTGACCCTCGGTGTAGACCCGGTCCATCTGAAAGGTGACCACCGAGAGCGAACGCTGCGCCGCCTGCACCGCGATCACACAGGTCGCCGCAGCGGCGAGCGGGATCTGCCCGTCGATGAGCAACAGGCCGAGCAGGACGTAGACCAGGCCGGTGGCGACACCGCCGATGAGCGACCCCACCGTGGTGGTCGTGGTGACCCGGCGGGCCAACGCGAGCTGAATGTCGGTCTCCACCCCCATCACCCGGTCGTGCTGGTCGAGCAGGAACCGGCGCAGCCCGTACGAGCGCAGCTCCGGTGCCGAGTCCCGTTCGGCCATCAACCGGTGCAGCAACCACATCCGCCGTCGCCGCACCGAACCGGCGATGTAGGTCCGGTAGTGCAGGTGTCCGGCGCGCAGCGACGCCCAGGCGTTCGGCACGGTGGCGACCAGCAACGCCAGCAGCAACAACGGGTGGACCAGCACCACGGCCACCGCCACCGCCACCACGCCGACCAACCCGGCGAGCAGGTTCATCGAGGCCGGCACCAGACTCACCGCCGAATCGGTGCCCCTCGACGCCCGCTCCATGTCGTCGGCGAACGCGTCCGCGTCGAACGCCTCCAACCGCACCGCCGTGGTCACCTCGAACAGGCCCCGCTCCACCTCCCGGCTGACCCGGGGCGTCAGCCCGTTCAACGCGTACCCGGTGGCGATCGCCATGCCGGACCGCACCGCGGTCGCCGCCGCCAGCACCGCGAGCGCCGGCAGCGCCGCCACCACCTTGTCCCCGGTCGGCCCACCGGCGAACAGCTCCACCAGCACCCGCTGCGTCGCCAGCAGCCCGAACGCCGACATCACCCCCGCGCCGACCGTCGCCACCGCCACCACCGAGGTACGCACCCGGTCGGCCCGCCAACTGATGCGCAGTGCCGCCCAGACCAGCGTGGGCAGTTCGGCGAAGACGGCGAACAGTCCTGCCTCTGTCCGGGCTCGCATCCCGGTCTCCCACCACGTCGACCGCAGCTCGGGCAGCACCGACTCGGTGGCCACCGGCTCTGAGCGCGGGACGCGGGCCCGTCGTCGGGTCGGGGTGACGGCCATGGGCGTACCTCCTGGGGCGGGTGGACGGCGCGGCGCCCGGTGTCAGGCACACCGGACGATGGCCACCGGCTTCGTCGCTGAAGGCGTTCGGACCGCTACCTATAGTCACTGCGGAGGTGTCGTCGGTCCAGCCCCTGTCGGCGTGCCGACCCACGATGTCGACCGATGCGGCGTCCGGCCGGATCGGCGACGCGACGCGCGATCGCGTCAGGACCCGGCGTACTCCGGGAGCCGACGGGCCACCTCGTCCGGGCCCGGCATCGCGGCGATCTCCCGGGCCAGCGCGGACGCCGCGTCGCGGTGGTCCGACCGACGCGGCAGCAGGCGCGCGGCGTGCTCGGCGACCGCCTCGGCGGTGACCTCGTCGGGCCGCAACCGCAGCCCCGCACCGGCGGCCACCACGGCGTCGGCGTTGGCGAACTGGTCGGCGCCCTGCGGAAGGATCAGTTGCGGCAGACCGGCGGCGAGCGCACCGAGCGTGGTGCCGCTGCCGCCGTGGTGCACCACCAGGTCCGCCCGGGGCAGCACCTCCGCCTGCGGCACCCACTCCCGCACGACCACGTCGGCCGGTACGACGCCGATCTCCTCCACCGGTACCCGCCCGGCGGCCACCACCACCCGGGCCCCCAGCCGGGCCAGCCCCGCGACGGTGGTGGTCACCAGGTCAGCGGAGCCGAAGGCGGTCCCGAAGGTCAGATAGACCAGCGGCCCCGACCCGTCGTCGTCCCAGGT
Source organism: Micromonospora sp. NPDC049903 (assembly GCF_044460945.1). Classification (NCBI taxonomy): domain Bacteria; kingdom Bacillati; phylum Actinomycetota; class Actinomycetes; order Micromonosporales; family Micromonosporaceae; genus Micromonospora; species Micromonospora sp. NPDC049903. The sequence continues at coordinate 756,488 of NZ_JBITKL010000001.1, forward strand.
CGGCGTCGGTCCCGGTGCCGAGAACGGGACGGGCCGCAGCGCGATCCGCTCGGCCGTCGCGGCGAACGTCGCATCCTGCAACGACGGTGGGCAGATGTCCAGGTGCGGTCGTCCGGGTGCGGCAGCGATCGCGGTCGGCGACTCCAGGCCGATGTGCGGCGGGAACATCCGGCCGAAGCCGTGCCAGAGTCCGGGGACGCCGGCCTGCGCGGCGGCGACGGCCGCTCCGGGTACGCCCCAACCGTGCACCACCAGGTCCGGGGCCAACCGCTCCAGATCCGGTGCCAGGTCCTCGGCGTACATCTCGTAGAACGTGTCGGCGGGGCGGAACGGCCGCAGCCCGTTCGCGGCGAGCGGCGTGTGCACCGCCTCCCCGGCGGCGAAGTGCACCTCGTGCCCGGCCTGTCGGGCGGCGACGGCCAGCGGGATCATCGGATAGGCGTGACCGACCGAGGCCAGGCTGGCGAAGATCAGACGCATCGAGGGCTCCTACCCGTCAGGCGCCGCGCGGGGCGTACATGATCACGGCCACGCCGAGCAGGCAGATCGCCGCGCCGGTGACGTCCCAGCGGTCCGGCCGGAACCCATCGAAGATCATGCCCCAGGCCAGTGAACCGGCGACGAACACCCCGCCGTACGCGGCCAGGATGCGCCCGAAGTTCGGGTCCGGCTGGAACGTGGCCACGAAGCCGTACGCCCCGAGGGCGAGCACCCCGGCGGCGACGAACCACAGTCCACGGTGCTCCCGCCAGCCCTGCCACACCAACCACGCCCCGCCGATCTCGGCGACGGCGGCGAGCACGAACAGCAGCACGGAACGCAGCACGGTCACGGCCCGCACCCTACCCGGATGTAAGCAGGGGACCCCTGCTATGCACCAGGCGTTAGTACGGGTCCCTTCCTTACATCCCGGACTACCCGGCCGGATGGGCCATGGTGCCGGTGAGCGTGACGGTGCCCGGCAGCCGGGAGTCCTGCCGCAGGAACTGCACCACCACCGGCACCGCGGAGTGCACCACGCAGCCGTACGGGCGGTCCAGACGGACGGCCTCCGGATCGATCAGGTCGTTGACGCGTACGTGCCGGATCCGTCGGGCGCCGACGACGAAGCGGTACGGCCCGACCGGTTCGGCGTCCTCGTAGTAGAAGGTGAGCGTGAGCCGGGCCTCGGCGTCGGAGGTGTTGAGTACGCAGATCTTGTCGAAGCTGGTGAACTCCGGTTCCGACCCGTTGCTGCCGAGCGGGATGTGCCCGCCCGGCACCACCCAGACGAGTCCGCCGAGCTGTCCCATCACGCCTCCTCGAGCAGTCGGGCCAGATCGGGGGTGAGGAACACCCCGTCCGGGTCGAGGCGGCGTCGCGCCTCCCGGAAGTCGTCCCAGTGCGGGAAGAGCGGGCGCAGTTCCCGTGCGGTCAGCCAGTGTTTCTTGCCCCAGTGCGGTCGGCCACCGTACTGCCGGAAGATCGCCTCCATGTCGCGGAAGTACTCCTCGTACGGCAGCGAGGTGTTCTGCAGGCAGGCGATGGTGGTGGTCGGACGGTCGTACGCGTTGCTGAGCCAGATGTCGTCGGCGGCGATGGTCCGCACCAGCACCCGCCACCCCACGATGCGTCGGTGCCGGCTCAGGATCCGCTTGCGGACCTCGGTGAAGCAGGCCGTGAACGCCTCGGCCGGCAGCATGTACTCGATCTCCTCGAAGCGCAGGTCCCGGTCCTGTGGGATGGTCCGGTGGGTCGGGCCGATCTCCAGCTCGCGGGGCTCGGTCCACGGGGTCGACTCCAACGCCTGGCGGGCCACCCACATCTGCCCCTCGGGCAGGTCGTCGGCGCGGTTCATGGTGCGGATCTGGGTCAGGTCGCTGCGCGGATACCAGTAGAAGTCCATGTTGCGGTTGGTGTGCTGCAACTCGGCCAGGTGGTCCAGGGTCCAGTCGACCGGCGCGCACCAGGCCCGTCGGCGCAGCTCGTAACGGGGCTGCGCGTCAATGGTGATCTTGGTGACCACGCCCAGGGCACCGAGTGAGAGCCGCGCGGCGGGCAGCAGGTCGGCGTTGCTGTTCGGCGAGATGTCCAGCGTCTCGCCGGTGCCGGTCACCAGCCGCACCCCGGCGACCTGCGTGGAGAGGTTGCCGAACCGGACGCCGGTGCCGTGCGTACCGGTGGCGGTGGCACCTGCGATCGACTGGTAGTCGACGTCACCGAGGTTCTCCATCGCCAGACCGGCGTCATAGAGGCTCTCACCGAGCGCCTTCAACCGGGTGCCGCCCCAGACCGTGAACTGGTCACCGTCCTGGTGGACGACCCCGCTGAGCCGATCCAGGCTGACCAGCGTCCCGTTGGTGCGGACCAACGGACTCGACGAGTGCCCCGAGCCGACCGGACGCAGGTGGGTGCCGGACTCGCGGGCCCGCAACACCAGCTCGCGGACCTCGTCCTCGTCGGCCGGCTCGGCGTTGCCACCGGGGGTGAAGGAGAGGCTGCCGGACCAGTTCACGAACGGACGGGGCATCACGACCTCTTCTCGGTGGTGAACGAGACGCTTACCCGGCCGCGAGCTGGGTATTCATGTTTCAAACCCGTACTGCACGAGCTTTCACGAGCATTTCGGCAACTACGTCCTTCCGGAGCTGCGATGACCTATCCCCCGATCGACTCGTACGCCTTTCTCTCCGACACCCACACCGCCGCGCTGGTCGCCGCCGACGGCGCGGTCGAATGGTTCTGCGTGCCGCACTTCGCCGGTGACGCCGTCTTCGCCCGCCTGTTGGATCGCGAGGTCGGCGGTGCGCTCGACCTCTCCGTGGTCGGCTGCGACACCCCGACCCGGCGGTACCTGCCCGACACGCTGGTGCTGGAGAGCCGGTGGTCGACGCCCGACGGAGTGGCGGTCGTCAAGGACTTCCTCGCGGTGGCGCCGGGGGACGCCGCCCAGCCGCTGCGCGCCGACAAGGTGCTGGTGCGCCGGGTGACGGTGGAGGAGGGCACGGTCCGGCTGGCCCTGCGGATCCGGCCCCGACCCGACCACGGCGCCCGGGACACCACCTGGGAGCACGTCGACGGGCGCTGGCGGGCCGCCGGCACCCCGCTCTGGGTCGACACCGACCTGCCGGCCGAGCACGGCGACGGGATGCTGCGGATCGAGGCGGAGCTCTCCGCCGGTCAGCAGGCGGCCGTGCTGGTCGGCTACGACGAGGACGCCACCCGGGACGTCGACGTCGACGAGATGCTGGCGCGTACCTGCCGGACCTGGCAGGACTGGTCCACCCGCAGCGACTACGCCGGCTTCGGCGCGGACGAGGTGCGGCACAGCGCGCTGGTGCTGCGCGGGCTCGCGTTCGACGAGACCGGCGCGTTGATCGCCGCGCCGACCACCAGCCTGCCGGAGCACATCGGCGGGGTACGCAACTGGGACTACCGGTACGCCTGGCACCGGGACTCGGCGCTGCTGCTGCTCGCGTTGTTCCGCCTCGGGCACGCCGAGGAGGGTCGGCGCTACCTGCACTTCCTGATCTCCGTCTGCTCCGGCGACCTGCTCACCCCACTGATCGGCATCCACGGCCACATCGACGAGGAACGCGAGCTGGAACACCTGGAGGGGTACGCCGGCTCCCGGCCGGTCCGGGTCGGCAACGAGGCCGTCGAGCAGGTGCAGTTCGACACGTACGGGCACATCCTGGACGCCGCGCTGGTGTACCACGAGCTGACCGGCGAGCTGACCCGGGAGCAGTGGGCGTTGCTGCGCAAGCACGTCGAGGTGATGGCCGACCGGTGGAACGAGCCGGACCACGGCATCTGGGAGATCCGTGGACCGCTCCAGCACTACGTCAACGCGAAGGTGATGACCTGGGTCTGCCTGGACCGGGGCATCCGGCTGGCCGAGCTGCTCGACGACCGGACGGCGGACGTCGAACACTGGCGTTCGGCTCGCGACGCGGTCCACGCCGAGGTGCTCGAACGCGGCTACGACCCGGAGGTCGGCAGCTTCGTGATGGCGTACGGCTCCACCGAGCTGGACGCCTCCCTGCTGCGCATCCCGCTGGTCGGTTTCCTGCCCGGCGACGACCCCCGGATGCAGTCCACCATCGACCGGATCCGGCAGGAGCTGGAGGTCGGCCCCGCCCTGGTGCGCCGCTACCGGGCCGACGACGGGCTGCCCGGCGAGGAGGGCGCGTTCCTGCTCTGCTCGTTCGAGCTGGTCTCGGCGCTGGTGCTGGCCGGCCGACGGGACGAGGCCCGCAAGGCGTTCGACCAGCTCCTCAGCTACGCCGGCCCGCTCGGCCTGTACGCCGAACAGCTCGACCCCGACGGGACGGCGCTGGGCAACTACCCGCAGGCGTTCACCCACCTGGCCCTGATCGAGGCGGCGATCAACCTCGACGAGGCCGGTGACCGGGACGCTCTGCACGCCTGGGCCGCCCGGGGCGGCTCCTGACCCGTAGGCGGCGGCCCGGCATGTAAGGAGGGGTCCCCTACTAACGCCTCGTGCATAGCAGGGGACCCCTCCTAACCGCCGGAGCCGGAGCCGCAGCCGGAGCCGCAGCACCGCCGGAGCCGGAGCCGCAGCCGGAGCCGCAGCACCGCCGGAGCCGGAGCCGCAGCCGGTGTCGGAGTCCTGACCTCGGCGCTTTCCGTTCCGGCGGGAACCATGCAGGGTCCGGGAGCGACTACGAATACATGGGGTGTGAGCAGTGGCGGGAGATTCTCTCGGCGCAGTTGGACGGCGAGGCGACGGCGGATGAGCAGCACGGGGTGGATCTGCACCTGAGCAGGTGCGCCGGCTGCCGCCGGTGGTTGAACACGGCGGCGACGGTGACCCGGCGGGCGCGTACCCAGGTGGTGTCCGCGTTGCCGGACCTGACCGCGACGATCCTCGCCGCCGCACCGCCGCCGCGCCGGGGTTGGCGCGTCCGGCTCGCCGCCGTCACGCCGCGTGGCGACCTGTTCACGTCGCTGGCCGGACGTGCCCGGACGATCACCGCGCTGCGGGTGTCGCTGGGTCTGCTGGGCGCGGTGCAACTGGTGCTCGGGCTGGCGCAGATCGGCCGGGCCGAGGTGGCCGAGCACGTGCACGCCACCGGCCAGCACCTGTGGCACGAGTCCGCCGCCTGGAACGTGGCGGTCGGCGCCGGGTTCCTCTTCGTCGCGTTGCGCCGGACCGCACCGTCCGGGCTGCTGCCGATGCTCAGCGCCTTCGTGGCCACCCTGGTCCTGCTCTCGGTCAACGACCTGGTCGCCTCGCAGGTCGCCGTGGAACGGCTGGTCAGCCACGGGTTCCTGGTGGTCGGTTACCTGATCACCGTGTTGCTGGCCCGCAGCCTGCGCCGACCCGGTGACCCCACTGACCGGCAGCGACCCGAGCGCTCCCGCTGGCGGCTGCGTCTCGACGAGATCGACGAGCCCGCGCCGCTGCGACTGCTGCCGCCGCACTCGGCCCAGGCCCGGCACGGCCGCGACCACCGCCGCGCCGCCTGACCGCGCGTCTCCACAGGGGCCGGGACGACCGCCGCGCCGCCTGACGGCGCGGCCCCCACGGGGCCGGGACGGCACCGCGTCAGCCGGCGGTGCCGTCCCGGCCCCGCCGTCGATGCGGGGTCGCGGTGTCCATCGCCGCGACGAGGTCCTCACGGGCGCGGGCCACCCGGGACCGGATCGTGCCGACCGGTACGTCACACACCTGGGCCGCCTCGGCGTAGGAGAGCCCCAGCAGTTGGGTGGCGACGAACGCCTCCCGCCGCTCGTGCACGAGCCCGTCCAGCAGCCCGCGCAGCACCACCTGCTCGTCCACGGCGGCCTCGACGCCGGCCGAGGTCGCCTCGGCGGCGGACTGCCAGTCGACGAGGTTGGCGGTGCGGGGCCGCGACACGGCCGCCCGCACCTGGTCGACGGCGACCCGTCGGGCGATGGAGAGCAGCCAGGTCCGGGCACTGGAGCGGCCGGCGAACGAGGGCAACGCGCGCCAGGCCCGCAGGTACGTCTCCTGGACCAGGTCGTCGACCTCGCGCACCCCGGGCAGGTGGGCCAGGAACCGCCGTACGTCGTGCTGCGTCGCGCGCACGAACGCGGCGGCGGCAGCCTGGTCGCCCTGCCCCGCGGCGAACGCGTACCCGCTGATGTCGTCGGTCACGGCAGTCATCGCCGTATTGGTCGCTCCGGCACCCGGGTTGGTTCCCGGCGACATCCGAAAAATCATCGACGCACACGACACCGCCGGGCCGACATACGGCCCGGCGGTGTCGTGTGACGCGCTCCGGTCAGCTCCGGAAGGCGTCCTTGATCTTCTCGCCCGCCTGCTTGATGTTGGCGCGCATCTGGTCGCCGCGACCCTCGGCCTCCAACTGCTCGTTGTCGGTGGCGCGGCCGACGCCTTCCTTCACCTTGCCGGTGGTGTTCTCGGTGGTGTTGTTGAACTTGTCCTCGAAGCCCATGTCAGCCTCCCGGGGTATCGGCTTAGCTCTTGCTACGCGGATCAGGTACCCAGCCGAACCGCACCGGAACCATCCCGGTTCGAAGAAATCGGTCGGAAGCGCCGCAGCCGCAGACTGTTGGCGACCACGAAGACCGAGGAGAAGGCCATCGCCGCACCGGCGATCATCGGGTTGAGCAGCCCGGCGGCGGCCAGCGGCAGGGCCGCCACGTTGTAGGCGAACGCCCAGAACAGGTTCCCCTTGATCGTGCCGAGGGTGCTGCGGGCGAGCCGGATGGCGTCCACCGCGGCCAGCAGGTCGTCGCGGACCAGGGTCAGGTCGGAGGCCTCGATCGCCACGTCCGTGCCGGCGCCCATGGCCAGCCCCAGGTCGGCCTGGGCGAGCGCGGCGGCGTCGTTGACCCCGTCGCCGACCATCGCCACCGCCCGCCCCTCGGCCTGTAACCGCGCGACCACCGCGACCTTCTCGGTCGGCAGCACCTCGGCGATCACCTCGTCGATGCCGACCTCGGCGGCGACCGCCCGGGCGACGGTGGTGTTGTCGCCGGTGAGCAGCACCGGGGTCAGGCCGAGCGTGCGTAGCCGGCGGACCGCCTCTCGGCTGGTCGGCCTGACCTGGTCGGCCACCGCGAGCATGCCGCGCGCCCGCCCCGCCCAACCGACCAGCACGGCGGTACGTCCGGCCGCCTCCGCCTCGACCGCCGCCCGCACCAGGTCCTCGGGTACGTCGATCCCCCGCTCGCGCAGCAGTCGGGTCCGTCCGAGCAGCACCTCACGGCCGTCCACCGTGCCGGTCACGCCCAGCCCCTCGACGTTGGCGAAACCGGTGACCGGCGGCAGCTCGCCCAGCTCGGCGGCACCGGCCACGACCGCCCGGGCGACCGGGTGCTCGGAGCCGGACTCCAGCGCTGCGGCCAGCCGCAGCACCTCGGCCCGCTGCTCGCCCGCACCGGGGTGGACGTCGAGCAGCGTCATCCGGCCGGTGGTGACGGTGCCGGTCTTGTCCAGCACCACGGTCTCCACCCGCCGGGTGGATTCCAGCGCCTCCGGCCCCTTGATCAGTACGCCGAACTCCGCACCCCGCCCCGTGCCGACCAGCAGGGCGGTGGGCGTGGCCAGGCCGAGGGCGCACGGGCAAGCGATGATCAGCACCGCCACGGCGGCGGTGAAGGCCGCCGTCGACCCGGCGCCGGAGCCCAGCCACCAGCCCAGCGTGCCGGCGGCCAGGGCGATCACGATGGGGACGAAGATCCCCGAGATGCGGTCGGCGAGCCGCTGTGCGGCGGCCTTGCCGGTCTGTGCCTGCTCGACCAGCCGCGCCATCTGGGCCAGTTGGGTGTCGGCACCGACCCGGGTGGCGGTGACCACCAGCCGGCCGCCCGCGTTGACGCAGCCACCGACCACGGTGTCGCCCACGCCCACCTCGACCGGCACCGACTCACCGGTGACCATGCTGACGTCGACCGCCGAGGAGCCCTCGTGCACCGTGCCGTCGGTGGCGATCTTCTCGCCGGGCCGCACCACGAACCGGTCTCCCACCGCGAGCTCGTCGACCGGGATCCGGGTCTCCACGCCGCCGCGTAGCACGGCGACGTCCTTGGCACCCAGCTCCAGCAACGCTCGCAGGGCCGTGCCCGCGGTCCGCTTCGCGCGGGCCTCGAAGTATCGCCCGGCGAGGATGAACGCGGTGACCCCGGCCGCCGCCTCCAGATAGATGTGGCCGGTGCCGTCGGTCCGGCTGATCGCGAAGCTGAACGGGTGGGTCATGCCGGGCGTGCCGGCGGTGCCCAGGAACAGCGCCCAGATCGACCAGCCGAACGCGGCGAGCGTGCCCACCGAGACCAGGGTGTCCATGGTCGCCGCGCCGTGCCGCAGGTTGACTAGGGCGGCCCGGTGGAACGGCAGTCCGCCGTAGACCACCACCGGGGCGGCCAGCGTCAGCGACAGCCACTGCCAATAGGTGAACTGCCAGGCCGGCACCATGGCCAGCGCGATCACCGGCACGCTGAGCACCACCGAGACCCACAGACGGGTACGCAGCACACGGAGCTCGTCCACCGGCTCGGCGACTTCCGGCGTGTCCTGCCTGGGTGGTGGCACCGCCGCCGTGTAGCCGGTCTTCTCGACCGTGGCGATCAGCTCCTGTGGGGTGACCGGGTCGGCGTAGGAGACGGTGGCCTTCTCGGTGGCGTAGTTGACGCTGGCCTGCACGCCGTCCAGGCGGTTCAGCTTCTTCTCGATGCGGGCGGCACAGGACGCGCAGGTCATGCCGCCGATGGACAACTCGATCAGGTTCGCTGCCGTGGGCAGGGGTCGACTCGTGGTCATGGCTGGTCCCTCAGTCGTGCCCGTGTCCGGGCGTACCGTGCCCGTCGTCCGGCGCGGCGGTGGGGCCGACCGGGACGTGCACCGGGTCCCCGACGTGCACGGTGAACTCGGCGGTGCGTACCACCCCGCCGTGGCGGAAGTCGAGATAGAGCCGGTAGGCACCGGCGGACGGGAACTCGGTGGCGAAGCTCACCCGGGGTCCGGGCTCGGTGCGCCCGTCGTCCGGCACCCCCTCCGGGTGGACGTGCAGGTACGCCAGGTCACCCTGCCGCAGCGCGACCAGGTGCCCGTACGCCCCGAGATACGGCTCCAGGTCGGTGACGGGTACGCCGTCGCGCTCGACGGTCAGCGTCAGCGTGGACGAGCGGCCCGGCTGCGGCGTGCCGTCCAGGGTGACCGTGTAGTCGTCGACCGTGGCGGTGGGTGCCGGGGCGGGCAGCGGCCGTTCGGTCAGCGTGCCGGGGACGGTCACGTCGACGCCGAGCGTCAACGGCTCGCCACCGGTCGGGGTGAAGTCGGCGAACGCCCGCCACACTCCGGGCGCGGTGAGCGGCGTGGCGACCCGCCAGGTGCCGTCCGGCGTCAGCTCGGGGTGCACGTGGCGGAAGCCGGAGAGGTCACGCCGGGCGACGATCAGGTGCATCGGCTTGTCGTGCACCACGTCGTAACCGGTCACCGGCCGGCTGTCCGGGCCCGTGATCCGGAAGGCGAACTCGCCCGCCGGGGCCTCGACCGGCACGAGGGTGTAGCCGCGCTCGGAGACGAGGAGCCCGCCGGGCAGGTGCCCGGCCGCGCCCGCGTCGTGCCCGGCCTTGTCGTCATGTCCGGCGTTCTCGTCGTGCCCGCCCTGGTCCGGGCCGTCGCCGTGGCCGGTCGCGCCGTCGTGGCCGGTCGCGGTGACCGGGGCCGTCGGGCCGGTCACCTGGCCGACTCCGTACGCGGCGGCGAACACCGCCGCGAGGCCGAGCGCGAAGCCGCTCACCTTCGTCGCCGTGTTCATCGGGACACCTCGGTCTCCGGTCGCCTCAGGCGGCGACCAACTCGTAACCGGCCTCGTCGACTGCGGCCCGGACGGCGGCCGGGTCCAGCGGCTGCGCGCTGGTGACGGTGACCTGACCGCTGGCCAGGTCGACCTGGACGTCCTCGACGCCGGGGATCGCGCCGACCTCGGCGCTGACCGCGCTGACGCAGTGGCCGCAGGTCATGCCCTGCACCTGGTACGCCGTGGTGACCATGGCAACTCTCCTCTCCAGGGCCCGTCCACCCGGGCCGGGCACCCCGTCGAATACCCTCGGGGGGTATCCACAACTGTGACCGTACCATACCCCCCAGGGGTACGTTATCCTCGTGTTCATGAGCACACCCGCGCCGATCCGCGGCTACACCGCCAGCAAGGACCAACTGCTCGCCCGGCTACGTCGTGTCGAGGGGCAGGTACGCGGCGTCGAGAAGATGGTCGACGAGGATCGCTACTGCATCGACGTGCTCACCCAGATCTCCGCGATCCAGGCCGCGCTGGACAAGGTCGCTCTCGGCCTGCTCGACGGGCACGCCCGGCACTGCATGCACGAGGGCGCCGCCGAGGGCCGCGCCGACGAGATGGCCTCCGAGATGATGGCCGCCGTCGGCCGCTTGATGAAGCGCGGCTGACCCGCCCGTCGCCTGATGAGGCGCGGCTGACCCGCCCCACCCGCACGCCCGGCCGGGAGTGTCGTCTCCGACGCCCGCCCCCGACACACGCTCGCGACCTGCGTTCCGATGCCGACCTGGCTACCATTCGCCACGATGGCCAGCCGACCCGGAAGCCTCCCGGCCCCCGCCCGCCGTCGGGCACGCACCACCGCCGCAGCAGACCTTCGGCGGCCCGTCGCCGTACCCCCGACACGGTCGCGCCGCACTGCCGCCGCCCGCGTGTGGCGGTGTGACACGGCCGCAGCCCTGCCGCGGTTGCGCACCCGGGCCGCAGCCCTGCTGCGGTTGCCGAGAGCCGGCCCTGCCCTCACGGTACGCAGCCATCCTGCCACGCTCGGGCCATTCCGGATGCCCGCCGCAGCGGCCGACCGGCGGCGCTGAACCTTCTCGCCCGCCGGTACGTAGTTCGCCTTGGAATCGTTGGGAGACAATGAATGGGCGCCGACCACACCCGTTCCGCTCCGCCCACCCCACCCCGGGTGCGGCGGATCCTCATCGTGACGGTGGTCCCCCTCTTCCTCGTCACCCTGGTCGCCGCGCTCATCCTCTGGCCCTCGGACCCGCCGCGACCCGAGGCCGCCGACGACACGCCTCGTTACCACGGCACGGTCACCCGGGTGGTGAACGAGCCCTGCCCACCGAACCCGGTCGTGCCCGAGGGCACCCCGACCACCGCCGGGCAGCAGTGCGGCACGGTGACCGTACGGGTCGACAACGGCCCGGACGAAGGTCAGGACGTGCAGACGCCGCTGCCGGACGGCCCGGGAGCGCCACGGGTCAGCGTCGGCGACGAGATCATCCTGGTCTCCCTGACCGATCCCGAGGACCCCTCGCTCAGCTACTACAACATCGCCGAGCACCAGCGGGGTAAGCCGCTGATCTGGCTCGCGGTGCTGTTCGCCGCCGCCATCGTGGCCTTCGGGCGGCTTCGCGGCCTGGCCGCGCTCGGCGGTCTGGCAGCCAGTTTCGCCATCCTGATCACCTTCGTGCTGCCCGGCATCAGTGCCGGCCAGCCGCCGTTGGTGGTCGCCATCGTCGGCGCGGCGCTGATCATGTTCGTGGTGCTGTACCTGACACACGGCATCTCGGCACAGACCTCGGTGGCCGTCCTCGGCACGCTCGGCAGCCTGGTGCTCACCGGCCTGCTCGGGCTGGCCGCCACCCGGGCCACCCACCTGACCGGCTTCGGCAGCGAGGACGCCACCACGCTGTCCATGTTCCGGGGCGACGTCGACCTGCACGGCCTGCTGCTCGCGGGCATCATCATCGGCTCGCTCGGCGTGCTCGACGACGTCACGGTGACCCAGGCCGCCGCCGTGACCGAACTGCGTCACGCCAACCCGAGCTTCACCCGCCGGGAGCTGTACCGCTCGGCGACCCGGGTCGGCCGGGCCCACATCGCCTCGGTGGTGAACACCATCGTGCTGGCGTACGCGGGCGCGTCGCTGCCGTTGCTGCTCCTGCTCACCGCCGACACCCGCGCGCTCGGCCAGATCGTGACCAGCGAGTTCCTCACCCAGGAGATCGTCCGCAGCGTGGTGGCCACGCTGGGGCTGGTCGCCGCCGTACCGCTGACGACCGCACTGGCCGCGCTGGTGGTCACCGCCGGACGGCGGGACACGCCGGAGCCCGGCGGGTCCGGCGGCCACGACGACGGGCCGGACGGCGGCGGCCCCACTCCCCCGACTCCCCGGCCCGGTACGGACCGGACCGAGGCCCTGCACGCGCTCAGCACCGCGCGTGCGCGTGACACACCCCCCGCCACCGGATCGCGGTGGCCCGACCCGGACAGGAGCACGGACACCACATGGTGACACCCCGCAGCGTGACCGCCCCTGCCGACACGGTTCGTGCCCGTGTCGTTGGTCACCCATCGCGATTACGAAATGACGCATCTAGCCGGGTTCGGGGCGTAGAGACCGACATGGACCGTCGGGTAACCTCACAGCCGGTCACCGACGAAGGCGCGCAGCGGCGCCTGCGGTGCCACCGCCCAATCGCCGCGAGGCGAGCCGGGGACCCAGGTAGGTGGGGTGAATCCGCGTCAGCGGTAGGGGCCACTTCCGTTCCGAACCCGTCAGCTAACCCGGTCGGCGGTCGATGGAAGGGAAAGAAGTGACGGCACCCCTACGCCGCTGGATGACCCCTGTGGTGGCCGTGTTCGCCGCGTTCGCCGTGTTCGCCGGGCCCCTGCCGGCCATGGCCGCGCCGAACCCACCCGCGCCAGCCGAGCACGACGACGACCCACCGATGCTCAACGACCTGATCGAGTCGGCGAACCGCGACTTCTCCAAGGCCAAGAACCAGCTGGAGCGGTCCAAGAAGCGCCAGCTCAAGCTCGACGTCGAGCTGCGCCGCGCACAAGCCGACCTCGACGCGCTCCGGCCGCAGGTCGCCGAGATCGCGACGCAGTCGTACCGCACCGGCCGGGTGGGTGCGATAGCGATGTTGTTGCAGAGCAACGCGCCGGACTCGTTCATGGACCGCGCGTCCGCCCTGGACGAGTTGAACCTGTTCAACGACAAGAAGTTGGGCGAGGTCAACACGATCCGGGAGCGCGCCGACCAGGCCAAGCTCGCCTCCGACGCCGAGGTCCGTGAGCAGCAGAAGCTGACCAACGACATGGCGCGCAAGAAGACCGAGGCGGAGAAGTCACTCCGCCTGGTCGGTGGCGAGAGCCTGACCGGTGGCCTGGTGGCCGCCACCTCGCCGGTCGCCCGGGTGGCGCCGAACCGCGCGTCCGACGGCAGTTGGAAGCCGGAGTCGTGCAGCCAGAAGGACCCGACCACGTCGGGCTGCATCACGCCGCGCACCCTGCACATGTACAAGGAGGTCAAGCGGGCCGGCTTCGACCGCTTCGTCGGTTGCTGGCGGCCCGGTGACAAGTTCGAGCACCCCAAGGGCCGGGCCTGTGACTGGTCGTTGCAGAACAGCGGGTTCAGCCCCTGGCACAACAACGACACCCGGATCTACGGCAACAACCTGGCGGCCTTCCTGGTCCGCAACGCCGACCGGCTCGGCATCTACTACGTGATCTGGAACCGGCAGATCTGGTTCCCGACCGAGAACAGGTGGCGGTCCTACAGCGGCCCGTCCAACCACACGGACCACGTGCACGTGTCGCTGCTCTGAGCACCGTCCGGGTGACATGCGAGGGCCGCTCCGCCGTCTGGCGGAGCGGCCCTCGTCGTCCGTGTCGGGCAATCCGGCGGATCAGCCCACGGGCGTGACCACACCCGACATCTCGGCAGGTTCCGCCGCGACGGTCCGCACCTCACCGGCGGCCAGCCGGTACGACATGCCCACCACCGCGCACCCGCCTGCGGCCACCTCGGCGGCCAGCGCCTCGGAGGACTCCAGCATCGCCTCGACGGTCTGCGCGATGTGGATGTCGACGATCGCGTCCAGGTCGTCGACTCCCGCCTGCTCGGCCCGGCGCAGGCTGGGCACCACCGCGTCCACCACGGCCCGCAGGTGCCCCGACGGAGCGGTGCCGGTGGCCGCCGCGGCCCGGGCCGCCTGGACGGCACCGCACGAGTCGTGCCCGAGCACCACCACCAGCGGCGTACGCAGCACGCTCACCGCGTACTCGACGCTGCCCAGCACCTCCGGGCCGATGGTGTGCCCGGCGGTACGGACCACGAAGAGATCACCCAGCCCACGGTCGAAGATGATCTCCGCAGCGAGCCGTGAGTCGGAGCAGCCCACGATCACCGCGAAGGGGTGCTGCTCGGCGGCGACGGCGGCCCGGTGGCTGGCGTTCTGGTTGGGGTGCCGGAGCGTGTCGGTGACGAAGCGGCGGTTGCCGGCGACCAGCTCGGCGAGGGCGCGCTCCCGCGAACCGGGAAGGTCTGCGGTCAGGTACTCGCGTTCGGGACCGGGCTGCGCTCCGATCGTTCCGGGTCGACTCATCCGGCGTCACCTCGCCTCTCGGTGGAATGCCTGGTCATCCCGGCCGGCGCTGGCCACGGGCTGCCACCAACCGTCACACGCAGCGCAAGGCACGTCAAGCTATGCGTGATCTGCATTTCATGTATTCCAGAACGCTTGCCAATCGAGCCGAGCGGGCGCGAGCGCAGCTCCGGAACACGACAGGGCAGGCCATACGATGGCGGGCATGGCGACCTCAGACGAGCGAGAAAGCACCCGCAACTGGACTTTCCTGACAAACCACGCACACGTACTGCTCGCCATCGCCCGCAACCCCACCGCCCGGCTGCGCGACGTCGCCAGCGAGGTGGGGGTCACCGAACGCGCCGCCCAGGCCATCGTCGCCGACCTGGAGGCGGGCGGCTATCTGCATCGCACCCGGGTGGGCCGCCGCAACGAGTACACCCTCAACCCGGCCGGCCGGTTCCGCCACCCGGCCGAGGCCGACCGCCAGGTCGGCGACCTGCTCGCCCTGTTCACCGACTAGCCCGCACCGTCCACAGTCGACCACGTGGCGTGGTTCACCGATCCCATCCCACTCGCGCCCATGCGTTATCGGCACGGGGGCGATAGGTTGAACACGTGTCGTCTGTCGCGCTCGCCCGTCCCTTGTGGCCGGCGACGCTGCGCACGCTGCGTGAGCTGACCCGACTGGCGCTGGCCGCCCTCGTGCTGGCGGTCGGCCTCGGCACGGCCGCCGCCAACCTGCCACTGCGCCCGGCGGGCGACCAGCCGATCCACGGCGTCGCCGATCATCGCGCCTGGTCCGTCACGGCCGACCTGCCGACCTGGCCGGGCACCGTCGCACCGGCCGCCGCGCAGGTGCGGGCCTCCGGCACGCTGGCGACGTCACCGACGCAGCCCACGGTCCCGACCTCGCCGCCGGCTCGCCCCGAGCCCGCCGTCGAGTCCGGCGCGGCCATCACCACGGTCTACCAGCTCACCGTGCCGCGCCGCACCGTGGGCAACGGTGAGCCGACCCGTCGCGGTCCACCGGCCGCCTGACCGACGGCCCGCCTCAGGACGCCCCACCGGCCCACGCGACCGTCCGCCGCCCCGGCCCGACCCCGGACACGGCCACCGACCGTCGTCGCGCGTCCCGGGGGCACACCGCCGTCGCGGACCCGTCCGGCCCGGCCCGACGTCCTGTCGCCGACCTCGGCGACCACAGACCTTCCCCCAGTCGACGACCCTCATCCGACCGCGAGAGGTGTTGATGATGCGAACCGCTCTCTCCTACGTCATGCCCGACGTCCCCATGGCCGCCGTGATCTGGCTGAGCCTGCTCGGCGTGGTGATCCTCGCCATCGCCGCCCTGCTGCTGCGCCCCCGACACCTCCTCCGGTTCGACGCGGGCGCCCGGATCCGCGAGGCGGCACTGCCGAGCCGCACCGAGCACACCGAGGAACAGCGGGACCAGGACCGCTGGGCGGAGGAGGTGGCCGTGGCCGCCGACCGGGCCGACGCCACGGCCCGGCGACGTCGCGAGGAGTGGCTCACCGCGCAGGACGAGGCCGAGCGGGCGTGGCAGGCGTACGAGACGGCGGAGGCGGACGTCCGCCGGCTGTCCGCGGCCACCGGGATGCCGCTGCCGCAGACCTCGCGCACCCCCGCCGAGTACGCCGACCGGGAGCGGTGGCTGCACCGGTCGGCCATGGAGGCGTACTGGCGGCGGGAGCTGTCGGTGGAACAGCTCAGCGACGTCTTCGCCCACCGGGGTTGGGACCCGCGACTGCACCCGGTCGAGCAGGAGCTGACGCTGCGTCGGGCGGTACGCGACAACCTCTTCGCGCGCCAGCAGGCGGCCCACGCGCAGGAGCAGGAGCGCTGGCGGGCCGCCGAGCTGGCCGCCGCGGCAGCACGCAGCCTGCGCGACGAGGCGCTTTCGGCACTGCTACCGCAGGTCGAGGAGCGTGAGTCGGTGCTGCCGTTGACCGCGTTGGGTGGCGTCGAGCAGACCCGCGAGATGCCCACCGTGGTTCCCGGGCGGGCGGCGCCCGCGTACTGACCGGTTCTGCCGCGACAGGCAGATAGCGCGAACCTCCTCCGGCCCGTCGGGCGGGAACCTAGCGTGGGACCGGTGTCGGACGGACACCGGCCGGGTACGACCTCGCCGGGAAGAGGAGGCCGACGTGGTCGCACGGGGTGACGGGCGCAGGCCCGAGGAGTCGACGCGGCGGGGGGCCGGGCCGAGACAGACCTGGGCGGCCCTGCCCTGGCTGGTGCGTACGGCGGTGGTCTGGAGTGCCTGCCTGGTGGTGATCGCCGCCGGGCTCTATCTCTTGGCCCGGATCACGATGCTGGTGACCCCGCTGGCCATCGCGTTGGCCGCCACCTTCTTCCTGGCCGCGCTGCTCGACCCGGTCCAGCTCGCGTTGCGCCGGCTGCGACTGCCCGCCGCGCTGGCCGCCCTGCTCACCGTCCTGCTCCTGCTCGGTGTCCTGTCCGGCGTGGGCGTACTGGTCTGGAACATGACCGCGGGCCAGTTCAGCGAGCTGGGCGACGAGCTGCGGGAGGGCCTGGAACGCAGCCGCGACTTCGTCACCTCCACCCTGCCGGTCACCGACGAGCAGCTCGACGGCCTCGTCGACCAGCTCCGTCAGGCGCTCAGTCAGCAGGAGGTCGACCCGGTCGCCAGCGCGCAGACGGTGGCCGAGGTGTTCGGCTCCATCCTGCTCGCCCTGGTGCTGCTCTTCTTCCTGCTCAAGGACGGGCGGTCGATGTGGCACTGGACGTTGCGTCGGGCGGGCGGGCCCAACCGGGAGATCGCCGC
This sequence comes from Micromonospora sp. NPDC049903, assembly GCF_044460945.1. Lineage (NCBI taxonomy): Bacteria > Bacillati > Actinomycetota > Actinomycetes > Micromonosporales > Micromonosporaceae > Micromonospora > Micromonospora sp. NPDC049903. Next base: position 773,635 of record NZ_JBITKL010000001.1, read on the forward strand.
CGAGGCGGGTCGGGTCGGCTGGCGCACGCTCGGCTCGTACAGCCGGGGCACCATGCTGATCGCGGCGATCGACGCCATCGGCATCGGTCTGGCGCTGGTGCTGCTCGGTGTGCCGTTGGCCTTCCCGCTGGCATTGATCACGTTCTTCGGCGGCTTCGTCCCGATCATCGGCGCCACCGTGGCCGGGGCGGTCGCGGTGCTGGTGGCGCTGGCCGCCAACGGCCCCACCACCGCCCTGCTCACCCTGGGCGCGGTGATCGCCGTCCAGCAGATCGAGGGCAACCTGCTCGAACCGCTGATCATGAAGCGACAGGTGCGGCTGCATCCGGTGGTGATCCTGCTCGCGGTCACCGCCGGCACGCTCATCGCCGGCATCGCGGGCGCCTTCGTCGCGGTTCCGATCGCCGCCGTCGTCTGGCGGGTCATCGACAGCGTGCAGCAGCAGCGCCAGACCGCCGCGGCGAAAAGGCGGTGGTCGAGGATCATCCGGGGGCGTACGGCGAAGGCCCGTACCCGCAGGACGATCCGCAAGGTCTGACCTCAGCTCCGCGCGCGTACCCGGGGATGCAGGTGGTCGCCGAACCAGCCGGCCGCCGCGTCGGCCACCTGTTCCAGCGTCCCGGGTTCGGCGAAGAGGTGCGTGGCTCCGGGGACCACCCGCAGCTCGGTCGGCGCGGTCATCCGCTCCCGGGCCTGCTCGTTGAGCGTGATGACCTGCTCGTCGAGGCCACCGACGAGCAGCAGGGTGGCGGCGCGCACCTCGCCCAGGGCGGCTCCGGCCAGGTCGGGTCGGCCGCCCCGGGACACCACGGCGCGCACCACGTCGGGCCGCCGCGCCGCCGCGATCAGGGCGGCGGCGGCACCCGTACTGGCACCGAAGAGACCGATCGGCACTGCACCGAAGGGCCGCTCGACGGCCAACCAGTCCAGGGTCGCGACCAGCCGGTCGGCCAGCAGCCCGATGTCGAAACGCAGCTCGGCGGTGACCGCGTCCACCTCGTCCTCAGCCGGGGTGAGCAGGTCCACCAGCACGGTGCCGAGGCCGTCGGAGGTGAGCCGGTGGGCCACCGAGACGTTGCGGGGGCTGTGCCGGGAACTGCCGCTGCCGTGCGCGAACAACACTGCACCGGACGCGCCGGTCGGCACCGACAGGTCGGCCGACAGGTCTACCTGACCCACCGGGATCGTCACCTCGCCACCGCGTACGTCCATCTCGCCTCCCGGTCTGCCGCATACCCCGCCCGGTGCATCGCACGCGCGTTTGTCGCCGGGGGCGGTGGGTAGCCGACGGAAGACCGCAGACGGACCGGCGCCTGGGGCGTCGGCGAGCAGATCGCGAGGACCGTCATGCCGCATCACCAGCGTGAGCCCGTGCAGAAGGCCGCCGATCGCGAGCGGCGCGAACAGGACACCCGGCGCGGACGGGACTGGGCGGACGAGGCGGCCCAGGCACGTGACGCCGACGATCCCCGGGCGAGGACGCCGCACGACGCCACCGGCCGTCCCTCTCAGGGCGAGCCGATCTGAGCGGCGTCGACCAGCGGGCCGCCGATCGAGCAGGTCGGCGGGCCCTGTCGAGCTGACGGCGTCACCGGATCGGCGGGCCGCCGCGACGCGACTCAGCTGGTGGTCTCCGGGAGCCGGAGCATCGGTGCCCGGCCCGGGGCCTGCTCCGGCGTCGGCAGGTCCTCGGGGAGCGGCGGGATCGGTACGGTGACCGACTCGTCGCAGGTGACGCGGATCGACTTGCCGTAGTGGCGGACCTCCATGACCGCGTCGTGCGCGGCGTGGTGCAGCGAGTACGTCGTCTCGTGCGGACGCACGTCGACGCGTAGCCGCATCCCGCACCACTGGAGCGAGAAGGCCAACCGGCTCAACCCGCTCGACAGGTGCGGCGCGAACGACGGCACCCCGTCGTGGTCCCGCAGGCCCCCGAAGCCGGCGACCAACGCGATCCACGCCCCGGCGAGGGAGGCCATGTGCACCCCGTCGCGGGTGTTCTCGTTCAGGTCGTGCAGGTCCATCAGCGCGGCCTCGCGCAGATAGCTGTGCGCCAACTCGGTGTAGCCCACCTCGGCTGCCAGCACCGCCTGGGTGCAGGCGGAGAGCGAGGAGTCCCGGACGGTACGCCGCTCGTAGTAGAGGAAGTTGCGCAGCTTCTCCTCGGGCGTGAACGCGTCCCCGCGCCAGTGCATCGCCAACACCAGGTCAGCCTGCTTGACCACCTGCTTGCGGTACAGGTCGAAGTACGGGTAATGCAGCAGCAACGGGTACTTGTCCGACGGTGTGTCGACGAAGTCCCACTCCTGGAGCCGGGTGAAGCCCTCCACCTGCTGATGCACGTCGATCTCGTCGTCGTACGGGATGTGCATGGCCGAGGCGGCGTCCCGCCAGGCGGCGGCCTCCTCGTCGGTGACCCCCAGGTGGTACGCCTCGTCGCGGTAGCGCATCGCCACCTCGGCAGCGGTCTGGAGGTTCCGCTGCGCCATCAGGTTCGTGTAGATGTTGTCGTTCTTCACGGCGGTGTACTCGTCCGGGCCGGTCACCCCGTCGATGTGGAACTGGCCGTTGCGGTCGTGGTGCCCGAGCGACCGCCACAGCCGGGCGGTCTCCACCAGCAGGGTCAGTCCGATCTCCCGCTCCAGTTCGCGGTCACCGCTGATCAGCACGTACCGGCGCATCGCGTCGGCGACACCGGCGGCGATGTGGAACGCCGCCGTGCCCGCCGGCCAGTAACCGGACGACTCCGGCCCCTCGATGGTGCGCCACGGGAAGGCCGCACCCTTGAGGTTGAGTGTCCGGGCCCGCTCGTGTGCCTGCTCCAGTGTGGAGAAACGCCAGTACAGCGCGTCCCGCACCGCAGCCGGATGGGTGTACGTGAGCACCGGCAGCACGAACATCTCGGTGTCCCAGAACGCGTGGCCGTCGTACCCGGGGCCGGTGAGCCCCTTGGCGCTGATCGGCCGACGTTCCGCGCGGGCACCGGCCTGGAGCACGTGGAACAGCCCGAACCGGACCGCCTGCTGCACCTCCGGGTCGCCCTCGACCTCCACGTCGGCGGCGTCCCAGAACTCGTCCAGATACTCCCGCTGCTCGCGGACCAACCCGTCCCAGCCGTCCAGTCGCGCGGCGGCGAGCGCGGCGCCGACCTGGTCGCGCAGGGCCGGCAGCGAGCGGCGACTGGACCAGCCGTAGGTCAGGTACTTCACCACGCAGAGCGTCTGCCCCGGCTCCAGCACGCAGCCGATGGTGGTCCGCACCCAGTCCTCGTACCCCTCGGACTCCACCGTGGTCCGTGCGGGCGAGGTGACCTCGTGCTCCATCGCGGCGGCGACCCGCAGGCCGGACACCTTGGTCCGGTGGATCAGCAGTCCACCGTCCTCCGTGGTCAGCTCCTCCTCCGCCTCCAACGGCGACTCCAGCACGGCGGCCACCCGGGGGTCGCGGCTCTGCGGCGGCAGCGTCTCGTTGGCCACCAGCTCGGACTGGACGATCAGCCGCAGCGGCTTACCGTCGGCCACCTCCACCTCGTACCGGATGGCGGCGACCGAGCGCTGCCGGAACGAGACCAGCCGGGTGGTGTTCACCCGCACCTCGCGCCCGGCCGGTGAGCGCCAGTGCAGGGAGCGGTGCAACGTGCCGGCGCGCATGTCGAGCACCCGCTCGTGGGCGAGCACCTCGCCGTACCGCACGTCGAGCGGCTCGTCGTCGACCAGCAGTCGGATCAGCTTGCCGTTGGTGACGTTGACGATCGTCTGACCGGACTCCGGAAAACCGAAACCCGCCTCCGCGTACGGCAGCGGGCGCAACTCGTAGAACGAGTTCAGGTACGTGCCGGGCAACCCGTGCGGCTCGCCCTCGTCCAGGTTGCCGCGCAGCCCGACGTGGCCGTTGGAGAGGGCGAAGACCGACTCAGACTGGGCGAGCACGTCCATGTCGAGCCGGGTCTCCCGCACGTGCCACGGCTCGACCGGATACGCCCGCTCCCGGATCACGCGTGCCCTCCGGCGGTGAGCAGGTCGGCGAGATCGTCGACCACCACGTCTGCACCGTGTTTCCGCAACTCGTCGGCCTGACCGGCCCGGTCCACCCCCACCACGTACCCGAACCCACCGGCCTTCCCGGCGGCGACACCGGCCAGCGCGTCCTCGAACACCACCGCGTTCGCGGGATCGACGCCGAGCAGCTTCGCCCCGGCGAGGAAGGTGTCCGGCGCGGGCTTGCCACGCAGCCCTTCGGCCCGTGCCGTCAGCCCGTCCACCCGGGCCTCCAGCAGCGATTCCAGCCCGGCCACGGCCAGCACGTCCCGGCCGTTGGCGCTGGCGGTGACCACCGCCCGACGCAGCCCCGCGTCGCGGACCGCCTTGAGGTACGCCACCGAGCCCGGATAGACGTCCACTCCGGCGCTGCGCATCCGTTCCAGCACCAGCGTGTTCTTCCGGTTTCCCAGGCCGTACACGGTCTGCGCGCCCGGCGGGTCTTCCGGCGTACCCTCCGGCAGCGTGATGTTCCGTGAGGCCAGGAAGGTGCGTACGCCGTCCAGGCGGGGCCGCCCGTCGACGTACCGGTGGTAGTCCGGACCCGGATCGAACGGGCGGTAGGGCTCACCGGTGGTGGCCGCGTGCCGCCGCAGGAAGTCGTCGAAGGTCTCGGTCCAGGCGGCGTTGTGCAGCCGGGCGGTCTGCGTCAGCACACCGTCCAGGTCGAAGAGACAAGCGGTCACATGATCAGGCAGGCCGAGCACCGTACCAATCTATCCACGGTCACCGGCCCGCAAACGCACTTCGACCGACCCCGGCGTGCCGTGCAGTGGGTCCTCTGCTCGGCACGCCGCGCCTCGAGTTGCCGAAAGTGAAACTCGCTCATACGTTCATCGCGGACGGTTCCCTGGATCACGCTGGCACTCATGGCGGTCTGCTCCGTCCTGATGACCGTCACCGGTCGAGTCGCCCTGAGGCGGTCGCAATGAGACGGCGCATCGTGTCCTTTCCGGTCGCGCTCCTTCTCAGGGTCGCCTGACCGACGAGGTTCACCACAACAGTTGACGCAACCATTGAGTTGCCATAGCTTCTGTAGCAACCGGCTGGTTGCTACAGAAGGGGCGCGACGATGGGATTTCCCGACCGGATCGAACGCACCGTGCGGATAGCCCGCCCGGTGGACGACGTGTGGGCGGCGATCACCAGCGCGGAAGGGCTCGGCACCTGGTTCGGCCAGCGCGCCGAGGTGGACCTGCGCGTCGGCGGCATCGCGACCGTCTCCTGGGACAGCGGCGAACGGTCGCAACTGCGGATCGAACGGCTCGAACCGAAGACCGTCTTCGGTTACACCTGGCCCGTGCACGGCCTGCCCGCCGACGACCCGCGCCGCACGTACGTCGAGTTCACCCTGACCGCCGACGGCGACGGCACCAGCCTCACCGTGGTCGAGACCGGGTTCGCCCAGCTCGGCCCCGACGAACACGACGTGGCGTTCGCGGGCAACACCCGTGGCTGGGCGAGCGAGCTGGACGAGCTGGTCGCCTATCTCCATGACTGACCCCGCGTCCGAGGCCGTCGCGGAGGCGGTGTTCGTCGCCCTGGCCGACCCGAACCGGCGCGCCATCCTCGCCGCCCTGGCCGAGGGCGGCCCGGCCACCGCCACCGACCTCGCAGCCCGGCTGCCGATCACCCGCCAGGGGATCGCCAAGCACCTCGCCCTGCTCGCCGAGGCGGGCCTGGTGAGCGCCGAGCCGGGCGAGCGCCGCCGCGTGCGCTACCGCCTGCGATCCGCACCGATGCAGGTCGCCCAGCAGTTCCTGGCCGCCCTGGCCCGCGACTGGGACGGCCCGCTCGCCGCCCTCCGTACGCACCTCGAATGACACCGATCGAAGGACAGGAACCATGACCGAGCAGAGTTACACCACCACGTTCGTGGTCGACCAGACCCCGATGGAGGTGTTCGACGCCGTCAACGACGTACGCGGCTGGTGGTCGACGGACATCGACGGGCCGACCGACGTCGCCGGTGCCGAGTTCTCCTACCACTACAAGGACATCCACCGGTGCCGCTTCCGAATCGTGGAGTTCGTGCCCGGCGAGACGGTCGAGTGGCTCTGCGTGGAGGGTTACTTCAACTTCACCGCCGACCCGCAGGAGTGGACCGACACCCGGATCCGATTCGACATCTCGCCGGAGGGCGAGGGCACCCGGCTGCGCTTCACCCACGTCGGCCTGACCCGGCACCACGAGTGCTACGACGTCTGCGCGAATGCCTGGGGCGGCTACGTGGGCAGCAGCCTCCAGACCCTGATCGCCACCGGCAGCGGCGACCGCGACAACGAGGTACGCAACGCCGAGGCGCTACAGCAGCGCCGCTGACCCTGTGCGTCAGTCGACTCTGTTCGTCAGTCCGGCCAGGCGCTTTCGTCGACTCGGGCCGCAGGCCTGTCGGCCAGCACCGGCCGAGGGCCGTCGCGTCAGTTCGGGCGCAGCGTCCAGACGACGGTCATCTCCGAGGTCGGCTTGCCCTCCTCGGTGACGATCTCCACGCGTACCGGGAACTCCGGTCGCTCGCCGGCCTCCAGCTCCGCGATCACCTCGGCCGGCGGGCGACCGAGCCGCGCCGTCGCCAGCACCGCGCCCATGGCGAGCTTGCGGTACGCGATCTCGGCGCGCACCGCGAGCGGCGTGGCCCGGTCGAGCAGGTGACCGAACGCGGCCATCACCACCGCGCCGGAGGCGGTCTCGCCGAGCGTGAACACGGCCCCGGCGTGCGGGCCGCCGACGTGGTTGTGGGTGGCCGGCGAGTCGGGCAGCCGGACCACGGCCCGCACCGAGCCTTCCGCCTCCGGTGCCACCTCGACGAATTCGAAGCCGAGCGTACGGGCGAAGGGCACCGCCTGGAGCATGCCAGCGGCCACCTGCCGCGAGTCGATGGTCATGCCCGAACGCTACCGGCAAGTAACTTGACCGACAAGGCCACGCGACGGAGCGGGGTCAGCGCCTCTTGGTGGACTGCACGAAGGCTCGCCAGGTCTCGGGCGTGAAGGTGAGCACCGGCCCCTGCCGGTCCTTGCTGTCGCGCACCCCGACGACCTGCGCCAGGTTGTCGGCCACCTCGACGCAGTCGCCCTGGTTGCCACTGCTGCGGGTGCTCTTGCGCCAGATCGCGCCGGTCAGGTCCATGCTTCCGCCGCCTCCGAGATCATCTTGAGGGTGGCTCCCTGGGGCAACGCCTCGGCCCGAACGGCCTCCCAGTTCTGCCGAAGGGAGTTTACGTCCACAGTGCGCTCCACGATGCTGCCGCGCATCTGGTTGTCGAGGTAGGCGATGTCGTCGCCCTCCGGCGGGGTGGCGATCACGAAGGCACCGTTGAGCCCCGGATAGGCGCCCACCCCCTTGGGCACGATGTGCAGGTGCACCTTGATCCGACGCCCCACCTCCACCAGGTGCAGCAACTGCTCCCGCATCACCTTCGGCCCGCCGACCGGGCGCTCCAGCACCGTGTGGTCGAGCACCGCCACCAGCAGCGGCGGATTGGGCCGGGCGAGCACCTTCTGCCGGGCGAGCCGGGCGGCCAGCGGCGCCTCGACCTGGTCGCCGACGAGATGGCTCGCGCCCTCGTAGAGCGCGCGGGCGTACCCCTCGGTCTGGAGCAGGCCCGGCACCACCAACGGCTGGAAGCTGCACAGCGAGGTCGCCTCCTGCTCGATCGTGACCCACTCGCGGAACCACGGCATCAGGCTCTCCTTGAGGATCGCCTCCCGGACCCGCACCAACAGCCCCTCGCCGTGCAGGACGTCGTCGCAGCGCACGGTGAACTCCTCCCGGGGAGCCCGCCGACACTGCTCGACCGAGGCGACGAGCGAAGCCGAGTAGCTGATCTGCTGGCCGAGCGCCTCCTGGGAGAGTCCGGCCTTGGTCCGCAGCCGGCGTAACTCACCGGCGAACAGCTCCAACATGGGTAACCGATCCATCTGCACACCTCTGCACTTCGGTGACGACCGGCTCGTACGGCCGGGCTGGTGGGGGGTGATTCCCTTCCGAAAGTAGTGGTGTCCTCACCAGACTGTCACGTAGAAAGTTCCCCGATTGCGGCAGATCGTGGGGGTTTCTGTCGGGGCCCGTCCGCTCGTCCCCCGCTTGGACGGGCCCCGACCCAGGTCAGGCGCTCCGCCCGGAGCACGGCATCCGCGCAGAGGAGTTTTTGATGATCACTCACCAGTTGCCGCAACCGGGTGACGGGCCGGCACCGGACCGGCCGCGGGCGTACCCGTTGCACGAGAAACCCCACACCCCGCTGCGGCCCATGTGGTGTTGCCGGGCCTGCGGGCACCCGTGGCCGTGCGCCACCGCGCGCATCCTGCTGAAGACCGAGTACGGCCGCAACGAGATCGGCCTGTCGATCTATCTGTCGGGCCTGTTCTACGAGGCCACCCGGGATCTCTACCGCCTCAACCCCGACGACGGCCCCACGCCACGTGACCTGTTCACCCGCTTCGTCGCCTGGTCCCCCTACCGCCGCCCGCTCATCGAACCGTGCTAGCGGCCGATCGTCTGCGAGCCGCTCGTGGAGGCGCGTTAGCAGGGGACCCGTGCTATACCGCAGGCGTTAATAAGGTGCCCTTCCTTACATCGGTGCCGTCAGCGCCAGCCGACGTCGATGCGGTCGCCCCGGTCGTCGAAGAAGTGCAGGGCGTCCATGCGGACCTTGACGCTGAGCGGGTGCCCTGCGGAGACCGCCGGGTAGGGCGCCAGCCGGACGGCCAGTTCGGCCGGGCGACGATGGTGGCGGCCCGGATCGTTCAGGACGCTGGTGTTGCTGCCGCTGTTCGCGCCCTGCTCGCCCTGGTCGACCGCGACCCGGCCGGTGAACCGCTGCATCATCTGGCCGAACCGGCGCAGGCCACGCTGACCGAGCGGGACGTCGCCGTCGACCGGGGCGCCGACCTCGTCGACCACGATCGCGGAGGCCCCGATGTCGAGGAAGGCCAGGGACTCGTGGCCGTGGTGTTCGAGGTAGCGGATCCGGCCCTGGAGCACGTCTCCGGAGGTGTCCGGAGCGACCGGGGTGAGCGCCTCCGCGCGCATGCCGACCACGATCCGCTCACCGTGGTAATGCGCCACGGCCCGACTACGGATGTCGTTCCACGGCAGATAGAGCGCCTGCTCGCCGAGGGTGAGGGTGATGTACCGGTCGAGGTGGACGTAGACCGACGCCTCCAGCAGGTTCATCCGGGGGCTGCCGAGGAACGCGGCGACATAGAGGGTGGCCGGGCGGCCGTACACCTGGGTGGGGGTGCCGACGTCCTGGAGGACGCCCTTGCGCATGATGGCGACCCGGTCGGCCATGGTCAGCGCCTCGGCCTGGTCGTGGGTCACGTACACGGTGGTGACGCCCAGTTCGCGGGTCAGACCGGAGATCTCCGCGCGCAGCTCGGCACGGAGCCCACTGTCCAGGTTCGACAGTGGCTCGTCCATCAGGAACAGGCCGGGCCGACGGACGATCGCCCGGCCCATCGCGACCCGCTGCCGCTGTCCGCCGGAGAGCTGACCGGGGCGTCGGGCCAGCACGTCACCGATGCCGAGGGCGCTGGCCACGTCGGTGACCCGCTCGCCGCGCGGGGCCGGTTCGACGCCGGCCAGCTTGAGCGGGAAGGCGATGTTGTCGTTGACGCTCATGTGCGGATAGAGGGCGAAGTCCTGGAAGACCATCGCGATCCGCCGTTCCCGGGGCGGCAGCTCGTTCGCCAGCTCGCCGTCGAGCATCACCGCGCCCGAGGTCGGTTCCTCCAGCCCGGCGATCATCCGCAGCACGGTGGACTTGCCACAGCCGGACGGCCCCAGCAACACCAGGAACTCGCCGTCGTTGACGTCGAGATTGATGGTGTCGACAGCGACGGTGCCGTCCCGGAAGACCTTTGTCACATCCTTGAGCGCGACGGTTGTCACCGTCTCCTCCCCCAGCTCGTCGGCGAACCCGGAATGACTGTCGCCAGGATCACGCGGCGAGCACATCGGGTAAACGTGCCATGTTCGAATCGTGACAGACCTATTACGGTCCATCGAATGACGGCGATTGCACGGAAAGAGGAACTCAGTCGGCCGTCTCGCCCAGGAAGACCCGTCGGGCCACCCGCTCGGCGGCGTGCCCGTCCTCCAGTGAGCAGAAGCGTTCCCGGAACGCGGCCCGCGCCCGGTCGGCCTCCGGCGTCTCCAGCGCGCCGGAGCGGAACACGTCGAGCAGGTCCGGGAAGGTACGCGCCACCGCACCGGGCGCCTCGGCGGTGACGTCGAAGTACACCCCCCGGGTCAACCGGTACGCGTCCCAGTCCGGCGCGTAGACGACGATCGGTCGGTCCAGGACGGCGTAGTCGAACATCGCCGACGAGTAGTCGGTGACCAGCACGTCCGCCGCGAGATAGAGGTCCTCGACCCGGGGATGGTCGCTGACGTCGACGATCCGGGCCCGGCTGCTCGGGCCGGGCGTGCGGCGGTCCCGGTCATGGAAGTAGTGACTGCGCATCAGCAGCAGGCCGGTTGGGCCGAGCGCGTCGAGGAACCGCTCCGGGTCGAACGGTGGCCGGTAGCCGGGCAGGTGCTCGCGGTGCGTCGGGGCGTACAGCACCACCCGCTCGCCGAGACCGGCGTCCAGCTCCGCGCGCAGCCGCAGGACCTCCTCGGCGGTCGCGGTCACCAACCGGTCGTTGCGTGGATACCCCACCTCCAGAGTGGTGTACGCGGCCGGATAGGCCCGTTCCCACATCTGGGTGGAGAAGCTGTTCGCGCTGACCGAGTAGTCCCACCGGTCCACCCGACGCAGCAGCCCGGCGAAGTCCATGCCGGTCGCGCCCAGCGGGTACCGCTGCTGGTCCAGCCCCATCACCTTGACCGGGGTGCCGTGGTGGGTCTGCACATGCACCGTGCCCGGCCGCTTGCGGACCGAGTCCGGGAAGTTGACGTTGTTGATCAGCCACCGGGCGCGGGCCAGCACCCGGTGGTACGCGGGCGTACCAGCCACCACGTACTCGACCCCGTCGGGCAGGGTGTGCACCCGGTCCGGCCGGACGATCCACACGCCCCGCACATGCGGCGCCAGCCGCCGCGCCGCCTCGTACACGGCGGCCGGGTTGCAGGCGTACCCGCGATACCAGTACGCCGCGTACACGGCCAGGTTCTCGTCGACCGGCCGACGGCGCTCGACCCTCTGGTACCCGCCCAGCGCGACGTCCCGGGCCAGGCGTACGCCCCGACGGGCCGGCGGGCCCAGGCGGTGTCGGGCCCGGCGGGCGAACCGGCGGGCCGTCTCGCCGACGCGGCCGGTCGCGCGCAGAGCGCTGAACGTCTGCCACCGACCGGCCGCGACCAGCCGGTGCTTGAGCCCTTCGATCCCGTCCGGAACCTGATGGCCCCCGGGCGGGCGGAAACGGGCGTGTTCGATGGTGATCCGGGCGAAGAAGGTCGGCCGCAGCTCTGCCGGAATCCGCTCGTCGGTGCCGAGCACGGTCAGGTAGTGCCACATCATCCGCCCGAACATCGCCGACCGCAGTTCCTCGGCGCCGAACCGGTCCAGGTCCCGGAACACCCGGTGCCACTGGTGGAACACCTCGAAGTGCCGCTCGCCCTGGGTCTTCGTGATCGCCCCGGCCCGCCGCTGCCGGTAGTTGACGCAGACCACGTCGAGCACGCCGATCCGGTCGGCGGCCAGCAGCGCCGGGTAGCTGAACGACACGTCCTCGTACCAGCCGGGGGCGAAGCGCAGCTTGGCGTCGACGAGGAACTGCCGACGCAGCAGCCGGTTCCAGGCGGTGTGCAGCAGTTCCAGCGTCTCCGGTCGCTCGGCCAGCCGGAACGTCTCCGGCCCCGGCGGCTCCGGGAAGACCTCCGCCATCGCGCTGGCGCTGGCCCGGTCGTCCCAGTAGATGCGGACGTGGTCGACCAGCAGCACGTCGGGGCGGGTCTCGCGGAGCCGGGCGGCCACCTCGACCAGGCAGCCCGGCGCGAGCCAATCGTCACCGTCGACGAACCAGACGTACTCGCCGACGGCCAGGTCCAGCCCGACGTTACGGGCTGGACCGAGCCCGACGTTGTGGTCCAACCGGACCGCCCGGACCCGGTCGTCGCGGGCGGCGTACTCGTCGAGGATGTCGCCGACCGCGTCGGGAGAGCAGTCGTCGATCCCGATCACCTCGATGTCGGCGATCGGCTGACCGAGGATCGAGTCCAGGCACTCCCGCAGGTAGCCCTGCACCCGGAAGGCCGGGACGACGAAGCTGATCAGCGTCATCGTCCCGGCCTCCCGTCAGAGCGTCGCGCCTTGTCGCGTACCCGCCGGCGCCCGGGTGGGACGGCTCGGCCGGACGAACCAGGCCAGCACCACACTTGCCACGAACAGCACCAGAAGGTAGATACCGAGTGTAGCCAGACCAATACTCACGATTCCGGCGATCGCCGTCAGCGCCAGCAGCACCGACCGCCCCTCCCAGCCCAGCGTGGCCGAGTGCAGCGGCGGCGCGGGTTGCCGCTTCTCCAGCCGGGCGACCAGGTCGTAGTGGTGCAGGGTGAGCACGAAGACGTACCCGAAGATCAGCCACGCGGGCGCGCCGCCGATCACCCCGACCGCGACGGCGAAGAGGAACTCGGCGGCCCGCAACGCGGCCGGCACCAGCCAGTCCAGCGGCCCGTTGTGCGCCGCCCCGGTCCCCGCCGCAGCGGCCAGCAGCACCATCAGCACCACCGGCACCGCCGCCCAGCGCAGCCAGGCCGCCGGATCGCCGCCGTCCCCCAGCAGCGTCACCAGCACCAACCCCGCCGCAGCCAGCGCCGCGACCACCGCGAGCACCAGCGGCCCCGGTCGGCGCAGCACCGGCAGCCGGGTGGCCAGCGGACCGTCGTCACGGTGCAGGGTCGCGTCGACCGTGTCCAGCACCGGCACCCACATCCAGCGCGCCCGCAGGGTACGCAGCGCACCGGTGTAGCCGAACGCCAGCACTCCCCAGGTCAGCACCGCGAACAGGGCGACCCGCTGGTCGAACAGCGCGGCGGCTAGCGCGATCAGCGCCCACCGTTCCCCGATCGGGAAGACCACCGTGCGCTTGAGCCAGTACGACAGCGACCCCGAGTCGGCCTGCACCCGGTTGGACGCGGCGTTCAGCCGGTCACCGATGCCGCCGCCCCCGGTGCCCTCCGACTTCGGTCGACGGGCCGCCTCGTCGTGCAGCACGCCGTACCAGGCGTCGGTCATGTGTCGCACCGTCTGGAGGGTCATCGCGGCGATGGCCAACGCCCAGCCGTACCGGAACCCGGCCGCCGTGGCACCCCACCCGAGACCCGCGTAAACCAGGTACTCCTTGGCCCGGTCGGCCATGGTGTCCAGCCAGCCGCCCCAGGCGCTGAAGTTGCGCGTGTAGCGGGCGAGCTGACCGTCCACACAGTCGAGCACGAAGCCGAGATAGAGCAGGACCGCACCGCCGACCAGCGCCGGTCGGCCACCGGCGGCGAACAGCGCGGCGGCGGCGACCGCGAAGGCCACCGAGATCATGGTGACCGCCGTCGGGCTCAGCCCCAACCGGGCGCAGAGCTTGGTGACCTGCGGCGACCAGGTGCTGACGAAGTACGTGGTGAAGAAGTCGTCCTTCTCCTTCACCGAGAGCCGCAACTCGGCCCGGTCCTCGTCGACGGCGGCCACCGCCGCCTCGGCGGCGGCCAGTCCGGGCGCATCGTCGACCCGGTGCGCGACCAGCAGGCGTACCCGGTGGGCGAAGACCAGCGTCCCCTGCCCGGCGAGGCCCGCGAAGACCCGGTCCACCGCCGGGCCCGGGGCCTGCCGGTCGGTGCCGGCCGCGCGGGCGGCGGCGACGAGTGCCGGTACGTCGTCGCGACCGACCCGCACCGCGCCCCCGAAGACGCCGGTGGCCTCGCCGTCGAGCCGCTCGACCGGACCGGCGTCGACCACCTGGCCGCGCTCCTCGCGGACCACGGTCCGGCCACCGCCGGGCGGGTCGGTGAGCACCAGCGCCACGGTCGGTCCGACCGGGCTGGTCACCAGATGCCGCAGTACGGCGGTGTGCGCCACCAGGTCCGCGCCGCTGAGCACCACCGGACCACCCGCCGTGGCAGCCAGGTCCGCCACCTCGTCCAGGGTCGCGGCGAACCGCACGTCGGCAACCCCGGCCCGGCGCCACTGCGCAGCCAGCCCCTCCGTCAGGGCGCCGCCCGGCACCGTACCCGTCGGCCGGCTCGCGGCCGGCGAACCGGCGGCGAACACGATCGCGAGGGTCACCGGGGAACCGCGTCGTGGTACGCGGCCAGCGCCTCGGCGATGGTGCCGTCGACGCTCAACCGGCCGCCGTCGAGGAAGAGTCCTCGACGACAGAACCGGGTCAGGTCCTTTTCGTTGTGTGAGACCAGCACCAGAGTGCGCCCCTCCCCGAGCAGACGATCGATGGTCGTGTAGCACTTGTCGCGGAACTCGGCGTCGCCCACCGCCGTCACCTCGTCCATCAACAGGATGGGGTGCGGCAGGTGAGAGATGATCGCAAACCCGAGCCGGACCTTCATCCCGGACGAGTAGTGGCGTACCGAGGTGTCGATGGCACCCTGCACCTGCTCGCCCGCGAACGAGACGATCTCGTCGAAGTGCCGCTTCAGGTACTTCGACGACAGCCCGTGCAGGCCACCCACCAGGTACAGGTTCTCCCGCCCGGTCAGGTCGTTGGAGAAGCCGGCGGAGAGTTCCAGCAGCGGCGCGACGTCGCCCCGGACCCGGATCCGCCCCTCGTCGGGGATCAGCACCCCGGCGATCAGACGCAGCAGGGTGCTCTTGCCGGTGCCGTTGCGGCCGATCACTCCGAGCGTTTCGCCGGGCGCGAGCGAGAAGGAGACGTCCCGCAGCGGCCAGAAGCGGCCGTCGGAGGCGCCGCGCGTACCCCGGTGGATGAACAGCTCGCGCAGCCGCAACTGCCGGCGGCGGTTGCGGACGAACCGGATGCCGAGGCCCTCCGCCTCGATGATCGCGTCGGCCATCAGAGTTCCTTGAGCACGGCGGGTTCGAGCCGGCGGAACGTCCACCAGCCGACCACCAGGACCAGCAGGCTGATGCCGACGGTGGTGGCGAGCATCCGGGCGTCCGGGAACTCGTCCGGATACCAGACCGAGTGGTGGAGCTGGAATATCCCGACCAGCGGGTTGAGCTCGTAGCCCAGCTTGAGCCACCCGGGCAGGCCGGAGTCGCGGACCAGGCTCAGTGGATAGATGATCGGCGTGGCATAGAACAGCACCCGGATGACCAGACGCATGAACCGCTCCACGTCACGCATCAGCACGTTCGCCGCCGACAGCAGCAGCGCCAGCCCGACCAGCAGGGTGGCCTGCACCAGCACCGCCAGCGGCAGGGCGAGCAGCGACCACCCCGGGTCGATCCTGCCGTCGGACGCGTACCAGATCGCGATGGCGCCCAGGATCGGCAGGCCGGCGGCGTACTCGGCGAAACGCCCGGTGACCCGACCGATCGGGAAGACCTGCCGGGGCACGTTCATCGTGGTGATCAACCGGGACTGACCGGTCAGCGCGTTGGTCGCCTCGCTCAACGCCGAGCTGGTCCACATCCAGGCGAAGATCCCGGTGATCAGGAACAGCGGGTACGACCCGGCGGCCTCGCCGAGGTGCCGATTGGTGTCCCGGGAGTACAGGACGCCGAAGACGAACCAATAGATCGCCCCCATGCCCAGCGGCTCGATCAGCGACCAGAGATACCCCAGCACGGACTGCTGGTACTTGACCGCGAGATCACGTCGGACCAGGATGCGCAGCGAATTGCGGTGCGACCACAACGCCCCCACGCCAGAGGTCACCGCCGTCTCCCGCCTGCTGAACGGACGACAGGTTAGCAGCCGGTGAATGCGCTCAGCACTCGATCACGTTGACCGCGAGGCCGCCGCGCGCCGTCTCCTTGTACTTGACCTTCATGTCGGCACCGGTCTCACGCATGGTCTTGATGACCTTGTCGAGCGACACGGCGTGCACTCCGTCACCGCGCAACGCGAGCCGGGCGGCGGTGATCGCCTTGATGCTAGCCACCGCGTTGCGTTCGATGCACGGGATCTGCACCAGGCCCCCGACCGGGTCGCAGGTCAACCCGAGGTTGTGCTCCATGCCGATCTCCGCGGCGTTCTCCACCTGGGCCGGTGTACCGCCCAGCGCCTCGGCCAACCCGGCGGCGGCCATCGAACACGCCGAACCGACCTCGCCCTGGCAGCCCACCTCAGCCCCGGAGATCGACGCGTTCTCCTTGAACAGCACCCCGATCGCACCGGCCGCCAGCAGGAACCGCAGCACCCCCTCGTCGGAGGCCCCCGGCACGAACCGCGTGTAGTAGTGCAGCACCGCCGGGATGATCCCCGCCGCACCGTTGGTCGGCGCGGTCACCACCCGGCCGCCGGCCGCGTTCTCCTCGTTGACCGCCAGGGCGAACAGCGTCACCCAGTCCATCACGTGCAGCGGATCCCCGTCCGGCACCACCGTGTCGGTCTCCAGGCTGCGGCGCAGCTCGGCCGCGCGGCGGCGCACCTTCAACCCGCCCGGCAACGTGCCGTCCCGGGAACAGCCGCGCTCCACGCACTCGCGCATCACCCGCCAGATGTCCAGCAGACCGGCCCGTACGTCCGACTCGGCCCGCCAGGACACCTCGTTGGCGAGCATCACCTCGCTGATCGACAGGCCGGTCGAGGTGGTCACGTCGAGCAGTTGCGCGCCGGTAAGGAAGGGATACCGCACCGTCGTGGCGTCCGGCTTGATCCGGTCCGCACCGGCCGCCGCCTCGTCCACCACGAACCCGCCGCCGACCGAGTAGTAGGTCCGCGCCCTGACCTCGGCACCGCTCGCGTCGAAGGCCGCGAAGATCATCCCGTTCGGGTGGTACGGCAACGACCGCCGCCGGTGCAACGTGAGATCCCGGTCCGGCTCGAACTCGATCTCGTGCGTGTCGAGCAGCGCCAGCCGGCCCTCCGCCCGGATCCGGGCCACCCGCGCGTCGACGCTGTCGGTGTCGACCGTCTCCGGCGCAGCACCGCCCAGCCCGAGCAGCACCGCCTGATCACTGCCGTGCCCGTGCCCGGTGGCACCGAGCGACCCGAACAGTTCCGCCCGCACCCGGACCACGTCCGCGAGCAGCCCGTCGGCCTTGAGCCCCGCGACGAACGTACGCGCCGCCCGCATCGGTCCCACCGTGTGCGAGCTGGACGGCCCGATGCCCACACTGAAAAGGTCGAACACACTGATCATGACTGCACTTCCTCGCCCTGCCCCGGGATCACCGGTCAGCAGCCCGCCGAAAGAGGTGGCCGCCCCCCATCCGGACGCGGCCCGCCATACGCCCTGGTAAGAGCGCCCAACCCGCCGACCCTACCCCGCCCCACCCACACCCCGCCCCGCCCGCCCTGCGCCGCCCCCGCCCCCGCCCCCGCCCTGCCCCCGCCCCGCCCCGCCCCGCCGGCGCGATCATGGACTTGTGGTCGAGGTTTCGGCAGAGTATGCACCTTTTGCGCCCGCCACGACTCCTTGATCGACGAGTCCTCACCACGGCGGCAGCTACCACCACGGGTCCATGATCGGCGAGGCCCAGCCACGACTCCTTGATCGACGGACCTCGCCACGGCGGTGGGGCCAATCCCGGCTCCTCGATCGACGCGCGGGGTCGGGGTTGCTCGGGGATGGGTGGCTCGGTGGGGACGCGGGTAAGTACCTACGGGTGCGCGCGCTGAGGTTCGTTCTCGCGGGCGAGGGCGCGGGGCCCACCCGCTCCTAGCGTTGAGGGCATGGAGCGGCGGATCGCCGCAGAGGGGAAGTACCACCATGAGTCGCAAACTGGTCCGGCCCCGGCAGGGGCGCATGTTCGCCGGAGTCTGCGCCGGTCTGGCCCAGCGCTTCGGCACCTCCGCCGGGCTCATCCGGCTGTTGTTCCTGCTGTCGCTGCTGCTGCCCGGCACTCAGGTCGTCATCTACCTGGCACTCTGGATCATCATGCCCAACGAGGACCGCTACCTCGTCGCAGGCCACTGACCGGCCGTCCTCCGCACGCGAGGCCACCCCGCACCTGAGCAGCGGTCAACATGGGATTCCTCCGTCCTCCGCAGGCGAGGCCACCCCGGTCACCGGAGGTGCCGTCGCGCAGGCTGCCACACAGGCCAACGACATCCCACCAAGGCCACCCGGGCCGCCGGCTCACGTCGGCGGTCCTCGGCTTTCCACACCACCGCACTCAGGCCCAGGCCACGCAACTTCATGGTTGTTGCTGCCTCCAGAGCGGCGTGAGGCAGCAACAACCATGAAGTTGCTGCCTCGACCCCCGTCGGGGTGGACGACCGACCGCCCCGCCAGCAGGTCGAGCGACAGCCGGCGGGGCGGGGCAGTGCAGGGGCGGGGCAGTGCGGGGGGTCAGGGAGCGGTGTAGGTGATCGTGACCTGCTCGAAGCCGAGCGAACCGAGCAGGCCGGTCAGCATCTTGCGGGTGTTCTCCTCGGCACGGGCGTTCAGGCCGCTGTCCCGGGCGGCGGCGGTGATCCGGTCCTCGGCGAGCTGATAGACCTGCTGCTGCCGGTTCGGGTCGCCGCCGATCAGGTCGCCGACGCGGTTGAGCAGCCCGCGCTCCTCCGCGAAGACGTAGCTCTTGTCGAGGTCGA
Source organism: Micromonospora sp. NPDC049903 (assembly GCF_044460945.1). Taxonomy (NCBI): domain Bacteria; kingdom Bacillati; phylum Actinomycetota; class Actinomycetes; order Micromonosporales; family Micromonosporaceae; genus Micromonospora; species Micromonospora sp. NPDC049903. The sequence continues at coordinate 792,293 of NZ_JBITKL010000001.1, forward strand.
GGTTGGTCTCGGCGAGCTGCGGTGCGGGCAGTTTGACCTCGACGGACTTGCCGTCGGCGGACTGCACGATCGCGCCTTCGCTGAGGGCCCCGAAGTCCACGTACGCCTCGACGCTGCCGGACCCGACGAACAGGGTGCGCTGGTTGAGCAGCCAGTCCGGCACGTTGCGCCGGTCGTTCTCCAGGTCGACCACGACCTGGAAGTTGCCCTCGGCGGCCACGTAGCGGCTGAGGTCCTGCATCGACTCCAGCAGCGCGGGCTGGGTGCGGTCGGTCTGCTCCTTGCTGAACGGGTTGCGGAACTCCGGCAGGAGCCCGGTGGTCTGCACGCCGAGCAGCACCACCACCGCCATCGCCGCGGCGCCGAGCACCCAGAGCAGGGCCCTCGCGGCACCGCCACCGCCGCCCGGTGGCACGGGCGGGGCATCCGGCCGGCCCGTGCTGTCGTCACCGGGCTCGTGGTCGGCAAACGTGCTGGTGGGCTCGTTGATGTCGCTGTCGCGTGCCATCGCCCTCACCGTCCTTGTCAGACGCGTTGTCTGTTGATGACGGTAAGCCCCCGGTACGACAGCCGCTCGTCGAGTCGCCCGAACGTGTGTTTTCGCAGGTCAGAGGCGTGAAAGATCAGGTGAACGCGGAGACGCCGGTGAGCCGCTGCCCGATCACCAACTGATGGATCTCGGAGGTGCCCTCGTACGTCAGGACGCTCTCCAGGTTGTTGGCGTGCCGCATCACCGGGTAGTCGCCGGAGACACCGTTGGCACCGAGGATGGTCCGACACTCACGGGCGATGGCCAGCGCCTCGCGGACGTTGTTGAGTTTGCCCACGCTGACCTGCTCGGGGCGCAACCGGCCGGCGTCGGCGAGCCGCCCGAGGTGCAGCGCCAGCAGGTAGCCCTTGTGCCACTCGACCGCCATGTCGGCGAGCTTGGCCTGGGTGAGCTGGAAGCCGGCCAGCGGGCGACCGAACTGGGTGCGGGTGGTCGCGTACGTCAGGGCGGTCTCCAGGCAGTCCCGGGCCGCGCCGAGCGCACCCCAGACGATGCCGTGCCGGGCCTCGGTCAGGCAGCCCAGCGGCGCCTTCAACCCGATCGCCTCGGGCAGCCGGGCGTCCGCCGGCAGCCGGACGTCGTCGAGCGCGATCTCCCCGGTCACCGAGGCGCGCAGGGACATCTTCCGGCCGATCTCGCGCGCCGTGACCCCCGGCGTGTCCATGGGTACGGCGAAGCCGCGCACGCCCTCGTCGGTGCGCGCCCAGATCACCGCGACGTCGGCGATCGGGGCGTTGGTGATCCACATCTTGGTACCGTGCAGGATCCAGTCGTCGCCGTCGCGGCGGGCCCGGGTGGTCATCGATCCGGGGTCGGAGCCGTGGTCCGGCTCGGTCAGTCCGAAACAGCCGATCGCCTCGCCGGTCGCCATCGCCGGCAGCCAGCGCTGCTTCTGCTCCTCGCTGCCGTAGCGCCAGATGGCGTACATGGCCAACGAACCCTGCACCGAGACCAGGGAGCGGACGCCGGAGTCGCCGGCCTCCAACTCCAGGCAGGCCAGCCCGTACGCGACGGCCGTCGAGCCGGTGCAGCCGTACCCGGTCAGGTGCATGCCGAGCAGGCCGAGCGCGCCGAACTCGCGGGCCAATTCGCGGGCCGGCACCTCACCGGCCTCGTACCAGCCGGCGACGTGCGGGCGGACCCGCTCGTCCACCACCCGGCGCACGACGGCGCGGATCTGCCGCTCCTCCTCGGTCAGCGACGAGTCCAGGTCGAGCAGGTCCACGCCCACCACCCTAACGACGGTTCAGCAGGAGGTGTCGGGTCACTCGATCGCTTCGGCGAGCACGAACACCCGGGCGTGGATCTGGTTGCGCTGTTGCAGGGCGGCGCGCAACGCGCGGTGCAGGCCGTCCTCCAGGTAGAGGCCGCCGTTCCACTGCACCACGTGCGGGAACAGGTCACCGTAGAAGGTGGAGTCCTCGGCGAGCAGCTTGTCCAGCGCCAGCTCGCGCTTGGTGGTGATGAGCTGATCCAGCCGCAGCGGCCGGGGCGGGATCTCCGCCCACTGCTTGAGGGTCAGATTGTGTTGCGGGTAGGGACACCCGTCCCGGACCGCTCTGAAGATCACGACGGCACGCTCCTCCCCCTGGTCGGGCCGAACCACGACGCCGAGCCGGGCCGGGTCGCGGCGGGGCGCCGCGTACCGCGGCGCCCGTGACCGTGCCAGCGTAGCCGCAGCACGCACCCCACGTTCTGCTCCTTGTTGCCAGTTTCGCTATCGGTCGTCCGGTTCTGCACCGGACGAACCTCCGGTTTCGGTCAGCTCCACCGGCCTCGGCGGACGACCTCGTCGACCGGACGGCGCCCCCGACGCAGTGACGGTGACCGGTGGTCGGGGGCACGGTAACCGATCGTGAGCACCCCGATCGGGTGGTACGCCTCAGGCACGCCGAACGCCTCCCGGTAGGACGACAACCGCTGCGGCGGAATGCCGAAGAAGCACGAACCGAGCCCCTCGTCCACGGCGGTCAGCATCATCAGCAACGCGGCGAACCCGGTGTCGACGTACCAGTACGGCACCGGCCAGCGGTCCGTCGACCGGTCCGCCCAGCCCTTGTCCGGCTCGGCGTACCGTTCGAGGTAGACGGAGCGGTTCGCGTGCGGCACGACGATCAGCGGAGCCCGCCGCATCCCGGTCAGCCAGCGTCCCGTACCGGCGTCCTCCGGGGTGCTGGCCGCCCAGAACCGCTCCCGGTCCGCCGGCTCCTCCAGCACCAGGAAACCCCAGCCCTGGGAGAAGCCGGCCGACGGCGCGCGGACCGCATGGTCCAGCAGCCGCTCCACGACCTCCGGCGGGACCGGACGGTCCGGGTCGTAGTTGCGCACCATGCGGCGTCCCCGGACGACCTCTGCGAACTCCACGTCGTTCCTCCTCGCCGGCTCAGTTGCCCGGCCGGATACCCCAGTCGCCGCGCCAGGTGTCGCCCGGCGCCAGCGTGATCAGATCCCGACCGGAACGGAAGGCGTCCGGCGGGCAGGTCATCGGCTCCACCGCCACCGACCGGCGGAAACGCTCCCCGGTCAGCGTGTCACCGGTGTACACCTGCCACCAACCGAACTGGGCGTCGGCCCAGATCTGGAGGCCGTGCGACCGGTCCGGTGCGCTCAGCGTCACCGCGGAGCCGCCGTCGGCGTCCCGGATCACCTGCCCGAAGGCCAGGTCCAGCACCGCGTCGCCGATCCGGCGCGGCTCGGTGTAGTCGTACTCGGTGCCGGCGACCTTGGCCACGCCCACCGGCAGCAGCCGCCCGTCCAGCAGCAGCCGGGTCTCCCCCGGCACCCGCATCACCACGTCGTCCACCGCCACCCCGGGCAGTCGCAGGTACGGGTGCACGGAGAAGCCGAACGGCACCGACTCCACGCCGATGTTGGTCACCTCGTGCGCGGCCCGCAGCCCGTCCGCCCCCACGCTCCACCGGGTACGCAGCCGCAACGGCCAGGGGTAGCCCGGCTGCGCCGGCATGTCGAGCCCGACGACGACCTCGTCCGGCCGCTGCTCGATCAGCTCCCAGCGGGCCCAGTTGACCAGGCCGTGGATGGCGTTGTGCCGCTCCGGCTCGGTCAGGTGGAGCTGGTACGACTGCCCGTCGAAGGGGTACACGCCGTCACGGATCCGGTTCGGCCAGGGAGCCAACACCTGTCCGGCCGAGCCGGGGCACAACTCGTCGGCGGCGTACCCGTCGAGGTGCTCCACCCCGTCCTGCCGGTAGGTGCGGACCCCGCCGCCCACCTCGACGATGACCGCCTCGTGACCGGCGGCGGAAATGGTCCACTGTGCCCCGGACAGGGGACGGGGCTCACTGCTGCTCATGTCGCCAGACCCTAGCCCCCGGGACCGCTCTGCGCTCGCCGTGCCGGGTGGTCCTCGGAAGCGCCCTCGGTGGTCGACGTCACCGGCGGCTGGTAACGCCGCAATGCCGGGAACGCCACCGCGAGGACGACCGCCAACCCCGCCGCCACGAGACCGCCGCCGACCCAGGCCACGCCGCTGCCGAAGCCGGTCGCCATGGCACCCGCCCGCAGGTCGCCCAGCCGCGGCCCACCGGCCACCACCACGGTGTTGACGCCCTGGAGCCGACCGCGCATCCGGTCCGGCGCATAGATCAGCAGGATCGACTGCCGCACCACCGAGCTGATCAGGTCGGCCGCACCGGCCAGCACCAGCAGGGCGATGACCAGCCAGAGCTGCCGGGCCAACCCGGCCAGCGCCACCGCCATGCCCCAGCCCACCACGGCGAGCACCAGCACCAGCCCCTGCCGGCGTACCCGGCCGATCCAGCCGGAGACCAGCCCGGCGAGCAGCGAGCCGATCGCGATCGAGCTGTACAGCCAGCCCACCGCCGCGCCTCCGCCGAACCGCTCGGCGGCGACCTCGGGGAACAGCGCCCGGGGGAAGGCGAACACCATCGCGATCAGGTCGATGCCGAAGGAGAGCATCAGCACCCGGCTGGCGAGCAGGTAGCGGAACCCGTCGACGACGCTGCGCAGCCCGACCTGTCGGGGCGTACCGTCCGGGTCCGGCTCGGGCGGCATCGCGGGCAGCCGCAGCGCCGCCCAGACCAGGGCGACCAGCAGCACGGCGTCCACCGCGTACGCGATCGGCAGCGCCACGTCGAGGTGCCAGGTGGCCAGGATCAGGCCGGCAGCCAGCGGCCCGAGCACCGAGGTGGCCATCGCGGTGGTGAAGTTCAGCGTGGTCGCGGCGGGCACCAGCTCGGCCGGGACCAGCCGGGCCACCAGCGCGCTGCGCGCCGGCCCGCTGATCGCGTACGCGACCGAGCTGAGCGCCACCAGCCCGAGCAGCAGCAGCGGGCTGCCCACCCCCAGCAACGCCTGCGCCAACAGCCCGGCCACCGAGACCCAGAGCAGCACCGAGCCGGCGGTCAGCACCAGCCGACGGTCGATGGCGTCCGCCACCGCCCCGCCCCAGAGCCCGAACACGAGCAGCGGCACGAAGGCGGCGATGCCCAGCAGCCCGACCCAGAGCGAGTCCTGGGTGAGGGCGTACATCTCCACCGGCACGGCGACCGCGGTGAACTGGAAGCCGAACATGGCGATGCCGCTGCCGAGCCAGAGCCGCCGGTACGCGACCACCCGCAGCGGGCGCAGGTCGATGGCCCAGCGCCGCCGTTCGCGGGGCCGGTCCGTGTCGGTCGAGGTCACGGCGCCAGCCGCTCCACGACCCAGTCGTCGGCGTCGCGGCGGAACCGCAGTCGGTCGTGCAGCCGGCTCGCCCGACCCTGCCAGAACTCCACCGAATCGGGCCGGACCCGTAGGCCGCCCCAATGTGGCGGGGTGGGGATCGGGTCCGCGTCGGCGAAGCGCTCCGCCGCCACCCGGTACGCCTCGTCCAGCGCCGCCCGGTCGGGCAGGACCGACGACTGGGCGCTCGCCCAGGCACCCAGTCGGGAGCCACGCGGCCGGCTGGCGAAGTACGCCTCGGTCTCCGCCCGGTCGACCCGTTCCAGCCGGCCGGCGACGATCACCTGCCGTTGCACCGGAAACCACGGGAAGACCAGGCTGGCGTACGGGTTCACCTCCGCCTCTACACCCTTGCGCGAGAGGTAGTTGGTGAAGAAGACGAAGCCCGTCGGGTCGTAGCCCTTGAGCAGCACGGTCCGCGCGCTCGGTCGACCCTCGGCGTCGGCGGTGCCGACCACCATGGCGTTCGGCTCGGGCAGCCCGGCGGCGACCGCGTCGGCGAACCACCTGTCGAACTGCGTGTGCCACTGCGCCGCCAGGTCGGCCTCGATCAGGCCGGAGTCTGCGGCGTACTCGTGACGCATCCCCGCGGGTGGCGGTGTGTCGCCCGTCACGTTTCCTCCCTCTGGATCGGGCCGCTCGCCCCCGCGACCAGCCCGTCGGGGCCAGTCTTACCGAGGGCCCCACGGCGCCTGCGGCCGGGGATGTCGTCAGCAGCACATCCGCAGCGGGTCGCATACCCGATCACCAGCAGGCAAGATGTCACGAACACCATCCGGAGCAGGGTCGCCTGAAGGCGCTCACCCGGCCGGGGCCGGGGCACCGAGCCGGGCGGGCGGGCGCACCGACCACACACCAGGAGTAGTGAGATGGCCGACTTCAAACCCGGACTTGAGGGCGTCGTAGCGTTCGAGACCAAGATCGCCGAACCGGACCGCGAGGGTGGCGCGCTGCGCTACCGCGGCGTCGACATCGAGGATCTGATCGGCCAGGTCTCCTTCGGCAACGTCTGGGCGCTGCTGGTCGACGGCCGGTTCGGCCCGGGCCTGCCGCCGGCCGAGCCGTTCCCGGTGCCGGTGCACTCCGGCGACATCCGGGTCGACGTGCAGTCCGCGGTGGCGATGCTCGCCCCGTACTGGGGCCTGCAGCAGATGCTGGACATCTCGGACGAGCAGGCACGCGAGGACCTCGCCCGGGTGTCGGTGACCGCGCTCTCCTTCGTCGCCCAGTCCGCCCGTGGCCTCGGGCTGCCGGCGGTGCCACAGAAGGAGATCGACAAGGCGGAGACGATCGTCGAGCGCTTCATGAAGCGGTGGCGCGGCGAGCCCGACCCCCGACACGTCAAGGCCGTCGACGCGTACTTCATCTCGGCCGCCGAGCACGGCCTGAACGCCTCCACCTTCACCGCCCGGATCGTCGCCTCCACCGGCGCCGACGCCGCCGCCTGCATCTCCTCGGGCATCGGCGCACTCTCCGGCCCGCTGCACGGCGGTGCCCCGTCGCGGGTGCTCAGCATGCTGGAGGCGGTCGAGCGCAGCGGCGACGCGGAGAGCTACGTCAAGGGCGTGCTCGACCGGGGCGAGCGGCTGATGGGCTTCGGCCACCGCGTCTATCGGGCCGAGGACCCGCGCGCCCGGGTGCTGCGTCGCACCGCCAAGGAGCTGGGCGCGCCGCGCTTCGAGGTCGCCGAGGCGCTGGAGCGGGCCGCGCTGGCCGAGTTGCAGGCCCGCCGCCCGGACCGGGTGCTCGCCACCAACGTCGAGTTCTGGTCCGCCGTGGTGCTCGACTTCGCCGAGGTGCCGGCGCACATGTTCACCTCGATGTTCACCTGCGCCCGGATGGGCGGGTGGAGCGCGCACATCCTGGAGCAGAAGCGGCTCCAGCGGCTGGTCCGCCCCTCCGCCCGGTACGTGGGCCACGGCCCGCGCAAGCCCAACGAGGTGGAGGGCTGGGACGCCGTCCCGCACGACGTCTGAGGCGTCGGCGTCGCCCGACGTCTGTAGGTGTAAGGAAGGGACCCTTTCTACCGTCTCCGGTAGTACAGGGGTCCCTTCCTAACATTCAGGCGCGGCACCCCGCGCAGCGAGCGCTGCGCGGCGGGCGGGCAGCAGCGGGCGGGCGCGCGGCGGGGGTGTGGGCGACGCCACGGGCTGTGGCGGACGCCTCACGGTTGGGGCTGGGACCAGCACCCGGCGGGGCGTCGACGGGTGCAAGGATGAATTCCGGCAGCGCCGCCCGATGGGCTAGACCCCGGCTTCGACCGTGCACCCGCACGCGCCCGCCGTCGGTCCGCCCCACCTGCTCACCCGGGCCCCGACCCATGCGGAAGGATCTTTACGACCGTGGCTGACGCACCGACCATCCGGATTCCCGACGAGATCAAGCCCGCCGACGGCCGCTTCGGCTGCGGGCCGTCCAAGGTCCGTCCGGCTGCGGTCTCCGCGCTCGCCGAGGTGGCGACCAGCTACCTGGGCACCTCGCACCGGCAGAAGACCGTCCGCGACCAGGTGGCCCGGCTGCGCTCCGGCATCGCCGAGTTCTTCTCGCTGCCCGAGGGGTACGAGGTGGTGATCGGCAACGGCGGCACCACCGCGTTCTGGGAGGTCGCCACGTTCGGCCTGGTCCGCGACCGGGCCCAGTTCGCCAGCTTCGGCGAGTTCGGCGCCAAGTTCGCCAAGTCCGTCAAGGACGCGCCGTTCCTGGGCGAGCCGACGATCCGCAAGTCGGATGCGGGCAGCGCGCCGACCCTGACCGCCGAGGCCGGCGTGGACGTCTACGCCACCCCGCACAACGAGACCTCGACCGGTGTGGCGGTGCCGATCAGCCGGGTCGCCGGTGCCGACCCGGGCTCGCTGCTGCTGGTCGACGCCACCTCCGGCGCCGGTGGCCTGGAGGTCAACGTCGGCGAGACCGACGTCTACTACTTCGCCCCGCAGAAGTGCTTCGGCTCCGACGGCGGGCTCTGGCTGGCCCTGATGTCGCCGGCTGCGCTGGAGCGGGCGGCCGAGATCAAGGCTTCCGGCCGGTACATCCCGGCCTTCCTCGACCTGGTCACCGCGATCGACAACTCGCGGCTGGAGCAGACCTACAACACTCCGGCGCTGGCGACGATCTTCCTCGCCGCCGAGCAGACCGACTGGATGAATTCCCAGGGTGGGCTGGCCTGGGCGGCCAAGCGCACGGCCGAGAGCGCCGCGGCGGTGTACGGCTGGGCCGAGCGCTCGACCGTCGCCACCCCGTTCGTCACCGACCCGGCGCTGCGTTCCAACGTGGTCGCCACCATCGACTTCGCCGACGGGGTGGACGCCACCGCGATCGCCAAGGCACTGCGCGCCAACGGCATCGTGGACACCGAGCCGTACCGGAAGCTGGGCCGCAACCAGCTCCGGGTGGCCCTCTTCCCGGCCGTCGAGCCGGCCGACGTGGAGGCGCTGACCGCCTCGATCGACTACGTGGTCGAGCGACTCTGAGTGAACTCGCGGTGACCCTGCGGGCCCGGTCGACCCACCGTGGTCGCCGGGCCCGTGTCGTACTGCGACAAACGCCACTGTCGCGCTCGCGGCACTGACCCGCCGCACAGCGCTCAGCAGCGGGGAATTAGGCTGCTCAGCTCGACTTGCCCGGGCGTGGCGTCTCCCACCAGGCTCCGGATGGGCGTACCGTGGAGCGCAACGCCCCGGGTGGCCGGCTCGTGGCGTAACGGCCAGCGAAGCGGGACGGAGGCAACGCGATGCGCCCAGTACGCTTCGTCGCCCTCTCCGAGGACGGCCAGGCCCTGGTGCTCGCCGACGAGGTCGGGCGCCTGCTCGCCCTGCCCATCGACGAGCGTATCGCCGGAGCGATGCACGCCGAGCCGGGTGCGCCCACGCTCGCGGTGGCACCGTCCACCGCCGACCCGGTGCCGTCGCTGTCCCCTCGGGACATCCAGGCCCGGATCCGCTCCGGTGAGTCCGCCGAGGACGTCGCCCGGATCGCCGGTGTGCCGGTCGACCGAGTGCTCCGCTACGCCGGGCCGGTGCTCCAGGAGCGGGCGATGCTCGCCCAGCACGCCCGCCGTACCCGGCTCAAGGGCGCCGAGAAGCCCACGCCCCTCGCCGAGGTGGTCAACGGCCGGCTCGCCCAGCACGGGATCGACACCGAGAAGATCTCCTGGGACGCGTGGCGTCGCGACGACGGCACCTGGCGGATCGTCGCCACCTGGCCGTCCGGCAAGGCCACTGCCCAGGCAGTCTGGGATCTGGACAAGACCCGGCAGTCGGTGGCCCCACACGACGACATGGCGCAATACCTCTGCGCCGAGCGGCCCGCGCCGCTCCTCGGCCAGGAACCGGCACCGGAGCGGGGCGGTCACGCCCTGCCCGGCCCGTCGCGCGGTGAGCCGAGCCGGGGTGGGCACGGGCTGCCTGCGCCGACCGATCAGAACCGATCCGGCCGGGATCCGATCCGGGCCGGCCGGGACGCGTTGCTCGCCTCGCTGGACCGTCCGCTCGGCTCCACCTCGGGCCGTGGCCTTGAGCCCCGCTCGCCGGCCGCGCTCGCCGGTGGCCAGGACACGCAGCGCCGGGCCGTCGGTGGCGGGGCAGCCGCCCTGCTCGGCGGCGGTCAGGGTTCCGCCTTCGACGACGACGCGGACGCGCCAAAGGAGGTCCCGGCCGTGCCGTCGCTGGCGGTGCTGCGACCGCGCCGCACGGGTGCCCCGGCCGCCACGAGCAACGAGTCGACCGAGGCCGGCGCCAAGCCGCGCAAGCGGCTGCCGAGCTGGGACGACGTCCTGTTCGGCAGCGGTCCCGCGGCCCGCGAGTCCTCCTGACCGGGCATCGGCCACGCGCCGGTGCCCGCCGAGGGCGCTGAGCTAGGACAGCGGCCACGCCGCGAGGCGGTGGTGGGCCGGGTGCGGCCCCAGTTCACTGCGGGTGAGCACGAGTTCCCCGGCCGACCATTCGGGGCCCTGGTAGTCCGTCAGGGCGGCGAGATCGGCGTCCACGTCAGCCGGTGATAGCCGGTCGCCAGGCCGGGCCACGGTCAGGTGCGGACGCAGCGGCTTCTCGTCGTACGGCAGCCGGGCGTGACGCAGCCGGGAGCGGACCAGTCGCCCCAACACGTGCAGTGCCTCGACCTCGCCGCCCACCCCGACCCAGAGCACGGTGAAACGTCCCCGACCGAACCGCCCGCCGCCGGCCAACCGAAGCCGAGGAGCGGCGGTACGCCCTTCCCGCGCCCACTCGGCGGCGAGCCCGAGGGCGCTCTCCACCTCGACCAGCCGCCCCGCGTCGACGTCACCGAGGAACGCGAGGGTGAGGTGGGCCCGCGCCGGATCGAACAGTCGGACGTTCGTCCCGGCGGCAGCGGCGGCACCGAGCCGGAGCCGCACCACCCGGTCGGTCAGGTGCGCGACCGCCTCGGTCGACGGATGGATCGCGGTGAAGAGTCGCACCTCGTGAAGGATCGCAGCTAGCGGTGCCGCTCGCGCTGCCCGGGGCGGGTCGCCGGCAGGCGCAGCCCGGCGGCATCCAGCTCGCCCTCCACTCTGACCCGTTCGATCTGCCGGTCGACGCCGGTCAACTCGGCCAGGTGCTCGGTGACACCCAGTGCCCGGCAGGCCAACCGGAGGCGGTCGTCGTACGCGTCGAGGACGGCGCTGTGCCACACCACCGCCGCCCCGCCGACCCGTTCCCGCCGCAGGCACCTCAGGTCGGCCGCGATCTGCTCCAACGGATGTCGGTCGCGCCGGTCGAGGGCGGCGAGATCGGCCCGGACGGCGAACCTGTCGGCCGCCAGCGTCCGGTGCAGCCGGGCGATCACTCGTCGGTCCCGACGCCGGGCACGCCACTGCGAGTAGCCGTAGGTGACCCGGCCGACCATGTCGTCGGCACCGACCACCAGGACGATCAGCACCGGCAGGAGGACCACGCCGGCCAGCGACAGGGCGAGCAGCAGCGCACGCAGAACCTCCACGCAAAGAAGCTATGCCGACACCCAGCGTGACGTAACCGATTTTCCGGTATCCGCGCCGCTCACCCCTTCAGATCCGGGCACCCCGACCACGTCGGGGCACCCGGCACCGTGGTCTCAGACCTCGGTGACGTAGAAGCGCGGCATCGGCAGGATCCGGAACCGCAGCCGGGCACCGTCGCGGCGAAGCTGCCAGGCCAGCGCGAGCAGGGCGGTGGCCAGGGAGACCAGCCCGCCGGCCCAGATGCTGACCCCGGCCCCGAAGGTCTCCGCGATCCAGCCGATCAGCGGCGCACCGACCGGGTTGGTGCCCAGGAACACCAGCACCCACAGGGCCATCACCCGGCCCCGGAAGGCCGCATCGGTGCCGAGCTGGACCCGCTGGTTGGCCGCCTGGGCGAAATAGACCATGAAGAAGCCGGTCGGCAGCAGCAACACCACGACCATCCAGTACGTGGGCGCGAGGCCGACGAGCGTCCCGAAGGCGGCACAGGCGATGGCGGCACCCAGCACCAGCCAGACCGAGGGACGGCTGCGCCGCCCGGTGCCGGCCAGCGCGCCCACCAGCGCACCCACCGCGAGTGTGGTGCTGAACAGGCCGAACGAGGCCGCCCCGGTCTCGAACACGGTCTTGGCCAGTGCCGCGAGGGTGAGCTGGAAGTTGAACAGCGACATGCCGATCACGGACATCACGACCATCGGCAGCACCAGGTCGGCGCGCCGACTGACGTAACGCAGTCCGTCCAGCACGGTCGCCGCGGCCCGCTCGTTGCGCGGCGGCAACGGCTCCCGGTGCAGCTCGGCGGTACGCATCTGGATCACGGTGACCAGCGGGCCGATCGAGCTGAGCGCGGTGAACAGGAAGACCGGACCGACGCCGAAGAGGGCGATGGCGACACCGGCGACGGCCGGGCCGACGATCCGGGCTGAGTTGAACACGGCCGCGTTGAGCGAGAGCGCGTTCGGCAGCAACGGGGTGCCGACCAGCTCGGAGACGAACGCCTGGCGTACCGGGGTCTCCACCGCGTTGGCCACGCCCAGCAGGGCGGCGAAGACGAAGACGTGCCAGAGCTGGACCAGACCGGTGAGCACCAGCAGCGCCATCGCCAGCGACAACACCGTCCAGAAGGCATTGGCGACGAAGAGGAGCATCCGCTTGTCGTACCGGTCGGCCAACCGCCCGGAGATCAGCGTGAGCAGGAGCACCGGGGTGAACTGAAGGGCGACGACCACGCCGAGCGCGGTGGCCGAATCGCCGGAAAGCTCGAGAACCAGCCAGTCCTGGGCGATGAACATCATCCAGACACCGATCAGTTTGACCAGTTGCCCGGAGGCGAATAGCCGGTAGTTGCGGACCTGTAGGGACTGGAACATCGTGCTGAGCCTCGCCTGCACGCTTGGTGCGCCTCCTCGCGTCGTACGCGTCATCAACGACGGACGTCACGGCACGGCGCACACCCGGTGTGCGGTGTCAGGCTCGGGAAACTCGCTGCAGAATCTCCGCTGCGTGGTGCAGGGTCTCCCGGTCGGCATCGCTCAGCTCGGCCAGCCGGTGGGCCAGCCATTCGTCCCGTACCCGCTCGAACTGGTCGAGCACGGCCCGGCCTCCCTCGGTCGTCGCGAGGATGACCTGCCGGCCGTCGGTCGGGTGGGGCGTGCGCTGCACGAGGCCGCGCTCCTCCAGCTTCGCGACGATCTTGGTCATCGTCGGTGGCTGCACCCGTTCGACGTCGGCGAGTTCCCGCGGCGTGAGCGCGCCCGCCAGCTTGAGGCTGGTGAGCGCGGACAACTGGGTGACCGTCAGGTCACCGACCGGCCGGGCCTGGCGGACCCGCCGGTTGAGCCGGGTGATCGCATCTCGCAGCTGATGGGCCAGCTGCGCCGGTGGCATGCTCTGAGCCGTCACCGTCCGCTCCGTCACGTTAGTTAGCCTAGCTAATGAGACCCGGAGTCGGCAGCGAATATGACCACGCTCACCCGGGTGATCACCGATCCCGGGCCGGGGTGCGCTCGCGTTGTGCGCGGCACGCACGCCCGGCCCGGGCCGGTGTCAGAACAGCGACTCGATCGGGCCGCGCAGGAAGTACACCACGAACAGCGCCGCCACCCCGTACAGCAGCGGGTGGATCTCGCGGGCCTTGCCCTTGGCCAGCTTCATCACCACGTACGCGATGAGGCCGGCACCGATGCCGTTGGAGATGGAGTACGTGAACGGCATCAGCACGATGGTGAGGAACGCCGGGATGGCGATCTCATGGTCGGACCAGTCGATGGTGCGTACCGCGGTCATCATCAGGAAGCCGACCACCACCAGCGCGACCGACGCCGCCTCGAACGGCACCACCACGACCAGCGGCGCGAGGAACATCGCCAGCAGGAACAGCACACCGGTGACCAGGTTGGCCACGCCGGTGCGGGCGCCCTCCGCCACACCGGCGGCACTCTCGACGAACGACGTGTTGCTGGAGACGCTGGCCGCGCCACCGCTGGCCGCGGCGATCGAGTCGACCAGCAGGATCTCCTTGGTCCGGGGCGGGGTGCCCTGGTCGTCGAGCATGCCGCCCTCCTGACCGACGGCCACCATCGTGCCCATCGTGTCGAAGAAGTCGGTGATCAACAGCGTGAAGATGAACATCAGCACGACCAGCCAGCCGGCCCGTTCCCACGACCCGAGCACGTTGAACTTGCCGAGCAGCGACAGGTCCGGCACGTCGAACGGGTTGCTGGGCAGCGTCGGGACGTTCAGCGACCAGCCCTTCGGGTTCGGCACCCCGTTGACCACGGACGGTCCGATGTTGCCGAGCGCCTCGACCACCATCGCCAGCAGCGTCGAGGCGAAGATGCCGATCAGGATGGCTCCGCGTACCCGGCGCACCACCAGCACCAGGGTCAGCAGCAGACCGACCACGAACACCAGCATCGGCCAACTGACCAGCTTGCCGCCGATGCCCAGCCCGACCGGCACGGTGGTGTTCGCCTCGTCGGGGAGACGCCGGACGAAACCGGAGTCGACCAACCCGATGATGGTCAGGAACAGTCCGATGCCGACGCCGATCGCCGTCTTCATCTGGGTCGGCACCGCGCGGAACACCGCGGTACGCAGCCCGGTCAGCACCAGCACCGCGATGATCACACCCTCGATCACCACCAGGCCCATCGCGTCGGCCCAGGTCATCTCCGGAGCGATCTCGTACGCCACCAGCGCGTTGACGCCGAGACCGGCCGCCACCGCCAGCGGGAAGCGGCCGACCACGCCCATCAGGATGGTCAGCAGACCGGCGAGCAGGGCGGTGGCCGCCGCGATCGCCGGGATCGGCAGCGTGTTGCCGTCGCCGTCGACGGCACTGCCGAGGATGAGCGGGTTGAGCACCACGATGTACGCCATCGTGAAGAAGGTCGCCAGGCCACCGCGTACCTCACGGCTCATCGTCGAGCCGCGGGCCGAGATCTCGAAGTACCGATCGAAGCCGTTGCGGGGACGGCCGGGATCGAGTGGGGTGCCCTCGTCGGGCGGCGCTACTGCCATCAGGAACCTCACAGCAGATCATCGGGTTGTCGCGCGCATCGTCGCAGAACCCGAGGCGGTGGAAAAGCGTCACGTACCCTGACCGGGTGCCGAAGCAGCAGCCCCGCCCCGAGCCGCTCGACCCGCCGATGGTGCCGTTCGCGCTGGCCGGGATCGCAGCCTGGGCGGTCGCCGGCCTGGTGCTGCTGCTGTTCCGGGACCGGCTGATCGACAGCGGTCACGAGAACTGGCTGTGGATCTGCCTGGCCGGTTTTCTGTGGGGCTTCCCCGGTCTCGCGGTGATGATGCGCCACGACGCCCACCGCCGGCGACGACGCGCCGCCGGCTGAGCGAACCGCCCGGGCGTCGCCGGGGCGGTCCGCCTCCTACCGGTCAGGAATGGCCGTACGGCTCCGCCGGCTCGCCGGACTCCACGGACCCGGGCGCACGGCTGACCGTCATCGGCTCCATCGCGCTGTCGTCGTACACCGTGGGCATCTCGTCCACCGGCGTCTCGGCGTCGACCAGGGTCTCCGAGTGGGCACCACATCCGTGGTCGGCGCTGACCACCCGGCCGTCGTCCGGAGCGTAGAAGTTGCCGCACACACCGAAGCAGAGCCGCAGGTTGCCGGCGAGCGGCAGATAGAAGCCGCAGGTGCCGCACCGGGCGGCGGCGGGCGCGGCGGTCGAGATGGGCGCCGTCGGACCATGGTCGCCGTCGTACCAGCGCTGCGCCGCCTCGGCCCGGCCCTCCCGCGACAACACCCGAGGCCGACCGAGCCCCAACTCCCACGCGGTCTCCTCGACCGCCGGGTCGTCGGAGAGCAGGTAGCCGGGCTGGAGCCGCTCGTCGTCCGGCGGCGTCGGCAGCAGGTCACCGGGGCCGAGATCGCCCGGCTTGAGCCGCTCCTGCCAGGGCAGCCAGCCGGGCGCGAGCAGCGCGTCCGGCCCGGGCAGCAGCACCGTCTCGCAGATCGTCACGGTCCGGCTGCGCGGCACCCGGGTGACGGTGACCGCCCACCGCCAACCGCGGTAACCGGCCTGACGGCACTCGAAGTAGTGGGTGACGAGGCGGTCACCCTCAGCTACGGCTTGCAGGTGGTCGCCGACGTCGTCGGGATCCACCTCGGTGATGCCGGCGCGGGCCACCTCGACGGCGGCGGCGCATACCTGGTCGAGACGAGCGGCGCGGGCGGAGGCGGGCCTGGTCACCCAACCATTGTCACCCATGCGCGGGGCCGACTGCGAGGCACTCCCCAGAGGTGTTCTGCGGCGGTGACGCGCCAAGTGTCGGCTCGATGGTTCAGGATGGGTGCCATGCCGCTGTCCTCCCGCCCCGAGAGGTCCTTCCTCGGGCGGACCGTCGGCACCGGAATCCGGGCAGTCCGGCTGCTGCTGCGCGGCTCGCTGAGCAGCGGACGCTGGGTGACGCGCAGTGCCGCCCGGGCCCGGTCCCGGGGTGCCGGCGGCGAGACCGGCATGGTCCGCATGTTCGACCTGCACGCCGTCTCCTGCGCCGGTGACACGCTGATCGCCATCGGCCTGGCCGGGACGATCTTCTTCAACGTGCCGCTCGGCGAGGCGCGTAGCAAGGTCGCGCTCTACCTGCTGGTGACCATGGTCCCGTTCGCCATGCTCGCCCCGGTGGTCGGCCCGCTGCTCGACCACTTCCGGCACGGCCGGCGGTACGCGTTGGCCACGACCATGCTGGGTCGGGCCTTCCTGGCCTGGCTGATCTCCGACTACATCCACGGATTCGGGCTCTACCCGGCGGCGTTCGGCGTACTCGCGCTCTCCCGGGCGTACGGCGTGGCGCGGTCCGCCGCCGTGCCCAGACTCCTGCCCGAAGGGCTCGGGCTGTCCCAGGTCGGCGCACGCGCCAGCGTCTACGGCACGGTCGCCGGTGCCCTCGTCGCCCCGATCGGACTGGCCGCGTTCTGGTTCGGGCCGCAGTGGCCGCTCCGGGTCGCCTCGGTCATCTTCCTGGTCGGCATGGTGGTGGCGCTCCGGCTGCCGCCGAAGGCCGACTCCGAGCCACCGGAACGGGTCCCCCGCCCGCTGCGCGCGCTGCTGCGCCGCACTGGTGACCGTCCACTCGGCCGGGGCCGACCCGCCGGACGGCTGGTGATCTCCACCCTCGTCGGCGCGGCCACGTTACGCGCGACCTACGGCTTCCTGCTGCTCTTCCTCGCCTTCACCATCAAGGCGGGCGACCTGACCACCGTCGTGTTCGGCCGCGACCTGGGCGACGAGGGAGCACTCGGCCTGGTCGGCGGTGCCCTGGCCGTCGGCACCTTCCTGGCCACCGCGATCGGCACCCGACTACGCATCCACCGGCCGGCCGCGCTCCAGTCCAGCGGCATGATCATCGTGGCCGGAGTGGGCGTACTCACCGTCCTGAACTTCTCCCTGCCGATGGTGGCCCTGCTCTGCGTGGTCACGGCCATGATGAGCGGCATCGCCAAGTTGGCCGTGGACGCCTCGATCCAGGAACGCATCCCGGAACGACTGCGGGCGAGTTCCTTCGCGCACTCCGAGACGGCCCTGATGCTCGCCTTCGTGGCCGGCGGCGGGCTGGGGCTCGTACCCTTCGAGGGCCGCATCGGCATCGCGGTCGCCGCCGGTGCCGGCACGCTCGCCGCCATGCGCGGAGTGGTGATGGCCCGCCGGCTGCGGGCCGAACGGTTGCGCGGCCGACCGCTGACCGACGACGAGTTGGCCACCGAGGAACGGGCCGCCGACGAACAGGCCGCCACGGAGCAGGCCGCCCGGGACAAGAAGGCGGCCGAGGAGGCCGAAGCCGCCGAGCAGGCGAAGGCCACCGAGGCCGCCCCGACCTCACCAGCGCCCTACCAGGGCGGTACGGCCGACGAGAGCGACCTGGCACCGCCCGGCTTCCACATCTACCGCCCGTCGTCGGCGGTCACCGGCGGCAGCGACGACGAGACCCGACGCAGCTCACCGGGACCGGTCCCGTGACCGGACTGCTCGTGGTCACCGCAGTGCCAGCCGAGGCGGAGGCGATCCAGGCCGGTCTCGCCGACCCCGCCGTGGCGGTGGTGCCGGTCGGCGTGGGACCGGCCGTCGCCGGGGCCGCGACCGCCCGTCTGCTCGCCCTCGCCGAGGGCGCCGGCCGGCCGTACCGAGGGGTGGTCAGCGCGGGCGTGGCCGGAGGCTTCCCGGGCCGCGTACCGGTCGGCGGCACCGTGCTCGGCACTCGGGCCGTCGCCGCCGACCTGGGCGCCGAGTCGCCCGACGGCTTCATCCCCCTCGACGACCTCGGCATGCCGGCGGAACTGCTCGGCGGCGGCACCTCCGTCGCCGTCGACCCCGCCCTGTTGGCCGCCCTGCGCGCCGCGCTACCGGACGCCACCGTCGGGCCGGTGCTGACCGTCAGCACCGTGACCGGCACCGCCGCCAGCACCGAGGCGCTGAGCAGACGTCACCCGGACGCCGTGGCCGAGGCCATGGAGGGGTACGGCGTGGCCGTCGCCGCCATCCACGCCGGCGTGCCCTTCGCGGAGCTGCGTACCGTCTCCAACCCGATCGGTCCCCGCGACCGCGGAGCCTGGCGGATGCGCGAGGCGCTCGTCGCCCTCACCGCCGCCGCCACCGCGCTGCGCTAGCCACCGCCCTGCGCTAGCCGCCCGCGCTCGCGCTGATCTCGCCGCTCCGGCCGCTCCCGCGCTGATCTCGCCAGCCCGTTTCCGCGCGGGTTGCTGCACACCGGGGTGACGGACTGGCCTCGGTTCCAGCGGTCGCCGGTGTTCCAGACGGAGCGACACGGCTCTGCTCGACTCGATCCGGAAGCCGCAAGCCATCAGGAACCGCACTCCACCCGACTCCGCGGTGGCGCGCACCGCGCGCAGACCCGTCCGACGCGTCTCCTCGACGAGCCGACCCACCAGTCGCCGGCCGATGCCGAGTCGCCGCAACTCGGGAGCGACCAGCACTCCGTCGAGCACCACCTCGCGCTGGTCACCCAGGTCCTCGGCGTACAACAGGTCGAGGCTGCGCTCATGGGCACGCAACTCGCCGACCAGATCACCGTCCGACAGCTCGGCGACCAGGCACCAGCACGTCTCCGGCACGCCGTCGGTGACGCGACGGATCCGCACCTCGGCAAGCAACCGCTCGCGCAGACGCCGCTCGTCCCGGTACCGCCGATTCAGGTCGAAGGTCACCTCAGGCACTCGTAACGGCCACCGCTCGGGCGGCAACGAGTACCAGTTCGCCCACCAGGCCCCCGGCCAGTCCTTGAGCGTGCGTACCCGCCGCGCGTCGAGATGGGCCGGATAGCGACGCCCTGCGGCGTCCCGCCAGGTGTCGTCGGAGGCCGCATCGCTCGCCCCTGCCGGGCCTGGGCTGTCGCTGCTGGCGCACGCGTCCCCGGTGGCGCTCGCGTCCCCGGTGGCGCTCGCGTCCCCGGTGGCGAGGGCTTCCCCCGCCGCAATGGCCTTTCCCGCCCCGATGGATTTCTCCGCCGCGATCGCGTCGCCCTCGACGAGGCCCAGCGTGCTCCCTGCCGCGCGGACGAGCCGCTGCACGGTCCGGAAGCGCGGGTCAGCGCCCCGCCCCGACTCGATCCGGGCCACGGTCGACTGCGGCACCCCGGACAGCGCGGCCAGCTCCCGCTGGCTCAGGTCGGCCCGTCGACGCAACGCGCGCAACATCGCACCCACGTCGACCAACCGCTCGCCACCACCAGCGTCGTCCCCCCGTGCCATCGCTGTCCCCCATGCCGCGTCATCCCCACACCGTCGCTGTCGCCCATACCGTTCCTGCCCTGCGGGTGTGCCGGGCTGGCCCTGTCGGCCTAAGCGCCGTCGCCGCCTCCCGTTCCCATCGATGCTGACCGAACCGGGCGACCAGCTCAACCCGCACGGCAAACCTGTGGACAACGCCTGTGGATAACTCTGTGGGCAGGCTTCCGCACTGCTGGCGGCAGGTGTTCTGGCTCCGACGGACCAGGCTTCCCGTACTCCTCCTAGCCGCCTATCGAGCTGAACCGTTGGTGCTATCGCGCCCACGACTTCGAAGCAGGTGCACTTTGGTGGCGAGGTCCGATCCGTCGCTGCAGTCAGCTCGATAGTGGCCGTGGTGGACAAGGTGTCGGGGCCGAGCGAGGCCCGGCGACTGTGTCGTCACGTCGCCAAGTGCGCCGGCCCCCGGACCACTCCCGGACCACTCCCGGACCACTCCCGGACCACTCCCGGGCCCCCGCACTGGGCCACTCTCGGGACCACACGCCAGGTCCTGCGTCGGGTCCCGCGTCGAGTCCCGCGCCACGTCCTCCGGCCCAGCGTGAGACCGACTGGTGACGCCCGACCGGAGCAGCGACGAAAGCGTGGGGGCGGGTGTGGGCTGGCTGACGGTGGCGGTACCGGCGGGTGGCGGGCGGTCGAGGCGGGGTTACGGTGGGGTGGTGGCGCTCTCGCTGGCGATCTCGCCCTGCCCCAACGACACGTTCGTCTTCCACGCGCTGGTGCACGGGCAGGTGCCCGGGGCACCTCCGGTCGAGGTGACGTACGCCGACGTCGACGTCACCAACAC
This sequence comes from Micromonospora sp. NPDC049903, assembly GCF_044460945.1. Classification (NCBI taxonomy): domain Bacteria; kingdom Bacillati; phylum Actinomycetota; class Actinomycetes; order Micromonosporales; family Micromonosporaceae; genus Micromonospora; species Micromonospora sp. NPDC049903. The sequence continues at coordinate 812,557 of NZ_JBITKL010000001.1, forward strand.
GGCCGCCGAGCGCGGCGCGTTCGACCTGGTCAAGGTGAGCTATGCCGCGTTGCCCTGGCTGCTGGCGGACTACCACCTGCTGCCCTGTGGAGGTGCGCTGGGGCGCGGGTGCGGGCCGTTGGTGCTCACCCGGGCCGACCGGGACGGTGGGCCGGACCGGACCGACCTCAGTGACGCGACGGTGGCGGTGCCGGGCGACCGGACCACCGCGTACCTGCTGTTCCGGCTCTGGGCCGCCGGTCGGACGCCGCGCCGCATCGAGGTGGTGCCGTTCCACGAGATCATGCCGGGCGTGGCCGCCGGACGGTACGACGCCGGGCTGGTGATCCACGAGGCCCGATTCACCTACCCGCGCCACGGGCTGACCGCCCTGGTCGACCTCGGCGAGTGGTGGGAGTCCGACACCGGACTCCCGATCCCGCTCGGCGCGATCCTGGCCCGGCGCGGTGTGGTCGACCCGCAGCAGGCCGCCGGGTGGATCTGGGACTCCGTCCAGCGGGCCTGGGCTGACCCGGCGGCCAGTCGGGCGTACGTGGTGGCGCACGCGCAGGAGATGGAGCCCGACGTGGTGGACCGGCACATCGGCCTCTACGTCAACGAGTTCACCGCCGACCTGGGGGACGCGGGGTTCGCTGCCGTGGAGGCGCTGCTGGGCCGGGCCGCCGACGCCGGGCTCGTGCCTCAGACCTCCAGCTCGCGGGCGACCGCGTGGACCAACTGAGCGACCTTCTGGGCGGTCTTGCGATCCGGGAATCGGCCCCGGCGCAGGTCCGGCTGGACCTTCGCCTCCAGCACCTTGATCATGTCCTCGACCAGCCCGTGCAGCTCCTCGGCGGGTCGGCGCCGCAGCTCCGCCACGGAGGGCGGGGCGTCGAGCAGCTTCACCCCCATGGCCTGCACACCCCGTCGGCTGTCCACCACGCTGAAGTCGATCCGCTGGCCGCCCTTGAGGTCGGTGACACCCGCCGGTAGCGCGGTCTTCGGCAGGAACACGTCGCCACCCTCGTCACTGGTGACGAACCCGTATCCCTTGGCCGCGTCGTACCACTTCACTCGACCCGTAGGCACCTGAGAACCCCTGCTTCGCTTGAGACGTCTACTGCCTCAAGGCTAGCCGGATCATGTCGTCGAGCGCCGCCGGGAATCCGGTGAGATCCGCCAGCACGGTCGCCGCCCCGGCGGCCCTCAGTTCGTCGGCCGAACACGGGCCCGTCGCCACCGCGATCCCGGGCACCTCGGCCGCCTGTGCCGCCACCATGTCGGCCACGTGATCACCGACGTAGTGGGTCGCGGCGTGCTCCCGCAACGCCGTCGCCTTCCCCTCGGCGAACAGGTCACCGGCCACCTCGTCGACCGTCAGCCCCAGGTGTTCCAGGTGCAGTCGGGCCAGCCGGCCCAGCTTCGAGGTGACCACCAGCACACGACCGCCCCGCTGCCGTACCGCGTCGAGGGCGGCGACGGCGCCGGGCAGCGGCACGGTCGGCGTGATCGCGTACGCGGGATAGAGCTCGCGGAAGGCGTGCACCCCCTCGTCGATCCGCTCCGGCGGGAACCAGTGGGCGATCTCGGTCCGCAGCGGCGGACCCAGCCGCGACACGGCGACCTCGGCGTCGACGGGTACGCCGGTCCGCTCGGTCAACGCCCGGTAGGTGGCGGCGATGCCGGGACGCGAGTCGACCAGGGTCATGTCGAGGTCGAAACCGACCGTCAGTTGGCGCATGCTGCGAAGCTACCCGGCCACTCAGACCAGCCGGGACGTCCGATGGGCGGGAGCGACCCCGGCCGGGCTAGCGTGGAACGACGATGAGCACCTCACTCGCCGACCACCTGCGGGCGCTGCCCGACGAGTCGCTCGCCGCGCTGCTCCAGGCGCGGCCCGACCTCGTCGTGCCGGTGCCCGCCGACGTCGCCGCCCTCGCCATCCGGGCCCAGTCCCGGGTCTCGGTGTCACGCGCGCTGGACGGGCTGGACCAGTTCACCCTGCTGATCTTGGATGCCGCCCGGTTGACCCGTGACCCGGCCGACGGCACCACCTCGGTCGACGGGGTCCTCGCGATGGCCACCACCGGCCCGCACCCGCCCGCACCGTCCGCCGTCCGCGCCGCCGTCGACCGGCTGCGCGCCCTCTTCCTGCTCTACGGCCCCGACCACGAGCTGCGCCTGGTCGGTGGCGTCGACGAGATCTCCCCGTACCCGGCGGGACTCGGCCGACCCGTCACCGAGCTGGACCCGCGCACGGCCGCACTCTGCGCGGACCCGGCGAAGCTGCGCCGCACGCTGCTCTCCGCGCCGCCGTCCGCGCGGGCGATCCTGGACCGGCTGGCGGCCGGGCCACCGGTCGGCAGCGTGCCGGCCGGCGCGTTGCGGGCCCCGGCGGTCGGCACCGACGACGACCTGCCGCCCGACGACACCAACGGCGGGGCGGCGACCGGTTCGCCGGTCCGCTGGCTGATCGACCACCGGCTGCTGGTGCGGGTCGCCGGCGGCAAGGGCGGCACCGCAGGCATGGTCGAGCTGCCCCGGGAGGTCGGGCTGCTGCTGCGCCGCGACACCGGGCCGCTCGGTCCGCTGCGCACCAGCCCACCGGCGGTCGCCAGCACCCCACGCGAGCCGAAGGCCGCCGACTCCGCCGGAGCCGGGCAGACCATGGAGGTGGTACGCCACACCGAGGCGCTGCTGGAACAGTTGGCCGCCGAACCCGCGCCGGTGCTCCGCTCGGGTGGCCTGGGCGTACGCGACCTGCGCCGGTTGGCCCGCGCCACCGGCCTGGACGAGCCGACCGCCGCGCTGCTGCTGGAGGTGGCGTACGCGGCCGGGCTGACCGGTGAGGTGGAGCTGCCCGGCTCCGCCGGCCGATACGGCGCCGACCAGCAGGTGATGCCCACCGCCGGGTACGAGATGTGGCGAGCCGGCTCACTGGCCCAGCGCTGGGAGCAGGTGGCCCGGGCCTGGCTGACCATGACCCGGCAGGTCGGGCTAGTCGGGCAGCGGGACGACCGGGACCGCCCGATCACGGTGCTCTCCGCCGAGGCGGAACGCGCCGGGGCGCCCGCCGCGCGCAGGGCGGTGCTCGGCGTACTCGCCGACCTGGAACGGGCCAGCGCGCCCACCGCCGACGAGGTGTTGACACTGCTCGACTGGCGGGCACCGCGCCGCAGTCGAGGGCGGGAGGCGGCGCACCGGGAGGTGCTGACCGAGGCGGCCACGCTGGGCGTGACAGGGCTGGGGGCACTCACCTCGTACGGGCGGCTGCTGCTGGCCGAGGCGACCGCGAGCGAGGACCGGGACGCGGACGACCCGCTCGGGCTCCGGGCCGACGCCGAGGACGGTACGGGTACCGCCGTGCGGGCACTTGACGCGCTGCTGCCCGCCCCGGTGGACCACTTCCTGGTGCAGGCCGACCTGACCGTGGTGGTTCCGGGGCCGCCCGAGCCGGCGCTCGCCGCCGAACTGGAGGTGGTCGCCGAACCGGAGTCCGCCGGTGGGGCGAGCGTGCACCGGATCACCACCGCCAGCGTCCGCCGGGCGCTCGACGCCGGGTACTCCGCCGACGACCTGCACGACCTGTTCCGGCGCCGGTCCCGCACCCCGGTGCCGCAGGGCCTGACGTACCTGGTGGACGACGTGGCCCGCAAGCACGGCGGGCTGCGGGTCGGTTCCGCCGGGGCGTACCTGCGCAGCGACGACGAGGCGCTGCTGGCCGAGGTGCTCGCGGACCGGCGGCTGGAGGCGTTGGCGCTGCGTCGGCTCGCGCCCACCGTGCTGGTGACGCCTTACCAGGCGGGGCGGATGCTTGTCGTACTCCGGGAGGCGGGCTACGCCCCGGTGGCCGAGGACGCCACCGGCTCAGCGGTGCTGACCCGGCCGAAGGCCCGACGGGCACCCGCCCGGGTCTCGGTCGCCACCCGGGCCCTCGATCCGCTGGCCACCCCGCGTCTGCCCCTGCCGCGCCTGCTGGGTGTGGTGGAGCAGATCCGTCGAGGTGACGCGGCGGCGCGGGCGGCCCGGCGGGCACCGGCGGCGGTGCGCGGTGGTACGCCGGACGGCCCCGCCCCGGCGACCGGCCACAGCGAGGCCCTGGCCGTGCTGCAACAGGCGGTACGCGACAAGGCGCTGGTCTGGGTGGGCTACGTCGACGCGCACGGGGCGACAGCGTCCCGGCTGGTCCGGCCCGTCTCGTTGGGCGCCGGCTACCTGCGCGCCGAGGACGAGCGCACCGAGATGCTGCACACCTTCGCCCTGCACCGGATCACCGCAGCCGTGCTGGAGAGGTGACCCGGCGCCGGCTGACGTGACGTGGGCGCTGCCGGGGTGACGCGCTGCTCGGGCGGTGGCCGGTCAGCGCAGGCTGCGCCGGACCGATCCGACGATCGCCACGACCAGCAGCAGCGCGAAGCCGGTGCCGAGCGCCTCGCCGACCGAGTCCACGAAGCCCTGCTGGAGGACGAGCCAGCCGAAGAGGAACCAGCCGAACAGCGCCACCCCGAGGACCGCGTACGCGATCACCGTGGCGGTGGAGACGGGTTCTGCGGACTGCGCCTGCTCGCGGTCGAAGATCACTTCCTGGTCAACGGTCATGCGCCCTCCCCCGTACGGTCCGGCCCTGCCGTCCAGGGTGACACCCCGGAGCGCAACCGACCAGCACCATCACGTGACGATCCGGCGGGTTCATACCCCGGCCGAGGCGACGGTGAAACGGTGGGCGGGGGTCGCCGGTGCGGCCCGGACACGCGCTCGCCCCCGCTGGCATCCGCGACGACGGGACCCGGCCCCCGCTCGGTGGCCCCTCTCGTCGCGGCGCGAACGCGCGCCGACGCCGACCGGCGTGACGGTCGCCGTGGGCACGCGTGGCCTCGACGATCGTCTCCCCCAGTGCAAGACGCACCGAGGTACCCACTGGGTTGCAGCTGGTCGACGGTTTTCTTGCCACCCGGCCGCGCGTGCAACACTGGATGGTCGCCCGCCCGCAGGTCAGCCACCTGCCGGAGCGGGCCGATCAGCCGTACCGAGGAGGGGGTTCCGCGTGAGCGGTGGACCACTGATCGTGCAGTCCGACAAGACGCTGCTGCTGGAGATCGACCACCCCGACGCCCAGGCCTGCCGAATGGCCATCGCGCCGTTCGCGGAGTTGGAGCGTTCCCCCGAGCACGTGCACACCTATCGGTTGACGCCGCTCGGGCTCTGGAACGCCCGGGCCGCCGGCCACGACGCCGAGGGCGTGGTGGACGCCCTGATCAAGTACTCCCGCTATCCGGTGCCGCACGCCCTGCTGGTGGACGTCGCCGAGACCATGGACCGGTACGGCCGGCTCCAGCTCGCCAACGACCCGGCGCACGGACTCGTCCTGCGTGCCCTCGACCGGATGGTGCTGGTCGAGGTGGCCAAGAGCAAGAAGCTCGCCGGGATGCTCGGCAACAAGCTCGACGACGACACCATCGCGGTGCACCCGTCCGAGCGCGGCCGACTCAAGCAGGCCCTGCTCAAGCTCGGCTGGCCGGCGGAGGACCTGGCCGGGTACGTCGACGGCGAGGCCCACCCGATCGCGCTGACCCAGGACGGCGAGGACGGCGGCAAGCCGTGGACGCTGCGGTCGTACCAACGGGAGGCCGTCGAGGCGTTCTGGGCGGGCGGCTCGGGCGTGGTGGTGCTGCCCTGCGGCGCCGGCAAGACGCTGGTCGGCGCGGCGGCGATGGCCGAGGCGAAGGCGACCACGCTGATCCTGGTCACCAACACGGTCGCCGGCCGGCAGTGGAAGCGAGAGCTGATCGCCCGGACCTCGCTGACCGAGGAGGAGATCGGCGAGTACTCCGGCGAGCGCAAGGAGATCCGGCCGGTCACCATCGCCACGTACCAGGTGCTCACCTCGCGGCGCGGCGGCGCCTTCACCCACCTGGACCTGTTCGGGGCCCGCGACTGGGGTCTGGTCGTCTACGACGAGGTGTACCTGCTGCCCGCGCCGATCTTCCGCTTCACCGCCGACCTCCAGGCCCGCCGCCGCCTCGGGCTGACCGCCACCCTGGTCCGCGAGGACGGCCGGGAGGGCGACGTGTTCAGCCTGATCGGCCCGAAGCGGTACGACGCGCCGTGGAAGGACATCGAGTCGCAGGGCTGGATCGCCCCGGCGCACTGCACCGAGGTCAGGGTCACCCTGACCGACGCCGAGCGGATGGCGTACGCGACGGCGGAGGCCGAGGAGCGCTACCGGATGGCGGCCACCGCCCGCACCAAGCTGCCGGTGGTTCGCGCTCTGGTCGAGCGGCACCCGGATGAGCAGACGCTGGTGATCGGCGCGTACATCGACCAGTTGCACCAGCTCGGTGAATACCTGGACGCCCCGATCGTGCAGGGCTCGACCACGAACAAGGAACGCGAGCGGCTCTTCGACGCGTTCCGCTCCGGTGAGATCCGCACGCTGGTGATCTCCAAGGTCGGCAACTTCTCGATCGACCTGCCGGAGGCGGCGGTCGCGATCCAGGTGTCCGGCACCTTCGGCTCGCGTCAGGAGGAGGCGCAACGGTTGGGCCGGGTGCTGCGCCCGAAGGCCGACGGCCGGCAGGCGCACTTCTACACCGTCGTGTCCCGGGACACGATCGACACCGAGTACGCCGCCCACCGGCAGCGCTTCCTCGCCGAGCAGGGGTACGCGTACACCATCGTCGACGCCGACGACGTCCTCGGCCCGTCACTCCCCTCTTTCGACTGACCTCATCGCCTGCCCGCCCGACTACGAATGCTGAGCCCGATCGCCGGCCGCTTCGGGGTGCCTCGATCGTGCTAGCCGCCGTACCCGGCTCGGGCGCCGCGCCCGGTCTGCTGGCCTTGTGTCTATTCCTGAACCCGTTCCCGTGCTGTCAGTGGCCTCAAGAGAACAGCGGCGCTGCCTGGTGGGTGACGGCCGCGTCCAACTCTGCCTCCTGCCCGTTGGTCGAGCGGAAGGACGGGCTTCTGCTGTGCTTGTTGCTCGTCCGCAAGAAAGATCGCCTCCATACCTTTCAATCCGTACGCACGTTCGACAGAATCGACCCAACCGGCTGGGGAGTGTGGCGATGGCAGACAAGAGTTCGATCGAGTGGACCGAAGCCACGTGGAACCCGACAACTGGGTGCGACCGCATCTCGCGTGGTTGCGATCACTGCTACGCGTTGACCTTGGCTAAACGCCTGAAGGCGATGAGGTCGGCGAAGTATCAGACGGACGGCGACGCGCGCACATCCGGACCGGGATTCGGAGTCGCAGTACACCCCAATGAGCTGACGCTGCCGCTTCGGTGGCGAGAGCCTCGGATCGTGTTCGTCAACTCGATGAGCGACCTGTTCCATGCGAAGGTTCCCTTCGACTTCGTCAAGCAGGTCTTTGAGGTCATGGCGGCGACCCCGCAGCACACCTACCAGGTACTCACAAAGCGAGCCGCGAGGCTTGCGAAACTCGCTCCTCAACTCACCTGGCCGACCAACGTCTGGATGGGTGTCTCTGTTGAGGACGATGAACAGACGGAGCGGATCGATCATCTCCGCCAGGTGCCCGCAGCCGTTCGGTTTGTTTCAGCCGAGCCACTCCTTGGCCCGCTGAACGAACTGAACCTCGATGGCATAAGCTGGCTGATTGCCGGTGGCGAGTCCGGTCCCGGCTGCCGGCCGGTCCATCCTGACTGGGTGCGGTCCCTGCGGGACCAGTGCGTCGACGGCGGGACGGCCTTCTTTTTCAAGCAGTGGGGCGGTAGAACGCCGAAGGCTGGCGGCCGGGAACTCGACGGGCAAACGTGGGACGAGATGCCGGCGACACGGGAACTCACGTCGATCGGGTGACGGTCACCGACGGAGGGTTACCGCCCTATGGGCGCCTCAGGTGTTCCTTCCAGAAGTCACCCTTACCCGTGTTGACCACTGACGTTCCGCTCAGCAGCCTGACGGCCGCCCGGACATGAGGCACGCTCGCTTGGCCTAGCGTCGTGCCGTAGACCTCGGGCACGTAGTCGGCAGGACAAAAGGGACCTATCCGGTCTAGCAGCCGTTCCAAGTTCCCGGCGATGATTCTCGTCCACTCTGGGCCGTGACTGCTGCTGTGAGTCTCGGGCGTTGGCAACTCATTGTCACCGAACAGCGAGCCCTGCCCGTATCTCTCTCCCTTGCGCAGCAAATCCGTCTGCCACGCCACCGACCACTCCACTCCTGCCTTACCCAGCGAGTCTGCGAAGTGCCAAGCTCCCTCATTGCTGGCCGTGAAGAGCGCCAGCACGTACTTCGGCAGCAAATCGGGCCTGGGCCGTACTGGCATCTTGACCGCTCGGTATCTCGTTCCGGTCGTCAGAAGCTTCTCGTACGTGTCGCAGACCTCCAAGGCGATCTCGGTAGCCCGCTGCTCATCACCTTCATCCCGGACGCCAGCAAAGTGTTCCTGCCACCAGTCGCCGCCGAGAAAGCAGTCCAGCCGGTCCGCTGTTTTCTGATCTGCCGCCGAAAGCGCACCGTGCCTCGAACGAGACGCGTGTACGGCACGACCCATCCGAGCGACGGTCAGCACGCTGAAGTGCAGCAGAACCTCAGTTGGCGGCCATGACGGCCGGCCGAGCAGAGCGGCCTTGAGCACGTCGAAGTCCAACGCAGGGCCGAAGGGGTCGAGGAAAGCGAACAACGACGCTCCCTGAGCCCGTCTCAGGACTTCAGGAAGATGCTCGTCGACGGAGCCCATCCGGACAATCCGCTCTGCATCGCCGCCTTTCTGATCGAGTACGCGCGCGAGGTTGGCGAAGTTGTCCGGGTTCTGCTCAACAAAAAACGCCAGCACGCTACGGTAGCTCTTCACGAAATCGGCACACTGCGACAGGAGTAGCGGTGAGCCCGGCTGTCCGTCGTCATACTCTCCGCGCCCTGCGTAGCCGTCTAGGAAGACAACTCGGTTACCCGCAACGCTGCGACCGGTCTTAGACGCAAATACCACCGGGTACCTACTCAAGATCCCGTGCTTGAAGACTGCTGCCGATTTTCTGGAAGCGAAGAAGTCAGCCCCGGCCATTAGCCCTCCCCACGGCTACCTAAGGTAGCGTCACGCTAGCGGAAGGTCATGACTGCCGGAAGATGCACAGGAACCCGCGCTCCATGGTCCCGATATCCATCCGATACGGGTTTCCGCACCTCTAGCAGCGATCGACACATGACAGCATCGACGTCAAGTGTCTTGAATCTGACCGTAGGGGCAGGCGCTCAGGGCCACATTGAGGACGCGCACCTAAAGCTGCGAACCACATCAATCGACAGCGCTGCCGTCGTTGACGAAGTCAGTTCCGGCCGGAGTCAGCGACGAAGACACCGCGACCCGGGCGACCGACCAGCACGCCCCGCTGCCGCAGCCGTGCCACCGCTCGACTGATCGTGGACTGCGAAACGTCGTACTTGTCCGCCAACACTCGCCCGGAGGGCAACTGAGAGCCGGGCGGATACGTCCCGTCCTTGATCTTGCCTAGCAGTTCATCGAGCAACTCGTCCATCGTGGGCGGGATAGGCACGTCAGGCCCCTTGCAGTCGGTTGGCCCGCTCAGTATCGATCAACTCTCGCGCCATAGGCAACGCATGTAGCACTGATGACATAAGTGGGTAGATGACTCGGAGACATGCTTGACATAGGTGACTCAGTGGCAATAGCGTCGCTCTCGGTGATGCGGTGCCGCTGCGGTCGGTTGGCGCCTCTCGTGCCGGTCTCGCATCGCCGTCGAGACCCATCTCCGCGCTACCTCAGCGCGGCCCTGCTGTCGTACCGCCGATTGAGAGCTGCGGTGGCAGGGCGCGGGCGGTCTCCGCCGACCGCAATTGGCGGAGACCGCCCCTCCACCTTCCTGCGATCCCGACGAAGGGTGGTCACGTGCGTAGCCTGATCCGCCGGCTCTTACGCCGACCCGCGACGAGTCCCGACGTGCCGGTCCCACCACGTCCGACTCAGCTTCCGCTGCGGCCCTGGCAAATCCGCGAGTGGTGCTTCAGTGTCCGGCGGCGTGGGCTCGACCCCGTCGAGATCCACTCTTTCCTGCATCGGGTGGCTGACGAACTCGCCACCGCGCAGACCGCCCTGGTCGCGGTACAGGAGGAGAACGTACGGATCAAGAACGCCCTGCGTGCGTGGCAGAGCGCCCAGTCGGCGAACCGTCATTACCGATGACCGAGCGCTGGGTGATCCATCTGCCGATCACCGCTCCCGACCTGCTCCGGGCCCGGATCTTCGCCCGGACCGCGGCCCGCGTGTTGGCCCGACTCAGCGTACGCATCGAGCCGGGCGGGGTGACCGTCTCGATCGAAGACCAGCAGGACGTACGCCACTGGGTGTTCTGCGACCGCCCACTGCCCGGCGGCGCGCGGTGTGCCCTGCCGGTCGACCACACCGCGTCCTGCTCGCGGCGCGTGCCTGGGCTGCACCGGTGAACAGCGAGGATTGTTCCGCTGTGCAGGTCAGAGGACTCGGGTGATCTGCTCGGCGGCGACGACCACGTCCCGGCTCGCCGGGTCGAGGTTGGTGCAGAGCACCACGGAGGCACCGGCGGAGAGCGGCGCGAGCAGCCACTTCAGCGGCTGGTCGTGCTCGGTGACGTCGACCAGCAGACGGTCACCGACCCGCAGGTCGAGCTGTTCGGCGACCACCTTCGCGACCGAGCCCCACTCGGCGTAGCTGGTGCCGTCCGGGCTGGCGGCGTCACCGGCGTGCAGCACAGGACGGTCGGCCGGGGCCGCGCCGTGCCGCAGCACCTCCACGGACCAGTCGAGCCAACCGGCCGGCACCTCGGCCAGCGGCTCCGACCCGGTGCCGACGAGGTAGCGGTGCAGCCCCTCCGGCACGTCCTCCAGCCAGTCGTCGAGCCGTTCCGGCGTGACCAGCACGGCGTCGCACGGCCGGTCGCCGCCGGGCTCCAGCACCGGCAACCCGGCGGTGGCCCACGGCCGGAACGACACCGCCAGCCCCACCGACCAGGCCCCGAGCAACACCGCAGCGGTACGCCAGTGCGGCGGCAACAGCACCGCCACCCGGCTGCCCGGCGTCAACCCACATCCGTCCCGCAGCAGGCCGGCCGCGCGCGCCGACCATTCGCCCAGCTCAGCGGCGGTCAGATCGTGCCGGACACCGGTCCGGTGGTCGAGGCAGGTGATCAACGGCCGGTCCCGTTCGGCGAGGCCGGTGGCGGACAGTACGGGCAGGGCGGTCTCCATCCGTCGATAATCCCTTGCCGACGCACGGTGACGAAACGAGGATCGCGGGATGCCTTCGACCGCTCCCGACGGCCGTGCCGGAATCGACGCCGGACTGGTCCGACGTCTGATCGCCCGACAGTTCCCGCACTGGGCGGACCTGCCGGTGTCACCGGTGGAACGCGACGGCCACGACAACCGGACGTACCGACTGGGCGAGACGATGACCGTACGTCTGCCGACGGCGGCCGGGTACGTCCCGGCGGTGGCGAAGGAGAACGAGTGGCTGCCCCGGCTCACGCCGGAGTTGCCGGTCGCCGTCCCGTCGATCCTGGGCACCGGGATCCCCGGCGAGGGTTATCCCTTTCCCTGGTCGGTACGGGGCTGGCTGCCGGGCGAGACGGCGGACCTGGCCGGCGTCGACGACACGGTGCGGTTCGCCGTCGCAGTGGGTGGGTTCGTGCTGGCCCTACAGTCCTGCGACCCGACCGGCGGCCCGGCTGCCGGGGAGCACAGCTTCTTCCGGGGTGCCTCGCCCGCGCACTACGACCAGGAGACCCGGCATCTGCTGAGCGCCCTGACCGGACAAATCGATGTGGTGCGGGCCGCTGCGGTGTGGGAGGCCGCCCTGGCCGCCGAGTGGCGCGGCAGTCCGGTGTGGTTCCACGGGGACATCGCGGTGGGCAACCTGCTGGTGGTGGACGGAAAGCTGGCCGCGGTGATCGACTTCGGCACGTCCGGCGTCGGTGACCCGGCCTGCGACCTGGTGATCGCCTGGACGTTGTTCTCCGGCAGCAGCCGGCACGCCTTCCGGGAGACGGTCGGGCAGGACGAGGGCACCTGGGCACGGGCGCGGGGCTGGGCGTTGTGGAAGGCGATGCTGCTGTTGGCGCAGCATCTCGACTCCGATCCTGCCCTGACCGCTGACGACCACCGCGTGATCACCGAGGTCCTCGACGACCACGACCGCCTCTCGGTCGGCGGCTGCTAGTCCTCGCTCGGGGCGAAGACTCGACCAACGGCACTGGCGGCGTTCCCCACGTAGCCGCGACAGTAGAGGCCATGACGCCACACGGGAGGCGCGGACATGAGCGACACCACGTGGGAACCGATGTGGCGACGACTCGTTCCGGTGACAGCGCTCCTGCTGCTCGCCCCCTGGGTGGCCGAATGCTCCTGGGGTGGCTTCGCCGGCAGCGACATGCTGATGGTCGTGGTCGTTCTCGCCCCCATGTACGGCGGGGCGGCGATCCTGATTCGTGAAGCGGCCCGGCGTACGGGCGGGGGCTGGCCCATGATCGTCCTGCTGGCGGCGGGGTTCGGGGTGGTGCAGGCGGGACTGGTCGATCAGTCTCTGTTCAACCCCGGCTTCTTGGCGGACACCGAGTTCGCCGACATCAGCGCGGCGGACAACACCCGCATTCCGGTGCTGGGCGTGAGCGCGCAGGAGGCGATCAGCTTCCTTGGCAACCATGTGGCGCTGACCATCTGCGCCCCGATCGCCCTCGTCGAGTCGTACCTCTCTCCGGCCCGCCGCCTGCGCCCATGGCTGCGAGCGCCCGGACTGATCGCGGTGACGCTTCTCTATCTGCTGGGCAGCCTGCTCATCTTCGTCGACGACAGCGGACGCAAGGGGTTCCTGGCCAGCCCGGGGCAGCTCATCGGGGCGGCGGTCCTGGTTCTCTGCCTGGTCGTGGTGGCGGCCCTGCCCCGGTGGCGGCGCCGACCGGCCCCGAGAACGGCCAGCACGCCTCGCCCGATCCTTGCCGGGCTACTGGTCCTCGTCGTCTACCTGGGATCGAGTGTGCTCTCCGGCTGGATTCGTGTCGCGGTATCGGTCGTTGCCGCCGCTGCACTGGTGGCGGTTCTCGTCCGCTGGTCCGAGCGCCACGGATGGGGGCAGAGCCACGTGCTGGCCTGCGCATCAGGGCCGCTCGTGGGAGCGGCTGTCCTGGCGTACCTGGTGCCTCCGTACTCGCCGGCGTCGCCCGCCCAGGCACTGGCCAGCGACGTGCTCGTCAGCCTCATCGTGGTCGTCCTGCTCACCGGGGCGTCCGCGCGGCTACGCCGGCACGGCGAGTGAGCGCCGGCACGGGCGTGCGTCGACGCCCTGCGGTATAGCAGGGGTCCCCTGCTATACCGCAGGCGTTAATAAGGTGCCCTTCCTTACGCCGAAGGCAGCGCGCGGCCGGGTGTGAGCAACGGCGCAAGGAGGTCGCCGTACTCCTCGACCCGCTCCAGCACCTCCGAGGCCGTGTACGGCTTCGTCGACGGTCGCCTGCCCGCCGCGCCCGCCTCCACCTCGTCCCAGGTCAACGGCGTCGACACCGCCGGCACCGGCTGTGCCCGCAGCGAGTACGGGGCCACCGTCGTCTTCGCCGCGCTGTTCTGACTCCAGTCGATGAACACCTTGCCGGGCCGGAGGTTCCTCGCCATCTTCGACACGATCAGCTTCGGGTGCTCGCGTTCCAACTCCTGGGCGATCCGTCGGGCGTACCCGGACACGTCGTCGGCGGACTGGGTGCCGGCGATCGGGCAGCAGAGCTGCATGCCCTTCTTGCCGGAGGTCTTCGGATAGCAGTCCACCCCGTCAGCGGCCAGCCGTTCGCGCAGCAGCAGCGCCACCCGGCAGCACTGCCGCAGGGTGGCCGGTGGCCCGGGGTCCAGGTCGACCACCATCAGGTCCGGATGCTCGCCGACCTTCCACTGCGGGGTGTGCAGTTCCAGGGCGGCGAGGTTGGCCAGCCAGACCAGGGTGGGCAGGTCGTCGGCGACCACGTAGTCGATGGTCTCCCGGCCCTTCGTCGAACCGGGCGCGGGCAACGTCTCGACGTGCACCCAGGAGGGCGTGGCAGCGGGGGCGTTCTTCTCGAAGAAGGAGTTGCCCTCCACCCCGTTCGGGTAGCGGATCCGGGTCAGCGCCCGGTCGTGCAGGTGCGGCAGCAGCACCGGCGAGATCCGGGTGTAGTAGTCGATCACCTCGCCCTTGGTGAAGCCGGCCTTCGGGTAGAGGAGCTTGTCCAGGTTCGACAGCTCCAGGGTGCGTCCGGCGACGTCGACCCGGAGCCGCTCACTCGGCATCCGCCACCTCCTCGGCCGCCTTGTCCGGCCGCAGCCGCAGGACCCGGGGGAACCGCAGTCGCCCGTCCGGCGTGCGCTGGCCGTACTTGACCTCCACCACCATCTGGGGGGTTACCCAGATCGCGCCCCGCGCATCCTCCCGGGGCACGTCGCCGCCGAACGGCGAGGTGGTGGTGCGCAGCGGCTCCAACTCCCGCAACAGTTCGCGTTCCAGGGCCGCCCCGATCCCGCCGCCGACCCGCCCCCGATAGACCAGCCGTCCACCGGTGCCGGGCACCCCGACCAGCAGACCACCGATCCGACGGGCACCGGGTCGCCAGCCGCCGATCACGAAGTCCCCGGTCACCTCCAACTTGACCTTCACCCAGTCCGGCGACCGCACGCCGGGCCGGTAGGTCGAGTCGGCCCGCTTGGCCATCACCCCTTCCAGGCCGTGCTCACCGGCCGCGTCGTAGGTGGCCGGGCCGTCCGGGAAGACCGGTGGGACCGTCCACCGCGCCGCGCCCAGTCCGAGTTCGTCGAGGGCTTCCCGACGCCGGGCGTACGGCCAGCCGGTGAGGTCCGTGCCGCGCAGCCGCAACAAGTCGAAGATCATGTACGTGACCGGGGCGCTCGCCGCCAGCCGGGCCGCCTTGGCCGGGTCCCGTACGTGCATCCGCTCGGCCAGGGCGGTGAACGACGGTCGACCGGCCCGGTCGAAGAGGACCACCTCGCCGTCGAGAAGCGCGTCGTCGACCTGTTCGCCGAGCGGGATCAGCTCCGGGTAGGCGGTGGTGATCTCCACGCCGGAGCGCGCGTACAGGCGCTGCCGCCCGGCGGCGATGTCGGCCAGTGCGCGTACGCCGTCCCACTTGAACTCGTACGCCCATCCGGCGCCGGCAGGCAGTTGCCCGGTCACCGCGAGCATCGGCCTCAGTGGCGCGCCGGGCACGAAACCGACTGTAGTAGCAGGCCGAACACCTCGCGCCCGGTTCCGTCTGATGCGAGCATGGTCGATATCGGGGAAGGGGGTGCAGGATGCGCGCCATCTGGAAGGGGGCCGTGTCGTTCGGCCTCGTCTCGATCGCGGTGAAGCTGTACTCCGCGACCGAGGAGAAGGACATCCGGTTCCACCAGGTGCACCGGGAAGACGGCGGGCGGATCCGGTACAAGCGCACCTGTCAGGTCTGCGGCGAGGAGGTCAGTTACGACGACATCGCCAAGGGCTACGACATCGGCGGCGGGGAGATGGTGATCCTCACCGACGAGGATTTCGCGGAACTGCCGTTGAGCACCTCCCACGCGATCGACGTGCTGGAGTTCGTGCCGGCCGAGCAGGTCGACCCGATCCTCTACAACAAGGCGTACTTCCTGGAGCCGGAGGGCACGGCCACCAAGCCGTACCTGCTGTTGCGGGACGCCCTGACCGACTCCGAGCGGGTGGCGATCGTCAAGGTGGCGCTGCGCCAGCGCGAGCAGTTGGCCACCCTGCGGGTACGCGAGGGCGTGCTGCTGCTGAACACCATGCTCTGGCCCGACGAGATCCGTAAGCCGGCCTTCGGCTTCCTGGACGAGGACCTCAAGGTCCGGCCGCCGGAGCTGGCGATGGCCACCTCGCTCGTCGACTCGATGGCCGGTGACTTCCACCCGGACGAGTTCACCGACGACTACCGGGCGGCGCTGCAGGAGGTCATCGACGCGAAGGTGGAGGGCCGTGAGGTCGTACAGCCGGAGGAGGTCGAGGAGGCGCCGCCCGCCGCCGTCGACCTGATGGCGGCGCTGAAGGCCTCGGTGGAGCGGGCCCGTGCGGCCCGTGGCGAGGGAGGCGGCGCGGCCGCCGGCGGTGGCGCCGGTGCGCCCACCCCGATCACCTCCGCCCGCTCGGCACAGAAGAAGACCGAGGCGAAGAAGGCACCGGCCAAGAAGACCGCCGAGAAGAAGGCCAACGGTACGAAGGCCAACGGTACGAAGGCCGGCGGCACGGCGGCCGGCGGCGCGAAGAAGGCCCCGGCGAAGAAGGCCGAGCCGGCCAAGAAGACCGCCGAGAAGAAGACGACCAAGGCCGCGAAGGCCCCGGCGAAGAAGACGACTCCCCGCAAGTCCGCCTGACCGGCGGTCTCCTCGGCCCTGTCGGGGCGAGCTCGCCCCTGTCGCACCCGTGCCCCGTGTCCCAGTTGCCGCACAATTCCCACGGGTCACGATCGACGGTCGGTACTGCGTCCGCCACCAGGTACCGTGTGTCGGCGACGGCATCTGTAGCCGGACGCACCCACACCTCTCAGCAGGGGAGTCGAGGACGTGAGCGAGCAGGAGACCAAGGCACGACGGCGACTGGCCGAACAGTTGGCGGCCCAGAAGGCGGCCGAGGCCAAGCGGCGGCGGCAGGCATGGGCCGGTGGTTTCGCCGGGATCGCCGTGGTCGCGGTGCTGGTCACCGTCTTCGTGATCGTCGGCCAGCGCGGCGGTGACGACGCTCCCGACGAGTTCGCAAGCTCGCCGTCGGCCCCCGCGGACGCACCGGCCGAGCCGGGTGCGCCGGGTGCACCGCCCGCCCCGCAACTGCCCGAGGGCGCGGACCCCGCGCTCGGCAGCAAGCCGACCGTGAGCGCCGGTGAGGGCGAGCTGACCAAGCTCACCGTCACCCCGCTGATCGAGGGGACCGGACCGGCCGTGACCGCCGGGCAGTCGATCACCACGAACTACGTGGGCGTGCTCTTCGCCAACGGCGAGCAGTTCGACTCCTCCTGGGAGCGGGGGCAGCCGGCCACCTTCCCGATCGGCGTCGGACAGGTCATCGAGGGCTGGGACAAGGGCCTGGTCGGTGTGAAGGTCGGCAGCCGGGTGCAGCTCGACATCCCGGCCGAGCAGGCGTACGGCACCGATGGCGCAGGTGGCCGTCCGGCCGGTCCGCTGCGTTTCGTGGTGGACGTCCTCGCCGCCCAGTAGGAGATGACGGTGTCGACGGCGGACGAGCCCGGGCGGACAGCCCGGTTGATGTGGACGCACTACGAGCCGGTACACGCCGTCACCTACTTCCACCCGCGCGCCCGCGCCGCCTACGAGGCGGCCGGGCTACGCGGGTACTGGCGGGGGTACTTCGCCGGTCGGGCCGCCCCGCTCGGGCCGACCGGTCCCGCCCCGGTGGTCGCGGCCTTCTTCACCTTCGCCCCGCACATGGTGGCGCGTGCCCTGCCCGCCGTCTGGCAGTTGGCCGCGCCCGAGGAGGCACTGCGGTCCCGCCTGACCGGGGCGGTGCAGGCCCTCGCCGAACTGGTCTACGAGCTGCCCGAGCAACACCTGGCCGAGGCCGCCGAGTTGTTGTCGGCCGCCGCCGACGAGGCCGGGACCGCCGGTCGGGTGCTCGGCGCGGCCAACGCCGCGCTGCCGCGCGGTGAGTACCCGCTGGCCCGGCTCTGGCAGGCCGCCACCACCCTGCGCGAGCATCGCGGTGACGGGCATGTGGCGGCCCTCGTCGCCGCCGACCTCGATCCGGTGGAGGCGCTGGCCTGGCGGGTCGCGGTCGACATGCCGCCCGCCAACCTGCTCGGCCGGGGCTGGTCGGAGCAGGAGTGGGCGCAGGCGCGGAAGCGGCTGGCCGACCGGGGTTGGCTGACGTCCGACGGCAAGCCCACCGACCGTGGTCGCGCCGGTTTCCGGGCCGTCGAGGAGGCCACCGACCACGCTGCCGCCCGCCCCTGGCAGGCGCTGGGCCCGACGCTCACGGAACGACTGCGCGAACTGCTCGACCCGATCGCCGTGGCCGCCCACCGGGTCATCCCGCCGGACAGCCCGATCGGCCTGCCCGCCCGGTAGGCGGCAGCGCGCCGACCGACCGACGCCGCCGGGTGCGTTGCGGCTCGGATGTTAGGAGGGGTCCCTTGCTATACACGAGGCGTTAGCAGGGGGCCCTTCCTTTCATGCATCCCCGTGTGCGGCAGGATGGTTCGTGTGGTGGATGCGGTGGTCTTCGACCTGGACGGCGTGATCGTGGACTCCGAGCCGGTCTGGGAGGAGGTCCGCCGCGCGTACGTGGCGACGCACGGCGGGACCTGGCAGCCGGACACCCAACGTCGGCTGATGGGGATGAGCACCGGCGAGTGGGCCGAGTACCTCAGCGGTGAACTGGGCGTACGGCGCACCGCCGCGCAGGTCGCCACCGAGGTGGTCGAGGAGATGAGCCGGCGGTACGCCGAACGCGTACCGCTGATCGACGGAGCGGACGACGTGGTGCGCCGGGTGGCCGCGCGATGGCCGCTGGGGCTGGCGAGTTCGTCGCCGACCCGGCTGATCGCGGCGGCGCTGACGGCCACCGGCCTGACCGACGAGTTCGGCAGCACGTTGTCCACCGAGGAGACGGCCCGCGGTAAACCGGCGCCGGACGTGTACCTCACTGTGGCGGAACGCCTCGGTGTGGATCCGAGCCGGTGCGTCGCGGTGGAGGACTCCTCCAACGGCATCCGGTCGGCCGCCGCCGCCGGGATGATCGTGGTGGCGGTGCCGCACGGGTCGTACCCGCTGGATCCGGACGCGCAGCGGATGGCGGCGGCGGTGCTCGACTCCGTCGGCGAGCTGACCCCGGAGTTCGTCGACCGGCTCGGCTGAACCGGCACCGACCGCTCTCCGGCCTACGCGAAGGTCGTGCTCGGAACGGCTGCTTGACCTCCGTCGGCATGGGTGCCGCCGGGTCGGGTAACGCCAACGGCGCCCACGCCGAGTCGAGGAGGGCGCGATGAGGACGGTCGTGTACGAGCGCACCGGCGACCCGACGGTGCTCCAGGTGGTGGATCGGCCGGTGCCGGAACCCGGGCGGGGCGAGGTGCTGGTCCGGATCGCCTGCGCCGGGGTGAACCCGACCGACTGGAAGGCCCGCCGCCAGGGCCCGTTGCCGGCGGGCTGGCAGACGCCCGGGCAGGACGGCGCCGGGGTGGTCGAGGCGGTCGGCGAGGGCGTCGACCGGGAGCTGGTGGGCGAGCGGGTGTGGGTCTGGGAGGCCGCCTGGCAGCGGCCCTGGGGCACCGCCGCCGAGTACACGGTGGTGCCGGTGCGGCAGGCGGTACGGATCGGCGACGCCTCGTTCGAGCTGGGTGCCTGCCTGGGTATCCCGTTCCTGACCGCGCACCGCTGCCTGACCTCCGGCGAGTACCTGCCGGACAGCCTGGGTCCGGGCGCGTTGAGCGATCACACGGTGCTGGTGCAGGGCGGGGCGGGTGCGGTCGGCAACGCGGCGATCCAACTCGCGTCCTGGGCCGACGCCTGCGTGATCGCCACGGTCAGCAGCGCGGAGAAGGCCCAGCTCGCCGCAGCGGCCGGAGCCTCGGTAGTGATCAACTATCGGGAGCAGGACGTGGTGGAGGAGGTCCGCAAGGTCGCGCCCGACGGGGTCCACGGCATCGTCGAGGTGGCCCCGGCCCGCAACGCCGCCACCGACGTACGCCTGCTGCGGCCCGGCGGCGTGGTCTGCGTCTACGCCGACGACGGCGGTGGCGAGGTGACCCTGCCGGTCGGGCCGCTGCTGGTGCCGAACGCCCGGTGGCAGTTCGTGATGGTCTACACCGTGCCGAAGGCGGCGAAGGCGCAGGCGGTGGTGGACGTGGCGGCGGCTGCCGCGCAGGGCGGGATCCGGGTGGGCGAGGAGGCGGGTCTGCCGCTGCACCGCTTTCCCCTGTCGGCGACCGCCGACGCGCATCGCGCGGTGGAGGACTCGGTCGTCGGGAAGGTCCTGGTCGACACCAGCGAATAGCGCCTGAGCTGGGATTATTTCCCCATCACCGGGACAGACGCGAACAAGTTTCGCAATACTGACGGTGCGGGTCGCCCCGCAAGGAACGGGTGGCCCCGGCGCGGTGCGAACGCCGGGGCCACCCACCGGGAGTGAGGTCTTCGAGAGCCGCCCACTCCTAACGGCGATGATGCGCCGAGAAACGTTACGGCGTGGCCGGTTCCGGCACATCCGCCGCGAGAACCCCCGTACTTTGTCCGGGTGAGCATCTCCTGGGCTGATTCGTACGTCGGGCAGCTCCGCGCCCTGGCCGGCGACCGGACACTGATGTTCGTCGGCGCGCGGGCCGTGGTCCGCGACAGCTCCGCACGGATCCTGCTGATCCGACGCTCCGACAACGGGCAGTGGGCGATGCCTGCCGGTGCCATGGAGCTGGGCGAGTCCATCGCCGACTGCGCCGTGCGAGAGGTACGCGAAGAGACCGGACTACGCGCGCTGCGGGTCAGCGCGTTCGCCCTCTACACCGGACCCGACCGCACCCACACCAACATGTACGGCCACACGTACCAGATCTTCACCACCGCGTTCCGGGTCGAGGAGTGGGACGGGCGGCTGGCCCGGGTCACCGAGGAGACCACCGACGCCGCCTTCTTCCACCGCGAGGCGCTGCCGCAGCCGCTCTCCACGAGCGTCCTGGAGACCCTTGCCGACCTGGACGTCTTCGAGCAGACCAACCGCCTGATCCTGAAGTGACCACATGGTGAGCGCTTCATCGTGGCGGTGTGGCTGTTGCCGTGTCGGCGTGTCGAACAGCCACACCGCCACGATCAGGGGCCGGTCAGAGCATCGTCTGGGACTTCGCCTCCATCTCGGCGGCGGCCTCCGGCTTCGAGGAACGGTCCAGGGGCTTGCCGCCGGGGGCCGGGCCCTCGCCGCCGAGGCCGTCGGTGCCGCCGGTGGCGCCCTCGGGGCCAGCGCCGCGCAGCCGCTCGTTCGGCAGGGCCAGGGTGAGCAGCACCGCCACGATCGCGATCAGCCCGGTGGTCAGGAAGACCAGGTGCAGGGACTCGACGAAGGCCACCTGGACGGCCGCGCGTACCGGGGCGGGCAGGGCCAGGATCGTCGCCGGGTCCTCGACCGACACTCCGGCGCCACCGGACGGGCCCACGGCCGCCCGCTGCTCCGGGGACAGCTGGGCGACCGCCGCCGGCAACCGGTCGGACATCTCGGCGGCCAGCCGGGCGGAGAGCACCGCGCCGAGGATGGCCACCCCGAAGGATCCGCCGAGCGACCGGAAGAACGTCGCCGACGAGGTGCCGGCGCCCAGGTCCCGCAGTGAGACGGAGTTCTGTACGGCGAGGACCAGCGACTGCATGCAGAGTCCCAGCCCGACGCCGATCACCGCCATGAACCCGAACGCCACCCACAGCGAGGTGCCCACCTGCAACCGGGTGAACAGCAGCATCCCGACCAGCAGCACCACCGAGCCGGTCACCGGGAACCACTTGTACCGGCCGATCCGGCTCATCGCCCGGCCGGTCAACACCGAGGTGATGATGATGCCGGCCATCATCGGCAGCATCAGCAGACCGCTGCGGGTCGGTGATGCGCCCTTGACGATCTGGAGATAGAGCGGGATGAAGATGATCGACCCGAACATCACCAGACCGAGCACGAACCCGGCACCGTTGGCCAGGGTGAAGGTGGCGCTGCGGAAGAGTCGCAGCGGCAGGATCGGCTCGGCCACCCGACGCTCCTGGAGCACGAAGGCGACGGCCAGCACGGCACCGACGACGAAGAGGCCGATGATCGCGGCGGAACCCCACGGATAGGTGTTGCCGCCCCAGCTCAGCGCCAGCAGCAGGCTGCTCACCCCGGCGACCAGCAGCAGCGCGCCGAGCCAGTCGATCGAGTGCTTCCGCCGGGTGAAGGGCACCAGCCGGATCACCCGCGAGCAGACCACGATGGCGAGGATCGCCAGCGGCACGTTGAGATAGAAGATCCAGCGCCAGTTGGTCTCCGCGAAGTAGCCGCCGACCAGCGGCCCGGCCACCGACGCGATACCGAACACCGCGCCGAAGACACCCTGGTAGCGGCCACGCTCCCGAGGCGAGACCACGTCCGAGATGATGGTGAAGGCGAGCGTGATCAGACCGCCCGCGCCCAGACCCTGCACACCTCGGGTGACGATCAGTTGGGTCATGTCCTGGGAGAGGCCGGCCAGCAACGAGCCGAGCAGGAACGTCCCGATCGAGAACAGGAACACCGGGCGGCGTCCGTACAGGTCGGCCATCTTGCCGTACAGCGGGGTCGAGGCGGTGGAGGCGAGCAGGTACGCGGTCACCACCCAGGAGTAGTGACTGATGCCGCCCAGCTCGCCGACGATGGTGGGCAGGGCGGTCCCGACGATGGTCTGGTCGAGGGCGGCCAGCAGCATGCCGGTCATCAGGCCGAACATCAGCAGCCGGAGCTGCCCCTTGCTCAGCACCGGCTCCGGGTGGCTCTCCGTGGTCATTGCGCCCGTTTTCCCGTACCACCGGAAACATGCCCGGGACGGACGAAGCCGGTCCGTCCGTCAGGCCCGGCGGGGCGTGTCGGACGGACCGGCCACGGGTGGTGCCGGTGGTCGGGTCAGCGCCGGCCCTCGGCGAACTCCTCGACGATCTTGGCGCAGAAGGCCGGCAGGTCGTCCGGCTTACGGCTGCTGACCAGGCCGTTGTCGGTCACCACCTGCTCGTCCACCCAGGTCGCGCCGGCGTTGGTCAGATCGGTACGCAGACTCGGCCAACTCGTCAGCCGACGGCCCCGCACCACGTCCGCCTCGACCAGCGTCCACGGGCCGTGGCAGATCACCCCGACCGGCTTGCCGGCGTCGAAGAACGACCGCACGAACCGCACCGCCTCCGGGTCGGCCCGCAGGAAGTCCGGGTTGGCGACCCCACCGGGCAGCACCAACGCGTCGTACCGGTCGGGGTCCGCGTCGGAGACGCTGACGTCGACGTCGTACGTCTTTGACGGGTCCAGGTGGTCGAAGGCGCGGATCTGGTCCGGCTTGATCGACACCAGCTCGGCGGTGGCGCCGGCCTGCTCGACCGCCTCGCGCGGCTGGACGTACTCGACCTCCTCCACACCGTCGGTGGCCAGGAAGGCGATTCGCTTGCCCTGCAACGTGGCTGCCATGCTGCATCTCCTCTCCAGGGGGTCAACCGAACCCTTCCCGGCCCCGAACGCCCGAAACGCCCCGAGGTGCGTGACCCCGCCCGCACCGGCCGCCGGTCGGGCAGGTTTGACCCGGAGCGGCAAGGGGATCCGCCGGCATGGCACGAGCAGCAGCGGAACAGCTCCGGCTCGCCGACGTCGTGCAGAGCTGGCTCGGGCGCCCGGTCCTGGTGATCGGCGACGCCATGCTCGACGAATGGCGGTTCGCCGACTCCGACCGGCTGTGTCGGGAGGCCCCGGCCCCGGTCCTCACCCTGCGGCGACGCATCTCGGCGGCGGGCGGCGCGGCCAACACCGCGGTCAACGTCGCCGCCCTGGGCGGTCGTTCGGTGCTGGTGGCGCCGGTCGGTGCCGACGTGGCCGGCGACGAGTTGCACGACTGTCTGGACCGGGCGGGCGTCTGGGACCGGACCGTCAGCCAGCCGGGACGTCCCACCCCGGTCAAGCGCCGGATGCTGGCCGGTGACCAGATCCTGCTCCGCGAGGACTCCGGCGACCCGGACGACCCGCTCACCGACGTGGGCGTGGACTGCCTGCTCACCGCCCTCGACTGCGCGACCGAGGAGCTGCGGGCCGCCGCCGGTGGCGCGGCTCCCACGCTGGTGATCTGCGACTACGGCCTGGGCGCGCTGCCGGCACCGGTACGCGCCTGGCTGGTCGCCCACCGCAGCCGGTACGCCACCGTCGCGCTTGACGCGCACGACCTCGCCGACTGGCGTGGCCTCGCCCCGACCGTGGTGACGCCGAGCTTCGCCGAGGCGAGCCGACTGCTCGCCCGCGCCGGCACCGCCGGGCTGACCACCGCCGACGCTCCGACCGACCTGCACCTGGAACACCCCGAGGTGGACCCGACCGACGGACCGTCGGAGCTGACCATGGGCACCGCGCCGGGCGGGTTGCGGCGTACCGACGGGCCGACCGGTGAGCCCACGCCCGGTGAGGACCGGGTCGCGATGACCCGCGACGGGCTCAGCGTGACCGGCACCGGGGTGACCGTGAACGCCGACGCCGGAGCCGGTGTCGACCGGGCCGTCCTGGCCGAGTCCCGGCTCGCGGAGTTGCGGGCGCACACCGGCGCGGACGTGGTCGCGGTGACCCTGGACACCGACGGTGCGGTGGTGGGCGGTGCCGAGGGACGACCCGCCCGCAGCCACAGCACACCCGTACCGGCCAGCCACGCGGTCGGCGCCGGTGACGCGTACCTGGCGACCATGACGCTCGCGCTGGCCGCCGGTGCGCCGCTGCCGACCGCCGCGCAGCTCGCCCAACTCGCCGCGACCAGCACCGTCGCCGGTACCGGCACCTGTGTGTGCCGCCGCGACGACCTGCTGGCCGCGCTCGGCCGCCCGACGCCCGGCGGCTCGGCGCTGGTCGGCGCCGAGGGCCTGACCGGGATCATCGCGGAACATCGGCGGAACGGGCGCTCGATCGTGTTCACCAACGGCTGCTTCGACGTGCTGCACCGGGGCCACGTGCGGTATCTGGAACAGGCGAGCGCCCTCGGTGACCTGCTCGTGGTGGCGGTCAACTCCGACGACAGCGTCCGCCGGCTCAAGGGCGCCGACCGGCCGGTCAACCCGGTGGAGGACCGTACCGCCCTGCTCGCCGCGCTCTCCTGTGTCGACCACGTGGTCGTCTTCGAGGAGGACTCGCCGGCCGGTCTGATCGAGGCCGTCCGCCCCGACGTCTACGTCAAGGGCGGCGACTACCCGCCCGACCTGGTACCCGAGGCACCGCTGGTGCAGCGGCTGGGCGGGCAGGTCCGCACGCTCGGGTACGTGCCGGACCGCTCCACCTCCGCGATCATCGACCGGATCCGCGCCCACGGCCAGAGCGGGGTAACCGACACGGCCGATTCGGTCGGCACGACCGGCACGACCGGCTCGGTCGGTTCGGACGGCTCGGTCGGCTCGGACGGCTCGGTCGGCTCGGTGGACGAGATGGGTGCGGGCCGGGCGGTCGTTGCGGGCGACACTGTCGCTGCCGGTCAGGAGGCCGCCGCCGGCCCGGATGGTGTGGCGGTGTCCCGTGCGGGCGTCCCGCCGACCACCGGCAAGGCGCCGTGAACCGACCGCTCGACACCGGCGACCACGCGGACTTCCGTGCCGACCGTCTGCTCGACGTCCTGGTCCCGACCCGGGACCGGCCCGCCGAACTCGCCGTCACCCTCTCCGGGCTCGCCGCCCAGGAGGGGGTGCCGGGGTTCGGGGTGGTGGTCAGCGACCAGTCCGACGGCGACCCCGGGTACGCCCACCCGGCAGCGGCCACCATGGTCCGTGCGTTGCGGTATCGCGGGCATCCGGTGCTGCTGACCCGTCGGCTGCCCCGGCGTGGGCTGGCCGAACACCGGGCCGCCCTGCTCGCCGCGTCCGCCGCCCGGTACGTGCTCTTCCTCGACGACGACGTCTGGCTGGAACCCGGCGCCCTGTCCCGGCTGGTCACCGCGATTCAGGAACTGGGCTGCGGATTCGTCGGCAACGGCGTGCACGGACTGTCGTACCTGGACGACGTACGCCCGCAGACGCACCGGCACTACCGGGAGTGGAGCGGCCGGCCGGTGCCCGAGCGCATCCGTCCGGGCACCCCGGAGTGGGACCGGGCGCAGATCCACTCGGCGGCGAACCTGCTGCACGTCACCGAGGCGCTGGAGGTGCCGGCGGGGAGCTGGCGGGCGTACCAGGTCTCCTGGATCGGCGGCTGCGTCCTGTACGACCGGGCCAAGCTGGTCGAGTGCGGCGGTTTCGAGTTCTGGCGGCGGGTGCCGGAGCGCCACCAGGGCGAGGACGTCGCCGCCCAGATCACCGTGATGGCGCGGTACGGCGGCGCCGGAGTCCTGCCCAGCGGGGCCTACCACCTGGAGTCACCGACCACCGTCACCGAACGCGACGTCGAGGCCTGGGAGGTGCTGATGTAAGGAAGGGACCCTTCCTATACACGAGGCGTTAGTAGGGGTCCCCTCCTTACATCCGGGCTCAGCGGAACAGCAGTTCGCGGGCGGCTTCGAGGACT
Organism: Micromonospora sp. NPDC049903; assembly: GCF_044460945.1. Lineage (NCBI taxonomy): Bacteria > Bacillati > Actinomycetota > Actinomycetes > Micromonosporales > Micromonosporaceae > Micromonospora > Micromonospora sp. NPDC049903. Next base: position 838,732 of record NZ_JBITKL010000001.1, read on the forward strand.
TCGACGACCGGTACGTCGGTGACGAAGGAGTCCCGGTGCGGGCAGTCGCCGTCGCCGGGGCGGTGCGGATAGATGCCGGGCGTGCAGTCCACCCCGCAGACCGGGCAGTGCACCGTCCACGAGGTGATCGGCCGGTGTCGCCCGCGCAGCCCGGTGGCGGTGGTGATCAGGTTGCCGACCCAGAAGATGCCGACCGTGGCGGTGCCGACCGCACCGGCGAGATGCAGCGGGCCGGTGTCGTTGGAGATCACCAGCTCGCAGTCGGCGTAGCAGCCGGCGAGCCCGCCCAGGCTGAGCGTGCCCACCTGGGGACGGACCGGCACCCCGGCCGCCGCCACCACCTGGTCCACCACGTCCTGCTCGGCCGGGGTGCCGGTGACCAACACCTCGTACCCGTCGGCGTGCAGCATCCGGGCCACCCGGGCGAACCGGTCGGTGGGCCAGCGGCGCCGGGTGTCGGTGGCCCCGGGGTGCAGTGCCACCCGGGGACGGGCCGGTTCGCCGAGCACGTCGCGGGCCTCGGCGCGGTCCGCCTCGGTGACCGCCAGCGTCGGGGTGATCGTGGTCGCCGGGGCACCCACCAGCGCCACCGCTTCGAGGTAGCGGATCACCTCCGGCTGGTAGTAGACGTACCGCAGCCACCGGTCCAGCGGTGGGGCGTCCTCGGCGCGCAGTCCGGCGGTGACCCGGGCACCGAGCGCGGCGACCAGCGGATTCGAGTTCGCACCGCCGCCGTGCAGTTGCAGCGCCAGGTCGAAGCGCTGCTCGCGGGCGGCGGCCAGGAAGTCGACCATGCTCGACTCGGGTTCGCCGGGGCCCGCCGCCCGGATGCCCGGTGCCGGCGGCACCACCTCCACCCGGTCCACCGGGCCCGGCCGGTCGGTCCACAGCTCCGCGTGCCACGGCGCGCCCAGCAGCACGATCTCCGCCTTCGGGTACGCGGCCCGCAACGCGTCCAGCGCCGGCAGCACGAAGATGAAGTCGCCGAGCGCGTTGGCCCGCAACACGGCGATCCGGGCCACGTCGGGCACCAGCCCGGTGGCCGGGGCGAGCAGATCCGGAGCGGCCACGGCAGGGGGTTACCGGTCGTACTCGCCGGGGGCGACATCCGGCTGATGGAGTTCCCGGTCCGCCGCCGGGTCGACACCCCGCGACGCACCCGGGGCGGTCGGGTACGGGCCGGTGCGACCGACGGTGATGGTGCGGGGCGCGGGCCGGGTGGCCCGGGGCAGCCGTACCCGCAGCAGGCCGTGGTCCATCACCGCGTCGATGCCCTCCGGGTCCACCCGCGACGGCAGCGGTATCCGGTACTCGAAGCCCCGCGTCTCGAATCCGCCGGGGATGCCGTGATCGGCGTTGACCTCGGCCTCGGTCCGGGCCCGTACGCACAGTTCGCGGTCGTCCAACTCGACCGCCACCTCTTCGGGCGCGACGCCGGGCAGCCGGACCAGCACCTCCCAGCCGTCGGGGATCTCGCCCAACTCGACCTCGGGCGGCCCCGGGCGGCCACCGAGCAGCCGACTCAGCTCGGCGCGCAGCGACTGCAACTCGCCCATCGGATCCCAGCCCTGCTGACCGCCGCGCCAGCCCCGGGTCACCGCACACCACCTGCCGGCTGGCCGGCCGGTGCCGAACGCAGCGAACTCGGCGCGTCGAGGTGAGCGTCCCGGTCGACCCCGACGCCGAGCCGGTCGACGAGTTCCCCGCCCAGCCAGGCGCTGACGCCGAGGATGCCCAGCGCCACCACCTCGATGGCGATCAGCGCGCCACCGGCGGCCCGCGAGTCGGCGTTGAGGCGTACCACCCAGACGGCGGCGAAGAGCAGGACCACCGCGAGGTTCGCCACGGCGTGGGTGATGCCCACCCGCTTCGCGCGGGTCCCGGCGGGGATGGCCAGCAGGTCGAAGGCCCCAGCCACCGCGGCCAGCAGGCCGCCGACCAACCCGACGGTGATGTTCCAGTACGCCACCTCGCCGAGGAACCGTGGTCCGCCGAGCATGTCGACCAGGTCGAACAACACGGCGGTGACCAGCAGGGCCACCGGGAACATCACCAGCATCGGATGCACCGGGTGACCGAGTACCTTGAGTCGACTCTCCATGCTCCGGGCCTCCACTGCTCGGGTGTCGTTTCGCCGTCGACGGCTCGTGTCACGGCCACACCCCCGCCCATCAGGGGGGACAGCTCATCACAGTAGGCGCGCCTACACTGACCGTGGCGGTTTCTCGCCTGGATGCCGCCACCGGGTTCAACTTCACGGGGAGGCACACAGTGACGGCAGAGATCACCTCGCTGGCGGAGTTACGGGAGCTGCTCGGCACCCCGACACCCCGCGCCGCCGAGAAGGAACGCACCACGTTGCACGAGCGCGACCGGCAGTGGCTCGCCGCGTCGCCGTTCTGTCTGGTGGCCACGGCCGGGGCGGACGGCGCCTGCGACGTCTCGCCCAAGGGCGACCCGCCGGGCTTCACCCTCGTGCTGGACGACCGGACCATCGCCATCCCGGAGCGCCCCGGCAACAAGCGCGCCGACGGCTACCGCAACATCCTGGAGAACCCGCACGTCGGGCTGATCTTCCTGATCCCGGGGCGTGGCGACACCCTGCGGATCAACGGGCGGGCCCGGCTGCTGCGCGACGCGCCCTGGTTCGACCAGATGGTGGTCAAGGGGCACCGCCCGGTGCTCGCCGTGGTGGTGGAGATCGAGCAGATCTTCTTCCACTGCGCGAAGGCGTTCCTCCGCTCCGGGCTGTGGCAGCCGGAGAGCTGGCCGGCGGACCCCCTGCCCAGCACGGCCCGCCTGATCAAGGAGGTGCAGAACCCGGTGGAGACCCTGGACGACCTGGAGCGCTACTACGGACCGGAGTACGTCCGGAAGCTCTACGCCTGACCGACCCCACCGGCTGCGGTGATCATCCACAGGTGACCGTCCGGGTCCGCGAAGGTGCCCGTGTAGCCCCAGGGCTGCGGGCCCGGCTCGGTGACCACCTCCGCACCGGCGTCACGCGCGCGGGAGACCAGGCTGCCGACCTCGGCCGGACCGTCCACGGTCAACCCGAGTACGCACTCGCTGTGCCGGCGGTCGGCCACCTCCCGCCCGCCGAGCACCCAGCCGAAGCCACCGGTCGGCACCAGCATCAGGCGCAACCCGGCGTTGACCTCGAACTGCAACGGCTCGGGCAGACCGTCCTCGGCCGGCTCACCGATCGCGGGCAGACCGAGGGCGTCCCGGTAGAAGTCGTGCGAGACCTGCCGGTCGGCGATCGGCAGGCTGACAACGACTGGTGCGTACGACACGGCAGGACCTCCGACTGTCTTCGCGAGCATGGTGCCGTCGAGTATGGGTGCCACCTGTGACACGGGGCGGGATCCGCCGCCGGGGAGTCGGACCGCTGACCCGCCGTTACGGGCAGCAGCCAGCGCCGGGTGACCGGAGCGCCCGCACCGAGAAGGCCGGGCCCCTGGGCGGCTCCAACCCTGGTGCCCACGGCTCACTTCAGGGCAAGTTGGCCGCGCCGAAATCTGATCACGCGTCCGAGCTTGGTGAGTCTGCCCTTGTCGAACGGCAAGGAGAGCAGTTCATCCAGCCAGGCGTCAGCCCGTTCGGTGATGCCGGTCAGGACCCGCCGAACCGCACGCTCCGGCACGCCAAGTGTCTTTCCCAGGCCGACGAAGTCGGCAGCCCTGAAGTCGCCCCCGCTGCGGCCTCCGATCGACAGAGCCATGGTCTTGTCGCCGTAGAGGTATGAGCTTGGCAGGTCGTAGGCGGGAGAGATCCGCCACTCACCGTCGGGGCCCTGAAGCACCGAGAAGTTCTTTGCATGTGCGTCGCCGTTGCCGGTGAGGTAGGCGAAGGCCAACTGTCGAATCAGATCCTGACCGGCGACGGCACGGGCATCGCAGAGATCGGCCAGGCCCGCGAAAGTGCGGTCGGCACCGACTCGATACTTGTCGGCAGGCGGGCGGTCCAACACTTGACAGCCGTCTTCGACAGCCAGCGACAGCGGCAGGCCATCCACAGTGACGCGATCGAAGCGGGCGACCAGCAAACCCGGTATCCCACGAGCGTCGAAGACCAGTCGACTAGACGGCACCTTCAGACCTGACCTGCGAGCAGCGTCGAGAAAGAACTTCTCGTTCTCCACAAGATGTGGATATTCAGCGGGGTTCAGCTTGAGGATGTGACGTTCGCCGGCACGGGCGACCGGCAGGCTGATCATCGCGGCACTCGTCTTGTCCTGGACGCCGGGAAGGGCCTCTCGCTGCGCACGAATGCCCAGTTCGATCAGCAGGTCGGCGAAGCTCATGGAGGAGACCTCGTCGATCACCACCCGCGGCGGCACCATTGCCGGCCGCGTACCTGCCGGCACGATCTGCACGTCGCCCACCGCGTCGGACCCGACCGCGAGCAAGAGGGACAACTCGTCGTCGGCCGACGTCTTCACCGCGCGGCGAAGGGCACCGAGTCGACGCCCCTCTGGCAGTAGTCCAGTGAAGTAGGCGGGAAGTGCGCCCCCGGCACGGACGAGCGGCTCAGTCGTCACCGGCATGGTGGTGGCGACGGGCGCCCCTCCGGCTTCGATCCACGCAACCAGGTAACGGAATTCAATGCCGTCCTGGGTACGGGCAAGCGTGCCCGCATGCCGGCCCGCCTTGAATACGTCCGCCTCGTCGACCGAGCGGAGCCCTTCAAGGGCACCCTCCGACGGTGCGCTCATCGGGGGATTCCTTCACCGAGCGTGACGGCGGGCACGCCACCGCGACGAAGCTCCAGGTGGAGCCCCAGCGCCGACAGCACGGCTATGACCTTGTCCAACTGGACGGAGGGCTTTCCTCGCTCCAGCGCATACACGAAGCGCTCCGACACTCCGGCAAGGTCGGCTAGTTCGCCCTGCCCTAGACCGAGCTGCCGCCGGCGCTTTCTCACCGCACCGGCGAAAGCGGCGCCAGGATCGAGTTCGAGCATGATGCAGGCCCCCATCGACGCCGCACGAACGTGCGGTTCGGCACAAGACTAGCGCGACGAGAGCCCACAGGTCCACCAAAGCAGCGCGATCGTGCGGTTTTGGGCCCGCCAGCCTTTCCACCGCCACCCTCAGTGCCACATCCCGCACGCTCGTGCGGGTTCTTGACTCCCCTCTTCGGTGGTCCGGGATATACCGATCGGGTGGTACCGCGCGAGTCCGTGCGTGGTCACGATGGCCGGATGCATCCTCACGACCCGTACCAGCAGCAGCCGCACCAGCAGCCGTACTACCCGCCACACCAGTACCCGCCTCAGCCGCCGCCGGGGATGTACGCCCAGCAGCCGCCGAACAAAGCTGGGCTGGGTGGGTGGGCGATCGTCCTGTGGATCGCGGTACCGGCGATTCTGATCGCGCTGTGCTGTGCGGGGTGCCTGCTGACCGGGTCTTTCTCGGCGTTCATGGAGGGTTTCAACGAGGGCTTCAACGAGGGCGTGTCGAATCCGTAGTGCTGTGGTGGCGACTCCCGGGTTCGAACCGGTGACCTCTGCGTGAAGGCATAGGAAAGGGCCTCTGGCACCCGGGATTCCTCCCGAGGCCAGAGGCCCTTCCAACCGAGCCGCCTGACGGAATCGAACCGTCGACCTACGCATTACGAGTGCGTCGCTCTAGCCGACTGAGCTAAGGCGGCAACGATCGCCAAGTGTACGGCACGCACCACGCCGGGGCGGAGCGGGATTCCCCGGACTCGGCGGACCGGACAACGGGCACGTTCGGGGTCGGCACGCCCCACCGTGCGGCGCTACGCTCCGGCGGGTGACCGACGACCACATCCCCCGAGACGAACCGGTCGACCCTCCGCCCGGTGACGGTACGCGTCCCGAAGCCCACACCGAGCATGCGACCGAGCCGGAGCCGGCCAGCGGTCGGGCGGCGCCGCTGGGGCCGTACGCCGAGGAGGCGTCCGGAGGGCGGGCGGCGCGACGGCCGCGTAGCACCGATCCGCTGGAGCTGGGCTTCACGCCGCGTAAGCCGGTGCCGTGGCTCGCGCCGTTCCTGCTGATCAGCACCGGTCTGCGGACGTTGTTGGCGGTGCTGTTCGGGGCGTACCTGGACAAGCGGGAACTCCAGAAGGCGCTGGACGCGGAGGTCGCCCGTGAGGTCGGGCCGGACGGCGGGCTCTGGCTCGACTACGTGGCCGACCTGGGCGACGGGTTCAACGCCACGTACTCGGTGGCGTACCTGCTCGCGCAGCGGGAGCTGGAGGTGGACGGGCACCGACTGCCCCGGGCGCAGACCCTGGTGATGGGGGGCGACCAGGTCTACCCGTCGGCCGCGTACGAGGCGTACGAGGATCGGTGCAAGGGGCCCTACCAGGCGGCGCTGCCGACCACGCCGCCGGAGCAGCCGACGATCTTCGCGGTGCCGGGCAACCACGACTGGTACGACGGGCTGACCGCGTTCCTGCGGTTGTTCGTCCGCACCCGGGACCGCCACTTCGGCGGGTGGCGGACCGGCCAGTCCCGCTCGTACTTCGCCGCCGAGCTGCCCGCCGACTGGTGGCTGCTCGGGCTCGACGACCAGTCCGGCTCGTACGTCGACGATCCGCAGCTCACCTACTTCGACGCGGTGGCGGAGAAGCTGGGCCCGCAGAGCAAGGTGATCCTGGCGGTGCCGGCTCCGGCCTGGGTGAAGGCCGTCGACCAGCCCACCGCGTACGACTCGATCGACTATTTCATCCGGACCATCGTCGCGCCCACCGGCGCCCGGGTACGCCTGCTGATCTCCGGCGACCTGCACCACTACGCCCGCTACACCGGGCCGGACGGCCGACAACTGGTCACCTCGGGCAGTGGCGGGGCGTACCTGTACCCGACGCACAAACTGCCCGAGAAGATCGAGGTGCCGCCCCGGGACACCCTGGCCCGCCGGTCCAGCCCCTCTCGCGCGTACGAGCTGGCCGCCCGCTACCCCGACGCGGCCCGCTCCCGCCGGTACGGCTGGGGGATCTTCGGCCGGTTGCCGCTGCGCAATCCCGGCTTCTCCACCCTGCTGGGCATCCTGCACACCCTCCTGATGCTCTCCATGGCCGGGGTGACCGACTTCCGTGCGGAGGCCTCCGAGCAGCGGCTGTTCAGCGTGCCGCTGGTGGCGATGGTGCTGGTGACCGTGCTCGCGGCGGCCATGTTCGCCAAGCCGCCCAGTTCCAGCGGCAAACGGCACGTCCGACACTGGCTGCTGGGTGTCGGGCACGGGCTGGCCCACGTCGGGTTGGGCGCCGCCGGCACCTGGGCGTGGCTGTCGCTGCCCTTCCACGACTGGCCCTGGCCGCTGCCCGCAGTGGCCGCCGCCACGCTCTATCTGCCGGTGATCGGCCTGGTGGCCAGTCAACTGGTGGCCGGGTACCTGCTGGTCGCGAGCGCGTTCGGGGTGAACGTCAACGAACTCTTCGCCGGGCAGGGCATCGAGGACGCCAAGGGCTTCGTGCGGATGCGCATCGAGCCGGACGGCACGCTCACCCTCTATCCGATCGCGGTCGACCGGGTGGGCCGCCGGTGGCGCGTCAATTCCGACGACTCCCCCGAAGCCTCCTGGCTCGTCCCGGCCCGTCCGCTACGTCCCCGCCTGGCCGAGCCTCCCGTCACCCTGCGCTGACCACACCCCCGACGAGGGCGGCGGGCGCGTCCGCCGCCCTCATCGGTGATCCGGGACGAGGTCGGTACGGGAGACTCGGCGGGCACTGTGCTCAGGTTCCCGGCGAACCCGTCACGCGCCGGAGGATGTCGTCGACGACGCTGCTCAACGGCGCGGTGGCATCGATCAGGACGCCGCTGCTCGGGATGTCCTCCCTCGTCCGGTGCAACCGTTCGATGAGCGCGCGTTCCGCCGGTCGTCCGCCCCACTCCTCGGACGGCCGCGCGTCGAGCCGCCGCCGCAGGGTCTCCAGGTCGACGTCGAGGACGAAGACGCCGTCGAACAGGTCGATGAACGTGGAGAAGTTCCGGGATCCGCCGCAGAAGAAGGTCAGCGGCTCGTCGTCCCGGGCGACCAGGGCCCGCACGTCCTCGATCCGCCAGAGGTGGTGCTCGTGCCCGAAACCGTCCACCGGCTCACCGGTCTCCGGGTCGCCCTGGTACGCCAGCTCCCGGTCGCCGTTGACGGCGTGATGGCCACGTCGTTGCAGTTCCTTGCAGACCGAGGTCTTCCCGGTGCCGGAGACGCCCTCGATCAGATAGTTCCGCACACCCATCGCGGCAGGTTACCGAGCGGGGCACGGCACGCGCCGTCCCGCACGGTCACCGCCGGGGCGCCACACCCTCCGGGCCGGACTGGTCGCGGCTGTCGTAGGCGCGGCGCGAACCGCACACGTCGGCGCGGGAGCACAGGGAGCGCGAGCCGTCGGCGTCCAGGCGCACGGTGACGGCGTCGCGGGGAACGCTGTGGCCCACCACCCGGCCCTCACCCTTGGGGGTGGAGACGCGACTGCCGACCTCGGGCGCGGACTCCTGGAATTTCGAGTACAGGGGATGTTCGTATTTGAGACAACACATCAGCCGACCGCAGGCACCGGAGATGCGCAGCGGGTTGAGCGGCAGATCCTGGTCCTTGGCCATCCGGATGGTCACCGGCTCGAAGTCGTTCAGGAACGTGGCGCAGCACAGGTCACGCCCGCAGGAGCCGATGCCGCCCTGCACCCGGGCCGAGTCGCGGGCCGACAACTGGCGCAGCTCCACCCGGCAGTGCAGGGTCGCCCCGAGGTCGCGGACCAGGGAACGGAAGTCCACCCGGTGCGGCGCGGTAAAATAGATGGTGCTGCGCTCGCCGCCGCCGTCGGCGCTGCCGAGCACGTGGTCGATCGCCACCACCTTCATCGGCAGGCCGTGCTCCCGGATCAGCCGCTTCGCCGCGACCTTCGCCTCCGCCTTGCGACGCCGCAGCGTCTCGTCCCGGCGCAGGTCCTCCTCCTGCGCCAGCCCGGCCATTCGGGGAAAGCCCTCGGTGTCGTCGCTGACCCACTGCGCGGCCCAGACGCACTCCGCCACCTCGGGCCCGTCGTCGGTGGGCACCAGCACCTTGTCGCCGACCTGCGGTCGGAAGTCACCCGGGTCGAGGTAGTAGAGACGCCCGTACCGCTGGAAGCTGACTGCGCAGAGCATGCCCATGCTCCTCACCCTACGACGCGCCGCCGGATTTCCGTCGGGCCGAAGTGAGGGGTGATCATCCATGACTGTCGACTCGACCGATCCCGTGCCACCTACCGGTACGACGATGGTGGACCGGACGGCTGAATCCTCCGTCACGGACGGGACAAACGAGGCTCGACAGCGTTGAGTGTGGGGACAGACCTGCGGGGGGTGCAGGGAAGTCACGGCGCCGCCGCGAGGGCCTCACCGGGTACCCGCGTGCGGCGCCGTGCTGCGTGCCGGCGCACCCCGCCCACCGGCGGAGGCCAACCGACGGCCGCGCACTTGGGTAGTCCGGCCGCCCGGGCTGCTACCAGCCGACGCGGGTGGTCGACCCGCCCGGGGCGGTGCCGGGGCGGAACCGGGGCGACGCCGCGCGCATTGGGGACTCGGCCAGGCTCGGGGCCCACTGCCGCAGCAGCGTCTCCGCCCCGTCGTACGCGACGCAGAGCACGGCCAGCACCCGGGCCGCGATCTCGGCGGCGGCAGGCGTGCCCGGTGACGAGGGCCCGGAATGCGGCGACTCGCGGGTAATCGTGGTGGCCGCGACCACCGAGACCGCCTCGGCCGAGCCGATCACCTCGGCCAGGGTGCGGGCGACGGCGAGCCGGCTGCCCTCCACCCAGTCGGCGAGGGCGTCGGCGTACCCGGCGGTGGCTTCCAGCCGCCCCACCAGGCTCTCCGGGCCGTCGTCGAGGTGACGCAGCAGCATCGTCCGGGACTGCCCGTACGCGGCGGCGGCCGGCCCGGACCAGAGCAGCGGATCGGTCAGCGTGGCGCAGGCGTGGTCGTACCCGTGCACGTGCCGGCGCACCGTGTGCCCGGCACCGGCCAACGGTGCCGCCCGCAGGTCGAGGAAGCTGCGCAGGGCGTCGCCGGGCAGCACCTGCATCCGGCGCAGCAGCGGCCAGACCCGGTGGCCCTCCGGAGCCCCGGCGGCGAGCAGGGTGTCGACCCGGCGCAGCAGGTCGATCCCGGGCTCGGCGAGCCGGTCCAGGGCGTCCATCACCTCTCCCCGGCCAACCGGCGGGAGGCGGCGGAGTCGGTGTCGGAATACCGGTCGGCGGCCTGGCGCAGCGCGGTCGCCGTGGCGGTCAACTGCGCGGCGGCGGCGTGCGCCTCGCGGGCCCGGTCACCGGTGGCGTTGACCCACTGCCGGTGCAGCGCCCGCCCGATCTCACCGGGCCGCCCGGGCGCGTCCGCGCCGAAGGAGACCTGCGCGGGGTCGGCGGCGGTGACCGAGCGGGACAGCGCGGTCAGCGTGGCGCTCGCCTCGTCGAGGCGTGCGGCCAGGGCCCGAAGGGTGTCCATCTCACGCCCCCGTCAGTGGCCGGTACGCGGTGAACGTCTCGTTGTGCAGCTTCTCCCGGGCCCACTGGGCGGCGTCCGCCGCAGCGGTCACCGCGGCCCGCACCGAACCCGCGACGTCGCGCGGCTGGCGGGTGTGCAGCGGACCGAGGAAACGCACGTCGGTGATCCGGCCACCGGCGGTCACCACCACCTCGACCAGTCCGTCCGGCGACCGGACGGTGACCTCGACCGTCGCCACGGCCTGGTCGAACTCGGCCTGGAGGGACTCGATCCGGCGGTAGCGTCGGACCGCCTCCTCGATCCACGCCTCGTCGATCTCGCCCCGCGGCATCAGCGGACTCCTCCCCAGCCGTCCTCACTGTGCGTACCGCCGCCGTCACCACGGCACACCGGACCGTACCGCACCAGAATTGGGCGTGTCGATGCCTGCGCGGATCCCGGAGCTGACCGCTCCGTCAGGACTCGGCATCCGGTGGTGCGCGGGGGTCAGCCCTTCCAGAGGGCGAGCATCATCGACTCGACCGCGATCCGGGGCTTGACGTTGGCCTCGATCGCGGACCGGCAGGCGAGCACCGCCTCCAGACGGCGCAGCGCCCCCTCCGCCTGCCACTTGCGGGCACCGGCGTCTGCCAGGTCGGTGGTGTCGGTGTGCACCGGCGCCACCGGCGCCGCCCAGGCGACGGCGAGTGCGTCCCGATAGAAGGCGGCCAGGTCGACCAGGGCCCGGTCCAGCGCGTCCCGCTGGGCCCGGGTCGCCCGGGACTTCTGGCGCCGTTCCAGCTCCTTCAACTGGCCTGCGGAACCCCGGGCGGCGCCCGCCGCACCCCGGCCGGTGCCGCCCGCGCCGAGCGCGGTCTCCAGGGCGGCACGCTCCGCCGCGTCCAGCTCGGCCACGGACGCCCCGGCCTCCGCCTCGGCCGCCTCGATCAGCGCGGACGCCGCGTCGAACGCGGCACCCACCCCGGTCAGCCGACGCGGCACCGCGAGCACCGCGTCCCGCCGCGACCGGGCCTGCGGATCGCCGGCCAGCCGCCGGGCCCGCCCCACGTGCCCCTGGGTGGCCGCCGCCGCCCACCGGGCCACGTCGGGCGCGATGCCGTCGCGGCGTACCAGCACCTCGGCGACCGCCTCGGCGGACGGCTGTCGCAGCGGTACGACCCGGCAGCGCGACCGGATGGTCACCGAGATGTCGTCCGGGTGGGTGGACGGCGCGCAGAGCAGGAAGACCGTCCGGGGCGGCGGTTCCTCCACGGCCTTGAGCAGCGCGTTGCCGGCCGCCTCGGTCAACCGGTCGGCGTCCTCGATGATCACCACCTGCCAGCGCCCGCCGGACGGGGTGCTGGCCGCCCGGAGCACCAGCGCCCGCATGTCGTTGACGCCGATGGAAAGTCCCTCGGGTACCACCAGCCGCACGTCGGCGTGGGTGCCGGCGAGCGTGGTGTGGCACCCCGGGCAGGTGCCGCAGCCGGTGCCGTGGACGCACTGCAACGCGGCGGCGAAGGCGCGTGCCGCCACCGACCGCCCCGATCCCGGCGGCCCGGTGAAGATCCACGCATGGGTCATCCCCGCGCCCGGGTCGGTCCCCGGGGCCGTACCGTCGCCCTCGTCCGGGCCGTCCGGGGACACCGTCGGCTCGGTGGTGTCCGGGCCCTCGGCGGCGCGCAGCACCGCGGCGGCGGCCGACGCCGCACGTCGCAGCGTCTCCACCGCCTCGTCCTGCCCGACCAGGTCGGCGAAGGCGTCCGGCATCAACTTCGCTCCGTCGTCACCAGCTCCGATGGGGATAACTCGGGCTGGACCGAGGTGTCCGGGCCGCTCGCCGGGTCCGGGTGGTTGATGCCGCCGGGGGCACCGAGCAGCTCCTCCACCCGGCGGGCCACCCGCTCGGCGATCTCCTCGGCCGGACGGGAGCCGTCGAGCACCAGGTACCGCTTGGGGTCGGCGGCGGCCAGGTCGAGGAAGGCGTACCGGACCCGCTCGTGGAAGGTGACCGACTCGGCCTCCAGCCGGTCGGCGGCCTGGCTCCGCGCGGCCACCCGGGACAGCCCGGTCCGCGGGTCGACGTCGAGCAGCACCACCAGGTCGGGCTTGAGCCCACCGGTGGCCCAGGAGGAGAGCCAGGAGACCTCGTCGACCGGCAGGGTACGACCGGCGCCCTGGTATGCCAGGGACGAGTCGACGTACCGGTCACTGATCACCACCGCGCCCCGGACCAGGGCGGGACGGACCACGGTGGCCACGTGGTGGGCCCGGTCGGCGGCGTAGAGCAGGGCCTCGGCGCGCGGTGAGGGCGCCTCGTCGCCGGTGGTGTCCAGCACCATCGACCGGATCCGGGAGCCGACGGCGGTCGCGCCCGGTTCCCGGGTCACCACCACGTCCCGCCCGTCGCCGCGCAGCCGCTCGGCGAGCTGGGCGAGCTGGGTCGACTTGCCCGCGCCCTCGCCGCCCTCGAAGACCACGAAGAGCCCGGCCGAGACGAACGGCTCGGCCGGCATCAGCGGGCGGCCCCGGATCGACCCCCACAGGTCGGCCAGGACCGGTACGCCCTTCTTGTCGTCCATCTGCCCGAACGCGCTGATCCCGGCGAAGATCCCGGCGGCACCGGCGACGAGCAGCAGCAGCCGCGTCGAGGAGACCGAGATGCCCAGGTCGGCGATCTCGAACGTGCGGGAGCCGCCGACTCCGGCGAGCAGGCTGCCCAGCGCGATGGCCAGGATCAGCACCAGCCGGGTACCGATCTGCACCACGGCGAAGACCCGGCCGCGTACCTCGTCGGCGACCTCGCCGCCGAGCAGCGTGGTGCCGGAGAGAAAGGCCATGCCGGCCCCGGCGCCGACCAGGATCGCGCCGACCAGCGCCATGGACAGGTGGAGGGCGAAGGCCAGCGTCATCACCGACGCGCTGGCCAGCACGATGCTCATGCCGAACCAGCGCCGCCGGGACATGTCCCGGACGATCATCGGGCCGAGCCCGATGCCCAGGGCGAGGCCCACGAAGATCGCGCCGAACAGCAGGTAGAACGCGGCGTCACCGGCACCGAGCGAGGCGGCGAAGAACCGGGCGGTGCCGATCACGATGCCGCCGCCGGCGAAGGCGCCGAGGATGCCCAGGACCAGCCCGCGTACCAACGGGGTCTGCCCGATGAACCGCCAGCCCTCGGCGAACTGGCGCAGCATGCTCTGCTCGGTGCGGTCCTGCTCGTCGGTCTGGCCCTGACTGATCTCCTTGATGCCGAACGCCACCACCAGGGCGGTGGCGAGCCGGGAGAACGCGTTGAACCAGAGCGCGAGTTGGGCCGGCTCGGCCCAGGACGGCATCTCGCCCCCGGTGGCCGCCCGGATGACGCCGTCGAGCGAGGAGAGCACGATCGCGGCGAAGACCGGGGTGAGGCCGTACGTGGTGATCAGGGTGAGCTGGTTGGCGGTCTCCAGCCGGGCCCGAGGGATGAGGTTGGGGACCGCGGCTTCCTTGGCCGGGATCCAGAGCAGGGTGACCGTCTCGATCAGGAACGTGGCGATCGCCGCCCAGCTCACCACCCGCGCGCCGCTGGCACCGGTGAGTGCGTACAGCGGGATGGAGGCGAACAGCACGAATCGCAGCACGTCGCAGATGACCATGGTCCAGCGGCGGTCGAACCGGTCCGCGAGCACCCCGGCGAACGGGCCGAGCAGCAGTGCGGGCAGCAGCCGGATGGCGATCACGCCACCGAACGCCGCTCCCTTGGCGGTGCTCCCCTCCACCTGCGCGGCGGCGAAGACACTGGTGGCGAGCAGGCCGAGCCAGTCGCCGAACGAGGCGGCACCGAGCACGATCCAGAGCCGGCGGAACGGGCGGATGCGCAGCACCGAGCGGATCGCGCCGTAGCCGGACAGGTCGGCCTGGGCGGCGGGTGCACTCTTCGAGTCGGCGGTCTGGCCGGCGGCACCGCCGCCGGGTAAGCCGGTCGTGTCCCGGCCGGATGTCCCGGCGGGCTGGTCCGTGGACGGCGACACGCCGGACGACTCGCCGTTGAACTGGCTTTCGATGGCCGTACCTCCACGTGCCGGCCCATCGCTGGGCACCCCCGGTGGAACACTCTAGTCCCGACGGGGACCTCTCCCCGTCGCGCATCACCTGCTCGCCGAGCCTAGGACGCGGTTGCCAACCCGATCCCGGCCGGTCAGATGCGAGGGTGTTTCGCATTCACCGTTTCACAGTTAGCGTGCACACGTGGCCACCGACAGCGATAACCTGCGCCACCGGCTGGACCGGGCGACCGCGCACCTCGACCCCCCGTACGCGGTGGTGGATCTCACGGCCTACGACGACAACGCCGCCGCGTTGACCTCGCGGGTCGCCGGCAAGCCGCTGCGGATCGCCAGCAAGTCGCTGCGCTGCCGGGACCTGATCGCCCGCGCGCTGGCCCGCCCGGGCTGGCGGTCGGTGATGGCGTTCACGCTGCCCGAGGCGATCTGGCTGGTCCGGACCGGGGTCACCGCCGACGTGCTGGTGGCGTACCCGACCGCCGACCGGGGGGCACTCGCCGAGTTGGCCGCCGATCCGGCGCTGGCTGCGGCGATCACGCTGATGGTCGACGACGCCGACCAGCTCGACTTCTATGACAGGGTGACCGCCCCGGGCCACCGCCCGGAGCTGCGCGTCTGCCTCGATCTGGACGCCTCGTGGCGACTGCTGGGCGGCCGGGTGCACGTCGGGGTCCGCCGCTCACCGGTGCACACCGCCCGGGCGGCCGGCCGACTCGCCGCCACCGTCGCCCGACGAACCGGATTCCGGCTGGTCGGCCTGATGTCGTACGAGGCACAGATCGCCGGCCTGGGCGACGCACCGCCGGGGCAGGCGGTGCTCGGCGCCGCGATCCGGGTGGCCCAGCGCGGGTCGTACCGCGAGTTGCTGGCCCGCCGGGGTGCGGCGGTGGCCGCGGTACGCGAACACGCCGACCTGGAGTTCGTCAACGGCGGCGGGACCGGCAGCGTGGCCGCCACCAGCGCCGATCCCGCGGTCACCGAGGTCACCGCGGGATCGGGCCTGTACGGGCCGACGCTGTTCGACGCGTACCGCACCTGGCGGCCCACCCCGGCGGCGTTCTTCGCCTGCGCGGTGGTCCGCCGACCGGCACCCGACCTGGCCACCGTGCTCGGCGGCGGCTGGATCGCCTCCGGTTCCGCCGCCGACAGCCGGCTGCCCCGCCCGTGGCTGCCGACCGGCCTCAAGCTGCTCGGCGCCGAGGGTGCCGGTGAGGTGCAGACCCCGCTGACCGGCGCGCCGGCCGCCACCCTGCGCGTCGGGGACCGGGTCTGGTTCCGCCACGCCAAGTCCGGCGAGCTGTGCGAACGGGTGAACGAGCTGCACCTGGTCGACGGCGATCACGTGGTGGGCACCGTACCGACCTACCGGGGCGAGGGACACGCCTTCCTCTGAGCAGGCCACACCGGGACCACGGCGAGGTTCTCCGCCGCAGTCGTGGCGAGGTGTGCTCGGAGCTGCCGATCCGGCGGGCCGGGCGGGTTCCCCGCGGGCTGCGTCGCCGGGTCGGATGGGGTCAGGCGGGCAGCTTTGCCGACGACTCGGCGGACTCGGCGATCTGGTCGTCGCCCGGCTTGGCGGGCTGCCCGACCGGCCGGCGGCCGGTGTCGCCCCGCGCCTCCATCTGACGGTGCAGGTACTCCCGGATCAGCGCCTTGGCCTCGGTCAGCACCCGGTCGTCACCGTCCGACTTGCGCCGGAACGCCAGCTTGATCAGGGAGTCCGCCGCCTCCACCGCGATCTCCAGGTGGAAACGCAGGTCGGGAACGTCGGCGAGCCCGAACCGCTCGGTGAGCACCCGGGCCAGCTGGTCGGCGATCACCCCGTTGTTGTCGCGCTGCTCATCGAGCAGATGCAGGTCGACCACGTCGCCGAAGTGCAAGGTACGGAAGCCGGGAACGGTGCGGTGCATCGTGATGTACTCGTCGATGCCCGCGTCGACCCCGTCCCACCAGTGCGTCAGGTCGTCCGAGGCGAAGCGTTCGTCGAGCCGCTGGAGGTAGGACTCCATCGTGCGCAGCGTGAGCGCCTGCACGATCGCCCGCTTGTCCGGAAAGAACTGGTAGACCGATCCGATCGCCACCTCGGCCCGCTCGGCGAGCAAGGTGGTGGTCAGCCCTTCGTACCCCACCTCGTCGACGAGCTCGGCGCAGGCGTCCAGCATCCGCTGGACGCGCGCGACACTACGGCCCTGCACTGGTACGCGACGCAATGGGCCGGTCGTGGCGGCTGAAGTTGACACTCGCCACCCCCCTTCGACGGATGAACATATCTGCACGTCACGAGTTCGTGACTACCGGTACAACGAGCGGACCTCGATTGCGGTATTTACCAGGAAGAACGTTCCTGATATGAACTCGGTTCATATTCATCTTGAGGAGCACGCCATGGTCGGCACCGGACGCACCCCCACCGCCTGGTCCAACTGGGGCGGCAACCAGCACAGCGTGGCGACCGCCGTCCTGCGCCCGGCATCCGTCGCCGAGGTCGCCGAGCAGGTGCGCGCCGCCACCGCCGCCGGTGAACGGATCCGGCCGGTCGGCAGTGGACACTCCTTCACCCCCGTCGCGGTCGCCGACGGCCGGCGGATGGACCTGAGCCGACTAGCCGTCGACGTACGCGTGAACACCGATCGACGCCAGGTCACCGTACCGGCCGGAATGACGCTGCGGGAACTGAACTCACTGCTCGCCACGCACCACCTGGCGCTGCCGAACCTCGGCGACGTCGACGCGCAGACCGTGGCCGGCGCGATCTCCACCGGCACCCACGGCACCGGCGCCGGATACGGCGGACTGGCCACCTTCGTCGAGGCGCTGACCCTGGTCACCGGCACCGGCGAGATCCTGCACTGCTCCTCCGAGCAGCACCCCGACGTGTTCGACGCGGCCCGGATCTCGCTCGGCGCCCTCGGCGTCCTGGTCGAGGTCACCCTGCGCTGCGTGGACGCCTTCGTGCTGCGGGCCCACGAACGACCCGGACACCTGGACACCGTGCTCACCGGACTACCCGACCTGATCGAGCGGCACGACCACGTCGAGTTCTTCTGGTTCCCGTACACCACCCGGGTGCAGCTCAAGACGAACGACCGGACCACCACCGACGACCGACCGTTGCCCCGCTGGCGCAGCTGGCTGGACGACGACCTCATGGCCAACAGCGTCTTCGCCGCCGCCTGCCGGCTCGGCCGCGCCGCACCGGCCCTGGCCCCACCGATCAGCGCCGTCAGCGCGCGGGTACTCAGCGAACGGGCTTACACCGGCCGCTCCGACACGGTCTTCTGCACCCCGCGCCGGGTCCGCTTCACCGAGATGGAGTACGCACTCCCGCGCGACGCCCTTCCCGAGGCACTGGACGCGCTACGCCGGATCATCGACGATCTGCCGTTCAAGGTGCTGTTCCCGATCGAGGTTCGCTTCACCGCCGCCGACGACATCTGGCTGTCGCACTCGTACGGCCGCGAGTCGGCGTACATCGCGGTGCACCAGTACGTCGGGATGCCGTACGAGCCGTACTTCCGGGCCTTCGAGCAGGTGGCGATCGCCCTGACCGGCCGCCCACACTGGGGCAAGCTGCACTGGCGCGACGCCGACTCGCTGGCCGACGCCTATCCGCGCTGGTCGGAGTTCCAGCAGGTCCGCGCCCGACTCGACCCACACCGGACCTTCACCACCCCCTACCTGGACACCCTGCTGGGCCGCCACCCCACGACCTGAACGACCCACCCATCGACCGATCCCGGCAGGCTGAGCGATCTTGGTGCGTCAACGTCCTTCCTCGGAGGGCGCTCTCGCACCAAGATCGCGACCGATCCTGACAGTTCGCGATGCTGAAGAGGTACGATCTACACGGGACGGGACTTGGTCGATTGCGATCTCGCCGAAACCGATCAGGAACGAAAGCGCCCCCGGAAGAGCACTTCCGTCCGAGGATCGGGACCATGCGCGTCGCCCGGGGAGCGTGCGTGTTGCCTGGGGACGGTCCGACGGCGTCCACCGTGTCCGCACCCCCCTCGCGGCTCATCATGATCCGCACAACTTCATGGATACTGCTGCCTCAGGCACCTCGGAGACAGCAATATCGCTGAAGTTGCGCGGATCTTGCCCGCGCACGCGCAAGCACACCACCCACACGCTGACGCCCGCGTTGATCAAGGAGTTTTGGTCTCGGAGGGGCAGGTCTGAGGGCGCAAACTCCTTGATCAACTCCGGTGGGCCCAGCCCGTCGTTCGGGGGGGCGTCGCCTGAACGGGGAGGGTCTGTGGGGAGTGCCGCCCTGACTGGGGACGGGCCGTGGGGAGAGCGTCGGGTCGTCTGCCCGTGTCGCAGCTTTTCGGCCCAGCCCGGCCCTGCGCCTGCCCAGCGTCCGCATCGGCCAACTCTGAGCCAGTCCTGTCCAGCTCTGTGCCAGCACTCGTTCAGTTCATGGCTAGCGGATCGAGGTCTGTCGCCCCCGATTTTAGGGCGGTGGGTAGATCTGTTGTCGTCGGAGCGACAACAGATCTACCCACCCTCCCCGGGATCACAAGCACACCACCGAACCGGACCCCAAGATCTCGTGGTTGTCCACAGGGGTCGAGCTGGAGTGGCGGTGGCAGGCAAGGTAGTGGCCGGGATGGGTAGGGCAGCGATGTCTGAAGCGGGCTGGTCAGCCGTAGGTCCTCCGCAGCCCCGCTCCTTCGACCAGCACTCCATCAGCGACGGGACGACGTCAGTCACGGGACGACGCCAGTCGCGGGACGACGTCAGTCGGCGGCGGGTGCCTTCTTGGCGGCGGTGGCCTTCTTCGGTGCCGCCTTCCTCGGTGCGGCCTTCGAGGCTGCCGCCTTCGACGCCGTCTTCGAGGCGGCGGCCTTGGTGGCGGCGGACTTCGAGGCAGCGGCCTTGGTGGCACCGGCCTTTGCGGGCACCTTCTTGGCGGGCGCCTTCTTGGCGGCGGCCTTCTTCTTCGGCGCCGGACCCTTCGCTCGCTTCTCGGCGAGCATCTCGGAGGCTTCCTCCAGGGTCAGTGCCTCCGGGGTCTGGCCGCGTCGCAGCGAGGCGTTCGTCTCCCCGTCGGTGACGTACGGGCCGAACCGGCCGTCCTTGATGACCAGCGGCTTCTCGGTCAGCGGGTCGGCGCCCATCTCGCGCAGTGGCGGCGCGGCGGCCCGCCGTTGCCGGTTCTTCGGGGCGGCCAGCAGGGCCAGCGCCTCGTCCAGCGTGACGGTGAACATTTTGTCTTCGGAGTCCAGCGAACGGAACTCGTCGCCCTGCTTGACGTACGGGCCGTAGCGGCCGTTGTTGGCCACCACCTCGGCGCCGTCCGGCGCCACCCCGATCACCCGGGGCAGGCTGAGCAGCTTGAGCGCCTCGTCGAAGGTGAGCGAGTCCGGGGACTGCGAGCGCAGCAGCGAGGACTTGCGGTCGCCACTGGCCACGTACGGGCCGAAGCGGCCGGACTTGAGCAGGATCGGCTCGCCGGTCGCCGGGTCGTCGCCGAGCTTGCGCTCGCCCCCGCCGCCGAGGAACAGCTCGTGGACCTTCTCCGGGGTCAGCTCGTCCGGCGCGATGCCCTCGGGGATCGGTGCCCGGTCGCCCGGGGCCGCGCCCTCCTCGCCCTCGGCGACCGGTGCCTGCTCCTCGCCGGGCACCCGACGCTGGAGGTACGGCCCGTACCGGCCGACCCGCACCACGACCTCGCGTCCCTCGTCGTCGCTGAAGAGCGGGATCGAGTTGACGCTGCGCGCGTCGATGTCGCTGAGGTTCTCGGTGACCAGCTTCTTGAGCCCACCGGAGCGGGCGATGTCCTGGTCGCCGGCACCGTTGGTGGTGCCGAAGTAGAACGCGGTGAGGAAGTCGACGGCCGCGTGGTCACCACCGGCGATCTCGTCCAGCTCGTTCTCCATGCTGGCCGTGAAGTCGTAGTCGATCAGGCGCGGGTAGTGCCGCTCCATCAGCCCGATCACCGCGAACGCGAGGAACGACGGGATCATCGCCTGCCCGCGCTTCACCACGTACCCGCGGTCCTGGATGGTCTGCATGATCGACGCGTACGTGGAGGGGCGGCCGATGCCCAGCTCCTCCAGCGCCTTGACCAGCGACGCCTCGGTGTAGCGGGCGGGCGGCTGGGTGTGGTGGCCCTGCGCCGCCAACTGGTCGGCGGTCAGCGGCTGGTCCTTGACCAGGTTGGGCAGCCGGCGCTCGGCGTCCTCGGCCTCGGCGTTCTCGTCGTCGCTGGACTCGACGTAGGCGCGCAGGAAGCCCGGGTCGGTGATGGTCTTGCCGGTGGCGCCGAAGTCGGCCTCCTCGCCACCGGTGGTGGTGGCCCGGATCCGGACCGAGACGCTGGAGCCGACCGCGTCGGTCATCTGCGAGGCGATGGTGCGCCGCCAGATCAGCTCGTAGAGCTTGAACTCCTCGGCCGACAGCTCCTTGGCCACCTCGCCCGGGGTGCGGAAGTTGTCCCCGGCCGGGCGGATCGCCTCGTGCGCCTCCTGCGCGTTCTTCACCTTGCCGGTGTAGCGGCGCGGCTCCGGCGGCACGCTGCGCTCGCCGTACAGCTCGACGATCTGTCGGCGGGCCGCCGCGATGGCGGTGTCCGACAGGCTCACCGAGTCGGTACGCATGTAGGTGATGTAGCCGTTCTCGTAGAGCCGCTGCGCGGTACGCATCGTCTGCTGCGACGAGAACCGCAGCTTGCGGGCTGCCTCCTGCTGGAGCGTGGAGGTGATGAAGGGCGCGTACGGGCGGCGACGGTACGGCTTCTCCTCGACCCGGGTGACGGTGAACGGCCGCCCGTCGAGGCGGGCGGCGAGCCCCCGCGCGCCGCTCTCGTCCAGGTGCACCACGCCGGCACCGGGCTTGACCCGGCCGGTGGTGGGCTCGAAGTCCTTGCCGGTGGCGATCCGGTCGCCGTTGAGCGCGACCAGGGTGGCGTTGAAGGTGCGCGGCCCCTCACCGGCGTTCGTCACGGCGAGCGTGGCCAGGATGTCCCAGTACTCGGCGGTGCGGAAGGCCATCCGCTGCCGCTCCCGCTCGACCACGATCCGGGTCGCCACGGACTGCACCCGGCCCGCCGAGAGCCTCGGCATGACCTTCTTCCACAGCACCGGGGAGACCTCGTAGCCGTAGAGGCGGTCGAGGATCCGCCGGGCCTCCTGGGCGTCGACCAGGTCGCGGTCGATCTCCCGGGGGTTGGCCACCGCCGCCTGGATCGCCGGCTTGGTGATCTCGTGGAAGACCATCCGCCGGACCGGCACCTTCGGCTTGAGCGTCTCCACCAGGTGCCAGGCGATCGCTTCGCCCTCGCGGTCCTCGTCCGTCGCCAGGAAGATCTCGTCGACCTCCTTGGCGAGCTTGGTCAGCTTGCTGATCTGCTGTTTGCGGTCGGCGGAGACGACGTAGAGGGCGTGGAAGCCGTTGTCGACGTCGACACCGAGCCGGGCCCAGGACTCGCCCTTGTACCGGGCGGGCACGTCGGCGGCGTTACGCGGCAGGTCGCGGACATGCCCGAAGCTGGCCTCCACGACGTACCCCGGGCCGAGATAGCCCGAGATCGTCTTGGCCTTCGCCGGGGACTCGACGATGACCAGACGGGTGGTTCCAGCTTTGCTCGGCACGTCTGCTTCGACCTCTTTCCTGCTCAGGGCCGCACCAGCGCCCAGTTCCGGGCGCACTCGACCCACCGATACCCAGCGGTCCGGATGTCCAACGTAACGCGCCGTCCGTGTTTCGGGTTTCGCGGGCGGCAATTCGCTCGGGACGATCTGTGGTCGCGCCGGACGGCGTCACCGTACACCCTGAGTAGGGCATCGAACGGGTCACTGTGATCAGGGCGGCCCCTCGGTGGAGGTGCAACCCGGCCGATTCTCCCTGTGTTCCCCGACGCCCGGCTGTCTTCGATCGGACAGCCGGCGACGGATCAGTCGCGGGTCGGCCAGGTGCCGGGCGGTGCCGCGTCCGGACGTTCGCCGACCAGCTCCGCGAGCCGCGCCGACCGGCGTCGACCGGCGATCCGGTACGCCGGTCCGCCCGCATCCGGCGCGAGCAGTTCGCCGGTCAGTCCGACCGCGTGCAGCGCCGCGCCGACCGCCGCCCACCGATCCGGATCGGTGCCGCCGAGCTGAAGGACGAAGTCGGGCGTTTCGGCCACCCCGGCCGCGGCCAGCCAGAGCCTCAGCCGACGGCCGTCGAGCTGGAAACCGGGGGGTGGAGACTGGGTCGGGCCGCGCAGCCAGGCCGCCGCCAGCGGCACGATCGTCCGGGTGTACGCCGTCCGCACCGAGTACCGCCGGTCCCCGGCCGGCTCCCAGGTCGCCCGTACGCCCCGACGACCCAGCTCGGTGACGAGCACGTGCACCCGCCAGGCGGCGTCCACCTCCACCGACAGGCGGGCGGTCCCGCCCATCCGGTGCACCTCCCCCGGCCCGGCGAGCAGCCCGGCCAGGTCGGCGACGCCAGGCTCCCCGGTCTCCGCGCCGAAGAAGACCAGTTGCCGCTCGTCGGTGACGCCCCGCTCGGGCACCGCAGGGCGTTCGACCGGCTCGCCGCGTCGGCGTGTCGCGGACCCGGCCGGGTCGGGCACCGGGAAGGTCACCGGCAGCGGTGTGGCCGCCGGTGTCTCTCCGGAACCGCTCAACGGCATTCAGGTACCTCGTCGAAGGCGCGCTTCAACTCCTCCGAGTTGAGCCGGCTGGTGTCCAGCGCGCTGGCGTCGTACTCCTGCTGGAGGGTCTCCACCGCGGTCCGGACGCCGTCGTAGAAGGCGCCGGCCTCCCCGATGCCGAGCCCGTCGATGGTGGTGCGGGCCCGGCCGTAGGCGTCCCGCATCGAGGCGAGCGCGGCCCGGAAACCGACGGAGACCTCCTCGCCCTGCTCGACCTTGGGCACACCGGCCTGCTCCACCTTGAGCCGCGCGGTCTCGCTGGCCTCCTCGGCACCGGCGAAGAGGCGAACCAGGTTCTCCTTGGCCTGCGCGGGGGTGGTCTGGGCGGTCATCTGCTCGTTGGTGCTGCTGGTCAACTTGCTGATCTCGGCCCGCCACGGGCTCAGCGCGGTGCACACCGACGCCGCCCACGCCCGAGGACTCGGACCGCTGGAGCCGCAGGCGGCGGCCAGCAGGACCAGCGTAGCCAGGACCACCGTGAGCTTTCCGGCGGTCGCCGCCCGGCAGGTACGCATGCGTTGCAGGGTACGGCTTCTCCTCGCAGTCGGCACCGGTCAGGTGTACGGGCCGTACAGGCGAGCGGTCCCCGGTCGGCGACGAACCGACCGGGGACCGCGGTGCCGACGGGCGTCAGGCCTTGATCGCCTCCGGACGCGGGTCGGCGGTGCCGGTGCCACCGGCGTCGTCGCCCTCGTCCATCGCCACGCTCTGGCGCTTGCTGTACACCACCGCCCCGACGATGATCAGCGTCGCCACCAGCGCGACTCCGACCCGCAGGCCGACATTGCGGTCGTCGCCGACGCTCCACGCCACCACGGCCGGCGCGATCAGCAGCGAGACCAGGTTCATCACCTTGAGCAGCGGGTTGATGGCGGGGCCGGCGGTGTCCTTGAACGGGTCACCGACGGTGTCGCCGATGACGGTCGCCGCGTGCGCCTCGGAGCCCTTGCCGCCGTACGCGCCGTCCTCGACCATCTTCTTGCTGTTGTCCCAGGCGCCGCCGGAGTTGGCCAGGAAGACCGCCATCAGCGTGCCCGCCCCGATCGCACCGGCCAGGTACGACGCCAGCGCGCCGGGCCCGAGGCCGAAACCGACCGCGATCGGTGCCAGGATCGCCAGCAGACCGGGGGTCAGCAGCTCGCGCTGCGCGTCCCGGGTGCAGATGTCGACGACCTTGCCGTACTCCGGCCGCTGGGTCCGGTCCATGATCCCGGGCAGCTCGCGGAACTGCCGACGCACCTCCATCACCACGGCACCGGCCGAGCGGGAGACCGCGTTGATGGCCAGGCCGGAGAAGAGGAACACCACCGCCGCACCGATGATCAGGCCAACCAGGTTCTGCGGGTTGGCCACGTTCAGCGCGTTGAGGATCATGTCGTCGACGTCGCCCACTCCGGCGTCGCCGTACGCGCTGCGCAGTGAATCGGTGTAGGAACCGAACAGCGCGGTCGCGGCCAGCACGGCGGTGGCGATCGCGATGCCCTTGGTGATCGCCTTGGTGGTGTTGCCGACGGCGTCCAGCTCGGTCAGCGTCCGGGCACCGTGCTCGTCGATGTCACCGGACATCTCGGCCACGCCCTGGGCGTTGTCGGAGATCGGACCGAAGGTGTCCATCGCGACGATCACGCCGACGGTGGTGAGCAGACCGGTACCGGCCAGCGCCACGGCGAACAGCGAGAGGGTGATCGAGCCGCCGCCCAGGAGGAAGGCGCCGAACACACCGGCGGCGATGAGCAGCGCCGAGTAGACCGCCGACTCCAGGCCGACGCTGATGCCGGCGAGGATGACGGTGGCCGCTCCGGTCTGCGAGCTCTTGCCGATGTCCTGCACCGGCCGACGGTTGGTCTCGGTGAAGTAGCCGGTGAGCGCCTGGATCGCGGCGGCCAGCACGATGCCGATGACGACCGCGCCGATCACCACGCCACGCGGGCCGAACGGCGGGTCGCCGCCGTCCACGCCGAGGCTCTCCCGCCAGTTGTCGCCGAGCTGCGCGGCCCAGGTGGGCTGGAGGTAGAAGACCGTGGCGACCGCGACCAGCACCGCCGAGATCAGCGCGGAGAGGTAGAAGGCCCGGTTGATCGCGGTCAGCGCGTTACGGTCGGACGCGCGCAGCCGGGTGATGAAGACGCCGATGATGGCGACCAGCACACCGATGGTGGAGATGATCAACGGGAGCACCAGGCCGTCGGTCCCGAACGCGGCGCGGCCCAGGATGAGCGCCGCGACCAGGGTGACCGCGTACGACTCGAACAGGTCGGCGGCCATGCCGGCGCAGTCACCGACGTTGTCGCCCACGTTGTCGGCGATGGTCGCGGCGTTGCGCGGGTCGTCCTCGGGAATGCCCTGCTCGACCTTGCCGACCAGGTCCGCGCCGACGTCGGCCGCCTTGGTGAAGATGCCACCGCCGACCCGCATGAACATGGCCAGCAGGGCGGCACCGAAGCCGAAGCCCTCCAGCACCGTCGGCGCGTCGCCCCGGAAGATCAGCACGACCAGCGCGGCACCGAAGAGGCCGAGGCCGACGGTGAGGAAGCCGACCACGCCACCGGTCCGGAAGGCGATCTTCATGGCCGCTTCCCGGCCGCCTTCGCGTTCCCGGGCGGCGGCGGCCACGCGCAGGTTGGCCCGGGTGGCCAGCCACATGCCGGCGCCACCGATGAAGGCACTGAACAGCGCGCCGACCACGAAGAAGAGCGAGCGCCCGATCTTCACCGCGGTCTCGCTGCCGTCGGTGTTGTGCACCGGCAGCAGGAACAGCAGGACCACGGCGATCACCACGAAGATCGCCAGCGTCCGGAACTGCCGGATCAGGTAGGCCGAGGCGCCCTCCTGCACGGCCCCGGAGATCTCCTGCATGTTGGTGGTGCCCTTGCCGGCGGCCAACACGGTCTTCGTCAACGCGGCGGCGAAGGCGAGCGCGACCAACGCGATCACCGCGGCGATGACGACGTACGTGACATTGGCTCCGGTTAGGGAGATCCCGCCGCCCTCGGCGGCCAAGGTGTCGGACATCTGTGTCCTCCTGTGCCGAACAACGCACCGGCCGGTGGAGACGCACCGGCCGGTGCCTGTATGCGAATTCGCAAGTGCGCGCCACCCACCCCGGCGAAACCGGCGACGGACGCCCATCTGCGCTGGCTGCCCGGTGGATCACTTGCTGACAACCCGGGTACTGTAGCCCTCCGCAGTGTTCGAGGTCACACCGAGGTGGCACCATCGGCCGATGATCTTCGTCGCTGTGTTATGAAACGAAATCTGATATAGGAACGGGTCCATGCGAACGGGCTCGTATTCCCAGTCCAGGGAATACGAGCCCGATGATTCGACGACACCGCGCCACGAATGCCGCATTCCGCGGCGCTGATCTGATGCGCGGGCGGCCGGCGGTGCCGACCGGTCAGCGACCGACCGGCCAGACCATCCGCACCTCGGTGCCGACGCCCTCGTCGACCGGCCGCACCTGAAGGTCCTCGACGAAACCGGCGAGCAGGGCGAATCCGACACCGGTGGTGAGGTCGTCCTCGTTCAGGGACTCGTTGGCCAGTTGGTCGGCGTCGAGCGCGGTGAGACCGATGCTCGCCTCGATCGGCGCCCGGTCCACCACCCGCACCGCGTACGACCCGGAGTCGGACATCTCGACCAGCACCGGATCGGGCACGCCGTACTGGCGGTGCAGGGCGACCGCGCGGGTACACGCCTCGCCGATGGCCAGGCGCACCTCGTCGAGCAGGTCCTCGCGGACACCGGCCCGTCGGGCCACCGCCACGCCGACCAGGCGGGCGGTGCGGACGTGCACCGGCGCCGGGGAGAAGGAGAGCCGGACCGTCGCCATCACGCGCCGGTACCGGTCGCCGCTTCGACCGTGGGATGCAGCGGGAATACCTGGTCCAGCGCGGTGATCCGGAAGATCTTGAGCAGCGGCTCCTTGTCGCAGACCAGCGAGAAGGAGCCGTCGGCGGTCCGCAGGCGCTTGAGCGCGCCGACCAGCACACCCAGGCCGGTGGAGTCGAGGAAGTCCACCCGGCCGAGATCGACCACCACGTGCCGGGCCCCGGAGTCGATCAACTCCAGAAGCCGCTCACGCAGCCGGGGGGCGGTGTAGACATCCACCTCACCGCCGACCTCGAGCACCGTGTGCTCCCCCACGGTGCGGGTCGCCAGCGACAGCTCCATCGGTCCTCCCTTGCGCAGCCGTAAGCTCTCTGGCATCTAACCATTACCCCCGAAGGCGCCTGACGACTCACGGACCCGCTTCCGACCTGCAGACGCGACGATTTCCCATTTCCGAACACCAGTGCGAGAGTGCAGAACGTGACCCCGGCAGCTCCCGTCTCCGCCGGCAGCGGCCCGGATCGACCGCCGCCGGGCGAGCTGCTGCGCCGACTGCGCCAGCGACACGCCACCGACCCGATCACCCACGTCGAGCGGGTGCCACCCCGCTCCGGGATCGCGGTGCCGTGGCCGGCCTGGGCACCGGAGGACCTGCGAGTCGCGTACGCCCGACGTGGGGTGACGGCGCCCTGGCGGCACCAGGCCGAGGCGGCCGGTCTCACGTACGACCGGCAGCACGTCGTGGTGGCCACCGGCACCGCGTCCGGCAAGTCGCTGGCGTACCAGCTGCCCGCCCTGTCCACCCTGCTGGCCGACCCGCGCGCCACGGTGCTCTACCTGGCACCGACCAAGGCGCTCGCCGCCGACCAGTTACGCGCCATCGCCACGCTGGAGATCGAGGGCGTACGACCGTCCTGCTACGACGGTGACACCCCCCGCGCCGAACGCGAGTGGATCCGTCGCCACTCCCGGTTCGTGCTGACCAACCCGGACATGCTGCACCACGGCATCCTGCCCGGCCACGCCCAGTGGTCGGGGTTCCTGCGCCGCCTGGCGTACGTGGTGGTCGACGAGTGCCACGTCTACCGGGGCGTGTTCGGCTCGCACGTGGCCCACGTGCTGCGACGGCTGCGGCGGCAGTGCGCCCGCTACCGCCCCGCCACGGGCGACCCAGGCCCGACCTTCGTGCTCGCCTCGGCCACCTCCGGCGACCCCGCCGACGCGGCCGGGCGACTGACCGGCCTGCCGGTGACGGCGGTCACCGAGGACACCTCACCGAGAGCCGGGGTGACCTTCGCGCTCTGGGAGCCACCCCTGCTCCCGTCCGACCCGGCCGCGATCCCCTCCCCCCGCCCGGCACCCACCGACTCCGATTCCGCCCCCTCTGGCCCGTCGCCCGCCGGCCCGCCTCCCGGCGGCCCCGCGCACGAGGCGACCGACCTCACCCAGGTGCGGCGGTCGGCGTTACGGGAGACCGCCGACCTGCTCGCCGACACCGTCGCCTCGGGCGTACGCACCCTGGCCTTCGTCCGGTCCCGCCGAGGCGCCGAGGTGGTCGCCACCAGCACCCGACGCAGCCTCGACGAGGCGGTCCCCGGGCTGGGCGACCGGGTCGCCGCGTACCGGGGCGGCTACCTGCGCGAGGAACGCCGGGAACTGGAACGCGCACTGCTGCACGGGGACCTGCTCGGGCTCGCCTCGACCAACGCACTGGAGCTGGGCGTCGACCTGATCGGCCTGGACGCGGTGCTGATCTGCGGCTACCCGGGCACCCGGGCCTCGCTGTGGCAGCAGGCGGGGCGGGCCGGGCGATCCGGTCAGGAGGCGCTCGCCGTGCTGATCGCCCGGGACGACCCACTCGACACCTACCTGGTGCACCATCCGGAGGCGGTGTTCGGGGCACCGGTGGAGGCCACCGTGCTCGACCCGGCGAACGCGTACGTGCTCGGGCCGCAGCTGGCCTGCGCGGCGGCCGAGGCCCCGCTGACCGACGCCGACCTGGCGCTGTTCGGTGACGGCGCGAAGGACACGGTCGCGGCGTTGGTCGAGGCGGGCGCGCTGCGGCAGCGGCCGACCGGCTGGTACTGGCGGCACCGGGAGCGACCCGAGGTGGACCTGCGCGGCGACGGCGGCGCACCGGTCTGCGTGGTGGAGGCGGCGACCGGCCGGCTGCTCGGCACCGTCGACGGCGGTTCGGCGCACTTCCTGCTGCACTCCGGCGCGGTTTATCTGCACCAGGGCGTGTCGTACGTGGTCCACACGCTCGACCTCGACGACGGATGCGCGCTGGTGCACCCCGAGGAGCCGGACTGGTCCACCCACGCGCGGGACGTCACCTCACTGTCGGTGGTGTCGGTGCGCTCGTACGTCGACGCCGGACCGGTCGGACTGTTCCTCGGCGAGGTGGACGTCACGAGCCAGGTGGTGTCGTACCAGCGGCGGCGGATCGCCACCGGCGAGGTGATCGACACCCGCCCGTTGGACCTGCCGGCGCGGGAGCTGCGTACGGTCGCGGTCTGGTTCACCCTCTCCCCCGAGTCGCTGGCGGCAGCCGGGGTAGACCCGGCCGACGTGCCGGGCGGGCTGCACGCCGCCGAACACGCCGCGATCGGGCTGCTGCCGCTGGTGGCCACCTGTGACCGGTGGGACATCGGCGGGTTGTCGACGGCGGTGCACCCGGACACCGAGGCCCCGACGGTCTTCGTCTACGACGGTCACCCCGGCGGCGCGGGCTTCGCCGAGCGGGCGTACGGCATGGCGTCGTCCTGGCTGCGCGCCACCCGGGACGCGATCGCCGAATGCGGCTGCGAGCACGGCTGCCCCTCCTGCGTCCAGTCGCCGAAATGCGGCAACGGCAACAACCCGTTGTCGAAGCCGGACGCGATCAGGGTGTTGGACGTGGTGCTGGCGAACCTGCCGGAATGAGCGGGCAGGCATGAGATCCGGTCGCTCCGGGCATTGATGGATGGGAGCGCTTCCATCGAGCGCCATGACCATCAGTCCGTCGTCGCCGCCGTCACATGGAGGAGGAGCCGTGGCCGACACCATCGCCGAGACCGTCGAGCTGCTCTACACCATCGACCAGGAGAAGCTCGACATCGACCAGCAGATCGCCCTCGGTACGGCGCTCGCCACCCTGGCCCAGGCCGAACGGCTGGACCAGATCAACGAGCGGCTCCGTACCATCCACCAACTCCTCACCACCTGGTCCCACCGGTCGGCTGTCGACGGTGTCCGCTGACCTGACACTCAGCGCCGGGTCGCTTGCCGAGCTGTGCGACACTCCGGCGCACCACGATCGAGGAGATTCTCATGCAGCTCGATAGCTTGCAGGCGCAGCACCAGTTCCACATCCGCCAGCGGTTACGTTTCATGGTCAACCAATACGAGGTGCACAGCGTCGCGCCGGACGGCTCCGAGGGCGGTCTGCTGGCGTTCGCACAGCAGAAGCGGCTCGCCTTCAAGGAGCAGGTGACCATCTACGCCGACGACTCCAAGCAGCAGCCGCTGCTCGGGTTCAAGGCCCGTCAGCGCATCGACCTCGGTGCCACGTACGACGTCACCGACCACGCCGGCACCCCGATCGGGCTGTTCCGCAAGGACTTCGCGCAGTCGCTGCTCCGCTCGACGTGGCACGTCGAGCAGGCGGGCCTGCCGAACGTCGTCGGTCAGGAGCGCAGCATGCCGGTGGCGGTACTGCGCCGGTTCGCCGAGTCGTTGTCCTGGCTGCCGTACCACTTCGACTTCGTCGCCAACGGTCAGCCGGTCTTCTCGGTGGTGAAGAAGTGGGGCCTGCGTGACCGCTACGTCGTCGAGATCCAGCACCCGCAGATCGACCGCCGCCTGGTGATCGCCATGGCGATCGCACTCGACGCTCTCCAGGGCCGCTGACCAAGGCGTCGCTCGGCGTCGTCGTCACACGCGGCGTCGTCATACGGCGTCCTCGCTCGGCGTCGTCGCGGGTGGCGGGCTCGTCGGGTGGCGGGCTCGTCGGATGGCTGGCTCGTCGGATGGCTGGCTCGTCGGGTGCGGGCCAGCCACCCGGCCAGCTCGCACCCGACGTGTTCCCGTCCGCGCGGGAACCGCTCACCCGCGCATCGGGCCTGCTCGGGAGGTCGCCGTGGCGACCCGGGAGATCCCGGGCAGCGGACGCACCGACACCTCGGCGGTGACCACCACGTCGATCCCGTCGACCTGGCATCGGACGAGCCTGGCGCCGTTGGCGTCGACGAGTTCGGCGGCTTCGGCACACGCCTGCGACTCGTCGTGCAGCGCTCGGCCCGCTCCGGCGAGCGCACCGAAGTCGGCCGCGACCCGCGCCTGGTGTCGCGCCACCCGCGCGGCGCCGATCCCCGCACCGAAGATCCCACTGATCACGAAGATCAGCCCGACCGCCAGCAGGCAGACCGTCGCCCCACCTCGGTCACGCCCGCCGACTCGCCGCCGAGACCGGGACGCTGCCCCGGCCCGGCGGTTCGGGGGCGGGGCGAGGGTCACGGCCTCGGCTCCGGGATTCCGGGCTCGACGGCCGCCACCGCCGTGGCCACGACCACGATCGCGGGCAGGTCGGTGCCGAGGGCACGGACCGGGGCGCGCACGGTCACCCGAACCACCTCGTCGTCCACCACGACGGCCACCTCGGCACCAGGAGGTGCGTGCCGGTGGGCCGCGCTGTCACCCGGCTCGCCCCGGGAGGCGGCGAGCGCCGCCTCCCGGGCCGCGTCCAGGCAGGCCGCCCTGGCGCTGACCGCGTTGACCGCGGTCAACCCGACGAGCAGGAGCAGCAGCAGCGCCGGCAGACCGGCCGCCATCTCGGCGGTGAAGGAACCCCGGTCACGACCGGTCGGCCGGCGCCCGGTCACTTCAGGGCCCGGTCGATGACGGCGGTCAACGCGGACTGCACGCTGTCGGAGGTCAGCACCTTGAGCAGGACGCCTCCGAAGGCCACCGCGGCGAGCGTGCCGACGGCGTACTCGGCGGTGTTCATCCCGGCGTCCCCGCGAAGGCGGGCGAGGATTCTGCGCACGTGTTCGTCCCTTCTCGATGTGTTCACAGCACGTCGCCGAGCACGGCGACGATCACCGGCACCAGACCGGCGAGAATGAAGGCGGGGAGGAAGCAGAGGCCGAGGGGCAGCACGATCAACACGCCCGCACGGCGCGCCGCCGACTCGATCGCGATGGCCCGGTCGGCGCGCAGGTCGTCGGCGAGCCGGGTGAGGGCGCCCGCCAGCGCGGCCCCGCTACTGGCCGACCGGATCGCGGCGGCGCCGATCCGCTGTGCGCCCGGCACCGTCGCCAGGTGTGCCCAGGCTTCCTGCGGCCCACCGCCCAGTTGCAGCGTGCGTCCGACCCGGCCGAGATGGTCGGCGAGCGGACCGCCCAGCGCGTCCGCCACCGCGAGCACCGAGCGTTCGACCGGCGCGCCCGCCCGGAGCGCGGCGGCGAGCAGGTCGGCGGCGAGCGGGAGATCGGCGATGGCCCGCAGTCGCCGGTTCCGGTCCGCCGGTGGCTCGATCCGCCGGAGCAGCCGGTCGAGCAGGAGCGCGGTGGGCAGCGCCGCCACCAGGCCGGGCCATCCCCCGACCAGTACGGCCACGGCCACGCCCGCCAGTCCGGCGGCGAGTCGTACCCGGTCCACTCGACGACCCGCCCCGGCACCGGGAACCGGTGGCGCGGCCTTCTGTCGCCCGCCGGACCTCGACGAACTCGCGGTGCTCGCTGGTCCGGGCGGGCCGTCGGCGCCGCTGCCACGGCGGGTGGCAGTCGACGGGCTCGCACCTGCCAACCGGCGCAACCGCCGCCGAGGTCGGCGCCGACCGACCAGGACCACGGCGATCAGGACGACGCCGACCAGCACCGCCGCAGCCAGCGTGCCGTCGGTCAGGGCGGCAGCGATCGGGCGGAGCATCAGCCGGCTCCGGCGGGCGTGGCACCGAGCCGGTCCGCCCAGAGCAGTCCGACCGCCTGAAGCACGACGGCCGCGACCGCACAGGCACCACCTATCGGGGTGCGCAACAGCACCTGGAGCGGGTCGACCCCGATGCCGTAGCCGAGAGCTATGCCACCCACCGGAAGGGCGGCCAACAGCCAGGCGGTGGCGCGGGCTCCGGCGGCCTGAGCTGCCGCCGCACCCAGTCCCCGATCCGTCGACCGGGCGTCGGCTTCGATCCGCTCCACCAGCTCGGCCAGCGGAGCACCCGTCCGGTCGGCCAGCCGCACCGCCGCCTCCGCCAACCGTCTCGGCCGATCGTCGAGTACGTCTGTTCCCCTCGTCGCTCGGCTGCCGGCACCACTGTCGGCGGCGCGCGTGCCGTCGTCGCGGCTCGTCGCCCGCCCGGCGGCGACACCGACCTGATCCGGGCCGCTGGAGCGCAGCGCCGCCACAGCCACCGGAACCGGCAGTCCGGCCCGGAGGTCGGCGGCGAGGGCACAGAGTTGGTCCAGCCGCTCCCGCTGCGCCTGTGCCGCCCGTGCCGTCGCGCGACCGCGCAGCAGGGCCCGTACGCCCACGGCCCCGTACCCGGCCAGCGCGACCGCCGCCACCGGACCGCCGAGCAGTCCACCCACCGTCGCGCCGAGCAGCATGATCAGCAACAGGGCTCTCGCGTGTGGCATCCCGGCCAGCCGAGCGTTCGGGAGGTGGCGCGCCCGATGCTCCTGGCGCTCGCTCGCCCGGTGCGGGGCAGGCGTCGCGTCCAGCGTCGGCGCGGACCCGTCCTCCGGGATCGTCGGCGCGTCGAGCGGACGCTGCTTCGCTCCGGCCGTCGCCACGAGCGGCGTCACGCCTGGTCGCGTGACCGGCGGTGGTGTGGTGGTAAGGCCGCCGCGAATCGGTCGACGCGCGTCACCGCGCCCCGGCGGGTGCGAGCCCGCCGTCGAGTTCGGCGAGGTAGGACGCGTCGTCGCAGGTCGCAGATCGGCCAGCGGCGGGACCACACAGGACTGGGTCGGCTCGCCCACCGACCGCAGGGTGGCCACCCACTCGATCAGCGGATCATCGGCCCGGTCGTCGCGCGACCGGCCCGGGAACACCCGGGTACGGACCGGCCGGATCACGACCACACCGAGCCCGAGCAGCATCCCGGCCACCCACAGGTATCCGCCGCTCATGCCGGGCCTGCCGATCCGGGCCACGGCTCGGACAGGATCGGCGGCACCGCGACGTCCCGATTTTTGATCATGGTGCCGAGTGCCCGGCCCGCGAACCCGAGCCCGCGACCTCGGATCCAGGCGGGTACTGCGGTGACCAGCCGTTCCGGTCCCTCCGGCAGGAGCAGGCAGACCGACTCCAGCAGCCGCCCCTGCGGCGTACGACGGATCTGGAACACCACCTGCAGGGCCGCTGCGACCTGGGCGTGCAACGCCGGACGGGGCAGCCCGCCGAGCAATCCCAGCGCCTCCAACCGGGCCGGTACGTCCGACGGGGTGTTGGCGTGCAGTGTTCCCGCACCGCCGTCGTGACCCGTGTTGAGTGCGGCGAGCAGATCCACCACCTCGCCGCCCCGGCACTCGCCGACGACCAGCCGATCGGGCCGCATCCGTAGCGCCTGCCGCACGAGCTCGCTCAGACCGACCGCGCCGGAGCCCTCCACGTTGGCGGTACGGGCTTGCAACCCCACCACGTGCGGGTGCACCGGCCGAAGCTCTGCGGCGTCCTCGACAAGCACGATCCGTTCGGTGGCCGGCACCAGCGAGAGCAGCGTGTTCAACAGGGTCGTCTTGCCGGACCCGGTGCCCCCGATCACCAGGTACGCGAGGCGGGCCGCCACCACGGCGGCGAGCACCGGCGCGACCGGCCGGGCCACCGCACCCTGCTCGACCAGCTCGTCCAGGGTGAACGGCCGCTGCCGGAAGGTACGCAACGACAGGTACGGCCCGTCGGTCGCCACCGGCGGCAGTACGGCGTGCATCCGGGTGCCGTCGGACAGTCGGGCGTCGACGCACGGCGCACCGTCGTCGAGGCGACGACCGGCTCCGGCGGCGAGCCGCTGCGCGAGCCTACGTACGTCGTCCACGCTGCCCACCGGCACCGGGACCTGGTGCAGCCCCTGACCTCGGTCGACCCACACCCGTACGCCGTTGACCAGCACGTCTGTCACCTCCGGATCGACCAACAGCGGGGCGAGCGGACCGGCGCCCACCAGGTCGTCGCGCACCCGGTCGGCCATCCGCAGCAGGGCGGTGTCCCCGAGTACGGCGGCGTCGGGCTCGGCGCGTACCGCAGAGACGATCGCGGCCGGGGTGACCGGCGTGGTGGCGGCGGCGATCCGCTGCCGTACCCGGGCGGCGAGGCTCTCCCCGCTCACGCCGCACCCGCCGTGGCGCTCCGACCGGTCAGGTCGGTGACGATCCGCTGGCAGAGGTCGGCCAGCGGACCGCGCCCGGTGGCCGCCGGCGCCTCACCACGCTCCAGGCCCCGGCACAGGCCCGGCTCCGGCCGCAGACTGCCGGCGAGCGGCAACCCGAGCGCCTTGGCCAACTCGGTCGCCCGCAACCGGCCGGGGGCCGGGCCACGCACGACGACCGACAGGTCGTGGCAGTGCGGACCGGCCATCGCCACCACCCGTGCCGCCGCAGCGGTCGCCCGCAACTCGGCGGGCACGACCACGAAGACCCGGTCGGCGGCCTGGAGCGCGGTGACCGCCGCGTCATCGAGATACCGGGGCAGGTCGACCACCACGAAGTCCCGGCCGCGTCGGGCCGCGTCCAGCGTGGCCGCCATCGCCTCGGCCGGCACCGCGACCAGGTCACCGCGATCCCAGGAGAGGACCACCAGATCACCCCGACTGGGCAACGCCCGTACCAGGGCGGGGGCGTCCACCCGGCCGTCCGCCCCGGTCAGTGCCGGCCAACGGAGGCCCTCCAACTGCTCCCAGCCCAGCACCAGGTCGAGGCCGCCGCCGAGCGGATCGGCGTCGAGCAGCAGGGTCCGCAGCCGGGTACGGGCGGCGGTGACCGCGAGCCCACCAGCCAGGATGCTGGCTCCGGCGCCACCTCGGCCGCCCAGGACGGCGACCACCCGGCCACCCGGTGCGTCCCCGACACCGCTCTCGGCGAACCGGTCGACCAGCCACGGCTCGGCGGCCGGCAACACCGCGACGTGCTCGGCACCGAGCAGGTCCGCGACCTGCCAGCTCGACTCGACGTCCCCGCCCCGGCCCACCAGAACCAGCCGCGATCGTCGCGGCAGCCGGGCCCGCAGGCAGGGCTGCGCCTGATCGCTGCCGACGATCACCAGCGGGGCGGACCGCCAGCGGGTCCGGGCGGCCGCCGGGTCGGCGGCGACCTCCACCTCGACACCTCCGGCGGCGGCGAGCCGCAGCAGGTCGTCGAGCAGGTCACCGTCCCCGGTCACGACCAGCGGCGGAGGCGGGTGCGGCGGGACGGAGGTACGGGCGGGCATCGTGGCCTCCAGCGGTCGGCAGGGGTTGGCTGTGCCGAACCCTGCCGCCCGAAGCAGTCTCGACGCCGCCCCGTGGGGTCAACCTGTGGACAACCAGGTCTCCTGTGGACAACGCCCATAGTCAGAGTCGATCTGCTATGTGGACGATCGCACATCGCGTTCAAATCGCCTTCGATCGGCCATAGCGGGGCGTCATGGAAAGCACGCATAATCGACGGTCTGCGCCGTCGGCGGAACGGCATCCCTCGCTGGATCGAGGTCATGAAGCAGTCGCCAGATCACGAGCAACCCCGCGTCGAGCCGAGACTCCGGGTCGGCCCCTGGCTGTTCGACCCGCGCTCCCACGCCGCGCCACCCACGCGACCGGAGTTGCCCGCGCGCCCGACACGGCTCGCGTTGCCGGCCGCACCGGTCACCCGCGACGGCGAACCATGGACACCGCTGACCGTCGCGTCCGAACCCGTCGTCGTCCCCGCCGAACCGGCACGCCACGGCACCGGCCGGACGAGCCACCGGCTCCTGCTGGCCGGGGTCGCCACCGCCGTACTGGGCCTGATGCTCACCCTGCTCTGGCCCGCGCCGGAAGCCCCGACGACCGCCGCGCCGGAGCGACCCTCCGGCTGGGTCGCACCGCAGCCGCCGATCCCGGCCGGGACCTCGCAGCGTCCCGCCACCGGCACGCCGTCGGCCTCGTCCTCCGTCGGCGGAGTCTCCTCCACCCGACCCCTGCCGCCCACCACGGCGTCCGCACCGACCCGGTCGCCGTCGACGTCGGCCCCACGGACCGATCCACCCCGCACCCCGGGTACGCCGACCAGCCGACCGACGTCCGCACCGAGCCGCCCGCCGAGCCCTCCACCGACCACCCGGCCACCCGAGCCGCAACCTCACCGACTCGCCCCGCTGCCCGGCGGACACGAACGGTGGCTACGCTCGGTCGGCGGCGGCCCCGAGACCAGCATCGAGTTCGTCAACTCCACCAACCGCACGGTGACCGTGCACTGGCTGGATCACCAGGGACAGCGCAGGCAGTACCGAGTCCTGCAACCGAACACGTCGTACCGGCAACACACGTACGTCGGACACCCCTGGGTCGTCACCGACCGACGCGGCCGGGCCCTGGCCTGTTTCGAGCCGGTCCGTGCGCCGGCCCGCGCTCTCATCGGCTAGCCGCGGACGTCCTCCCGCCACCGGTCGATGGCCCGACGGACCTCCGCGATCAGGTCCTCCGCCCTGGACACCGTGTCGGCGATTTCCTGCTTGGACCGGCCCGGCGAGGCCAGCAACGCGTGAACGCGATCGGCGAAGTCCGGAGGCGCCGCAGGCAGCGCTGCGGTCGATGCGACCATGCCCTTCTCGTTGATCAACCATTGGCGGGCATGGCCGTGCAGTGCCTGACACACGACGCCAACGGCGCGGAACAGGCATCCAGCCGCGTAGGTCGGATCGTTGCCAGCCGCCCCGTAGCCGGCTAAGCCGGTGGTGAAGTCGGCCTCCCACAGTCCGCCCACAAGAGCGTCACCGAGCGCGGTCGGATACTCGCGGGCCTGCGCCCGTAGGTCTGTCACTTCACCAGTGGGATCGGCTAACACCTGGCCCAACGCCACCTCACCGGCATAGGCGTGTGAGTAGAAGCCCAAGGGGTGGCCCGGCTGAACACCGACCTCATATCGGCCGACCTGGCAGTCTTCCCAGATCCGTTTCACGCGGTCGAGGTCACGATAGATCCAATCCACACGCCATCGGCCGACCGTCAGCCAGCCACCGCCGTCGACCCACGGCCCCCAACCGCCGGGCTCCGTCACCTCGACCGGCCGGTCTGCCAACTCCGCCGCCAGGGCACGCAACGCGTCGATGTCGAGGCCGTCTCGGTAGTACAGGCCCAGGTCGATGTCCGAGTCAGGACGGTGAGTGCCGCGTGCTCGACTGCCACCCAGTGCCACCGCCACCACCCCGTCTACCTCTTGCAGCCGGCGGGACAGCGCAGAGAGCGCCTCAAGGTCCATGGCCTGGATTGGAGCACGTCACGGTCAGCAGCCGCTGCTCACTTATGGGCCCGAGGACTACACGGAACGG
Source organism: Micromonospora sp. NPDC049903 (assembly GCF_044460945.1). Classification (NCBI taxonomy): domain Bacteria; kingdom Bacillati; phylum Actinomycetota; class Actinomycetes; order Micromonosporales; family Micromonosporaceae; genus Micromonospora; species Micromonospora sp. NPDC049903. The sequence continues at coordinate 877,171 of NZ_JBITKL010000001.1, forward strand.
GAAAGGGACGACCCCCGTCGGGGGGAGACGGGGGTCGTCGGAGGTTCGGCTCCGGGGGGGTCGAGCCGAACCCGCTCAGCGGTCACGGGGGGTGCAACCGCCGAGAGTCTGCCGGTTGTACGAGATGTGAATACTCGTGCTACGAACAAGTCTGCCTGAGCGGACCTGTGTACGTCGAGTGGTGTAGCCTCCACTCCCCGCAGATTCCTTTTCGCAGAGTGTGACTGCAGTCACCCTTCGCATGCGGCGGGGAGGCCGACCCGCAGGTCCGCACGGTCCTTGGCCCCCGGGCATCCGCCGACGATAGACCATCGGGCTAGACTTTCGCGCCGTGGGCCGAAGTGCCGCTTTCTTCGATCTGGACAAGACCGTCATCGCCAAGTCGAGCGCCCTGGCGTTCGGTCGGCCGTTCTACCGGGACGGGCTGATCACTCGGCGTGACGTCGTCAAGTCGGCGTACGCGCAGCTGATGTTCCGGCTGGGCGGCACCGACGAGCAGACCATGGCCAGAACCAGGGACTACCTCGCCACCCTGTGCAAGGGGTGGCAGGTGGAGCAGGTCCGCCAGCTCGTCGCCGAGACACTGCACGAGCTGATCAACCCCTACGTGTACGCCGAGGCCGCCGCCCTCATCGAGGAGCACCAGGCGGCGGGGCGGGACGTGGTGCTGGTCTCCGCCTCCGGCGAGGAGATGGTCCGCCCGATCGGCGCGCTGCTCGGGGTCACCGACGTGATCGCCACCCGGATGGGTGTGGTGGACGGGCGGTACAGCGGCGAGGTCGAGTTCTATGCGGCCGGTCCGAGCAAGGTCGAGGCGGTCAGCGAGCTGGCCGAGGCGCGCGGGTACGACCTGGCCGACTCGTTCGCGTACTCCGACTCGTACACCGATCGGCCGTTGTTGGAGTGCGTGGGGCATCCCAGCGTGGTCAACCCGGACCGGCAGTTGCGCAAGCTCGCGGTGGAGAACGCCTGGCCGGTGCTGGAGTTCCGGCACCCGATCCCGCTGGGTCGGCGGCTGCGGGAGCGGCCGGGCGTCCCGGTGGCGGCGGCCGCGCTCGGCGTGGGTGTCGGGGTGGCGATCGGCATCGCCTGGTACGGGCGGCACCGCCGGACCCGCGCGGGCAGCTCGGCCTGATCCCCGCCCCTCGTCAAGCGGCGGCCAGGACCTCGTCGCCGATGGCGGTGAGCTGGTCGGCGCCCACCTCGACGGCGGACATGTAGTGGCGTAGCCACGACCGGAGCCCGTCGGGTGTCCCGGTGGCGAAGGCTCCGGCCGCGCCGACGTACTCCGGCTCGCGTTCCCGGTGCCCGACGTCGACCGGCAGCAGGCCGCGTGGGTCGACGCCGCTGGCCAGCAGCACCAGGCGGGCCGCACCCCGGGCCACCACGCCGGAGGGGCCGGCGAAGGGACGCAGGTTCAGCAGTTCCCCGTGTACCACGGCGGCGAGCACCAGCGGGGTGACCCTGGTGCCGCCGGCCACCAGCCCGGCCAGCGCGTCGAGGCGGGCGGCCACCACCGGGTCGTCGACCGGGCGGCCCAGGTCGGGCTGGTCGACGATGTCGCGGGCGGCGAGTACGTGCAGCTTCGCGAGGGCCTGTCGGGGCGCTCGGGGCCAGAGGTCGATCAGCCCGGGGAGCGCACCGGCGACGCGCAGGGCGCCCTGGAGGACCGGTTCGGTGACGGTGCCGGCGCGTACCGCCTCACGGTCGTGGGGCCGGCCTTCCAGGCCGGCGCTGGCCACCGCGGACCGCAGGCCGACCTCGGCCACGACCGGGCCGCCGTGGCGGCGCAGCGCGCGGTGGCCGAGTGCCTGGTCGAAGCGGGCGCGGGCGCGCGCGACGGCGTCGGCGACGTCGGCGAGGTCGAGCAGGGGCGCGAGCGGGTCGGCGGTCATCCCGTCACGCTATCGACCCGGCTGTCCGCGCCGAGCACGAGTCGGCGGTGGCGGGGTGCCGCAGGTGTTAGGAAGGGACCCTTCCTATGCACGAGGCGTTAATAAGGTGCCCTTCCTTACATCTCGGCGCGTGGGAGGGGCCGTTGGGCGACGAGGGCGGACGAGATCGGTCGCCTGGCGCGTCCGCCCCGGCTAACCTGCCCGGAAGAGAGGCAGGTCACCCCGAGCGACGAGGAGTCACCGCATGAGCGAGGCATTGGCCAATCTGCTGAACGAGACGCGCCAGTTCCCGCCGCCGGCCGAACTCGCCGCCGCCGCCAACGTCACCGCGGACGCGTACGTCGAGGCCGAGAACGACCGGCTGGCCTTCTGGGAGCGCCAGGCCGGGCGGCTGACCTGGGCGAAGCAGTGGGACCAGGTGTTGGACTGGTCGACCCCGCCGTTCGCGAAGTGGTTCGTGGGTGGGCAGCTCAACGTGGCGTACAACTGTCTGGACCGGCACGTCGAGGCGGGTCGGGGCGACAAGGTGGCGATCCACTGGGAGGGCGAGCCGGGCGACACCCGGACCATCACCTACGCCGACCTGCACCGGATGACGTGCCAGGCGGCGAACGCCCTCACCGACCTCGGGGTGGTCGCCGGTGACCGGGTGGCGATCTATCTGCCGATGATCCCGGAGGCGGCGGTCGCGATGCTGGCCTGCGCCCGGATCGGCGCGACGCACAGCGTGGTCTTCGGCGGCTTCTCCGCCGAGTCGCTGACCAACCGGATCCAGGACGCCACCGCCAAGGTCGTGATCACCGCCGACGGCGGTTACCGCCGGGGCAAGCCGTCGGCGCTCAAGCCGACCGTGGACGACGCGGTGGCGAACTGCCCGTCGGTGGAGCACGTGCTGGTGGTACGGCGTACCGGCGAGCAGGTCGGCTGGTCGGAGCGGGACCACTGGTGGCACGAGACGGTGGAGCAGGCGTCGACCGAGCACGCCGCGCAGCCGTTCGACGCCGAGCACCCGCTGTTCATCCTGTACACCAGCGGCACCACGGCCCGCCCGAAGGGCATCCTGCACACCACCGGCGGGTACCTGACCCAGACCTCGTACACCTCGCACGCGGTCTTCGACCTGAAGCCGGAGAGCGACGTCTACTGGTGCACGGCGGACATCGGCTGGGTGACCGGCCACTCCTACATCGTGTACGGCCCGCTCTCCAACGGCGTCAGCCAGGTCATGTACGAGGGCACCCCGGACACCCCGCACAAGGGCCGCTTCTGGGAGATCGTCGACAAGTACGGCGTCACGATCCTCTACACGGCACCGACGTTGATCCGCACGATGATGAAGTGGGGCGACGAGATCCCCGCGGAGTACAGCCTCTCCACGCTCCGCCTGCTCGGCAGCGTCGGCGAACCGATCAATCCCGAGGCCTGGATGTGGTACAGGCAGCACGTCGGGCGGGGCGAACTGCCGATCGTGGACACCTGGTGGCAGACCGAGACCGGCGCCATGATGATCTCGCCGTTGCCCGGGGTGACCGCCGCGAAGCCGGGTTCGGCGATGACGCCGCTGCCGGGTGTCAGCGCCGACGTGGTGGACGACCAGGGTCAGTCGGTGCCGAACGGCGGCGGCGGGTACCTGGTGCTGCGGGAGCCGTGGCCGTCGATGCTGCGCACCATCTGGGGCGACGACAACCGGTTCATCGAGACGTACTGGTCCCGGTTCGGCGCGGGGGTGAGCGGCAACGCCGACGACCCGTGGGTCTACTTCGCCGGTGACGGGGCAAAGAAGGACGACGACGGGCACCTCTGGCTGCTCGGCCGGGTCGACGACGTCATGCTGGTCTCCGGGCACAACATCTCCACCACGGAGGTGGAGTCGGCGCTGGTGTCGCACCCGTCGGTGGCGGAGGCGGCGGTGGTCGGCGCCACCGACCCGACGACCGGTCAGGCGATCGTGGCGTTCGCGATCCCGCGCGGCAGCATCGACACCGCCGGTGAGGCCGGTGAGCAGCTCATCGCCGACCTGCGCAACCACGTGGCGAAGACGCTCGGCCCGATCGCCAAGCCGCGCCAGATCATGTTGGTGCCGGAGCTGCCGAAGACCCGCTCCGGCAAGATCATGCGCCGGCTGCTGCGGGACGTGGCGGAGAACAGGTCGTTGGGCGACGTGACCACGTTGCAGGACTCGTCGGTGATGGACCTGATCGCCTCCGGCATGGGCGGGGGCAAGTCCGACGAGGACTGACGGATAGGCGTACCACTCGACGGGTGGCGGTCCGACGCGGACCGCCACCCGTCGATGTCTGTCCGGACCTGCGCGGACGTCGGGTGGCCGCCGCCGAGGGCTGTGACAGTGAAAACGCCTGCCAACAACTCGGTGCCACAAAATCGACGCATACCCCTTCCCCTGTAGCCCCACGAGTGCCTATGTTCACCAGTGGCCCCATCCGTAGGGGCCTATTTCACCGGTCCACAACCCCCGACGGGCCGGTTCCCTCAATCCGGAGGTACCACGTGCGGAAAGTCGCAGTGGGTCTGCTCGGGCTCTCGCTGACCGCGACAGGGTTGACGGTCGGCGCTTCCGCCGCCGCCGCGCCTGCCACGGTGCCGTCGGCCCAGTCGATCGCGGAGCCCGCCCACGCCGAACACGACCTGCCGAACCCGCTGGAGGACAAGCGCCGCGCCCTGCGCGAGCAGGGTCTGAGCGAGGTTCTCTCGGGTCGGGCCGAGGCGGAGCGGATCAACGGCAGCACGGTGGTCAAGGTCGGCGAGCGGGCCACCAAGGGTGGCAAGGCCGGCCGCAACGCCAAGACCACCAAGGGCGGCAAGGGCCCGACCGAGAAGCAGTACGTCGAACTGTCGCGGGAGAAGACCGACCGGATCTTCGTGATCCTCGCCGAGTTCGGCAACGAGCGACACCCGGACTACCCCGACCAGGACACCGACCCCGACACCCCCGGCCCGGTTCGGTTCGACGGACCGATGCACAACGAGATCCCGGAGCCGGACCGCCGGGTGGACAACTCCACCGTCTGGCAGCCGGACTACGACGCCGACCACTTCCGGAAGCTGTACTTCGGCACCGGCCCCGGCGACGAGTCGGTGAAGCAGTACTACGAGGCCCAGTCCTCCGGGCGCTACAGCGTCGACGGTGTCGTCACCGACTGGGTGAAGGTCAACTACAACCAGGCCCGGTACGGGCGCTCAAGCGGCTACCCGTGCGACGGGATCGTCTGCAACAACGTGTGGGCGCTGGTGCGCGACGCCGCCAACAAGTGGGTCGCCGACCAGAAGGCGGCCGGACGGACCGACGCGGAGATCGCCGCCGACGTGCGGGCGATGGACCAGTGGGACCGGTACGACCACGACGGTGACGGCGACTTCAACGAGCCGGACGGCTACATCGACCACTTCCAGATCGTGCACGCCGGTGGTGACATGGCCGACGGCGACCCGATCTACGGCGAGGACGCGATCTGGAGCCACCGCTGGTACGCGTACGCCTCCGACCAGGGACGCACCGGCCCGCCGAACTTCCCGGCCGGCGGCACCCAGATCGGCGACACCGGAATCTGGATCGGTGACTACACGATCCAGCCGGAGAACGGCGGTCGCAGCGTCTTCTACCACGAGTACGCCCACGACCTCGGCCTGCCGGACGACTACAACGTCATCAGCGGCGGCGACAACAACAACGAGCACTGGACCCTGATGGCCCAGAGCCGCCTCGGCGCCAAGAACGACGGCGGTATCGGCGAGCGCGGCGGTGACCTCGGTGCGTGGAACAAGCTCCAGCTCGGCTGGCTCGACTACGAGGTGATCGTGGCTGGGCAGAAGCGCACGCTGGTGCTCGGCCCACAGGAATACAACACCAAGGAGGCCCAGGCCGCCGTGGTGGTGCTGCCCGAACGGGAGTACACGTTCGAGAACGGTGCGCCGTTCGAGGGCGACAAGCAGTTCTTCTCCGGCAACGCCGACGACCTGAACAGCACCATGACCAGGACGTTCGATCTGAGTGGGGCGTCATCGGCAAGCGTCTCGCTGAAGGGCCGCTACAGCATCGAGGCGGACTTCGACTACCTGTTCTTCGAGACCTCCACCGACGGCGGGCAGACCTGGACGCCGCAGCCCGGCACCGCCGACGGCCGCCCGTTCAAGGAGATCTCCCCCGGCCGGTACGCGCTGGACGGCAGCACCGACGACGAGTGGGTGGACGTCCAGGTCCCGCTGGACTCGGTGGCCGGCAACAGCGTCGGGTTCCGCCTGCGCTACCAGACGGACGGCGCGGTCGCCGAGGGCGGGTTCTTCGGTGACGCGATCACGCTGACCGCCGACGGGCAGACGGTCTTCGTCGACGGTGCCGAGGACGGTGCCACCGGCTGGACGCTGGCCGGCGGGTTCGAGGTAGTCGAGGAGACGTACACCCGCAGCTTCCCGAACTACTACATCGCCGGGACGCGGCAGTACATCTCGTACGACAAGTACCTCAAGACCGGCCCGTACTTCTTCGGGTACGCCAACACCAAGCCGGACTTCGTGGACCACTACGCGTACCAGGAGGGTCTGCTGATCTCGTACTGGAACACCCGGTGGTCGGACAACGACACGTTCGCGCACCCGGGCGAGGGCCGGAACCTGATCATCGACTCCCGGCCCCGGCCGATCTACAACCTGACCGGTCAGCCCTGGCGGGCTCGGATCCAGGTGTACGACGCGCCGTTCAGCCTCAAGAAGGCGGACTCGTTCACGCTGCACCTCAACAGCCAGCCCCAGTACATCCGGGGTCAGGCCGCGCAGCCGCTGTTCGACGACACCAAGCAGTACTGGTTCCCGGAGCTGCCCAACCACGGCGTCAAGCTCCCGGCCACCGGCACCAAGATCAAGGTGCTGGAGCAGGACGGCATCTACACCAAGGTCCGGTTCTCCTGAGCCATCGACCTGACACGACGACGCCCCGGGCAGCCCATCTGCCCGGGGCGTCGCCCCTGCCGGCCCGGTGGTCCGGTCGGCCCGCCCGGGCCGGCGGCGGCGGGGTCATAGGCTGTCGGTCATGACCGAGCAGCGTGGCGACGCCATCGACGAATCCTGCGTCCTCACCGAGGGGCCGTGGACGCACCGGTTCGTCGGCGCCAACGGCAGCCGGTTCCACGTCGTGGAGGCGGGCACCGGTCCGATGGTGCTCTTCCTGCACGGCTTTCCCGAGCACTGGTGGGCCTGGCAGCAGATGCTGCCGGCGGTCGCCGACGCCGGTTTCCGCGCCGTCGCCGTCGACCTGCGCGGCTACGGCGCCAGCGACAAACCACCCCGGGGGTACGACGGCTACACCCTCGCGGCCGACGTGGCCGGTCTGATCCGCGCGCTCGGCGAACGCTCGGCGACCGTGGTCGGCGCCGGTGCCGGCGGGATGATCGCCTGGACGGTGGCCTCGTTCCACCCCAACCTGGTTCGCCGGCTGGTGGTGCTCGGCGCACCGCACCCGCTACGGCTGCGCGCCGCGATCTTCGCCGATCCGCGTGGCCAGTTCGCCGCCTCCACGCCCGCGCTGAGGTTCCAGCTTCCCCGCTACGAGCACGTCCTCACCCGGGACGACGCTCGGGCCGTGGAGGTGATCCTGCGCCGCTGGGGCGGGCCCCGCTGGGTGGGCGGCCCGGAGTTCGCCGGGTACGCCCAGCGCTACCGGGAGGCGATGCGCATCCCACAGGCCGCATTCTGCGCCCTGGAGGGTTACCGGTGGGCGTTCCGGTCCGTGCTGCGACTGCACGGGTACCGGTTCGTCAAGCTGATGCAGCGCCCCCTGGTCACGCCCACCCTGCAACTGCACGGCGCGCTGGACGTGGCCTCGTTGCCGCGTACCGCGCAGGGGTCGGGGCGTTACGTCAGTGCGGCGTACGAGTGGCGGCTGCTGGACGACGTCGGGCACTTCCCGCATCTGGAGACGCCGGAGCTGGTGCTGGGCGAGATCCTGCGCTGGACGAAGTCCTGACCGCTGCTCAGATCCGCTGTTCGCGGACGTCGGTTACCTCACCGACCGGCGCCCAGCCCTGGTAGACACCGAAGTCGAAGGCTTCCAGCCGCATGGCCTGGGCGACCGGCCACCGACCGCCCGTGTACTCGACCCGCAGCCACCCGTCGTGCACGGCGAGCACGATGAACGGCTGTCCCTGCCAGGTGCAGGTCGTCCGGACGTACGCCAACTCCTCGACCTCGGCGGTCGGCACGACCCGGACGTAGCGGCCGGAGCGGACCTCCTCGAAACCGTCGGCGGCCTCCGGCCGGTAGAGCCGGATCTCGCCGCCGTCCGGGCTGGCCTGGTACTCCCGGCCACGCCAGCGGGCCACGTAGCCGTCGCGCATCACCGCTCACCGACCTGACGCCAGGCGAGCGTGTCGGTGTCGAGCACGGCGACCAGCCGTTCGGTGCCGTCCGCGCCGATCCGCAGCAGTTGGGCACCGTGCGGCAGCCGGACACTGTCCACCTTGAACTCGGCCACCACGTCGGAACTCTCGCCGGGGGCGAAGCCGTTGCCCCGGAACGGGGAACGCTCGATCACCCAGCCCTCCATCGCCCGCATGGCGGCCTCGTTCTGCCCGCCGTACGGGATCCGGTAGAGACTGGGCCGGTACGCCGGCCACCTCAGCACGTAGATCTGTTCGGCGTCGGCCGCGAAGGGCGACTCGGGATGGTTGAGGCCGAGCGCACCGTACAGCTTTGCCGGGGTGTCGAGATGGGCCAGCTCACCGGCCCGGTGCACGAAGCCGGAGACCCGGTCGTAGCCACGCTCCAGGTAGTAGCCGAGCTGGCTGGGTGCGATCGCCTTCTGCATCACGATCGGCCGCACCGGGTCGACGACCGGTGCGGCCTCCCGTGGGCTGCTGGAGGACACGGCCGGCTCGGCCGTCGACTCGGTCTCCCGCTCCGGGTCGTCACCGAGCCCGAGTTCGGCGGCCCAGTTGGCCAGCCCGACGATCTGTTCACCGGGCAGCTTGGCCCCCACCGGCGTACCGGGATTGACCGCGAACGACCACGACGTGTCCGGCCAGCAGCGGATGAGCTGGACGAAGCGGACCTGGAGCGTCTCGGCGGCGGCCGGGTCGGTGTGGTCGGCCAACCGCTGCGGCGAGGTGTACGCCACCACGAAGGTCTGGCCGTCCAGTTGCACGGTGGGCCAGACGAAGCCCGGGTCGCCCGGCCGGGTGCCCGCGACGCAGTCGGCCGCCACCGGCATGAGGACCCGGGCCAGCAGCAGCGTGGACAGGAACGTGTCGGTGCTGCCGGCCTCCGCCGCCTCCAGCAGGTTCACCTCGACGTCGTTGGCCGGCGTGAAGTCGGTACCGACGGTCGGCGGCGGGGCGGCAGTAGGTGCGGCGGAGGTTGGCGATTCCGGTCCGGCGGTCGAGGTGGTCGCCGCCGGACTCTGCACCGTCGGCTCGGACCCGTCACCCGACCCGTCTGTCCCCGCCGGCCCGGGGGTGGGCGACACCGGCGGTGTGATCACCTCGGTCTCGATCGCCGACTCCGGCGTCGTTCCCCGAAGCAGGACGGTCTGCTGCTCGGCCCCAACCAGCGGGACGTCAGCAGTCGGCTCGGCCTCGACCGTCGGCACCTCGGCCGTCGCCTCGGACCCGGTCGACGTGACCTCGGCAGTCGGCTCGGAACCCGGCGACAGGACTTCAGCGGTCGGCTCGGCCTCGACCGTCGGCACCCACGCCGTCGTCTCGGCCTCGGCCGACGGGACCTCAGCGGTCGGCTCGGCCCCGGCGGTCGGCACCTCGGCGGTCGGCTCGGATCCGATCGTCGGGATCCACCCGGTCGGATCCGCCACCGTGGGCACCCAGGCGGTCGGTTCGGCCTCCACCAAGGGAACCGGCGCGGTCGGCTGCGCCTCGGCAGACGGCACTTCGACCGTCGGTTCGGCCTCGACCGTGGGCACCCACGCCGTCGTCTCGGGCTCCACCGTCGGCACCCAGGCCGTCGTCTCGGGCTCCACCGTCGGTACCCAGGCCGTCGTCTCGGGCTCGACCGTCGGGACCGGCGCGGTCGGCTCGGCCCCGACGGTGGGCACCCACGTGGTCGGCTCGGCCTCCATCAACGGAACCTGCGCGGTCGGCTCGGCTTCCGGCACCGGGACCCGTACGGTCGGCTCCGCCTCCGACACCGGGACCCGCATCGTGGGCTCCGCCTCGGGAACCGGGACGCGCACCGTCGGCTCGGCCTCGACCGGGGGGACGCGCACCGTCGGCTCGGTGCTCGGGAAGGGGGCGGGCTCGTGCGGGCGGGGCGGGGCGTCGTCGACCGAGCTGAGGTCGCGGGCCTCGATGATGGTGCCCTCGATGACGATCGGGGTGAAGCCACGGCGGGGCGCGGGCGGGCTGGAGACCGGCTCTGCGGCCGACAACTCCTCCGTGGGCTCCGCCGGCCCGCGAGGAGGCAGCGCCTCGGTGGGGTCGCCGCCGTCGGCGAGACCACCCGGTGCCGTCCAGCCGTTCGGCGGGGACACCCGCAGCGGCCGGGTCGGCTCCTGCACCGCACCACCCGGTGACGGCAGTCGCTGGGTCGGCTCGCCACCGGGCTCCGGACGGGCGCCCGACTCGGCACCGGTGAAGTCGAAGGCGCGGGTCTTTCCCTCAGCGGACGAATCGCCGGCCGCGCCGCGCCGGGGGAACGGCTGCGCACCACGGGCCGCCAGTCGGGACGGCGGGGTCGCCCGGTCGGTCAGCCGGTCGGCGCGCTGGCCGGTGCGGGAGTTCGCCGGCTCGAAGAAGGACTTCCGAGGTGCCTGACCCGGGTCGGCGGGCCGGCCGTTGGTCGGCGGTGCCGCTCTGTCCGGCGTACTCGGCCAGCCGGGACCGGCGGCTGTCGGCTCGTCGTCGGGTGCCGGCATCGGCCGACTCGGCGGCGGACCGACCTGCCCTTCCACCCGGCCACCGCCGACGGCGCTGAGCCGGCTTCCCAGGCTCTCCTGACCGGCGGCGCGGTCCGGGGCAGGGGCACCCCAACCGGGATCGGGCCGACCCGGCGACGCTCCGCCGGGCTGCTGGTGATGCGGACCGGCCACCGTGCCGGGGGCCGCCACCGGTGACTCGGGCAACTGGAAAGCCGCCGGGGCCACCGGTTGCGGCGAGGGCGCGGCCGGGCGCCCCGGACCGGTGCCGGATGGCCGTGGAGTGCCGACCGGGGCGGGCGGGGTGCTCGGCGTACGGGCGTCGCGCGCGCGGTTCAGGGCCTCCACCCGTTCCAACCGGGCTCGTGCGCCAACAGTGCGCCCGGGCAGCCGGACGTCGCCCCGGGACAACTGGGAGACGTACCAGGCCGGCAGGTAGCCCTCGATCGGCAGGCCGGGATTGACGGCCAGCCACCACTCGTGGTTGGGCCAAGCGGCGGCCAGTTCGGCGTACCCGGAGCGTCGGCTGGGTCCGGCGTGGTCACCGAGACAGGACCGCATCGCCTCGGCGGAGGTGAACGCCAACACGTGCGTGCGGCCACCGGTCGTCCAGGTGCCCCAACCCGCCGGCACCTGACCTGGCACGGGCTGGACGGAGATCGGCAACAGGAGCTCGACCCGGGACAGGGTGCGGAAGTACAACTGCTGGTCGTTGCCGCGCAGCGCGTCCCGCATCGCCGCCTCGGCCTCGGTGGCCGGCGCCCAGTCGGTCACGGCCACCCCTCCTCCCGGGCACAGCCATAGGTATCGCTTACAACCTACAAGGTGTCCACAAGATCACAATGCCAGGCCGTCGCCGGTCCGCCCGCTTCGCCGAGGGGCGCTAACATCCCGTTCCGGTGTCGACACGATACGGAGGCGGTCGATGTCCCGGAACGTCCCGCGTCCGCTCCTCGCGGGGGTGGCCGCCGCCCTGCTGGCCGGGCCCGCGACACCGGCCTCCGCCGCGACCGCACGGCCCGCGCCGGCCGGCTTCCCGGCGGTTGCCGCCGCGCCGGAGTGTGCCTCGCCACCGGCACCGGCCCGGCCGGTGGTCACCGAGCCCTGGCCGCAGCAGCGGTACGCCCCGACGCGGCTGTCGCCGCTGGCCGACGGGTCCGGGGTGACAGTCGCGGTGGTCGACTCGGGCGTGGATCGCCGCCATCCGCAGCTCGCCGGTCGGGTGCTCGACGGCCTCGACCTGCTCGACCCCGGTGGTGACGGCACCCGGGACTGCGTCGGCCACGGCACCGGCGTGGCCAGCATCATCGCTGCCGCCCCGCACGACGGCGTCGCCTTCCACGGTCTGGCGCCGAACGCTCGGATCCTGCCGGTCCGGGTCAGCGAACAGCAGGTCGTGGACGGCCGGGGAGCGGGGCGTGCGGTCGCGCCGGAGGAGTTCGCCACGGCGATCCGCTGGGCGGTCGACAACGGCGCCGACGTGATCAACCTGTCCGTGGTGCTCTACGCCGACCGGCCGTCGGTCCGCGCCGCGATCGCCTACGCGGCAGCCCGGGACGTGGTCGTGGTGGCCGCCGCCGGCAACCTGCACGGCGAGGGCGACCCTCGCCCCTACCCCGCCGCGTACGAGCCGGCGATCGGGGTCGGCGCGATCGGTGCCGACGGGACACGGGCCGGGTTCTCCCAGACCGGCCCCTATGTCGACCTGGTCGCACCCGGCACCGACGTGCTGATCGCCGCGCCCGGACGCGGCCACCAGCGGGCCGAGGGCACCAGTTACGCCGCTCCCTTCGTGGCCGCTACCGCCGCTCTGGTCCGCCAGTACCGCCCGGACCTGAGCGCTGCGGAGGTGGCCCGGCGGATCCTCGCGACCGCCGATCCGGCTCCGGGCGAGGGCTACGGTGCGGGCGTGCTCAATCCGTACCGGGCGGTCACCGAGGCGGACGGCACGACGCCACGCGCACGACCGGCGGTCGGGCTGGACGCGGAGCGGACGGACCCGGCGCTGGTGGCACAGCAGGCCCGGCGGGCCGCCGCGCGGGAACGGGCCGCTCTGCTCACCGCCGCCGGGCTGCTGGCGGTGACCGTCACCGTGGTGGCCGCCGTCCTCGTGCCGCAGGGTGTCCGGCGACGGTGGCGCCCCGCCGACCCACGCTGAGCCGACCGCCCCGACCGACGATTGTCGATGGCTGACGCCGACCGCCGCGTGCGCGGCGGTCGGCGTCAGCCCTGCGTCACTGGAACAGGCCGGCGTTGCGCTTCTCGGTGTCGAGATAGTCGGTCGCGGACTCGTCCACCGCCACCTTGATGTCGCGCAGCATCGTCTGGAGGTCCTGCGAGGCGTTGCGCCACCGGGCCTGACGCTGCTCGTACGCCTGCTGCGCCTCGCCGGACCAGCTCGCGACCAGCGGAGCGGCATCCTGCTCAAGCTGACCGAGCTGTGATTCGAGCGTGTTCAAGGCCCGCTGGATGTCCGCGCTGGCCTGTTGCAGCGCGGCGAAGTTGACGACCAGCACACCGTTCTCCATCCGAAGTCTTCCCCCTGGGTCGTGGTCTAGAGCGGCAGTTGGATGCCGCCGCGGTTGGTGGCGGACACCCGGCCGGCCGCCTCGGCGTCCGACGCGTCGTACTTCACGCCGGCGGTGCGGATCGCGCCTGCGGTCTCCCGAAGGGCCCGCTGCAGGTTCGCCTGATCCTGCGCCCACTGCTGTTTGACCTGCTCGAACGACCGGCCGCCCGCCCCGCGCCAGGCCTGCTGGAGAATCGCCAGCTGGGCCAGCAGTCCACTGAGCATCGACTGCAACGACTGGTCCGTCTGCTCGAACTTCGCCGCGGTCTGTTGCATCACCGCAGCCTCTGCCTGGGTCTGGGAGGACACCCCGACGTCACCTCGTCTCTCGATCGTGGCTGGCCCATGGACACACCACCCGCGCCGCCGGAGGGCGGGCGCGACGCGGGACGGGCCAACGAGAACTCGTCGCTGACAGTAGCGACACCATCGCATTTCTGCTACCCCGCCGCGCTCCCCTGTGGACAACGCGGCAGCCGGGCGGGCTACTACGATGGGCGTCGATGACGTCGCGGGGTGTGATCGACCGGCGGGCCGCAGTGCCGACCACCGGCACCCTCGCCCGCCGTACCGTCGACGGCCCAGCCGACACCGGCGACGGCCGAAACAGACCACAGTGGAGCTTGCGTGCGTACCGGCCGGTGGTCGGTCAGGTCGTCACCACGCAGGTGGCGGCGGCGCTGCTCGTCGCCGCACCGGGCCTGGGCACGCTGCCGACGAGCGCCGCCGTCCTGCTCGCCGGCGCGCTGCTGGTCGGCGCCTGGGGTCGGGTACGCCGACGGTGGCTACACGAGTGGCTACGGCTCGGGACGGGCTATCTGGCCCGCCGTCGACGGGTGCACCGCCCGACGCCCCTGCTCGACCTGGTCGACCCGGATGCCGTCGTCCGACCCGTCGAGTTGGCCGGATCCCCGGCCGCCGCCATCGACGACCCGGGTGGCCTGGTGGCCCTGCTCGACATCGGCGACGCCGCCGACCTGCTCGGCGCGGGCGTCCGCTCGCTGCCGCCGCCCACCGCGCTGCTGCCGGCCCGCACCGCCGACATGCCGCCGGTACGCGTGCAACTCCTGCTCACCGTCACGGCGGCGCCGGCGGTCGCGGCCGGTGGCGGACCGCTGGCCACCTCGTACCGACAGCTCACCGACGGGCGGCTGGCCGGCGGGGAGCGCGCGGTGCTGGCCGTGCGCGCGGTACGGGTGGCGGGCTGGCCCGAGGAGGAGCTGCGGCGGGCGCTCGCCGGCACCGTACGCCGGGTGGTGCGGCGGCTCCGGCCCCTGCCCGTGCGTCCGCTCGGCGCACCGGCGACCCTGCGTATGCTCGCCGAGCTCGCGCACCACGACGGCCGCGTGCCCCGGGAGACCTGGCAGGGCGTCCGCTGCGGCGGACTGCTCCAGAGCACCTTCGTGCTGCGGCACTCGCCGACGGAGCCGGTGGGTCGGCTGGTGCCCCGGCTGTCCGCGCTGCCGGTGACCGCCACCACGGTGTCGCTGCACGCCGACACCGAGGCACCGGGCCGGACCGACCTGACCGTCCGTCTGAGCGCGGCGACGCCGGCCGAGCTGTCCGCCGCCGGTCGAGCACTGGAGCAGGTCGTGACGGCCGCCGGTGGGGTGCTCGTCCGCAACGACGGCGCCCACCTGGACGGCTTCGCCGGCACGCTCCCGCTGGCGCTGCCAGGTCAGCCGGTCACGCGTCGCCGGGCCCCGTCGACACCGCCCGGTACGGACGCCCCGGAGTCGACGCTGCCGTACGGCTCGGCCGGGTTGATGCTCGGCACCAACCGGCACGGCGGACCCGTCGCCGTCCGGCTGTTCCGGCCGGAGAGCACCCGGGTGATGCTCGTCGGCGGGGTGCGCACCGCCCAGCTGGTCGCCGTGCGGGCGATGGCGCTCGGTGCCCGGGTGGTGGTCCAGACCACCCGGCCACACGCCTGGGAACCCTTCGTGCGTGGTGTCGGCGTACCCGGTCGGACGATCCCGCTGGTGCCACCGGACCGCCCGGCGCAGCTTCCGCCCGCGACCCCGCTGTCCCCGGTGCTCGTGGTGCGGGACGCGCCGCCACCGCCTCCGGGCCCGCGCCCGGGTGCCCCCTGGCAGACCACCCTGCTGGTACGCGACGAACTGACCCCGGCCGACGCGGACGCGCTGGCCCGCGCCGACCTGGCGGTGCTGTCGCCGCTGAGCCGGGCCGGATCGGCGGTCGCGGGCACCGCGCTGGGCCTCGGCGACGCCGCGCAGTGGCTGGCACGCAGTCGGCCCGACATGGTGGCGGTGGTCAACCGGCGCGCCCTGCGCTGGGCGCTGCTGGCCGTCACACCGATCGAGGCGCAGCTCATCGGGGCACCCCTCCGGCACCGGCCGAGTTGATCTCGCGGGTTTCGCCGGTACGCAGGCCGTGACACCATGCCCGCCATGGGTTTTCTGAAAGGTCTACTGATCCGGGTCGGCGCCACGGCGGTGGCCTTCTGGCTGGCCACTGTGATCATCCCCGGCATCTCCCTGAACACCGAGTCGTTCGGTGAGACGGTGTTGACGCTGGTCCTCGTCGCGGTGATCTTCGGCGTGGTGAACGGGGTGCTCCAGCCGATCATCAAGACCGTCGGGTGTGGCTTCTACCTGCTCACCCTCGGCCTGATCGCACTGGTGGTCAACGGTCTGCTGTTCCTGCTCACCGGCTGGATCGCCGACCAGGTGGGGCTGCCCTTCGACGTGGACGGCTTCTGGCCCGCCGCGGTGCTGGGTGCGCTCTTCGTCGGCATCGTCACCTGGATCCTCGGCGCCATCCTCGACCGCGACTGACTCCCGAACCGGGCGGCTCGACCTCGTCGGCCGCTCGACCGACCGTCCGCCGGGCGGTCACCGTCGACACCGACGGTGACCGCCCGGATCACGAAGGGTGAATGGTCGGGTCCTAGGATCCCGAGGATGTTCACCCGGACCCGTCACGACGGTTACACGATCAGCACCTCGCCCGATCTGCTCGACCTGGATCTGGTGCACACCTGGCTCTCCACCGACGCGTACTGGGCGCTCGGGCGGGACCGCGCGACGGTGGGTGCGGCGTTCGCCGGCTCGCTCGGGTTCGGCGTGTACCGCCCGACGGACGGCCGACAGGTCGCCGTCGCCCGGGTGATCACGGATCGGGCCACCTTCGGCTATCTCTGCGACGTCTATGTGGACCGGGCCGAACGCGGACACGGGTTGGGCACCTGGCTGGCCGGTGCCGTCCGCGACCATCTCGCCGAGATCGGCGTACGCCGGATCCTGCTGGCCACCAACGACGCGCACGGGGTGTACGCGAAACTCGGCTTCACCGTCGTACGCGCGGACCGGTGGATGGAGTTCGATCGCCGGGAGCCGAGCGTGACCCCGCTCACCAGCAAGGATCCACAGGGCGATCCGCCCCTTACGGTGAACACGTGACACCGCTGCGCCTCGGATACCTCTACGGCCTGGCCGCGTACCTGCTGTGGGGGTTCTTCCCGCTGTATTTCAAGCTGCTGCGCCCGACCGGCCCGCTGGAGATCCTGGCCCACCGGGTCATCTGGTCGGTGGTGTTCGTCGCCCTGCTGCTCGCCGTGATGCGCAACATCGGGTTCCTGCGTGCCCTGCTGCGTCGGCCGCGCGCCCTGGCCGGGGTCGGTGCCGCCGCCGCCCTGATCGCGGTGAACTGGTTCACCTACATCTACGGCGTGAACTCCGACCGTGTGGTGGAGACCGCCCTCGGGTACTTCATCAACCCGCTGGTGGTGGTGCTGCTCGGCGTCCTGGTGCTGCGGGAGCGGCTGCGCCCGGCGCAGTGGGCGGCGCTCGGGGTCGGTGCGCTGGCGGTGGCCGTCCTCACCGTCGACTACGGCCGGCTGCCGTACCTCGCGTTGACGCTGGCCTTCACGTTCGGCGGGTACAGCCTGGTGAAGAAGCGGCTGGGGTTGCCCCCGGCGGAGGGCCTCTTCGTCGAGTCCGCCGTGCTGGCCGTGCCGGCGCTGGTGTTCCTCGGCTGGCTCGCGACCACCGGCGACGCCACCTTCGGCCAGGTCTCGGTCGGGCACGCGTTGCTGCTGGTGCTGGCCGGCGCGTTGACCGCCATCCCGCTGTTGCTCTTCGCGGGCGCCGCGAACCGGCTGCCGCTGACCGCCCTGGGCATGCTCCAGTACGTGGCGCCGATCATCCAACTGGCCTGTGGTGTGTTGATCTTCCACGAGCCGATGCCGCCGGCCCGCCTGGTCGGCTTCGGGCTGGTCTGGCTCGCGCTGATCGTCTTCACCGCCGACGCGCTCCGCAACGCCCGGCGCAACCGGCGCGCGCGCCCGGACAGCGAGGTCGGCGCGGCGGCGGCGGTGCCCGCCCCACGCTGACCGGTCTGCCCTCACGCTGGCCGGTCCGCTGTTCGACGCCGGGTGGCTCAGCGGACGTCGTAGGCGAGCACGGGGGTGCCGTCGGCGCGGATGAGTTCCAGCCGGACCAGTTCGGCGTTGGTGAACCGGGTCGCACCGGTGATCCGCAGGTCGTCGCCGGGCGCGGCACGCCACGAGCCGATCTGCTCCTGCGCGCCGTCCGGGCCGTACGCCACCAGCCGGAAGGCGTGCGCCTTGCCGTAACCGGTGTGCTCGTCGTACCCGCAGTGCATGGTCACCTCGGTGCCCCAGTCGGTGTGCCGCAGGCCGATCTCGGCGTGCACCGGCACCGACCCGGTCACCGGCTCCATCGCGACCAGACGCACCTGTGCCAACGGTGGCCGGCCCGGCTGCTCGCTCGGCAGCATCGTCGCCACGCCGAAGCCGACCAGCAGGGCGAACGCCGCCGCCGCGAGGCCGGTGACCGCGTACCGCAGCCGGTTGGCCTGCCGCTCCCGACGCCGGCGGTCCCGCGCGGCGTTGAGCAGCTCGGGCACCCGGGGGTTCTCCGGCGGTGGGAGGAACTGCTCCAGGCTCGACGGGTCCAGCCGACCGAGCAGGCCGGGGAGCACGGCGATCTCGGAGACCGACTGTTGGCAGTCGGGGCAGCCGACGAGGTGCCGTTCGTACGCGGCCCGGTCGGCGGGTGAGAGGGCACCCAGCACGTACGCGCCGTCGTCGAAGGCGTAGTCGCAGCGGCTCATCCGGTCACCCCCATCTCCGCCAGCACCAACCGTAGTGAGCGCAGCGCGTAGTGGGTACGGGACTTCACGGTGCCCGGCGGCACCCCGAGCCGGGAGGCTGCCTCGGACACCGAACGGCCCTGGTAGAAGCACTCGACGAGAACGTCACGGTGGGACGGGCTGAGCCGGTTGAGCGCCTCCGCCACGGTCCACGCCTCCACGGCGCGTTCCGTCTCGTCGACGACCTCGCTGGGCTCGGGCAGCTCGTCGGTGTAGACCTCGCCGACCCGGGTCGACCGTCGCCGCCAGGCGTCGATGGCGAGGTTGCGTGCGGTGGTGAACAGCCAGGCGCGGACCGAACCGCGCCGGGGGTCGAGTGACTCCGGGTGCCGCCAGGCCCGCAGCAGCGTCTCCTGCACCAGGTCCTCGGCGCGCTGCCGGTCGCCGTTGACCAGCCGCAACGCGTGCGCGTACAGCGCCTCGGCATGCTCGTCGTGCAGGGCGCGCAGCAGGTGGGCGTCGTGGTCGCTGATGGTCCTCTCCTCGCTCTCGACCGAGCGGGCGCGGCGTTACGACCAGGGATACGTGCGGTCACGCCGATCGGTTCACCGCCTGCGCGACCTGGGATTCCCGACGGGGGAGTTCATCGCGGGTTCACATCGACGCCGATTACCGCTCACCACGCCCTCCTAGCGTCCGGCGCGTACCCGTCGGTGAGCTGCACCGGCGTGCGTGACCCTCAGGAGGCTCCTCCCATGAGCGACCGTCCCCGGCTGCTCCCGCTGCTGGGCACTCCCCGCCACGGCAGCCGCGACGCCATGACCTGTCTCTACCGCTGCGGCAACGCCTGCGACCACCCGGTGCCCAACACCTCCGACAACGCCTACTTCGGCGACCTGGTCGACGCCGAGGTCTCCCGCCGTGGCCTGGTCCGCGCCGGGGCGGTCGGCGCGCTGGTACTCGGCTTCGGCGGTGGCGCCGGTGCGCTGGCCGGCGGCGGTGCCGCCGCGGCGGCGCCGGGCTCCCCGGTGGTGCCCGAGACCACCACCTTCGCCGCCGGCGGCCGGGGCGTCGGCAGCGGGGCACTGACCTTCTCGTCGATCCCGCCGAACACGCTGGACACCTTCGTGGTGCCGAACGGCTACGACCACGCGGTCGTCATCCGCTGGGGCGACCCGGTGCTGCCCGGCGCACCCGCCTTCGACCTGCGCCGGCAGACCGCCGCCGCACAGGCCCGGCAGTTCGGCTACAACAACGACTTCGTCGGTGTGCTGCCGCTGGACAAGGGCGGACGGCGGGCACTGCTCGTGGTCAACCACGAGTACACCAACGAGGACCTGATGTTCCCCGGCTTCACCAGCCTCGACGCGCTCACCGTCGAGCAGGTGAAGGTGTCGATGGCCGCGCACGGCATGTCGGTGGTGGAGATCGAGCGGGTCGCCGGCACCGGGCAGTGGCGTGCGGTCACCTCGGGCCGCCGCCCGTACAACCGGCGGGTCGACGCGTTGAGCAGCACCTTCGAGCTGACCGGTCCGGCCGCCGGCTCGGCCTTCGTGAAGACCGCCGCCGACCCCAAGGGGCGTACGGTCGTCGGCACGCTGAACAACTGTGCCGGCGGGGTGACCCCGTGGGGCACGGTGCTCTCCGGCGAGGAGAACTTCAACCAGTACTTCGTCGGCGGCGACGCCGCACCGGCGGCGGACAAGCCCCGGCTGGCCCGGTACGGCATCAACACCACCACCCGATACCCCAGCGGCAACCGCAAGTGGGACCGCGCCGCCGACCGCTTCGACCTGGCCAAGCACCCGAACGAGGCGAACCGGCACGGCTGGATCGTGGAGATCGACCCGTACGACCCGGAGAGCCGTCCCCGCAAGCACACCGCGCTGGGCCGCTTCAAGCACGAGGGCGCGAACGTCATCGTGGCCCGCAGCGGGCACGTGGTCGCGTACATGGGCGACGACGAGCGCTTCGACTACCTGTACAAGTTCGTCTCGGACCGCACGTTCATGAAGGGCAACTCCTGGGTCGCCCGCAAGCACAACCTGACGCTGCTGGAGTCCGGCACGCTCTATGTCGCCCGGCTCGACCAGACCAGCGCCGCCGAGATCGACGGGTCCGGCCGGCTGCCCTCGGACGGCGCCTTCGACGGCAAGGGCCGCTGGATCAAGCTGGTCAGCGGCAACCGGTCCTTCGTGGACGGGATGACCGCCGCCGAGGTGCTCACCTTCACCCGCTTCGCCGGTGACAAGGTCGGCGCGACCAAGATGGACCGCCCGGAGGACGTCGAGCCGAGCCTGCTCACCGGCAAGGTCTATGTGGCGCTGACCAACAACACCAACCGGGGTGTCGGCAGCAACCCCGGGCCGGACGAGGCCAACCCGCGCAGCAACAACCGGCACGGGCAGATCCTGGAGCTGGTCGAGCACCGGGGCGACAACACCGCCGAGACGTTCACCTGGTCGCTGCCGATCGTCTGCGGCGACCCGGCGGACCCGTCGACCTACTTCTCCGGGTACGACAAGACCAAGGTGTCGCCGATCTCCTGCCCGGACAACGTGGCCTTCGACGCCACCGGCAACCTCTGGATCTCCACCGACGGCAACGCCCTGGGCAGCAACGACGGCCTCTTCGCCACGCCGACCGAAGGGCCGGAGCGTGGTCACCTCAAGCAGTTCCTCACCGTGCCGCGTGGCGCGGAGACCTGCGGGCCGTTCATAACCGGCGACAACCGCTCGCTCTTCGTCGCCGTGCAACACCCGGGCGAGGTCACCGGTGCCTCGGTCGACAACCCGGCCTCCACCTGGCCGGACGGCGACTACGCCAAACCCGGCGTGGTGGTGACCTGGCGGCTGGACGGCGGACCGGTCGGTAGCTGACCCCGCCCCGGCTTCGCGCCGGCCGCTTCCCGACGGCCCTCTTCCCACCAGGAAGGGGGCCGTCTCGCGCCGGGTCAGCCCTCGGCGGCTCGGTTCTCGGCGGCGGCTCGGTCGGCTCCGGTCAGTTCTCGGCGGCCAGGCACTCGGCGATCGCGCGGGCGGTGGCGATCAGCTTCGTCCGGACCACCCGGGCGGAGGTCATCATCTCGCTGGCCGGCAGCGCACAGGCCAGCACCGTACGCCGTTCCATGTCCTTGTCCGGGGTGACCAGGACGGCCGCGCAGGCCACCCCCTGCCGGAACTGACCCAGTTCGAGCTGCATACCGCGCCGCTCGCCGGCCGCCAGATCGGCCTCGAACGCCTCGGGTGTGGTCAGGGTGGCGCTGGTGAACGGCCGCATGCCGTACTCCCGCAGGTAGCGGTGCCGCTGCTCGGCGGTGAGCGTGGCGAGCAGCGCCTTTCCGAGCGCGGTCGCATGCGCGCCCTCGTCGAACCCGGGGACGAGATCCTCCAGGTACGGCGAGCGGTTCCCCTCCGCGACGGCGGTGATGGCGACCTGGCCGCCCACGAAGCGGCCGAGGTAGTGGCTCCACCCGGTCTCGATGGCCGCCCGACGCAGGTTCTCCCCGACTGCGGGCGAGCCCCGGAACGCGGCGACCAACTCGCGGTAGCGGTCGGCCACCTCCAGCCCCACGATGTACGTGCCGTCCTCCCGGCGGATCACGTAACCCTCGTACGCGAGTGTGCGGACCAGGTGGTACGTCGTGGCCACGGTCAGCTCGCATCGCCGGGCGATCTGCTTCACCGTCAGCCCCCGCGGGGCACGGCCGACCGACTCGAGCACTCGAAGTGCGCGGGAGACGCTTCGGATCAGGTCCGAAGGTTCCGCCAGGGGGTCACGCACAACCACCTCCGCCACCGGGGACTTACACCATATGAAAAAGGAGCCCGGCGCGAAACGCCTGATCGGGTGGAGGATCACCGTTCGTCGGATACCCGATGTGATGCTGACCGCACTTTCCGTTGCCGGAATGCGGCAGGCGTAGGTTGGCCCCACCATGACCCACACCGCCCCGTCCCCCGCTCCGGAGGCCGCCACCCGACCCGTCCGGGCCGCCACCACCGCGGTGGCCGTCACCATCGCCTGCGTCCTGCCCGTCTTCCTGGTCGGTGGGCTCGCCGTGCAGATGCGCGAGGAGTTGGGCTTCAACCCGGCCGGCCTGGGCATCGCCGTGGCGGTCTACTTCGGCGTCGGCGCGCTCGCCTCGGTCCCCTCCGGCACGCTCGTGGAACGCTGGGGCGGCGGTGTGGTCGCCCGGGTCGGCATCCTGATCTCCGCCGGTTCGCTGCTCGCCGTGGCGGTACTGGCCCGCTCGTACCCGATGCTGCTCGTCCTGCTGGCCGTGGCCGGCACCGCGAACGCGCTGGGTCAACTCTCCAGCAACCTGCTGCTCGCCCGGCACGTCCCGACGCGGCGGCAGGGCCTGTCCTTCGGCGTCAAGCAGGCGGCCATCCCGGTCTCCACCCTGCTGGCCGGCGCGGCGGTACCCACGCTCGCGCTCACCGTCGGCTGGCGGTGGGCGTTCGTGGCCGCCGCCGGTGCCGCGCTGGCCACGCTGCCGCTCGTGCCGTCACACGGACCGCAACCGGTCCACCGGTCGAACCGGCCGGCAGGGAACGCGACCGTCGGTCTGGTGGTGATCGGCGTGGCCGCGACGCTCGCGGCGGGCGCGGCGAACGCGCTGGGCACCTTCCTGGTGGACGCCTCCGTGGACCGGGGTCACGGCCCCGCCCTCGCCGGACTCATGCTGACCCTCGGCAGCGCGGTCTGCGTCGCCGCGCGGATCGGTATCGGCTGGCTGGCCGATCGCCGCTCCGGCGGGCACGTCACCGTGATCGCCGGCCTGCTGGTGGTCGGCGCGGTGGGGCTGGGCCTGCTCGCGGTGGCCGGCTCCGGGGCGCTGGTGGTCGGTGTCCTGCTCGGCTTCGGCCTGGGCTGGTCCTGGCCGGGGCTGATGAACTTCGCCGTGGTCCGGCTGCACCCGCAGGCACCGGCCGCCGCCACCTCCATCACCCAGACCGGCGTGTACGCGGGCGGCTGCCTCGGCCCGCTGGCCCTGGGACCGCTCGCGGCCGCCGCCGGCTACCCCGCGATGTGGCTCACCGCAGCCGCCGCCATGCTCACCGCCGCCGGTCTCATGCTCACCGCGACCCGGCTGCTCTCCACCCGGCCCGCGTCAGCCTGACCGCACACCCGGTCGAGGGCGTCGGTGGGGCGCTGCGAAGGGTCGCTCAGCTCGTGCGGTCGGCGATGTGGTCGCAGAGCGATTCGAGGGCGCGGCGCGCCGGCACGTCCGGCAGCGGCGCGAGCCGGGCGCGAGCGTCCTCGGCGTAGCTGCGGACCGTCTCCCGCGCCCGCTTGAGCGCGGGGCTCTCCCGAAGCAGTCCGAGCGCCTCGGCGTGCAGGGCGTCGTCGGTCAGCGGGCCGGTGGCCAGGATCTC
This sequence comes from Micromonospora sp. NPDC049903, assembly GCF_044460945.1. Taxonomy (NCBI): domain Bacteria; kingdom Bacillati; phylum Actinomycetota; class Actinomycetes; order Micromonosporales; family Micromonosporaceae; genus Micromonospora; species Micromonospora sp. NPDC049903. The sequence continues at coordinate 900,967 of NZ_JBITKL010000001.1, forward strand.
CCGCAGCCGGACCGAGGAGGCGTCCGCGTCGTCGGAGGCGAGGGCGTAGAGCACCGGCAGGGTCGGTACACCCTCCCGCAGGTCGGTGCCGGGCGTCTTGCCGGACTCCTCCGACTCGCTGGCGATGTCGAGCAGGTCGTCCGAAAGCTGGAATGCGACACCGATGATCTCGCCGTACCCGGCCAGCGCCGACACGTGCTCCGGGGCGGTGCCGCTGAACAGCGCGCCGAAGTGGGCGCTGGTGGCGATCAACGAACCGGTCTTCTCGGCGATCACGTCCAGGTAGTGCCGCACCGGGTCGGCGTCGGCCCGGGGGCCGACCGTCTCGGCGATCTGGCCGTGCACCAGGCGGGCGAAGGTGCGCGCCTGGAGGCGTACCGCCTCGGGGCCCAGCTCTGCGGCGACGTCCGCGGCCCGCGCGAAGAGGTAGTCACCCACCAGGATGGCGACCGAGTTGGTCCAGCGGGAGTTGGCGCTCGGCGCTCCCCGACGCACCGCGGCCTCGTCCATCACGTCGTCGTGGTAGAGCGTGGCCAGGTGGGTCAACTCCACCACCACGGCGGCCGAGACGACCTCCGGCCGAGACGGCTCGCCGAACTGGGCGCCCAGGGCCACCAGCAGTGGCCGGAAGCGCTTCCCGCCCGCCTCCACCAGGTGCCGGGCCGCCTCGGTCACGAACGGATCGGCGCTGGCCACGCTGGCCCGCAACTCCACCTCGATGGTGTCCAGCAGGCCCAGCACGGATGCCTCGGTGTGCGGGTCGGCGAGATACAGACCGAGCGGGCCGAACTGGCCCGCGTGCCGGCTCCGGCGGCCACCAGAGCCGGTGCCACCTGAACGCTCGCCACCCCTAATCACCACTACTCCACCATGCCACACGGGCTCTACCTGCAGCGGACCGGGGAGGCGCGGCGGGGGCCGGCCCACACCCGTGGACCGGCCCCCGAAACGGAAGGTGACGCCGCTACCGGATGAAGTCCGCAGCGCCGGTGGTCAGGTCGAGCAGCGGGCCCGGTGCGATGCCGAGGACCAGGGTCGCGAGTACGCCGATCACCAGCGCCGCCGAGGTCATCGCCCCCGGCACCGTGACGGTCGGGGTCGAGTCGCCCGGCTCGGAGAGCCACATCATCACCACGACCCGCAGGTACGGGAAGGCGAGCACCATGCTGGTCAGCACACCGGCGATCACCAGCCACACCTGACCGCCGTCGAGCGCCGGGGCGAAAACGGCGAACTTGCTGGTGAAGCCGCTGGTGAGCGGGATACCCGCGAAGGCGAGCAGGATGAAGGTGAACACCGAGGCGTACCCCGGCGAGCGGCGCCCCAGCCCGGCCCAGCGGGACAGGTGGGTGGCCTCGCCGTCGGCGTCCCGGACCAGGGTCACCACGGCGAACGCGGCCAGCACGGTGAAGCCGTACGCCACCAGATAGAACATCGTGCCGGAAAGACCCTCCCGGCCCGGAGACAGCACGCCGACCAGCAGGTACCCGGCGTTGGCGATGGAGGAGTACGCCAGCAGCCGCTTGATGTCGGTCTGGGTGACCGCGAGCACCGCGCCGACCAGCATGGTGAGCACCGCCACCGTGCCGAGCACCGGGGTGAAGTCCCACCGTGCGCCCTCGAAGGCGACGTGGAACACCCGCAGCAGGGCACCGAACGCGGCGACCTTCGTGCAGGCGGCCATGAAGCCGGTCACCGGGGTCGGTGCGCCCTGGTAGACGTCGGGCGTCCAGACGTGGAACGGCGCGGCGGCGGCCTTGAAGAGCAGGCCGATGGCGACCAGCGCCATACCGGCGAAGAGCAGCACCGGGCTGGCCGTCGAGTTGGCCACGGCGGCGTTGAGGGTGGCGAAGTCCACGCCCGCCTGACGGTCGCCCAGACCGGCGCTGAAGCCGTAGAGCAGCGCCAGACCGAACAGGAAGAACGCCGAGGCGTACGCGCCGAGCAGGAAGTACTTCATCGCCGCTTCCTGGCTCAGGATCCGCCGGCGACGGGCCAGCGCGCAGAGCAGGTAGAGCGGCAGCGAGAAGACCTCGAGCGCGATGAACATGGTCAGCAGGTCGTTCGCCGCCACGAAGATCAGCATGCCGCCGATGGCGAACGTGGTCAGCGGGTAGACCTCACCGGCACCACCGGCCTTGGCCGCCTGCCGCCGGTCGTCGGGCGAGTCGGCGGTGATCGCGGCCTGGGCGACGAATGCGCCGCCGCGTTCCACCGACCGCTCGCCCATCAGCAGCAGCGCCACGCCGGCCAGGGCCAGGATCGCACCCTGGAGGAACAGCGTGGGCCCGTCGATCGCGATCACCCCGATGGTGATCACCCGCTTGTCGGCGTTGAACACCACCATGGTCAACGCGGCGAGCACCGCCAGCAGGGCCAGCGGGAGCTGGACGGGGTGCCGCAGCCGGCGCGGCACGAACGCCTCGACCAGCACCCCCAGCACCGCCGCGCCCAGCATGATCAGGATCGGCGCGAGTGCCGCGTAGTCGATCGGCGGCAGTACGAACTCGTTCACCGAGTCAACCTTTCGTTCGCGACTGCGCTGTCTATTGCCCGCGACTGCGGGGCTCGCTTCGCTCTCTCCTCGCGCGGGCGACTGGAGTTCGCGAGCTCACTCCTCGCGCTCACCGAGTCCACCTTCCGTTCGCGACTGCGGGGCTCGCGAGCTCACTCCTCGCGCTCACCGGCTGGCCTCCTGGACGTTGCCTGCCGTCGGCGCCGGATCGGTCCGGCCGACGTCCTCCATGGTCGCCTGCACCGCCGGGTTGATCACGTCGGTGACCGGCTTCGGGTAGAAGCCGAGCACCACGATCAGCGCGATCAGCGGGGCGACCACGAACTTCTCACGCAGGTTGAGGTCGCGCTTCATCGCGTCGATCTGGGTCAGCGCCGGATTGAGCGTGCCCTGCGTGGTCCGCTGCACCATCCAGAGCACGTACGCGGCGGCCAGGATGATGCCCAGCGTGGCGATCACCGCGACCGGCTTGTTCACCGTGAAGGTGCCGATCAGCACCAGGAACTCGGAGACGAACGGTGCGGTGCCGGGCAGCGCCAGCGAGGCGAGACCGGCGAAGAACAGCACCCCGGCCAGCACCGGCACCAGCTTGCCGGCACCACCGAAGTCGCTGACCAGCGCCGAGCCCCGGCGCGCGACCAGCATGCCGACCACCAGGAAGAGCAGGCCGGTGGCGAGCCCGTGGTTCACCATGTAGAGCACCGCACCGGTGCCGGCCTGGGTGGTGAAGGCGAAGAGGCCCACGCCGATGAAACCGAAGTGCGCGATCGACGTGTACGACACCAGCCGCTTCAGGTCGTTCTGCCCCACCGCCAGCAGTGCGGCGTAGATGATGCCGATCACCGCAAGGCCCATCGCCCACGGCGCGAACCACTGTGCGGCGTCCGGGAACAGCGGCAGGCCGTACCGGATGATGCCGAAGGTGCCGACCTTGTCCAGCACCCCGACGAGCAGTGCGGCGGCACCGGCGGGGGCCGCGCCACCGGCGTCCGGCAGCCAGGTGTGGAAGGGGAAGAACGGTGCCTTGATCGCGAAGGCGATGAAGAAGCCGAGGAAGAGCCAGCGCTCGGCACCGGTGGAGATGTCCACCTGGGACAGCGCCACCCAGTCGAAGGTCTTCCCACCGACGACCCAGAGGCCGATCACCGCGGCCAGCATGAACAGGCCGCCGACCAACGAGTACAGGAAGAACTTGACGGCCGCGTACTGGCGCTGGTGACCGCCGTAGCTGCCGATGAGGAAGTACATCGGCACCAGCATGACCTCGAAGAACACATAGAACAGGAAGACGTCGGCGGCGGCGAAGACGCCGATCATCGTGCATTCGAGGACGAGCAGCAGCGCGAAGTAGACCGGCACCGACCGCTTCGACGACTCGGCGTCGTGCCAGGACGCCAGGATCACCAGCGGCACCAGCACCGCGATCAGCATCAGCATGACCAGCGCGATGCCGTCGGCGGCGAAGGTGAAGTTGACACCCCAGTTCGGGATCCACGGGTACGACTCGCGGAACTGGAACCGGTCGCCGTCGACCTGCCAGGTCACCCACATGACCACGGAGAGCGCCAGCACCAGCAGCGACCAACCGAACGCGACCTGCTTGGCCAGCGTCGGCCGGCTGCGCGGCAGGAGGGCGACCACCACGGCGCCGACCAGCGGCGCCACGGTGAGCACCGAGAGGAACGGGAAGTCGGACATTATGCGGCCTTACCTCCGTCGTCGATGCGCGGTCCGCCGACGACGGCCGCCTGCGAGACCGTCGGCCTCTTGAGGTCGATCACGCGAACCACCCCGCCTGCACGGCGAGGAACGCGCCCACGATCAGCAGCGCCCCGGCGAGGATCGAGGTGGCGTACGACCGGACGAAGCCGGTCTGCAGCCGCCGCAGTCGACCCGAACCGCCGCCGACACCGGCTGCCAGCCCGTTGACCAGCCCGTCGATGCCCCGGTTGTCCAGGTAGACGAGCGCCCGGGTGAGGAAGATGCCGGGCTTCTCGAAGACCGCCTCGTTCACCGCGTCGGTGTAGAGGTTCTTGCGGGCGGCGGTGACCAGCACACCGGCCGGCTGCGGCTCGTTGGCCGTGCCGTTGCGGAACAGGAACCAGGCCAGCGCGGCACCGAGCACGGTGACACCCAGCGACAGCACCACGATCGCCCAGTGCGGCAGCACCGCGTCGTGGTGCGCCTCGGCCGCGCCGAGGCCGGCGGTGGCGGTCAGCCAGTCGGGTACGGAGGTGGCCAGCAGCCAACCCGCGCCGATCGAGCCGATGCCGAGCAGGATCAGTGGGATGGTCATCAGCGGCGGGGACTCGTGCGGGTGCTCGATGTCCGTGGTCCAGCGCTTCGGACCGTGGAAGGTCAGCACGAACAGCCGCGTCATGTAGAACGCGGTCAGCGCGGCGCCGAGCACCGCCGCCCCGCCGAACAGCCAGGCCGTCCAGCCGTCCCGCTCGAAGGCGGCGGCGATGATCGGCTCCTTCGAGAAGTAGCCGGAGAACGGGATCATGCCGATGATCGCCAGCCAGCCCGCGCCGAAGGTGAGCCAGGTGATCTTCATGTACTTCGACAGGCCGCCGAAGCGGCGGATGTCCACCTGGTCCTTCATCCCGTGCATGACCGAGCCGGCGCCGAGGAACATGTTGGCCTTGAAGAAGCCGTGCGCCAGCAGGTGCACGATGGCCAGCGCGTACGCCGCGCCGCCCAGGCCGACACCGAGGAACATGTAGCCGATCTGGCTCACCGTCGACCAGGCCAGCACCCGCTTGATGTCGTCCTTGGCGCAGCCGATGATCGCGCCGATCAGCAGCGTCAGCGCACCCACGCTGACCACCACCAACTGCAGCGTGGCGTTGGCCGAGAAGATGATGTTGGACCGGGCGATCAGGTAGACGCCGGCGGTGACCATCGTCGCGGCGTGGATGAGCGCCGACACCGGGGTCGGGCCCTCCATCGCGTCCGGCAACCACGCCTGGAGCGGGAACTGACCGGACTTGCCGGCCGCGCCGAGCAGCAGGAGGATGCCGAGCACCAGCACGGTGCTGCCGGCCAGCGCGCCGACGCCGTTGAACACCTCGTCGTACTGGGTGGTGCCCAGAGTGGCGAACATGATGAAGATGGCGATGGCCAGACCGGCGTCGCCGACCCGGTTCATCAGGAACGCCTTCTTGCCGGCGGTGGCTGCGGCCGGCTTGGTGTTCCAGAAGGAGATCAGCAGGTACGACGCCAGACCGACGCCCTCCCAGCCGAAGTAGAGCATCACGTAGTTGTTGCCGAGGACCAGCAGCAGCATGGCGGCGACGAACAGGTTGAAGTAGGCGAAGAACCGCCGACGACCCGGGTCGTGCGCCATGTACTCGACCGCGTACAGGTGGATCAGGAAACCCACGCCGGTGATCAGCAGGACGAAGACCCCGGCCAGCGGATCGAAGAGCAGGCCGAAGTCGACGTTGAGGTTGCCGACCGCGATGAAGTCCCAGAGGCTCAGTTCGACCGACTTGTTCTCCAACCCACGCAGGTTGAAGAAGTAGGTCAGACCGAGCAGGAAGGCGGCACCCACGGCGGCCACGCCGAGCCAGTGCCCCCACCGGTCGGCGCGCCGGCCGAGCAGCAGCAGGACCATCGCGCTGACCAGCGGGATCGCCACCAGCAGCCAGACGCTGCTCAGCAGCCCGTCGGCCGTCGCGTACGAGACGGTCTCGGCCGGAGCAGCCTGGGCGTACGTCACAATTTCGTCCACCGGTGGGCCCCTCTAGTACTTCAACAGGTTGGCGTCGTCGACGCTGGCGGAGCGCCGGGTGCGGAAGATCGCCATGATGATGGCCAACCCGACCACGACCTCGGCCGCCGCCACCACCATCACGAAGAACGCCATGATCTGGCCGTTCAGGTCACCGTTCATCCGGCTGAAGGTGACCAGCGCCAGGTTGGCCGCGTTGAGCATCAGCTCGACGCACATGAACAGCACGATCGCGTTGCGCCGGACCAGCACCCCGGCCGCGCCGATGGTGAACAGCACCGCGGCGAGGACGAGGTAGTAGTTCGGTTCGACGGAGAAGAAATCACTCACCGGACCGGCCTTCCGTTCGCGACTGCGGGGCTCGCAAGCTCACTCCTCGCACTCACTTCTCAGTGCCCTTCAGGGTGGTTTCCTCGGCCGCCAGCTCACGCACCGGAAGGATGTCCGGCGTGCTCCGGTCGCTCAGCCGGCCGTCCGGCAGGCGCGCCGGGGTGGCCACCGACGAGGAGGTGGCGAAGACACCCGGGCCGGGCTTCGGACCGGGGTAGTTGCCCGGCACGAAGCGGGCCTTCATGGTGGCCACCTGGTCGCGCTTGTCCTCCTTGCGCCGCTCGATGTGCGCCAGGATCATGCCGCCGATGGTGGCGGTGATCAGCAGCGCGGCGGTCAGCTCGAAGGCGAAGATGTAGTCGGTGAAGAGCAACTGGGCGATGCCCTGCACGTTGCCGCCCGCGTTGGCCGCCTCCAGGCCCACCGCCTCGGTGCCCTGGGTGGCCCGGTAGACCCCACTGCCGAGCAGGGCGGCGAAGCCGACGCCGAGCCCGATCGCGGCGATCCGCTGACCCCGCAGCACTTCGATCAGTGAGTCCGAGGCGTCCCGGCCGACCAGCATCAGCACGAACAGGAAGAGCATCATGATCGCGCCGGTGTAGACGATGATCTGCACCATGCCGATGAACGGTCCGGCCTGGAGCACATAGAACACGCCCAGGCTGAGCATGGTGAGCACCAGCCAGAGCGCCGAGTGCACCGCGTTGCGTGCCGCGACCATGCCGATCGCGCCGGCCAGCGCGAGCGGGGCGAGGATCCAGAAGGCCACCGCCTCGCCGCCGGAGACCGCACCCGCGGCGAGCACCGTCGAGGTGGTCATTCCGTCTCTCCCTTGTCCGCCGCGGCGCGCTGGGCGGCCTGCTCGGCACCGGGGAAGGTGACGCCCGGGTGCTCGTCCAGCTGGTACCGCCCCGGCCCCATGGGCGAGCGCTCGGCGCCGGCCGAGGTGCCCGGGTTGGTCAGGCTGCCGATGTAGTAGTCCTTCTCGCTGTCGCCCAGACGCATCGGGTGCGGCGGCTGCTCCATGCCCGGCAGCAGCGGCGCGAGCAGCTGCTCCTTGGTGAAGATCAGGTCCTGCCGGTTGTCCCGGGCCAGCTCGTACTCGTTGCTCATGGTCAACGAGCGGGTCGGGCACGCCTCGATGCACAGCCCGCAGAAGATGCAGCGGGCGTAGTTGATCTGGTAGTTGCTGGCGTACCGCTCACCCGGCGAGAAGCGCTGCTCGTCGGTGTTGTCGCCACCCTCGACGAAGATCGCGTCCGCCGGGCAGGCCCAGGCGCACAGCTCACAGCCGATGCACTTCTCCAGGCCGTCCGGGTGCCGGTTGAGGATGTGCCGGCCGTGGTAGCGCGGCGCCGGCTTCGGCGGGGTGAAGGGGTAGTCGGTGGTGACGACCTTCTTGAACATGTGCGAGAAGGTGACCCCGAAGCCCTTGAACGTTCCGGTGATCGCGCCCACGTCACACCTCCTCAGAGTCCTGGCCGGCGGGAACGTTGGCCGGCTCCCGCTCGGCGACCATGCGCCGGGTACGCGGGCTCGGGGGTACCTGCAGATCCATTGGCGGCAGCGGGAAGCTGCCCTGCGGCCGGTTCTCGACCTGCTCGGCGACGGTCGGCTTCGGCTGCGGCTTGCGGCTCGGCCAGAACATCGCGGCGAGCAGCACGATCCCGGCCGGGATGCCGATGGCCCACAGGCGACCCGTGGTGTCCCAGTCGCCGATGGTGCGGTACCAGCCCAGGACCACGATCCAGACCAGGCTGATCGGGATCAGCACCTTCCAGCCGAGTCGCATGAGCTGGTCGTAGCGCAGCCGGGGCAGCGTGCCCCGCAGCCAGACGAAGACGAACACCAGCAGGATGACCTTGCCGAAGAACCAGAGCAGCGGCCACCAACCGGTGTTGGCGCCCGACCAGAGGCTGATCGGCCACGGCGCGTACCAACCGCCCAGGAAGAGGGTGACGGTGAAGGCCGACATGGTCACCATCGCCACGTACTCGCTGAGCATGATCAGCGCGAACTTCAGCGAGCTGTACTCGGTCATGAAGCCGGCCACCAGCTCCGACTCCGCCTCCGGCAGGTCGAACGGCGGCCGGTTCGTCTCACCGACGATGGAAATGAAGAAGACGATGAAGCTCGGGAACAGCAGCAGCGCGTACCAGCCGGGTGCCGGGACGTCGAAGCCGAAGAGGTTCACCTGCGTGCCGGTGCCCTGCGCGGCCACGATCTCCGAGGTGGACATCGTGCCGGCGAGCATGAACACCGCCACGATGGACAGCCCCAGCGACACCTCGTACGAGATCAGCTGGGCGGTGGACCGCAGACCACCGAGCAGCGGGTAGGTCGAGCCGGAGGCCCAACCGGCGAGCACGATGCCGTAGACCGCCAACGACGAGAAGGCGAGCACCACCAGCACCGCCACCGGCACGTCGGTGACCTGCAACGGCGTCTGGTGGCCGAAGATGCTGACCATCGGGCCGAAGGGGATCACCGACAGCGCGGTGACCGCGCAGATCACCGAGATGGCCGGCGCGAAGAAGTAGATGACCTTGTCTGCCGACTTGGGGAGGATGTCCTCCTTGAAGGCCATCTTCAGGCCGTCGGCGAGCGTCTGCAGCAGACCGAAGGGGCCGAGCTGGTTCGGGCCCGGCCGGACCGCCATCCGCCCCACCACTCGCCGCTCGAACCAGACGCCCAGCAGCGTGCCGAGCAGGGCGACGACGAAGGCAAAGACGATCTTGCCAAGCACCAGCCACCACGGGTCGTGACCGAAGTCGGTCAGCGACGGCGCCTGGGCGAGGAGCGAGTGACTCACTGGGCCCACCTTTCGTTCCCGACTGCGGGGCTCACTCGCTCCGCTCGTTCACTCCTCGCACTCACTGGTTACCCCCGACGGAGTTGAGCAGCGGGCCCGAACGACCCGCCGCGTCGGCGGCGACCGGCTCGGCCGTACCAGGTGCGGAGACCCGGACCACCGAACCGGAGGTCGCGCCCAGGCTGCGCCGTACCGTCGAGCCGGGCGAGTTGGTGGGCAGCCAGACCACGCCGTCCGGCATCTCGGTGATGGCTGCCGGCAGGGTCAGCGCCCCACGGTCGGTACCCACCGTCACCGGGTCGCCGTCGGCGACGCCGAGCGCCTCCGCGCTGCCCTTGCCCAGCCGGACCACCGGCGGACGGGCGGTGCCGCCCAGGTGCTCGTCACCGTCGATGAGGCTGCCCAGGTCGAGCAGTTGGTGCCAGGTCGCCAGGACCGCCTCGCCGGGCGCGAGGTCCCGGACGGTGCCCGGCTCGACACTCGGGGCGGCAGGACGACCGACCCGGGTCGTCGGCAGGCTGCCCAGCTCGCGCCGTACGGAGAGCACGTCTCCGGTGCCCAGCCGCACGTCGAGCTGGGCGGCGAGCGCGTCGAGCACCCGACCGTCGGTCATCGCGGCGGTGTTCAGGACCGCGTCGAACGGACGCAGCCGACCCTCCCAGTCCAGGAAGCTGCCGGCCTTCTCGACCACCGGGGCGACTGGCAGGACGACGTTCGCCCGTCGGGTCACCGCGCTGGCCCGCAGCTCCAGGCTGACCAGGAACGGCACCGCGTCGAGGGCCTGCTCGGCCAGGCGCGGGTCGGCCAGGTCGGCCGGGTCGACGCCGGCCACCACCAGCGCGCCGAGCCGGCCTTCGGCGGCGGCGGCGAGGATGCCGTCGGTGTCCCGCCCGGCCTGGCTCGGGATCACCCCGGCCGGGATGTCCCACGCCTCGCCCAGTTCGGCCCGCGCGGTCGGCTCGGTGACCATCCGGCCACCGGGCAGCAGGTTGGGCAGGCAACCGGTGTCGACGGCGCCCCGGTCGCCGGCGCGGCGCGGCACCCAGGCCAGCTTCGCGCCGGTACGCGCGGCCACCTCGGCGGCGGCGGAGAGCCCGCCGGGCACCGAGGCCAGTCGCTCGCCGACGATCAGGATCGCGCCCGGGGCGCTCAGCGCCTCGGCGACCGTGGCGTGCTCGGCGAGCACCCCGGCCTCCTCACCCGGCACCACCCGGGCCAGCTTGGCACCGAGCTTCTCCAGGCCACGGGTGGCGAACGGCGCGATCGCGTACACCTTGAGCTTGTTCTTGAGGTAAGCCTTGCGCATCCGCAGGAAGAGGATCGGGCACTCCTCCTCCGGCTCCAGGCCGACCAGCACCACCGCGGGAGCGTTCTCGACGTCGGTGTAGGTGACGTCGGTGCTGCCGGCAACGTTGCTGGCCAGGAAGTCGGCCTCCTCGCGGGAGGCCGGGCGGGCCCGGAAGTCGATGTCGTTGGTGTGCAGCGCGATCCGGGCGAACTTCGCGTACGCGTAGGCGTCCTCGACGGTCAGCCGACCGCCGGTGAGCACCGCCGAACCCTGACCGCCGTCCCGAGCGGCACGCAGCCCCTCGGCGGCGACGCTGAGCGCCTCGCTCCAGGACGCCTCGCGCAGCTCACCGGTGCGCTCGTCGCGGACCAGCGGAGTGGTCAGCCGGTCGGTGGCGCGGGCGTACTGGAAGCCCCACCGGCCCTTGTCGCAGTTCCACTCCTCGTTGACCTGCGGGTCGTCGCCGGCCAGCCGGCGCATCACCTTGCCGCGACGCCAGTCGGTGCGCTGCGCGCAGCCCGCCGAGCAGTGCTCGCAGACGCTCGGGCTGGAGACCAGGTCGAACGGGCGGGCGCGGAAACGGTACTGGGTACCGGTCAGCGCGCCGACCGGGCAGATCTGCACGGTGTTGCCGGAGAAGTACGAGTTGAACGGCACGTCACCTGCGTCGCCCTCCTCGCCGTACTCCTCGTCCCGGTAGATGTTGATCTCCTCGGCGGACGACCGGTTCATCAGGTCGATGAACTTGTCACCGGCGATCTCCTCGGAGAACCGGGTGCAGCGCTGGCAGAGGACGCAGCGCTCGCGGTCGAGCAGCACCTGCGTGCTGATCGGCAGCGGCTTCGGGTACTCCCGCTTGTGCTCGTGGAACCGCGAGTCGGTACGGCCGGTCGACATCGCCTGGTTCTGCAGCGGGCACTCGCCGCCCTTGTCGCACATCGGGCAGTCGAGAGGGTGGTTGACCAGGAGCAGCTCCATGATCCCCTCCTGCGCCTTCTTGGCGACCGGAGAGCTGAGCTGGGTACGGACGACCATGCCCTCGGCCACCGTCTGCGTGCAGGAGGCGACCGGCTTACGCTGCCCCTCCACCTCGACGAGGCACTGGCGGCAGGCACCGGCCGGCGCCAGCAGCGGGTGGTCGCAGAAGCGGGGGATCTCCGTGCCGATCTGCTCGGCGACGCGGATCAGCAGCGCCCCCTTCGGGGCGGTGACCTCGACGCCGTCGATGGTCAGCGTGACCGTCTCGGTCGACTTGGCAACGTCCGTCATTAGTGGGCTCCCACCAACTGCTTGTCGGACAACTTCGGAGCGGTCCGTCCCTCGATGTAGTCGAGGTAGTCCTGCTTGAAGTACTTCAGGGACGAGGTCACCGAGCTGGTGGCACCGTCACCCAGGCCGCAGAACGAACGGCCCAGGATGTTGTCGCAGGTGTCGAGCAGGGTGTCCAGGTCGTCGTGGGTGCCCTGACCGGCGAGGATGCGCCGGTAGACCCGGACCATCCAGTAGTTGCCCTCCCGGCACGGGGTGCACTTGCCGCACGACTCGTGGTGATAGAACTCCAGCCAGCGGTAGGTCGCGTAGACCGGGCAGTCCTGGTCGGAGAAGATCTGCGTGGCCGTGGTGCCGAGGATCGATCCGGCGCCGGCCACCCCCTCGAAGTCCAGCGGCACGTCCAGGTGCTCGGCGGTGAGCAGCGGGGTGGACGAGCCACCCGGCGTCCAGAACTTGAGGTTGTGTCCGGGCTGCATCCCGCCGGCCAGCTCCAGCAGCTCGCGCAGGGTGATGCCCATCGAGCACTCGAACTGGCCCGGGTTGGCGATCCGGCCGGAGAGCGAATAGATCATCGGCCCGGAGGACTTCTCCGTGCCCATGGTCTTCCACCACTCGGCACCACCGAGCACGACGTACGGCACGCTCGCGATGGTGCCGACGTTGTTGACCACGGTGGGGCTGGCGTACAGGCCGTGGGTCGCCGGGAACGGCGGGCGCAGCCGGGGCTGGCCCCGGAAGCCCTCCAGCGAGTCCAGCAGCGCCGTCTCCTCGCCGCAGATGTACGCGCCGGCGCCCGAGTGCACCACCAGGTCCAGGTCGAACCCGGAACCGAGGATGTCGCGCCCGAGGTAGCCCTTGGCGTAGGCCTCGTTCACCGCGTTGCGCAGCCGGCGCGCCGCGTGCACGGCCTCGCCCCGGATGTAGATGTAGGCCCGGCTGGCCCGGATCGCGTACGACGCGATGATCACGCCCTCGACCAGCGAGTGCGGGTCGTGCGTCATCAGCGGCAGGTCCTTGCAGGTGCCCGGCTCGCCCTCGTCGGCGTTGACCACGAGGTAGTGCGGCTTGCCGTCGCCCTGCGGGATGAAGCCCCACTTGAGCCCGGTCGGGAAGCCGGCGCCGCCACGACCGCGCAGCCCGGAGTCCTTGACGAGCTGGATCAGGTCGTCCGGGTGCGCCTTGAGCGCCTTACGCAGCGCGGCGTACCCGTCGAGCTTCTCGTAGGTGCCGATCCGCCAGGCGTCCGGCGACAGCCAGCGCTTGGTGAGTACCGGCGTCAGCTTGGCCAGGGTCTCCGGCCGAGGCGTGGTCACTTCTGAGCCCCCTTGTCGTTCGCGGAGCCCCGGCCACCGCCGGACGACTCCGCCTCGCTGAGGTTGCGCTCCTGAGCCTCGGCGTCGTCGCCGGCAGGCTTGCCGTCACCGGCGGGCCGGTTGGCCGCCGTACCGGCGGCCTCCGCCGCCCGGGCGTCGCTCGACGTGGGCGCCGCCCCGTCGACCGGCACCTTGGTGCCGGGTGCGTCCGGCACGGCCGTCTGGGCGTCCGGCTGCCGGGTCTCGGCGGTACGCACCTGCGGCGACTTGCGGTCCGGCGCGGGTACGTCGGGTGCCGTGGTGCCGGTCGGCGCGGCCTTGGCCGGGGTGGCCGGGGCCGGCTTGTCACCGGCCTTGCCGCTGCGGATCGGGGTGTTCGGGTCGAAGCCCGGCACCGAGATGCCGTGCTGCTCGGCCAGTCGCAGGCCACGCAGACTCGGCTCACCCGGTACGCCGTCGGCGACCGCGCCCTCGCGCTCGTCGGCGAAGCCGGCGAGCTGCACCGCCATCTCCTTGAGCGTGCAGAGGCGGGCACCCCGGCTCGGCGTGGGCCGCCCACCGGCGCGCAGCTCGTCGACCAGACCGACCGCGCTCTGCGGGTCGACCCCGTCGAAGAAGTCGTAGTTGACCGTCATCACCGGGCCGTAGTCACAGGCGGCGAGGCACTCGGCGTGTTCGAGGGTGATCGAGCCGTCCTCGGTGGTCTCGTCGTGCCCGACGCCCAGGTGCTCGGTGAGGGCGTCGTAGACCTCCTGCCCGCCCAGGACGTTGCACATGGTGTTGGTGCAGACGCTGACCAGCCAGTCACCGGTGGGGCGGCGCTTGTACATGGTGTAGAAGCTGGCCACCGCGCCGACTTGGGCCTTGTTCAAGCCGAGCACCTCGGCGCAGAACGCCACTCCGGCCGGGGAGACGTAACCCTCCTCGGACTGCACCAGGTGCAGCAGGGGCAGCAGTGCCGAGCGGGACCGGTCGGCCGGGTAACGGGCGATGATCTCCCGCGCCCGGGCCCGCGTCTGGTCCGTGAAAACAGTCGTGGTCACCGGTCACAACCTCCCATGACGGGGTCCAGCGAGGCGCCGCCGGCGATCACGTCGGCGATCAGGCCACCCTCGGCCATCGCCGGCAGGGCCTGGAGGTTGACGAAGCTCGGCTCCCGGTAGTGCACCCGGTACGGCCGGGTGCCACCGTCGGAGACCGCGTGCACGCCCAGTTCGCCGCGCGGCGACTCGATGCCGACGTACACCTGGCCCGGCGGCACCCGGAAGCCCTCCGTCACCAGCTTGAAGTGGTGGATCAGGGACTCCATCGACTGCCCCATGATCTTGGCGACGTGCTCCAGAGAGTTACCCATGCCGTCGACGCCGATGGCCAACTGCGCCGGCCACGCGATCTTCTTGTCGGCGACCATCACCGGTCCCGGCTCAAGCCGGTCCAGCGCCTGCTCGACGATCTTGAGCGACTCGCGCATCTCGGCCATCCGGACCAGGTACCGGCCCCAGACGTCGCCGTCGGGGTGCGTCGGCACGTCGAACTCGTAGTCCTCGTAGCCGCAGTACGGCATGGTCTTGCGCAGGTCCCAGGCCAGGCCGGCGGAGCGCAGCACCGGGCCGGTGACACCGAGCGCGACACAACCGGTCACGTCGAGCACCGCGATGTTCTTCGTACGCTCCAGCCAGATCGGCTGGCCGGAGAGCAGGTCCTCGTACTCCTTGAGCCGCTTCGGCAGGAGCTTGAGGAAGTCGCGGATCTTGACGATCGCCTCGTCCGGCACGTCCTGGGCGACACCGCCCGGTCGGACGTACGCGTGGTTCATCCGCAGCCCGGTGATGAGCTCGAAGATCTCCAGGATGTACTCACGCTCGCGGAAGCCGTAGAGCATCATGTTGATCGCGCCCAGCTCCATCGCCGTGGTGGCGACCCAGACCAGGTGCGAGGAGATCCGGTTCAGCTCCATCATGAGCACCCGGATGGTGTTCGCCCGCTCGGTGATGTCGTCGGTGATGCCGAGCAGCTTCTCCACCGCGAGCGAGTACGCCGTCTCGTTGAAGATCGGCGAGAGGTAGTCCATCCGGGTCACGAACGTCGAGCCCTGGACCCAGTTGCGGTATTCCAGGTTCTTCTCGATGCCGGTGTGCAGGTAGCCGACGACCGAGCGGGCCTCCCGGACCGTCTCGCCCTCCAGCTCCAGGACCAGCCGCAGCACCCCGTGCGTGGACGGGTGCTGCGGGCCCATGTTGACGACGATCCGACCCTCGTTGATCGGGTCGACTCCCGAGACGAGATCGTCCCAGTCCCCGCCGGTGACGGTGAAGACCCGACCTTCGGTGGTCTCGCGCTCGGTGGCGTAGTTGGACGCGCTCACAGTGCCGACCTTTCGTTCGCGACTGCGGGGCTCCGCTTCGCTGCACTCCTCGCGTTCACTGGTACGACCTCCGCTTGTCGGGCGGCGGGATCTCGGCGCCCTTGTACTCCACGGGCACGCCGCCGAGGGGGTAGTCCTTCCGCTGCGGGTGGCCCTCCCAGTCGTCCGGCATGAGGATCCGGGTCAGCGCCGGGTGGCCGTCGAAGATGACGCCGAACATGTCGTACGCCTCCCGCTCCTGCCAGTCCGCGGTCGGGTAGACCGAGGTGACGCTGGGCAGATGCGGGTTCTCGGCGGAGACGGCCGCCTCCAACCGCACCAGTCGCCGATAGGTCATCGAGGTGAGCTGGTAGACCACGTGCAGCCGGCGCTCGTCGGCACCCAGGTAGTCCACGCCGGAGAGCGAGGAGAGCAGCTCGAAGCGCAGCCCCGCGTCGTCCCGCATCACCTGGCACACCTCGGCGATCCGCTCCGGGCGGATGTGCAGGGTCAGCTCGCCCCGGTCGACCACCACGTTCTCGATCGCGTCGCCGAAGGCCGGGTACGCCTCCTCCAGCGCGTCGTACACGTCGTCGAAGTAGCCGCCGAACGGCCGAGGCGAGTCGGCGAGCTGCGGGCGCGGGCGGACCAGGCCGCCGAAGCCGGAGACGTCGCCGGTGCCCTGGTTGCCGAACATGCCCCGACCGGCGGGCGAGGCCGGTGGGAACTCGGCGGGCGCACCGCTGGTCGACCCGGCCGGCGTGACCGGAACCGGTACGCCGCCGCCCTCGGCTCGCTTGTCGTCAGTCACTTGATCCCCCCGTACGGGTGGAGGTGGTTCTGGGCCTTCATCCAGTTCTCGATCCGCAACTGCTCCTCGCGGCCCTCCCGGACGGCCTTCGTCCACTCGGCGCGGCGGGCCTTGTCGTTGCGGTACGACGACGGCATCGAGCCGTACGGCACGACCGGCACGTCACCGCGCGCCTCGCGGGCCGCCAGCATCTTGCGACCGTTCGGGCCGAGCGGCTCGTGGCCGATCTTCTCGCGCAGCTTGAGGATCGCGTCGATGAGCATCTCCGGCCGGGGCGGGCAGCCCGGCAGGTACATGTCGACCGGCACGACGTGGTCCACGCCCTGCACGATGGCGTAGTTGTTGAACATGCCGCCGCTGCTGGCGCAGACGCCCATGGAGAGCACCCAGCGGGGCTCGGCCATCTGGTCGTAGATCTGGCGCAGCACCGGGGCCATCTTCTGGCTGACCCGGCCGGCGACGATCATCAGGTCGGCCTGCCGGGGCGAGGCCCGGAAGACCTCCATGCCCCAGCGGCCCATGTCGTAGTGCGGACCACCGGCGGCCATCATCTCGATCGCGCAGCAGGCCAGGCCGAAGGTGGCACCCCAGACCGACGACTTGCGCGACCAGTTGACGAGCTTCTCCACCGAGGTGAGCAGGACGCCGGCGGGAAGTTTCTCCTCGATACCCATTGCCGTTCCTCCCTCAGTCCCAGTCCAGACCGCCGCGCCGCCACTCGTAGGCGTACGCGACGAAGACCGCACCGATGAAAATCAACATGGCGACGAATCCGAACACCGGCAGGAGGTCGAAGGAGACAGCCCACGGGTAAAGGAAGATCATTTCCACGTCGAAGACGATGAAGAGCATCGCCGTCAGATAGAACTTGACCGGGAACCGGCTGCCGCCGATCGGCTGCGGGCTGGGCTCGATCCCACATTCGTAGGCTTCGAGCTTGGCCTTGTTGTAACGCCGGGGCCCGGCGAACCGGGCAGCGCCTATCGAGAACAGCGCGAAGGCGGCAGCGAGGGCGAACAGCCCAATGATGGGTACGTAAGGCGAGAGTGACATCTTCTTCTCCTGCTCGTCCTTCCCTGCCCTCGTTCGTTGGCGAAATTCACACTATTCACATCCCACCCGGCGACCGTCGGCGGGGGGTCGACCTGCCTGGTCCGCGCCCCTACACAGCGGGCGCGACCCGGGTCATCGCATTGATCACCCGGTCCATCGCGTCACCGCCACGGGGGTCGGTGAGGTTGGCCAGCAGCTTGAGCACGAAGCGCATCAGGGTCGGGTGGGGCATGCCGTGCTTGGTCGCCACGCGCATGATCTCGGGCCGGCCGATCAGCTTCACGAAGACCCCGCCCAGCCGGTAGTAGCCGCCGAACCGGGTCTTCAACTCCTGCGGGTACGCCATCAGGGCACGCTCCCGCTCGACACCGACCGGACGGGCCAGCGCCTGCACCGCGACCTCTGCGGCCAGCTCGCCGGACTCCATGGCGTACGCGATGCCCTCGCCGTTGAACGGGTTGACCATGCCGCCGGAGTCACCGACCAGCATGACCCCCCGGGTGTAGTGCGGCACCCGGTTGAAGCCCATGGGCAGCGCCGCGCCGAGGATCGAACCCTCGGCGTTGGCCTCGTCGGTCATCCCCCACTCCGGCGGCGTGTTGGCCAGCCAGTCGGTGAGCAGCCGCCGGTAGTTGGTCTTGCCGAATGCCGACGAGGAGTTGAGGATGCCGAGGCCGACGTTGACCCGACCGTCGCCGAGGCCGAAGATCCAGCCGTACCCGGGCAGCAGGGCACCGGTGCCCTTGGCCCGCAGCTCCAGCCACGACTCCAGGTAGTCGTCGTCGTGCCGGGCCTCGGAGCGGTAGTAGCGGCGGACCGCCACACCGATCGGGCGGTCCTCGCGCTTGGCCAGCCCGAGGGCGAGCGGGAAGCGGCCGGAGACGCCGTCCGCAGCGACCACCAGCGGCGCGTGGAAGGTGGCCGGGGCCTTGTCCGGGCCGTCCTCGGCCTCCACGCCGATCACCCGGCCGTTGCCGTCGAGCACCGGGCCGGTCACGTTCACGTTGGTGCGCAGCGTCGCGCCGGCGGCCACCGCCCGCTGGGCGAGCAGGTCGTCGAAGTCGAGCCGGGTGCGGACCAACCCGTAGTTCGGGAAGCTGGCCAGGTCCGGCCAGTCGAGTTCGAGCCGGACGCCGCCGCCGATCACCCGCAGACCTCGGTTGTGCAGCCAGCCGGCCTCCGGTGAGGTGTCCACACCCATCCGGATCAGCTGCCGCACCGCGCGCGGGGTCAGCCCGTCGCCGCAGACCTTCTCGCGCGGGAACTCGGTCTTCTCCAGCAGCAGCACGCGTACGCCGTGCCGGGCCAGGTGGTACGCGGTCGCCGACCCACCGGGACCGGCGCCCACGACGATCACGTCGGCGTCGTTCTCCACCGCGGTCATTCGCGCCTCCTCCCGAGTGCTCGTGAAATGCTTCACAAGCCAGCCGGGACGAGTCTATGACCGACGCCGTACGCTCGGTTTGTTAGGGCGACCTAACATCACGGAAACAGGACACTGACGGAACTCCCGGACGCTGCGGCCATGCGATCCGGGACATCGGAGCAGCCCTATGCGGTGGGGCTGGCGGCGTCCAGACCCGCGCGGATCGTCTCCGGCAGGTGCTCCCGCAACGCGCCACCGGCGGCCCGGTCCAGCGCGGCGAGCACCTCGGACACCACCTGACGCACGTCCGCCGGATCCGCACCGGCCAGATCCCTGAGCTGGTCGACCAGCTCGGCGGCATCATCGGTGGCCACGTGGTTCGCATCCGTCATGCGGGCCAGCTTAAGGGGCAGGCAATACCAAATGACCCCATTCACCTAAATGACGGCGAGAAAGGGGCAAGTCGGGTCAGTCGCGGATGGCCCGGTGCAGCGCCACGATGCCGCCGCTCAGGTTCCGCCACGCCACCTTGCCCCACCCGGCCGCCCCTACCCGCGCGGCCAACGCCGGCTGGTCCGGCCAGGCCCGGATCGACTCGGCGAGATAGACGTAGGCGTCCGGGTTGCTGGACACCGTCCGCGCCACCGCCGGCAGCGACCGCATCAGGTACGACAGGTAGACGGTGCGGAAGGCCGGGTTGACCGGGGTGCTGAACTCGCAGACCACCAGCCGGCCGCCCGGCCGGGTGACCCGCGCCAGTTCGCGCAGCGCCGCGTCGGTGTCGCTGACGTTGCGCAGCGCGAAGGAGATGGTCACCGCGTCGAAGCTCGCGTCGGCGAAGGGCAGCCGGAGGGCGTCACCGGCCAGCAACGACACCTGTGGACGGACCTTCTTGCCCGCGTACAGCATGCCCAGCGACAGGTCGGCGCCGACCGCGTACGCCCCGGAGCGGGACAGCTCCTCGGTCGAGACCCCGGTGCCCGCGCCCACGTCCAGCACCCGGTCCCCGGGACGCAGGTCCAGGGCGGCCCGGGTGGCCCGCCGCCAGAACCGGTCCTGCCCGAAGGAGAGGACGGTGTTGGTCAGGTCGTAGCGGGCCGCGACCCCGTCGAACATCGCGGCGACCTCGTGCGGCTGCTTGTCCAGGCTGGCGCGCTGGCCCTGCGGGGTGCTCACCCCTCCACTCTGCCAGCCCGACCTCCGACCGTTCACCGCCAGGGTCGCCGGTGCCCACCGCACAGACAGTAGGGGCGGGATGGTCGCCCATCCCGCCCCTACTGCCGTGCGTTATGTGAACGGCCCGCGCGGGCCGATTGAGGACCTACCTCAGGAGTTGGTCTTCTCGTCCCCCGGAGCCACCAGGACCACCCGGCGACGACGGGACACCAGGAACATGGCCGCACCGGCGAGCACGACGCCCGCGCCGACGGCGCCGATCGCCCCGGCCTGCACGCCGGTGACCGGCAGGCCACCGCCACCGCCACCGTTACCGGTGGCCGCCACGATCACGGCGAAGTCGTCGCTGTTGTCCGACGGGTCGATGTCGACGAACTCGGACTCCTCGATCTCCCGGACCTCGGCCCGGTCGAAGTCCGGGACGGTCGCCTGCTTGCTGATCCGGGCCTCCGGCTTCAACGCGCCGTGCGCCACGGCCTCCAGCGAGCCGCCCTTGAGGGCCACCGGTGCCTTCACGTCCTCGTCCACCACGACCGGCAGCGGGAGGACCAGCACGGTGTCCTGCTCGAGCACGAAGTCCTTGTCCTCGCAGACCACGGTGCGCTCGGCGCCGGTCTTGCAGCCGTCGATCGGGAAGGCCAGGCTGACGTGCTCGGGCAGCTTGTAGGTCAGCTTGAGTCCCCGTGCGGCCATGTCGCCCTGGTTGGCGACCTCGCCGTAGACGAGGGCGGTGTCGCCGGGGTGCAGCTTCTTGCCCTCCTTGCCGGTCTCGAAGTCGAAGCTGGTCTTCACGTCCGGGACGATGACGCCCAGGTCGACGCCGCTCTCCGGGGTCACCTCGACGTCGAAGGTGACGCTGTTGTTGCTGTCGTCGGTGTCGTCCGGCGACTCGACGGTGATGGTGACCGGGGCCTTGTACGGCCCGGTGGCCGTTCCATCGGGCTTGATCATGAGGAGCGGCAGCTCGATGGTCTCGCCGGGGCCGGGGATCTCGGTCTTGCCCAGCTCGCAGACGAACAGGGTCGGGTCGCTGTCGGTCGTGCACCCGCCCTCGGTGACCGGCACGAACCAGAGCTTGCTGTCGTCCACCTTGGAGGCGTCGACCTTGAGGGAAACCTTGCTCGGGGTGTTCTTGCCCTGATTGGCGACCTTGGCCCAGGCGACCTTGCCCCAGGCACCGTCGGCGACCTTGGTGCCGGCCGAGGTGATCGCCAGGTCGGTCTCGGTGCCGGCGGCGTGGGCCGGTACGCCGAACGCGGCGACCGCGCCGGAGGCGAGCAGCGCGGCCGTGGCCAGGCTCGCGGCACGACGAGTACGGAAGATCATTAAAGGGTCTCCCCCGTGGAGTGGTGAGAAGCGTACGGCCGGGGACGTTAGCCGTCGGCGATCACACGCGCCACCCCGGATCACACCCGCCACAAGCTGCTCAGCTAATGGTCATTTAAGGTTTGTCCGGATTGATGGCTCTTGTTGCCCGAGGGAGCGCGCCCCCGCGCCGCTCCGGCACTACGCTTCGAGCCGGTTGGATGGGCGGGGCGAGCCGTTCGGGTGATCAGCCGAGCGTCGGCACCGTTGGCGAACCGTGACCTTTCCGGGGACCACTCGTGACCTTGGGGAGACTCAGTTCGCCTCGACCAGCGGCAGGGAGCGACCGGCACCGCCGCCGGGCAGCGCGATCGACGAGAAGTGCGACACCACCCGCTCGTCGGTGGGGTCGTCGGCGGGGGTGTGGTGCACGGCCAGTCGCCGGTAGAGCGTGTCCCGTTGCGCCGGGATCCGGTCGGCGGAGCGGATCATCCCGATCAGCTCGTGCAGGTTGGACCGGTGGCGGGCACCCGCCGAGGAGATGACGTTCTCCTCCAGCATGATCGAGCCCAGGTCATCCACGCCCATGTGCAGCGCGAGCTGCCCCACGTCCTTGCCGGTGGTCAACCAGGACGCCTGCAGGTGCGGCACGGTCTCGAAGAAGAGCCGGGCCACCGCCACCAGGCGCAGGTACTCCAGCGTGGTCGCCTGGGTCCGGCCCTTGAGGTGGTTGTTCTCCGGCTGGTACGTCCACGGGATGAAGGACCGGAAGCCCTGGGTGCGGTCCTGCACGTCGCGGATCATCCGCAGGTGCTCGATCCGCTCGGCGGCCGTCTCGCCGGTGCCCATCATCATCGTCGCGGTCGACTCGACACCCTGCCGGTGCGCCAGCTCCATGACCTCCAGCCAGCGCTCGCCCGACTCCTTGAGCGGCGCGATCGCCTTCCGCGGGCGCTCCGGAAGCATCTCGGCGCCGGCACCGGCGATCGAGTCCAGCCCGGCGGCCTTGATCCGGGCGATGGCCTCGTCCAGGCTGACGTCGGAGACCTTGGCCATGTGCAGGATCTCGCTCGGGCCGATCGAGTGGATGGCGAGCTGCGGGTACGCCTTCTTGACCGAGGAGAACAGCTCCTCGTAGTACTCCACCCCGTAGTCCGGGTGGTGGCCGCCCTGGAGCATGACCTGGGTCGCGCCCAGCTCGACCGCCTCGCCGCAGCGGCGCAGGATCTCCTCGGTGGGGTGGGTCCACCCTTCGCTGTGCTTCGGAGCACGATAGAAGGCGCAGAACTTGCACGCCGTCACGCACACGTTGGTGTAGTTGATGTTGCGGTCGATCAGGTACGTGACGACGTTGTCCGGGTACCGCCGACGGCGTACCGCGTCCGCGGCCTCGCCCAGCGCGTGGAAGGGCGCCTCGGTGTAGAGCAGCAGCGCCTCCTCGGGCGTGATCCGCCCACCGTCCGCGCCACGCTGCAGGATGTCGTCGATCTCCCGGCTCGTCGTCACGCCACCGAGCCTACGTCGCGACTCCCACCGACCACCCCCAGGCCCGTCCGGAGATGCCGCACACCACAAGCGCGGCCTCGATGAGGCGATCGGACACACACAGGTGGCCCAGACCGTCACTTTCTGACGAATAGCAGCCTGAGAGGAGGTACATTACGTGTGAATGGGGATTGGAGTTGAGCCAGTCGATGCTGCTGCGCTTCCGGGCGACCAACTTCGCGTCACTACGTGACGAGGCCGAGCTGAGCCTCATCGCCACCGATGAACATCCCGGTGTCGCCACTCGGCCAGTCCCGCGCGAGAAGCTGGACGTCCTACCCGTCGTCGGCATCTTCGGACCGAACGCGTCGGGTAAGAGCAACATCATCAAGGCCCTGGAGTTCGCCGGCAACGCAGTGCAACTCTCCCATCAGAGGTGGCTTCCGGAGGAACCGATCCCCGGTCGATGGCCGTTCAGGCTCGACCCGACCAGTGCGAGTCGGCCCAGCGAGTTCGTCTTCGACTTCGTGGTCGACGACGTGCGGTACGAGTTCGGCTTCTCGCTCGACGACGAGGTGATCCAGCAGGAGTGGCTGTACGCGTTCCCCAAGGGACGCCGGCAGGTCTACCTCGAACGCCAGGGTGGATCACTGCATTTCGGAAACAACCTCGCTGGGCCGCGCGAGCTGATCGCGGACACCGTGCGCCCGAACAGCCTCTTCCTGTCCGCGGCCGCCACGCACAACCACCCCCAGCTCAGCAGGATCTACCGCTGGTTCAGTTCGCGACGGATGATCACCCACGATGCGGGCACGTCGAGCCGCTTTCCTCCAGGAACGCTCCCGGACGAACGGATGCTCGCGCTACTCCGCTTCGCCGATCTCGGCATTGTCGGCGCGACGGTCGTCCGACCCGATCCACGACCCGCCATCGCGCAGGAGCTTCCTCGGATCGAGTTCCTTCACTCATCTGCGGTCGAGACCGGCGAGGCGCCCCTGCCGTGGCAGTGGGAGTCGTCCGGCACGCGTAGCTGGTTCAGCCTGCTGCAACTGGCGATACGTGCTCTCGACGCCGGTGGACTGCTGGCCGTGGACGACCTCGGCAGCGAGTTGCACCCGCATCTCACCTCCGAGCTGATCCGCATGTTCCACAGACCGGAGAGCAACCCATCCGGTGCGCAGCTCGTATTCAACAGTCACGATGTCGGCCTACTCGGCCGCCACCGGTCCGCACGTCTTGACCGAGACCAGATCTGGCTCACGGAGAAGGACGCCAGTGGCGCTACCCGCCTCTACCCCTTGACTGAGTTCCGAGTCCGCGGCGGCCTCGACGATGTCGAGGGCAGGTACCTCAAGGGCCGCTACGGAGCAGTCCCCTTTCTCGATCATCAGATACTCGACCTTCTCCAGCCACCGGACCACGCGGCGTGAGCAAACAACTCTAGACACCAGCACTTTGGGCATTGAAGTTCCAAGTTCAGTGGCTAGAGTTCGGCCATGCCGTTACTCGACCGCGCCACCTCCAGGCAGACCAGGCGATGAGGCGTCGCAACAAGCCTTTGCGGCGTCAGCCTGGGCGCCGGGAGGAGCGGAAGGCATATCTGATCTGCTCGGAGGGCGAGAACACGGAGACTCTCTACTTCAAGGGTCTGCGCCGGGAACTTCGAGCCGGAACTGTCCGGATCGAGGTCTTCTCTGGCAAGGGCCAGCCCTACGGCGTCGTCCAGAAAGCGCTCACCGAGGCTGAACGGGCCGCCGCCGGCGGAGAGCCCTATGACGAGGTGTGGTGCGTCTTCGACGTGGAGGCACCGGATCCCCATGCTCAACTAGACGCCGCACTCGGATTGGCCAAGCAACACCGCATCCACTGCGCCGTCTCGAATCCCTGCTTCGAGGTCTGGCTCCTGTTGCACTTCGAGAACCTGCCCCACCTCACGACCGATGAGGCGTGCCGCAGGCTTGAACGGCATCCCTGCGGATACCGGAGGCGAGACAAGGGATTGAACTTCGAGGCCCTTCGGTTGGGGCGAGCGGAGGCAATCCGACGGGCCAGTCAACTGGACCGCCAGCAGGTCGGCAGGAGTCTGCCCGAACGTAACCCGTCGACGTCGGTGCCGCTCCTGGTCACGGCGCTCGAGTCGGACGCTGGGCCAGCAGCACGTGCAGCATCGAAGGATTGAGGAGCCGCAGATGCCGATGCACCCGATCGAAGTCGATGACGACGTGTACGCCCTGCTTCAGCAGCATGCACGGCCTTTCGTCGACCAGGAGAACGACGTACTCCGCCGATTGTTGGGTTTGGATGGCAGCCCGACAGCCGTCGCCAATCGGGTAAGTGGTGGGGATCTTCGCGCGCTGATCGATGCCAAACTCCTGGCACCCGGCGACGAACTCGTTCATATCCAGACGCGGAAAGGTCTGACCCACCGAGCGGTGGTCACGGCCGACGGCAACATCCGACTTCCTGATGGATCGACCTATGCCAAGCCGTCACCCGCGCTCAAGGCCTGCGTGGGGCACGACATCAACGGCTGGGGTCAGTGGATCCATGCACAGAGCCGCGAATCACTCCAGTCGCTGCGTGAGGCGCTGCGGGAACGGCAAGCAGACTGAACTCGCACGAGACCGGGGCCGCCCGCATCCCTCGGGACACGAACGGCCCCGTCGGGCCTCGACCTGGTCGGATCAGGAGCGGTACGCCGCCAGCAACATGGTGTACGCGGCGTGCCCTTCCGCGTTCGGGTGGAAGGTCTCGGTGAGGCGGGTCAGGTTGACCCCGTGGATGAACGGCTTGGGGCTGCACGCCTCGTACCCGGCGAGCACCGGACGCATGTCGACGAAGGTGACGCCGGCCCGGCTCGCCGCCGCACGGGTGCCCTCGGCCACCGCGTCGGCGTTGCCGTTCATGAAGGTGCGCTTGGCGGCACTGGGGCTGATCGCGCCGCAGGAGCCGGTCGGGGCGACCAGCCTCGGGTAGCCGAGCACGACCACCTTCGCCTTGGGCGCCCGGCGCTTGATCTCGCCGTAGAGGCCGGCGAGCTCGCCCACCATCTGGTTACGGGCGTAGTACGAGGAGTACATGGTGGCGGTCTCGCAGTACCACTCGCTCTCGGTGAGGCAGCCCGTCGCCACCGAGGAGAACTGCGCGTCGTTGCCGCCCACCGTGATGCTGACCAGCGCGGTGTTGCTGCTCAGCGCGGAGAGCTGCTTGTTGCGCACGTCGGCCATGGTGGCGCCGCTGCAGGTGACGTCCTTGAGCGTGTACCCGCCGACGCTGGAGGCCAGCAACCTCGGGTAGCTCCTCGGACTGCGCAGACATGCGCCACTTGCCGAGTCGTACGGGAAGGCCCCGACGCCGGAGGCGTACGAGTCGCCGAGTGCCACGTACTCCTGGGGGGCTGCGGCGCGGGCGGGTGCACCGACGACCGCCTCCATGGCGATGAACGCCATGGCTGCGGCAACCACCACCGAGGTGAATTTGCGCATGGCTTCCTTTCTGACTGTGAAGCCGGAACTGGCCGGGATGGCCGCATCAGCGCTCCTCCACAGCGGACCAAGTCGGTCCAGCCATCGAGAACCAGACGATGCTCTCGTTCATCCCTCGGCGCCACAGACGGTGCGAAGCCCACGTATGTTCAGATCCCGGTCGGCGATCTTCCGACCGAGCGGGTGACGCGGGTGGGCGTCAGGCGTCGTAGTCGACGGTGACGGTGTCGGTGACCGGGCTGGACTGGCAGGTCAGCACGTAACCGGCGGCCACCTCGTCGGGCTCCAGCGCATAGTTGCGGGCCATCTCGACCCGGCCGGAGACCACCTTCGCGCGGCAGGTCGAGCAGACGCCGCCCTTGCAGGCGTACGGCAACTCGCTGCGGACCTTCAACGCCGCGTCCAGGACCCGCTCGTCACGGCGCATGGTGAAACGCGACGACCGGCCGTCGAGCAGGATCGTGACCTCGGTGCCGGTGCCCGGCTCGTCGCCCGGGCGGCGGACCGGATCCGGTGGCGCGTCGACATGGAACAACTCGGTGTGCACCGCCGACTCGACGACGCCCCGCCCGACGAGCACCGCCTTGGCGTCCACCACGAGCCCGTACGGGCCACAGAGGAACCACTCCTCGATCGCGTCGCCGGGTACCACGGTGTCCAGCAGCCGGCCCAGCCGCGCGGCGTCGATCCGCCCGGAGAGCAACGGCGACTCGGTCTCCTCCCGGGACAGCACGTGCACCAGGTGCAACCGGGTCGGGTAGCGGTCCTTCAGGTCGGCCAACTCCTCGGCGAACATCACCGAGTTGGCCGTGCGGTTGCCGTACACCAGGGTGAAGGTGCTGGCCGGCTCGACGGCCAGGGCGGTGGCGACCAGCGACAGCACCGGCGTGATGCCGGACCCGGCGACCACCGCGCCGTAGCGGCGGACCCGGTCCGGAGCGAACGCGGTGCCGAAGTGCCCCAGCGGCGGCAGCACCTCGACGGTGTCGCCGCGCCGCAGCACCCCGCACGCGTACGCCGAGAACGCACCGCCGGGGATTTCCCGCACGCCGATCCGCAGCCGCCCGTGCCGGGCCAGGTCCTGCGGCGTGGAGCAGATCGAGTACGACCGGCGCACGTCCTGGCCGGCGTCCCCGCCCACGTCGGCGGGCAGCCGTACGGTGAGGTGCTGCCCGGCCTGGAAGGCGAAGGTCTCGCGCAACTCCTCGGGTACGTCGAAGGTGATCGCGACGGCGTCGGAGGTGAGCCGGTCCACCGCGACGACGGGCAACGGGTGGAACACCGGGCGACGGCGGACCGGACGGGTGATGGTGACAGTCACAGCGCCTTCACATGGTCGAAGGGTTCGGAACAGGAGCGACAGCGCCACAGCGCCTTGCACGCGGTGGAGCCGAAGCGGCTGAGCTGCTCGGTCTCCGGTGAACCGCAGCGCGGGCAGCGCACGGCGAGAGTCAGCGGGACCACGCCGTCGCGGGATGCCGCCTGCGGTGGGGCGATGCCGGCGGCGGCCAGCTTGGCCCGTCCGGCGTCGCTGATCCAGTCGGTGCTCCAGGCCGGGCTGTGCACCGTACGCACCTCGGCGTCCGGGTGTCCGGCGGCGGCCAGCGCCCGCCGGATGTCGGTCCGGATGACGTCCATCGCCGGGCAGCCGGTGTACGTGGGGGTGATGGTCACCACGACGCGGCCGGTCGCCGGATCCTCCTCCACCGCGCGCAGGATGCCGAGGTCGTCGATGGTGACCACCCGGATCTCGGGGTCCACCACCGACGCGACGGCCACGCGCGGATCGGTCATCGCGACGGTCCGTCCGTGCTCACCAGCGCGCCCCGGGGTGGGCCCGGTGCAACACCTGGGCCTCGGCGAGCAGGTACGACAGGTGTTCGGTGTGCACACCGTCCCGCCCACCGGCCGGCGCCCAGGCCGACTCCGGCACGGTGAGGGTCGCCTCGGCGAGCACCTCGGCGACCGTACGGCCGAACTCGTCCCGCAGGGTGGCCGGGTCGACCGGGGCGTCCGGCCAGGGGCTGAACAGCTCGTCGGCGTACGGCCAGATCTGGTCGATCCCGGCCTGCATCCGCCGGTGCGACTCGGCGGTGCCGTCACCGAGCCGCTTCACCCAGAGCGCGGCGTGGTCGAAGTGGTAGGCGGACTCCTTGCGGGCCTTGCCGCCGATCGCGGCCAGCCGCTCGTCGGAGCAGCCGGCCAACGCGGTGTAGAGCGGAAGCTGGTACGCCGACAGCACGAGCAGCTTCGCCATGGTCACCGCGAAGTCGCCGTTCGGCAGCTCGACCAGCAGACAGTTGCGGAACTCCCGGTCGTCGCGCAGGTACGCCAGCGCGTCCTCGTCCCGGCCCGCGCCCTCCAGCTCGCCCGCGTACGTCAGCAGCAGCCGGGCCGCGCCGAGCTGGTCGAGGGCGATGTTGGCCAGCGCGATGTCCTCCTCCATCTCGGGAGCACGGGTGGTCCACTCGGCGAGCCGCTGCGCCGCGATCAACGCGTCGTCGCCGAGCGCCAGGGTGAAGGCGAACGGACCGTTCACAGGTGCGCCACCCCGTCCGGCACCTCGTAGAAGGTGGGGTGGCGGTAGACCTTGTCGGCCGCCGGGTCGAAGAAGGCGTCCTTCTCGTCCGGGCTGGAGGCGGTGATCGCCCCGGCCGGCACCACCCAGATCGACACCCCCTCCTGGCGGCGGGTGTAGAGGTCCCGGGCGTTACGCAGGGCCAGCTCGGCGTCGGGCGCGTGCAGGCTGCCCACGTGCGTGTGCGACAGCCCCCGCCGGGCCCGCACGAAGACCTCCCAGAGCGGTGCGGATTCCCTCACGCTGCCACCTTTTCTTTGTTGCGCCGCTTCGCCGCGTACGCCTCGGCTGCCTCGCGCACCCACGCGCCGTCGGTGTGCGCCTGGCGTCGGTGCGCCATCCGCTCCCGGTTGCACGGCCCGTTGCCCTTGATCACTCGCATCAGCTCGGCGTAGTCGGGCTGGGTGTAGTCGTACGCCTGGCGCTGTTCGTTCCAGCGCAGGTCCGGGTCGGGGAGGGTGAGCCCGAGAGCCTCCGCCTGGCCGACACACATGTCCACGAAGCGCTGCCGCAACTCGTCGTTGGAGAAACGCTTGATCTTCCAGGCCATCGACTGGGCGGAGTGGGTGGAGTCGCCGTCCGGCGGGCCGAACATGGCCAGCGACGGGTACCACCAGCGGTCCACCGCGTCCTGCGCCATGGCCCGCTGGGCCGGGGTGCCGTGCGCCAGCACGTGCAGGATCTCGTAGCCCTGGCGCTGGTGGAACGACTCCTCCTTGCAGACCCGGATCATGGCGCGGGCGTACGGGCCGTAGGAGCAGCGGCAGAGCGGCACCTGGTTGACGATCGCCGCGCCGTCCACCAGCCATCCGATGGCGCCGACGTCGGCCCAGGTCAGAGTCGGGTAGTTGAAGATCGAGCTGTACTTCTGCCGGCCCTCCAGCAGGAGCTGGACCAGCTCGTCCCGGCTCACCCCGAGGGTCTCGGCGGCGGCATAGAGGTAGAGCCCGTGACCGGCCTCGTCCTGCACCTTGGCGAGCAGGATCGCCTTGCGCTTGAGCGAGGGGGCCCGGCTGATCCAGTTGCCCTCCGGCTGCATGCCGATGATCTCGGAGTGCGCGTGCTGGGCGATCTGCCGGATCAGCGTCCGCCGGTACGCCTCCGGCATCCAGTCGCGCGGCTCGATCTTCTGGTCGGCGTCGACCACGGCGGTGAAGTACGCCGCCAGGTCCGTTCCGGGATCGGCGTCCGCCCGGCCCCGTTCCGCCGCGGCCCGCAGTGCCGCCTCCGCCGCCTCGACCTCGCCGAGCAGGCCGCCGGGCGGGTCCTCGCCCGGGAAGTCATTGCCATACATGGACTCAGTGTTACAGCTTGCAACTTGCGACACCAGAGGGGTGTCATAGAAATACGAGATACCCGAGCGTTACCAGGTACACGCCACGGGTAGCGCTCGCGGCTATGAACTGGGTCACAAACGAGCGGCAAATCCTCGCAACAGCCGCGTAGCGGGTTCTTATCCCGCCTTCACGGCGAGTTGACCGGTGTCGGATCCTGGCGTCGCACGAATCCGGACGTAGACTTCGCAGGTCACACCGATCGGTGCAGGACGATCGCGAGCCGATGGGGCACCTCCCCCGCCCCGCAAGCGATCCACACCGGTCAGTCCTGGCAAGAAGCCGGTCCCCCGGCCCTGACATCTGGAGCTCACCCGCTCATGCGATCTCGCGTGATCATGGTGTTCGCCGTCACGGCGGTGCTACTCGGCGGCGTCATGCTGGTGCCGGCCGCGTACGCCCGACTCAGCGGCGACGAAGCGAACGCCGCCCAGGAGAGCGTCGCGGCCCCGCCGCCCGCGCCACCGCCGCCGCCGACCCTCGCTGCGGGCACGGTGTCGGTCGACTTCGAGGGCGAGTTCTTCTCGTGGGCGCTCATGGATCGCGAGTCGGGCAAGATCTCCGGCTCGAAGAACATGGCCGCGACCAGCTCCACCGAGTCGATGATCAAGGCCTGGATCGTCGCCGACTACCTGCGCCAACTCGGCGACGAGGAGCCGACGGCCGCGCAGAAGAAGGCGGCCAGCAAAGCCATCCGGGACAGCGACGACTCGTCGACCAACTACGTCTACCGCATGGCCGGCGGCTCGTACGCGGTGCCGGCCGGCGGCCAACCCGGCCCGGTGATCAAGCGCGCGATCAGCATCTGCGACCTCACCGACACCAAGCGGGGCAACATCAAGGGGTACGAGGGCTGGTGGAGCTTCACCCGGATGTCCCCGCGCGACGCGGTCCGACTCGGCGACTGCATCGCCGACGGCCGGGCAGCCGGCCCGAAGTGGACCGAATGGCTGCTCTCCGAGATGAGCAAGGTGCGTGGCACCACCGCCGACAAGGACCAGCACGAGGAAGAGGGTTGGGGCGGCGGCCGGTGGGGCATCATCGACGGTCTACCTGAGTCGATCACCAGTCAGGGCCCGGTCGGCATGAAGAACGGCTGGACCCGCCTCTATTACGACCGCAACTGGCACGTCAACTGCCTCGCGGTCACGGAGAAGTGGAGTCTGGCCGTCATGCTTCGCTATTCGATCGCCGAGAAGCTCGACTACGGGGCCGACGTCTGCGCCAGCGTCGCCGCCCAGTTGGTGACCCCACAGCCCGGCGGTGCGCTCAAGGTCCCGCAGCAGCCGGTCGGGAAGCTCTGATGGCCACCCGTAAGCGCGACCGGGAGGGCGGAACATCCCCGCTACGGCTCGTCGCGATCGCCTGCGTCCTGCTCGGGCTGGTCCTGGTCTCCCTGCGTCTGCTTCCCGGCTCGCCCTTCGAGTCCCGCGCCGCCGCCGAGTGGGGTCGATCCGAGCCGCCGGTGTCCCGCGCCGGCTCGCTCACCGACCGCCACACCCGCCCGTCGCCCTCGCCCAGCCCGTCGCCGGAGCCCGAGCCGCTGCCGTTCGCGGCGAAGCAGCTCGACCTGGACATCGACGGCTGGTACGGCTGGAGCGTGCTGGACCGCCGCTCGGGCGAGATCATCGGCTCGGACAACATGGACGAGACCAACACCACCGCCTCGCTGATCAAGTCCTGGGTCGTCGCCGACTACCTGCGCCGCACCGCGAACGCGGGGCAGACGCCGAGCGACGCGAAGCTCGACGACCTGACCAGGATCATCCGGGACAGCGACAACACCCGCACCGAGCAGCTCTACACCCAGATCGGGCGGTCCGCGTCGATCAAGCGGCTGCTGTCGGTCTGCGACCTGACCGACAGCAAGGTCTCCAGTGACCTCGGCTGGAGCCGCACCGAGCTGTCTCCCCGCGACACCGCCCGGCTGGGCAACTGCATCGCCGACGGTCGGGCCGCCGGCCCCGAGTGGACCAAGTGGCTGCTCAAGGAGATGCGCCTGGTACGCGGTGCCGGCGACTTCGGCATCCGCAAGGCGTTCCCGGCCGACGAGGCGAAGCGGATCGCCATCAAGAACGGCTGGGTGGACCGCACCCAGGAGCAGGAGATCCACGTCAACTGCCTGGCGGTCGGCGACACCTGGACCATGGGCGTAATGCTCCGTTACCCCATCAGCAAGGGCTACGAGTACGGCATGGACAACTGCCAGGAGATCACCGAGGCGCTGCTGACTCGTACCTGATGGTGCGGGACGGGCTGACGCGTACCTGATGGTGCGGGACGGTCAGCGGCCGACCGCAGTGCCGGCGGCGACGTGCGGCGGTGGCTCGACTGCCGCGCTGCCGTCGGTTCGGGGTGCGGTCAGCGGGTGAAGAAGGCCGGTCCGCCGGCCGGCAGCGCGGGGGCTTCGCCGATCTCGGCGGCCCGGCGGGCGAACTCCCGGAGCCCGGCGACCTGACGCTCGCCGAGCGAGAAGTCCAGGGTCCGGAAGTACTCGGCGAGGGTGGCCGCGTCGAAGGGCTCCCAACGGGCCGCCGACTCGGCCACCTGGTCCAGCTCGGCCAGGCACAGGTCACGCGAGCGCAGGAACGCCTCGTGCACCTCCTTGACCAGGCCGGGATGGGCGGCGGCGAAGTCACGACGGACCGCCCAGACGGCGAAGACCATCGGCAGCCCGGTCCACTCCCGCCAGGCCAACCCCAGGTCGGTCACGGTCAACCCCTGCCGGGGCGCTTCGTACATGGCCCGCAGCGCCACGTCACCGATCAGCACCGCCGCGTCGGCCTCCAGCAGCATCTGGGTCAGGTCCGGTGGGCACCGGAAGTAC
The DNA here is from genome assembly GCF_044460945.1 of Micromonospora sp. NPDC049903. NCBI lineage: Bacteria > Bacillati > Actinomycetota > Actinomycetes > Micromonosporales > Micromonosporaceae > Micromonospora > Micromonospora sp. NPDC049903. The sequence continues at coordinate 933,997 of NZ_JBITKL010000001.1, forward strand.
TCCGGGTCGACGCCGTACCGCTCGCGCAGCAGCAGCCGGGCGAGCAGCACACCGGTCCGCGAGGTGGATCCGAGCGCGATCCGGGCCCCGTCGAGGTCGGCCAGCGGGCGGGTGCTGACCAGGTTGACCGACAGCACCGGGCCGTCGCTGCCGACCGCCAGATCCGGCAGGAGCAGCAGTTCGTCGGCGTGCCGCAGGTACTCGACCAGGGTGATCGGCCCGATGTCCAGGTCACCGGCGACCAGCGCGGCGCTGAGCCGGTCCGGCGAGTCCTTGTGCAGGTCGACGTCGAGCAGCGCGCCCGAGCGCATCAGCCCCCAGTAGATGGGAAGGCAGTTGAGGAACTGGATGTGCCCGACCCGGGGGCGGGCGACGCGCTCGACCATGCCCCGACCGTATCGCCGCCCGACCCGATCGGCTCAGCGAGCCGCCCCGGAAGTGGCCAACCCCGCACCCCCGACCAGCCCGGCCCCGGCCGCGGCCCTTGCCCCGGCGCGGGATGCGAGATGCGTCCGTTTGTTAGGAGGGGTCCCCTGTACGACACGCGGCGTTAGTAGGGGACCCTTCCTTGCACCGCGGCGGCGCGGTAAATCGGTTGCCGGCCGTTTGCCGGGGAGTAGGATTTCCGTTTCCGCCTGACGGCCGAGGTGAGTAGCACCGGAGCGGACGTCCCGCGCCGACCCGTGGTCGGACACGCGAGCGGCAGCCTTCCTCCCCGTCAAGGAGCACGTGGATGAGCCTGCACGCCCCACAGACCCCGCCGCCGACCGGCCTCGACGACGAGCTGACCGCCGAGCGAGCGCACCTGACCCGGTCCCGAGCCGCGCTGCACCGGATGCGCGAACGCGCCGAGGCGCTCTTCGCCACCGGCGACACGGTGGCCGGTGACTCGTACACCGCCGAGCAGCTCGGGCGGCACCTCGCCCGAAGGGTGGCCGAACTGGCCGACGACCCACGGACGCCGCTGTTCTTCGGCCGGCTCGACTTCGGTGACGCCGACGCCGAGCACGCCGGGCGGCGCTACCACGTCGGCCGCCGGCACGTCACCGACGAGCAGGGCGAACCGCTGGTGCTGGACTGGCGGGCCCCGGTGTCGCGGTCGTTCTACCGGGCCAGCGCCCGTGACCCGCAGGGGCTCGCCGTGCGCCGCAGGTTCGGTTTCGGCGACGGCGTGCTGACCAGCTTCGAGGACGAGCACCTCGACCGTGGCGAGGAACTCGGCACCGCCAGCCGGATCCTCACCGCCGAGATCGAACGCCCCCGGATCGGGCCGATGCGCGACATCGTCGCCACCATCCAGCCAGAGCAGGACGAGCTGGTCCGTGCCGACCTGGCCGACTCGATCTGCGTACAGGGCGCGCCCGGCACCGGGAAGACGGCGGTCGGGTTGCACCGCGCCGCGTACCTGCTCTATCTGCACCGGGAGCGGCTGCGCCGGTCGAAGGTGCTGGTCGTCGGCCCGAACCGGGCCTTCCTCGGGTACATCGCAGCGGTGCTGCCCGCCCTCGGTGAGGTGGAGGTCGCGCAGGCCACCGTCGAGGACCTGGTCGACCGGGTGGCGGTGCGCGCGGTGGAACCGCCCGAGGTGGCGAGGATCAAACACGACGCCCGGATGGCCGAGGTGTTGCGCCGGGCCGTCGACGCGTACGTGGGCGAGCCGACCGAGGCGATGACCGTCTCCGACGGCTCCTACCGCTGGCGGATCGGGTTGGAGCCGCTGCACCGGCTGGTCCACGAGACCCGCGCGGAAGGGCTGCCGTACGCCGTCGGCCGGGAACGCATCCGCGCCCGGGTGGTCGGGCTGCTGCAACGGCAGGCCGAGGCCCGGCGGGCGGAGTCGCCCAGCGACGCCTGGCTGCGCCGGACGGGCCGCTCGAGGCCGGTCACCACGTTCCTGGACGCGGTCTGGCCCGCGCTCACCCCGGAAGGGCTGGTGCACGCCCTGCTCGGCGACCCGGCCCGGCTCACGGCGGCAGCGCAGGGCCTGCTCACCGCCGACGAGCAGGGCCTGCTCACCGCCGGGAAGCTGGCCCGTACGCCGAAGGCCACCCGGTGGACCGCCGCCGACGCCGTCCTGATCGACGAGGCGGCCGGGCTGATCGAGCGGCCGACCGGCTTCGGGCACGTGGTGGTGGACGAGGCACAGGACCTCTCCGCGATGCAGTGCCGGGTGATCGCCCGGCGCAGCGAGCACGGTTCGCTCACCCTCCTCGGTGACCTGGCCCAGGCGACCGCCCCGTGGGCCGCCACCGACTGGCGGGAGACCCTGCGGCACCTGGGCAAGCCGGACGCGGTGGTGGTGCCGTTGACGGTCGGCTTCCGGGTACCGGCGGAGGTGCTCGCGTTCGCCAACCGGCTGCTGCCGGCGCTCGCCGTCGACGTACCGCCGGCCGAGTCGCTACGCCACGACGGCACGCTTGCGGTGCGTACCGTGACCGAGCTGGCCGAGGCGACGGTGGCCGAGGTGCGGGCGGCGCTCGCGCACGAGGGGTCGATCGCGGTGATCGCCGCCGACGACGCGGTGGCCGGGCTACGCGCGGCGCTGGCCGCGGCGGGGATCGAGACGGCGACCGTCGACGAGCCGACGGCGGGTACGCGGGTCTCCGTCATGCCGGCCACCACCGTCAAGGGTCTGGAGTACGACCACGTGGTCGTCGCCGAACCGGCCGCCATCGTGGCCGCCGAACCGCGCGGCCTGCACCGCCTGTACGTGGTGCTCACCCGGGCGGTGTCCCGGCTCTCGGTGGTGCACGTCGCGCCACTTCCCGCCCCACTCGGCTGATTGCGCGGTGGCACCGAGCCGATAGACCGTTGCACACGGAGCAACGTGGAAGGAGCCTCCCGTGATTCTCGCCCGCGCCGACCAGGTCAGCCGCCGCTACGGCGAAGTCCTCGCGCTGGACCGGGTCGACCTGGAGGTTCGCGCGGGCGAACTGGTCGGCCTGCTCGGGCCGAACGGTGCCGGCAAGAGCACCCTGCTCAACCTGCTGGTCGGGCTGCGTCGGCCGACCTCGGGCCGGGTGGAGCTGTTCGGCGGCGACCCCCGGGACGCGGCGAACCGGCAACGGATCGGTATGACGCCGCAGGAGACCGGGCTGCCCGCCACCCTGCGCGTCGGCGAGGTGATCGACTTCGTCTCCGCCCACTACCCGGACCCGGTGCCCCGGGGTGAACTGCTCGACCGGTTCGGCCTCACCGCCCAGGTCAAGCGGCAGAGCGGCGGGTTGTCCGGTGGCCAGAAACGCCGGCTGGCCGTGGCACTGGCCTTCGTCGGCCGCCCCCGGTTGGTGGTGCTCGACGAGCCGACCACCGGGCTGGACGTGGAGGCCCGGCACACCCTGTGGGAAGCCATCCGGTCCTTCCACGCCGACGGCGGCACGGTGCTGCTGAGCAGCCACTACCTGGAGGAGGTGGAGGCGTTGGCGCGACGGATCGTGGTGATCGGGCACGGTCGGGTACTCGCCGACGACAGCGTCGACGCCGTCCGGGCCGTGGTCGGCGTACGCCGGGTCAGCCTGACCACCGACGCGCTGCCCACGCTGCCCGGGGTGGCCCGCACCGAACACGTCGACGGCCGGACGCACCTGCTCACCGCCGACGCCGACCAGCTCGTCCGGGATTTGGTCACCAGCGGCGTCGACTTCCGCGACCTGGAGGTACGGCCGACCTCGCTGGAGGAGGCGTTCCTCGCCATCACCACCGCCGACACCGAGCCGACCCCCGTCTGAGGAAGTGCCTGCCGTGCCACTCGCCCTGACCCACGCGCGTTACCAACTGCTGGAGACGGTCCGCATCCCGATCGCGCTCTTCGGCAGCGCCTTCTTCCCGGCCGTCGCGATGCTCTTCTTCGTCGTGCCGTGGGCCGGCGACGACCCGGTCGGCGCCACCTTCGCCACCGCCTCGATGGTCACCTTCTCGGTGATGAGCGCCAACATCTTCCAGTACGGCATGGGCGTCGCCGAGGACCGCCAACAGCCCTGGGACCCGTACACCCGGACGCTGCCCGTCGGGCCCGGACCACGCTTCGCCGGCCGCGTGCTGGCCGGTCTGCTGATCACCTACCTGTCGCTGATCCCGTTGGTGGTGATCGCCGCGACGTTGACGGCGGCCGATATCACCCTGCTCCGGTTCCTGCTGGCGCTGGCCACCGTGGCCGTGGTCGCGGTGCCGTTCACCCTGCTGGGGCTCGCCATCGGGTACTCACTGCCGAGCAAGGCGGCGATCGTGGTGGCCCAGGTCGTCTTCTTCCCGATGGCCTTCGGCGGCGGGCTGCTCTCCTCCCCCGGTGACGCGCCCGGCTTCATCGAGGCGATCGCGCCGTTCCTGCCCACCCGGGGCGCGGTGGAGCTGATGTGGGCGGCCGTCGGCGACTTCCAGGTCAGCACGTTGTCGCTGGTCATGCTCGGGGTCTGGGTGGTGGCGCTGGCCGCGATCGGTGCGTGGGCGTACCGGCGGGACGAGGGTCGCCGGTTCAGTTGACGTTCCGGCCGTTTCGCTCGGGCGGCGGCCGGGCGGTGCCACGATGCCGGTGAGGGCGGTCGAGCGGCGAGCGCCCCGAGCCGAGAGGGGTGGGGAGTGGTCGAGGTCGCGCCGGGCACCCCCTGCTGGGCCGATCTGGCCACCCCTGAGCTGGACGCGGCCCGACGGTTCTATCCCGAGCTGTTCGGCTGGACCGGTCGGGTCGATCCCGAACCGGAGGCGGGCGGCTACACGGTCTTCCTGCTCCGTGGGCGACCGGTGGCCGGTGTGGGGCCGCCGGCCGTACCGGACCAGGTGCCGATCTGGTCGACGTACGTCGCCACCGACGACGCCGACCTGGTCGCCGGTCGGGTGGAGCGGGCCGGCGGGCAGGTGGTGGTACCCCCGTTCGAGGTGTTCGACCGGGGTCGGATGGCGGTGTTCAGCGACCCGGCCGGTGCCGCGTTCAGCGTCTGGCAGCCGATGACCTTCGGCGGGGCCGACGTGTTCGACGTGCCGGGCGCGATGTGCTGGACCGAGCTGGTCACCCCCGACCCGGACGGGGCACGGGTCTTCTACGAGCTGGTCTTCGGGTGGCAGCCCGAGGAGGAGCCGATGGGGCAGGTCGCCTACACCGGGTGGCGGCTGGGTGACCGCCTGGTGGCCGGGATGATGCCGCCGCTGGGTGCGGAGTTCCCGGCCGACTCACCGGCGTACTGGACGCTGTACTTCTCCGTCGCCGACGCCGACGCCACTGCCGCCCGCGCCGCCGAGCTGGGCGGCACCATCCTCGTCCCGCCCCGGGACATTCCCGCCGGCCGCGTCACCGCCCTACGCGACCCGCACGGCGCCCTCTTCTCCCTCGTCGCCCTGACCTCCTGACCGCCCCCACCCGTCAGCGGGGACGGGTGGGGAGGACCAGGGGGCCGTGGGGGCCGGGGACGACCGTGACGTGGGCCCGGTAGTAGCGGGCGAGCATCTCCTCGGTGAGCACCTCGGTCGGGGTGCCCTCGGCGACGATCCGGCCGTCGGCCAGCAGCACCATGCGGTCGGCGTACTCGCCGGCGATGGAGAGGTCGTGCATGGTCGCCAGCACGGTCAGGCCGTGCGTACGGCGCAACTGGTCGACGAGTTCCAGCACCTCCTGCTGGTGACCGATGTCCAGCGCACTGGTCGGCTCGTCGAGCAGCAGCAGGGTGGCGCCCTGTGCCAGCGCGCGGGCCAGGAAGACCCGCTGCCGCTCACCGCCGGAGAGGGTGGCCAGTTCCCGGCCCTGGAAGCCGGCCAGGTCCAGCCGGCCGAGCACCTCGTGCACCACGGCCAGGTCGGCGGCGGACTCCCGGCCCAGCGGCGGGATGTACGGCGTACGCCCGAGCAGGACGTAGTCCAGCACCGCCATTCCGGGCGGTACGACCGGGGACTGGGCCACGGTCGCCACCACGCGGGCCCGTTCGCGGCGGCGCAGGGCGCTCAGCGGCGTACCGAAGAGGTGGATGGCGCCCGGCGCGGCGAGCAGGCCGCCGACGGCCCGCAACAGGGTCGACTTGCCGGCGCCGTTGGGACCGATCACGGTGACCCACTCGCCAGGCTGGACGGTCAGGTCGACACCGGCCAGGATCGGTGTGCCGTCCAGGCTGATCCGCAGGTCACGCACCTGCACGGCGGCGGCGTCGGACGCGGTCCGGTCGACGCCTGACGACTCGGGCGCGGTCACGTCAGCACCCGTCGGGCGGTCCGCAGGATCAGGACGAAGAAGGGACCGCCGAGCAGCGCGGTGACCACGCCGATCGGGATCTCCTGCGGCGCGGCGGCGGTCCGGGCCGCCACGTCGGTCAGGGCCAGGAAGGCGCCGCCGAACAGCAACGACAGCGGCAGGATGACGCGGTAGCTCGATCCGGCGAGCAGTCGTACGGTGTGCGGCACGATGATCCCGACGAAGCCGATCAGGCCAGAGGCGGACACCGCGGCGGCGGTGCCCAGCGAGGCGGCGGCGATCAGCAGGTACCGGGAGCGCTGCGGGTGCAGGCCGAGCCCGGCCGCCTCGTCGTCACCCACCGAGAGCACGTCCAGTTCCCGCCGGTGCAGCAGGATGACCAGGCTGGTGAGCAGGAAGTACGGCAGCACCAGCCGGACGTCGTGCCAACCGGCGGTGGCCAGCCGCCCAAGCAGCCAGGAGTACACCTCCTGGATGCTGTCCGCGTTGCGTTGCAGCAGGTACGTCTGCCCGGCGGAGAGGAACGCGGAGACGGCCACCCCGGCCAGGATCAGCGTGGCCGGCGAACGACTGCGTCCGCCGGCCACCCCGAGCAGGTACGTCATCGCGACCGCACCGAGCGAGCCGACAAAGGCGGCCAGCGGGATGGTGAGCGGGAGTCCGCTGAGCGCACCGCCGGTCGCGGTGCCCAGGGTCAGCACGACGGTGACCGCGAGGCCCGCCCCGGCGGCCACACCGAGCAGGTACGGGTCGGCCAGCGGGTTGCGGAACACACCCTGGTAGGCGCCACCGGCCAGGGCCAGCAGTCCACCGACCAGCAGACCCAGCACCACCCGGGGCAGCCGCAACTCGGTGACGATGGCGATCTCGCGCTCGGTCAGCCCACTCTCCAGGCGTACCCCGGGCAGCAGGTTGAGCAGTTCGATCGCGACACTGCCGGGCGGCAGGCTGACCGGCCCGAGCGAGACGCCGGCCACCAGGGCGACGAAGACGGCGAGCACGCCGATGGCGAGCCAGCGTTTCCGCAGGCCCGCCGGCCGGCCGGCCGCCGGTAAGGAAGGGTCCCTTGCTAACGCCTGGTGCATAGGAAGGGTCCCCTGCTAACGCCTGACGTCGGTCACTCGGCAACCTTGTTGGTGGCGTCCACGATGGTGCGGAGCAGGTCCACCACACGCGGGCCCCAGCGCGAGGCGACGTCGTCGTCCAGCTCGACGATCTGGTCGTTCTTGACCGCCTCGATGCCGGACCAGCCGCTGCGCGCCTTGACCGTAGCGGCGCTCTGCTGGCAGCACTTCACGTCGGAGAGGAAGACGAAGTCCGGGTTGGCCTGGACGATCACTTCCTGGGAGAGCTGCGGGTAGCCGCCGTTCTTGCCGTCGGCGTCCGCCGCGTCGGCGATGTTCTCCAGCCCGGCGAGGGCATAGATCGAGCCGATGAAGGTCTTGCTGGTGGCGGTGTACAGCTCCGGTCCAAGCTCGTGGAAGTAGGTGGGCGCCTGGACCCGCTGCGGCACCTCGGCGACGATCTTCGTGATGTCGTTCTTCATCCGCTGCACCACGTCGCCCGCCGCGTCGGCGTTGCCGGTGAGCGTGCCCAGCTCGGTGATCTGCCGGTACGAGTCGTCCAGGGTCTGCGCCGCCGGGGTCAGGTAGACCGGGATCTTGAGCGTGGTGAGCTGGTCGACGATCTTGTTGCGGTCGTCGCTGAGCACCACCAGGTCGGGGTTCTTCGCGGCCACCGCCTCGGCGTTCGGCTGGTAACCGGAGAGGTCCGTCTTCGGCGCGTCGGCCGGGTGGTTCGACTGGTCGTCGACGGCGGTGACCTGCGGCCCGGCACCGATGGCGAAGAGCATCTCGGTGGCCGTCGCGGAGAGCGAGACGATCTTCTCGGGACGCTGCTCCAGGGTCAACGACCCGACGGTGACGGGGAAGGCGGCGCCACTGCGGCTCTCGCCGGTGCTGGGTGTCTCGCTGCTGGTCTCGGCGCAGGCGCCGAGGGCGAGCGCGGCCACCGCGAGAGTGGCGGCGAAGACCCGGGGGGTACGGCTGAACATCGGTCCTCCTGTCGGTCGAGGAGTGCTGCTTCGCCGACAGGAGCCGGAGCGACCCGTCCGCGAGGCGCCCTTCCTCGAGAGCGCGGATCGCGACGCGCCCCAGGCGACCTGACTCGTCCCCGTTCTCGGGGCATCACAGTTGCGGGACAGCGCCGGTTTCGCACCGGCTTCGCTGCGGCGGGTCGGTACGACGGTAGCGCACGGCGGGACCGCGACCCCGCTGAGCAGGTCGCGGTCCCGGTCACGTGCAGCCCGTCTAGTTCGCTGTTGTCCGTTTGGCCCCTGGGACGGGGCCCCGCGCGAGGGGGTGTGGCGGGGCCCCGCCGATTTCAGGAGGCGGTGATGGTGACGTTGTCCACAGCCGCCTCGACCAGGCTGGCCGTCGACGCGTCGGCGGCCTCCACCAGGATCCGGACGGACTGTCCCGCGTACGGGGTGAGGTTGAGGTTGGCCTGCGCCCAGGCGCCGTTGCGGTTGCTCGCCGCGCCGGCCTGGGTCAGCAGTGCCGTGGTGCCGCCGTTGTGCACCACGCTGACCCGCAGGTAGTCGGCCGACGACGAGTTGGATCCGTGTGCCAGGTACCAGGCCAGCGACAGGGTCAACGTACCGCTGGACGGCAGGGTGACCGCCGGGGACCGGGCGCTGGTCACGCCGCCGTCCACGTCGTAGTCTCCGGCGGCGCTGCCGGCCAACCGGCCGGTGACCAGGTCGTTGCTACCGGCGAACGGGGTGAGCTGCTTGGCGCCGCTGGAGTTGGTGGCCTGCGCGGCCCCCCGCTCCCACTGCCCCGAGGTCGCGGTGTCGGTGCCGTTGGGGTTGATCGTCCAGCCGGTCGCGGTCTCGAAGGTGTCCGACCAGACCGTGGTCCCGCTGCCACCGCCGCAGTACTGCGACTGCTTGCCGATGGCTCGGTAGGGGCAGTCGGCGTACTCGGAGAGGATCAGCACCGCCTCCCGGTTGCGCGAGGTCTGCGCCGGGATGACCTCGTCGGGCGGATAGAAGCCGCCGCCGGAGGCCGAGCCCGGATACAGCTCGAAGGTGTACGCCCAGATGCCGTGCGTCGCCCACATCCAGTCGATGCTGCTGCCGTCGGTGATGTACAGGTCGCTGGACTGCTGCGGGGTGAAGCCGTTGGTCGCCGCCATCTGCTGGCCGATGGTCGCGAAGGTGTTGTACTGGTCGGCGTTCATCCCGGTGGCGGTGTTGCTGGTCGTGTAGCCGTACGGCCAGAGCACCAGCTCGGAGTAGGTGTGGAAGTCGATGTTGGCCTTGATCTGCTGCACCCCGCCGACCACTCGACTGTTGACGAAGTTGCGCAGCGCCTGCGTCTCCGGAGCGGAGAACGCCGACGGGCCCCGGTAGGTGTCCGAGGAGGTCGAGCCGGACGAGCCACCGCAGCACCCGAAGTTGTAGCTCCAGTTGCGGTTCAGGTCGGTGCCGACGTACGACGAGCCGCTGTTGGGTTGCCGGTTCTTCCGCCAGGACCGGTAGGAGCCGGTGGCGATGTCGTACTCGCTGCCGTCGGGGTTGACGGTCGGCACGATCCAGATCTCCCGGTTGTTGACCAGGCTGGTGATCCGGGAGTCGGAGCCGTAGTTGTCGGTGAAGAGGTTGAGCAGATAGATCGCCATCTCGACGGTCAGGTGCTCGCGGGCGTGCTGCTGGGCGTTGAACAGGATCTCCGGCTCGTTCTCGTCGGTGGCGACGTTGTCGGAGATCTTCACCGCCACCAGGTCCCGGCCCTCGTACGAGCTGCCGATGCTGATCTTGCGGGCGATCGACGGGTGGTCCGCGACGACCTGGTTGACCACGGCGGTCATCTCCGCGTAGTCGTGGTAGTTCGCGTCGGCCGGCGGGAAGGCCAACGCGCCGACCTGCCCGTCCGCGGTGCCCCGATCGGTGGGCAGGGCGGCGATCGCCTCCAGCCGGAACCCGAGGCGGGTGATCGCGGCGGCCTCGGCGCGGGTGGCCGAGACGTGCAGCACCCCGTGTTCGGAGTAGTCGATCGCGGCACCGGTGCCGGCGATCGCGTTGCGGTCGGCGAGCGTCTTCGGGCCGAGCACCCGGTAGGGCACGGCGGCCGGCTGCTCGTCCCGGTTCGGGGCCGGTTCGGCGAACACCGGTGGCGCGGAGATGGTGAGCAGGCCGAGCCCGGCGGCGACGATGAGCGCCAGGGCACGGCGGACGGGGATCGAACGGAAGGCCATGGACAACCTCCTGGAGGCGCGGGGGTTCCCCGCCCGGCAGCGGACAGCCCACCACCGGCCCCATGGTCATATCAACATCGATCGCTGTGCGGCCCATCCCAGTCGGATCCTCATGCCGACGACATGGTCCCGTCGCCGCAGGTCAGGAGGACGGGCCGCGTCCCGGCTCGGTGGACGAGCCGGACTGGTCGGACGTGCCGCCGTCGGCCTGACCGCCGGAGACCGTGTCGGTCTCGGCCTGGTCCTCGCCGGCCAGAGCGGACCGCAGTCGCTCCTTCTCCGAGCGGCGCCGCTCGGCGGCGGCGGCCATCTCCTCGGCCATCTGGTCGCGTACGCCCTTGAGCAGGAAGAAGGAGACCGCAGCGGAGAACAGCAGGGCCAGGATCAGCTTGAGGAAGATGTCCATGTCGACCGGCCAGAGGGCCAGCATCACGACCACGAACAGGCCGATCCGGCCGAGGGTGTACTTGGCCGCCGCGCTCACGTCGTACTCCATTCTCCGCCGGGGGCGGCGTCTCTCAGCTCCTCCGTGCGGCTCCGCCGCACGACGCAGGGCGACCTCAGGTCGTCCGGTCGACCAGCCAGCGGACGCCGGGGAACCAGACCAGCGCGTACACGACGGTGAACGTCACCGCCGCCAGACCGCCGGAGAGCAGCGGCGGCAGCCCGGTCACCGCGCCCGCCACCAGCAGGCCGGAGACCACCGCCATCGCCAGCGCCACCAACCCGGCCACCACCCGGGGCGCGCCGAATTCCCAGGCCCTGAAGTCCTCCCAGAACAACCAGACCGCCAGGATCACCGCCAGCCACCCGTTGGCCTGGCCGAAGTCACCGGCACCGAACCAGGCGAAGGCGGTGTCGAAGAGCACCAGCACCAGCATCCCGATGACCACCCCGGCCAGGCTGACGCCGAGCAGATCACCCAGGAACCGGATGCGCCCGTCGTCGTCCCGGCGCGGAAACGCGCCCTGCTGCTCGCTCATCGTCGTGCCAGGGTACGCGTCGGCTCAGGCCCAGACCTGCTGCGGCTCGGAACGGCGCTCCGCCATGCTCGGCGCGGCGTCGTACTCGCGGACCACCTCGTAGCGGGTGTTCCGCTCGACCGGGCGGAAGCCGGCGTCCCAGATCAGGTGCAGCAGGTCGTCCCGGTGCATCGTGTTCGGCGTCCCGTACGAGTCCGCGTCGTGCGTGATCTTGTATTCGACGACCGAGCCGTCCAGGTCGTCCACGCCGAAGTTGAGCGAGAGTTGGGCCACCGAGAGCCCGTGCATCACCCAGAAGCACTTGACGTGCGGCACATTGTCGAACAGCAGCCGGGAGACCGCGAAGGTCTTCAACGACTCGGCCGGCGAGGCCATCGTGGTGCGGGCCTGGATCCGGTTACGGATCTTGCCGTCCGCCGAGTCGACGAAGTCGTGCTGGTAGCGCAGCGGAATGAAGACCATGAAGCCACCGGTCTCGTCCTGCAGCTCACGCAGCCGCAGCACGTGGTCGACCCGGTGCCGTGGCTCCTCGATGTGGCCGTAGAGCATGGTCGACGGCGTCTTCATGCCCTTGCTGTGCGCCAGCCGGTGGATCCGCGACCAGTCCTCCCAGTGGCAGGCGTGGTCGACGATGTGCTGGCGGACCTCCCAGTCGAAGATCTCCGCGCCGCCACCGGTCAGCGACTCCAGACCGGCCTCCATCAGCTCGTCGAGGATCGCGTCGGCGGTCAGCCCGCTGATCTTCTCGAACCACTGGACCTCGGTGGCGGTGAACGCCTTGAGCTTGACCTTCGGCAGCGCGGCCTTCAGCTCGCGCAGCACCTTCGGGTAGTAGCGCCAGGGCAGCGTCGGGTGCAGGCCGTTGACGATGTGCAACTCGGTGAGCTGCTCGTCCTCCATCTCCTTGGCCTTGCGGACCGCCTCGTCGATGCGCATCGTGTACGCGTCCTTCTCGCCCGGCTTGCGCTGGAAGGAGCAGTACGCGCAGGAGGCGGAACAGACGTTGGTCAGGTTGAGGTGCCGGTTGACGTTGAACATCACCCGGTCGCCGTTGCGCTCGGTGCGCGCGTGGTGGGCCAGCCGCCCCAACCAGGTCAGGTCGTCGCTGGAGTAGAGCGCGATGCCGTCCTCACGGGTCAGCCGCTCCCCGGCGTACACCTTCGCTTCGAGCTCGCGCTTGAGTCCGGCGTCCATCGAAAGCCCGTCCCTTTCCCCTGCGTCCGCGACCGTTACCGGCCGCAGTCAGAGCCTACGTCGCACACCCGGGCTGCTCACACCGTGGTCCATCGGTGACCGGCGTCTCGCGAACTCACAGTTTTCTTTAACCCGTCCAAACATCGACACCACGCACCAGGTGAGGTAAGACAGGATGGGGCACGCCACACCTCACACCGGTGACACCTGGCGATCTGGCGACACCTGGCGGTAGCGTCCCCACCGCCGCGTCCGACCCCCGGCGCGGCGTAGCAGGTCCGGACGGGAGCGCAATGGTCGACAGCACGGACGGACGACGGCGACGGCGACGGAGTCCGGTGGTCTCGCCGGTGCTGCGGCCGATGCTCTGGTCCGCCCTGCTCAGCGCCGTCGCCACCGCCGTCCTCGCGGCTCCCGCGTACGCCGAGCCGAGCGTCCCGGTCACGGTGCCCGACACCGGCTCCCGCCCGGCCGTCGCCGGCCAGCTCCAGTTGCCCGGCGCACCGACTGGCGGCACCCCCGGTGTGGTGGCTCCGATCGTCACCCCCGCCGGCAACGCGCTCGAAACTCAGATCAACGCCGTCGAGGCACGGATCGGCGAGCTCGGCACGCAACTCCTCGACCTGCAACAGCAGCGCACCGAGGCCGAGTCCCAGCACACCGCCGCCGGACGCACCCTGGAGTTCGCCCGGGCCGCGGTCACGCAGGCCGAGCAGCGCGCCGACCAGGTCGCCGCCGAGGCGATCAAGGTCGACGCCGCCCAACCGCCCGGCGACTGGGCGGCCACCCTCCGGGACCTGGAACTGCTGCACCGGGCCAACCGGGGTGAGCGCAGCGAGGGCGCCACCGGCCCGGCCGCCGGCCAGGTCAGCCGCGCCCGCGCCGACGAGCAGGTGGCCACGCAGGCGTACACCGCCGCCGAGCAGCGGCTGCGCGGGGTCCAGCAGCAGTACGCCGCCACCCAGCAGTCGCTGCGGCAGGAAGAGGCCAAGCTGGTCAAGCTGCGCGAGGAGAACTCCGCGCAGTTGATCACCCTGGCCCGCCAGCAGGAGGCCGCCGAGCAGCGACTCGGCACCGACTACGGCGACCAGTCGGCCGATGGGCTGGTCGCGCACCCCACCGCGTTGGCCGCCCTCGCGTACGCCCGCCGCCAGCTCGGCGACCCGTACGTCTGGGGGGCCACCGGGCCGAACTCGTTCGACTGCTCCGGCCTGGTCTGGTCGGCGTACCGGTCGGCCGGGTACTACAAACTGCCGCGGGTCGCCCGCGACCAGTACTACGCGACCCGGTCCCGCACCGTGCCGCGCAACGCGCTACTCCCCGGCGATCTGATCTTCTTCGCCTCCGGCAGCAGTTGGCGGACCATCCACCACATGGGCATGTACGTCGGCGGCGGCAAGATGATCCACGCACCGACCACCGGCGACGTGGTGAAGATCTCGACGGTGCGCTGGTCCCGGTTTTACGCCGCGACCCGGGTGGTCGGTGCGGTGCCCGCCCCCGCCACGCCTCCCACCCCGTCGCAGCCGCCGGCACCCAAGCCCACTCCGAAGCCGACGCCGAAGCCCACCATTACTCCGAAGCCGACGCCGACGCCGCGACCCACGTCGCCGTCCCCCTCGCCCACGGGCTCGCCCACGCCGAAGCCGACCGACTCCCCCTCGCCGTCGGTGACGCCGTCGCCGACCACCTCGCCGTCGCAGAGCCCGTCGGCCCCGGCCACCCCGAGCACGGAGAGCAGCAGCCTCGCCCCGACGAGCAGCAGCCTCGCCCCGACCACGGCGGCGAGCAGCAGGGCTCCCGAGGAGAGCGCCTCGGCCTCCCCGTCCACCGTCGGCGGTCGCTGACCGAACGGGGCCCGCCGAGGCGATCTTCGGCCCGACCCGCGCGTACACGAGGGACACTGTGCGGGCTACGGGTGTGCCAGCCGGTCGGGATGTGGCACGGTGTCACACAGGCACTGCCGGTCCGGGGCACGGATCCGGGTGCGAGCGTGGCACGGAGGACGAGGATGACCGAGCACGAGGTTCCGGCGAAGCCGGCCGACCCTGCGTCCACCGCCGCTCCGAGCACCACCGCCGAACCGCCTCCGGCCACCGCCGAGCCTGCACTCTCCAACCCCGGGCCTGCGCCCTCCGCCCCTGAGCCTGCACCTTCCGCCTCCGAGCCTGCCGCTTCCGCTGCGCAGCCTGCTCCGACGGCCCCTGAGCCCGCGCCGGCCGGCCCGGAGCCGACGCCTTCCGCATCCGGCTCGGCGGCCGTCATCGGCACCGCTGCCGACCTGGTCGGCACGGGCCCCGCGCCGTCACCGGCGGCACCGAGCGACACGGACCGGCCACCGGCACGCGGCCGGGCGGGGGTCGCCCGCGTAACCGCCCCGGGGAGTTCGGCGGTCATCGGCACCGGACCAGCCGCCCCGGCCACCGGCGGGCCCGGATCCGGCGCTCCCGCGACGGGCGGCGGTACCACGTACCGTGCCGGTTCCCCGGTGTCCCCCGAGGCCGAACGACCGCCGGTGATCGCCCGAGCGCAGGTCAGTGTGGCCGGCGCGGCGGGTGCCGGCACGACCCAGCCCGCCGATTTGAGCGCACCGTCGGCCGTTGCGGGCGGGAGCGGTGTCACCGGTACCGCCAGCGTCGCGGGCACGAACGGCACCGCCGGCACCACGGGCACGAGTGGGGCCGCGAGCGGCACGGGCACCAGCGCCCTCACCGGTGGCACGGGCATGAACAGGGCCGTCGGCAGCGCGGGCGTGAGCGGTGCCGCCAAGGTCGGGACGGCGAGCGTGCCGGGGCAGCGGGAGCCGGTGCCGCCCACTGCGGCACGTGCCAGCGTCCGGGTCGCCGGCCTGGGCCAGGTGAGCGCGGACGAGGCCGCAGCCGCCGGTGGTGGCCGGGCCGCCGGGATCTACCGGTCGACGCCGGTCGCCCCGGAATCGGCCGAGCCCGCCGGACCGGCCGAGCCACCGCAGCCCACGACGCCGGATCCCCAGCCGGTGCCGGATCCGGCACCGGCGGAGCCCGCTCCGACGCCGCCCGCGCCGGTGCCGGGACCCAATCCACCGTCGCCGACGCCACCCGTCCCGGTGCCCGCGCCGCCGACGCCCGGGCCGTACCCGCCGGGACCGGTGCCCGCACCGCCACCCGCTCCCCGGCCGGCACCGCCGATGCCGGGCCCGCCGTCCCCTCCGCCCGGCCCGCCCGTGCCGCCGCCCCCGCCGCCGCCCGGCCCGATGCCCGCACCGCCGTTCCCGCCGCCACCGGCCACCACCGCCTCGGCGACGGCAGCATCGGCCACGGCTGCTACCTCGACCACGGCTACCTCGACCACGTCGGCAGCGGCAGCGTCGGCAGCGGTGCCGTCGATCACCGCGCCGTCGGCCGTGTCCGGCTCGGCACCGCCGGTGGTGCCCGCTCCGGCGCTGCCGGCGTGGCCGCCACCGACCACTCCGGCCGGGCGTCGGGACGAGCCGGTCTCCGGCTCACCGGGGGTCGCGCCTCGGGTCTCGGCACGGCCTGGGCTGCGTCCGGCCGAGCCGCCGACGGCCCCACTCGACACCGACCGGGCCCGGCCGGTCCCGCGCGGCACCGACCCGGACCGGACCCAGGCGGTGCCGCTGGACGACCCCGACGTCACCAGGCCGGTGCCCCGGCCGAACCCGCCGTCGGCGGCGGCCGGGCCACCGACAGCGGCCCGTCCCGGACCTCGGTCGGACGCCTCCGGCCAGGCCGGATCGGCGACGTACCGTCCCGGCGGGTCCGATCTGAGCGCCTACTACGCGGACGGGTCGGGAGCCAACACCGTGGCCTTCCCGGCCGGCGAGGAGAACTCCGGGTCACTCACCGGTCACATCCTGGCGCAGGGCTGGACGGACACTCCGGCCGAGCGGTCCGGCAGCACCCTGCGGGTGGCGATCGTGCTGGCGGTCGCGCTGGGCCTGCTGGTGGCGTTCAGCGTGCTGGTCGTCCTGCTGACCAACGACGCCCTGAGTGGTCTGACCGGCGCTCTGCCGGGGTGAACAGCGGGTGAGTCCGCCCACTACCCCCATCCGGTCCCCGCGTGGGGACGACACTCGCCGTACACTTGTGGGCGATCACTGACCTGGCGCGCGACCGCGCGCCCATGGGCGTTCTTGCGGACGGATCCGGCGGCGCAGTGCCGTGGCGGGACATCGCGAAGGTGCGCCCCGCTCGAAAGGCATTTCTTGACCACCTCCGCTGCCTCTGGCATGCCCCTGTCCGCCTCCGACGTTCCCACCGATCTGCCAGCCGACGCCGCCGGCCCTGACCAGTCGATCGACTTCGGCGCACTGGGGCTGCCCCAGCCGCTCGTGCGCGCCCTCGCCCGGCAGGGCATCACCACACCCTTCGAGATCCAGCGCGCGACCGTGCCGGACGCCCTCGCCGGGCGCGACGTGCTCGGCCGGGGACAGACCGGCTCGGGCAAGACGCTCGCGTTCGGGCTGCCGCTGCTGGCCCGGGTGGCCGAAGGGGGCCGGGCTCGCCCGATGCGCCCGCGTGCCCTCGTCCTGGTGCCCACCCGGGAACTCGCCATGCAGGTCAACGACGCACTCCTGCCGCTGGGCAAGTCGATCGGCGTCTTCCTGAAGACCGCCGTCGGCGGAGTGCCCTACGACCGTCAGATCGACGCGCTGCGCCGGGGCGTCGAGGTGGTGGTGGCCACCCCGGGCCGACTCGCCGACCTGATCGACCGTGGCGTCTGCCGCCTGGACGACGTCGAGGTCACCGTGCTCGACGAAGCGGACCAGATGGCCGACATGGGCTTCCTCCCCGAGGTCACCGAGCTGCTGGCGAAGACGCCTGCGAACGCGCAGCGACTGCTCTTCTCGGCCACTCTGGACACCGACGTGGACACGTTGGTCAAGCGGTTCATGACCGACCCGGTGACCCACTCCACCGCGCCTGCGACCGCTGCGGTCTCCACCATGGACCACCACATGCTGCTGATCCCGCCGCAGGACAAGTTCCCGGTGACCGCGTCGATCGCGGCACGGTCCGGTCGGACCATCGTCTTCGCCCGTACGCAGCTCGGCGTGGACCGGCTGGTCACGCAGCTCGCGGCGGTCGGCGTACGCGCGGGTGGGCTGCACGGCGGCAAGACCCAGCGGATGCGTACCCGCACCCTGGCCGAGTTCCGCGAGGGCCGCACCAACGTGTTGGTGGCGACCGACGTGGCGGCCCGGGGCATCCACGTGGACGGTGTCTCGCTGGTGTTGCACGTCGACCCGCCGAAGGACCCGAAGGACTACCTGCACCGGGCCGGGCGCACCGCGCGGGCCGGCGAGACGGGCGCGGTGGCGACCCTGGTGCTGCCGAAGCAGCGCCGCACCACCCTGGCGATGATGGAGAAGGCCGGTGTCGAGCCGGAGCAGACCCGGGTACGCGTCGGTGACGCCGCCCTGGCCGAGCTGACCGGAGCCCGCGAGCCGAGCGGGGTGCCGGTACGCGAGGAGCGGGAGGAGCCGCGTCGACCCGGTCGTCCGGCCAGCGGACCGCGTCGCTTCGGCGACCGTCCCGGCGGTGACCGTCGCTTCGGCGACCGCCCGGCCGGGGAACGCCGCTTCGGCGACCGCGCCTACGGCGACCAGCCACGCGGCGAGCGCCGGTTCGGTGACCGCAGCTACGGCGACCAGCCGCGCGGGGAAGGCCGCTACGGCGACCAGCCACGCGGCGAGCGCCGGTTCGGTGACCGCGCCTACGGCGACCAGCCCCGTGGGGAGCGCCGGTTCGGCGCCGACCGGGGTGGGCGCTCGGAGGTGCGGGGCGACGAGCGGCGCGGGTCGGTCGGGCGTCCCCGGGCGCACACCTACTGATCGTCCTTCGGCGCATGGCCTGCCGGGCCGGGCGCGGTGGCGTAACGTCCGCAACATGTCGACCACGCGGAAGTCGTTGCTGTGGACCCGGTCCGACACGGCCGGTGCCGAACACGCCGTGGTCGACGACAGCTCCGGGCTGACCGCGCACGGCACCCAGATCGCCGCCGACCCGGTGCCCTACACCTGCCGCTACCAGGTGGCCACCGACTCCGGGTGGGTCAGTGTCCGCCTGGAGGTCGAGGTCGAGGGTGCCGGGTGGCGGCGGAGCGTACGCCTGGAACGAGCGACCGGGCGGTGGCGGGTGACCGCCGCCGAGCAGGGTGACCTGGACGCGGTCCTCTCCGCCGCCGGACGGCCCCCGGCCGGGCTGCCCGGCCTGGAGGACCCGGACCGTCTGGCCGACACTCTCGACGTCGACCTGGGCGGCTCGCCGCTGTTCAACACGCTGCCGGTGCGGCGGCTCGGGCTGACCACCGCGCCCGCCGACACCACGCACCGGATCGACGTGGCCTGGGTGTTGCTGCCGAGTCTGACCGTGCTCCCCGCCGAGCAGGTCTACACCGGGCTGGGCCCGCACCGGTTCCGGTACGCCAGCGACGGCTTCAGCGCCGAGGTGGACGTGGACCAGGACGGGTACGTGCAGCACTACCCCGGTCTGGCGGAGCGCGGCACGCCCCGCTGAGTCACCGCCGACTCAGCCCGGCCAGGAACCGTCGGCCAGGAAGCGTTCCACGGTCGCCAGGTGCGGGACCAGGTCGAGGCCCTGCCCAGCCACCCACTCGTCGGCGTAGTACGTGTCGGCGTACCGGTCACCGGCGTCGCAGATCAGGGTGACCACCGAGCCGGTGCGCCCGGCGGCGCGCATCTCCGCGATCAGCCCGAAGGCGCCCCACAGGTTGGTGCCGGTCGACCCGCCGACGCGTCGGCCGAGGACCGCCGACCCGGCCCGCATGGCGGCCAGGGAGGCGGCGTCCGGCACCTGCACCATCCGGTCCACCACGGCGGGCAGGAACGACGCTTCTACGGTCGGCCGACCGATCCCCTCGATGCGGGAGCCCCGGCCGGTGCGGACCGACCAGTCGGCCGCCTGCCAGGCGGGGTAGAACGCGGAGTTCTCCGGGTCCACCACGCAGAGCTTGGTGGGCAGCCGCCGGTAGCGGGCGTACCGGCCGATGGTGGCGCTGGTGCCGCCGGTGCCGGCGCCGACCACCACCCAGGCGGGTACGGGATGGCGTTCCAGAGCGAGTTGCGCGTAGATCGACTCGGCGATGTTGTTGTTGCCCCGCCAGTCGGTGGCCCGTTCGGCGTAGGTGAACTGGTCCATGAAATGCCCGGCGGAGTCCTCGGCGAGCCAGCGCGCCTCGATGACCACCTTGGCCGGATCCTGCACCAGGTGGCACCGGCCGCCCTGGAACTCGATCTGGGCGATCTTCTCCGGCGACGTCGAGGCGGGCATCACCGCGATGAACGGCAACCCCAGCATCCGCGCGAAGTACGCCTCGGAGACCGCCGTGGAGCCCGACGACGCCTCGACGATCGTGGTCTCCGGCCCGATCCGGCCGTTGCAGAGGCCGTACAGGAACAGCGAGCGGGCCAGCCGGTGCTTGAGCGAGCCGGTCGGGTGCACCGACTCGTCCTTGAGATAGAGGTCGATCCCCCACGACCTGGGCAAGGGGAAGGGCAGCAGGTGGGTGTCGGCGGACCGGTTGGCGTCCGCCTCGACGGCGGCGATCGCCTCGGTCACCCACCGCCGGCTTGCCTCGTCGCACCGGTCGAGATGAGTCACGCTCGGAAAGGTAGCAAGCCGCTCAGGACGAGGTCTGTGCCACCGGCTGGGGCCGGTTCTCCCACTTGGTCGACAGGGCGATGCCGGTCCGGGTGGAGGCCACGCCGGGTGTCCGGTTCAGCCGTACGATCAGCCGCTCCAACTCGGCGATGGTGCTCACCCGTGCCTTGAGCAGGAAGGACTCGACTCCGGCCATGAAGTAGCAGGACTCGATCTCCGGTATCGCCCGGAACGCCTCCAGCACGTCGTCGGTGTCCGCGCCGGAGTCCTCGACGATGCCGATCAGGGCGGTGACGCCCAGCCCGACGGCCTCCGGCTCGACGTCGGCCCGGTACGCCCGGATTACCCCGCCGGACTCCAGCTTTCCGACGCGTTCGTGCACTGCCGGCGCGGATAGACCGACCTGGCGGGCCAGTTCGGCGTACGACAGGCGGGCGTTGCTCCGGAGCAGGTCCACGAGGCTGCGGTCGATGGCGTCCACGGACTGTGACCCTAGTCGGCGACGGGTGACACCGGGACGCCGGCATCCGTTGGGCATGGCAGTGGGTGACAGTTCGCATACCCAGGGTCCGAAGGGCGTGCCGCCGGTAGCATTTACTAACTTCTCACTCAGTGCGTTTTTCGCGTTTGGCGGACAGGCCAGTTCGCTGGTGCTGTAATTGCCATACGTCCCTCATGACGGCTCTGGGCTCGCACCGGCCGGGGGCAGTGTGTTCAGCCGGGGGCTTCGTCGACGCGAGGAGGGGGCTGTGGACACTGGAGATCGCCTGCTGACACCGGGTGAGGTCGCCGCGCTGTTTCGGGTTGACCCGAAGACTGTGACGCGATGGGCGGCAGCCGGCCGGATCGGCAGTATCCGGACTCCAGGAGGGCACCGCCGGTTTCGGGAATCCGAGGTGCGGGCCCTGCTTGAAGGGGAGGGCATGCTGGAAGAGGCGGACGAGATGGGCAGACCACGCAACAACGGCCCAGCCGCCTCGACCGGCTCAGGTCCGGCCAACGCCGGCATGTACTGAGTGGTGCGGGTCAGGACGCGGACCGGTCGTCAGGTCCGGTCCGCGTTCAACTTCCCCGCCCACCTGCGGAACAGGGTGTGCGGTACGCCGAGGGCGTCGAGCACCTTCCCGGCCACGAAGTCCACGAGCTGGGCCGCCGAGGCGGCGGCTCCCGCGCCGTAGAAGCCGGGACTGGCCGGCAGCACCACCGCACCGGCGTCGTGCAACGCGATCAGGTGTTCCAGGTGGCTACGGGTCACCGGGGTCTCCCGGGGCACCACCACGACCCGTCGACGCTCCTTGAGGTTGACCTCGGCGGCGCGCTGCAACAGGTCCTTGGACAGCCCGATGGCGATGCCGGCGCAGGCGGCCGTGCTGGCGGGTACCACCGCCATGCCACGCACCGGGTACGAGCCGCTGCTCGGCCCGGCCGCCAGGTCACCGGCCGGCCAGTGCCGTACGTCCGCGCCGTTCAGGTCGCGACCGAGCCAGGCGCTCAGGTCGTCGGCCCAGTGGGCGTCCCGGAACGACCTGCCGGTCTCGTCCAGCACGGTCAGTCGGGCGGCCCGGGAGACGATCAGGTCCACCGACTCCCCGGCGTCGAGCAGCCCGCGGACGACTGCGGCCGCGTACGGCGTGCCGGAGGCCCCGGAGACGCCGACCACCCATGGTTCACGCATCCCTCAAGCCTGCCTGGTCACCGTCGACGCCGGTGCGGCACCCCCGGGACCTGCCCTGATCCGGCAGTAGAGGGGCGTTACGCCACCGATGTCCGATCGGCGTGCGGGGGCCATCGCGACCTGGCATGCTGCCTGGTGCCGCACGCGGTACGGCACCTCAGGGGGAGGGATCGGGATGGGCCAGTACGTCCTGCCCTCACTGCGGGACGCCTGTCCGATCCCGTCCCGGCTGTCGCCGTACTCCGACGACGTGCAGGAGTGGTTGATCCACTGGTTGCCGCAGACCGGGCTGACGGTGGACCCGACAACCGCCAGGCTGCTGGCCGGGGCCCGCTTCGCCCGCTACGCCGGCCGGCTCTATCCGGACGCCGACGAGCCCGACCTGCGCGTACTCACCGCACTGTTCACCTGGTTCTTCCTGGTCGACGACGCCTGCGACAAGCCCGACCGGTTCACCCTCGCCGAGATTCGTGGACTGCGCGACGGCGTACTCGCGGTGCTGCGCGGGCAGGCCCGCTCACCGCAGACCGGGCTGGCCGGGCCGATGCGCCGGCTGCTGGTGACCGCCTGGCGGGAGCCGCGCCGCCGGATGTCGGCCCCCTGGCGGGCACGATTCGCCGACGCGGTCGCCCACCACCTCGACGGGACCTGGCAGGAGGCGGCCAACAAGACCGGCGGTCACCGGCCCGGCGTCGCCGAGTACGTCGAGCTGCGCCGCGCCACCTCGGCCGCGTACGTGTCGTATCCGCTGGTCGAGTTCGTCACCGGTCGGCCGCTACCCGACGCGGTCTACCATCATCCGGCGCTGAGCCGATTCCGGGACCTCGGCAACGACCTGCTGTCCTGGTACAACGACCTCGCCTCGCTGGAGCGCGACGAGGCCACCGCCGGTGGGCACAACCTGGTGCTGGCGACCGCCGCCGAACACCGGCTGTCCCGGGAGGCCGCGATCGAGTCGGTGATCCGGCGCTGGCACACCACCATGCGGGAGTTCGTCGACCAGCGAGCCGCCGTGCCGTCGTTCGGTCCGGCGCTGGACGAGGCCGTCACCGCCCATCTCGACGGGGTGTCGCGGGCCGTGCGCGGCACCATCGACTGGACGCTGGAGAGTGCCCGCTACGCGGGTAAGGAAGGGCCCCTTACTAACGCCTCCGGTAGATAAAGGGTCCCTTCCTAACACCCCGAGCCCTCACCCGAACCCCGCCGGCACCCACGCACGGCAGGGCGGCAGGGCGCGCGGCCGGGGTCAGGGACGCAGGCCGAGCCGGACGACCAGGTCGAGCACGGCGAAGGCGAACAGGGCGATGCCGACGAAACCGTTGGCGGTGAAGAAGGCCCGGTTGACCCGGCTCAGGTCGGTCGGCGTGACCACCAGGTGCTGGTAGCCGAAGGCGACCGCGGTGAACAGCAGACCGATCCACCAGAGCCAGCCGAAGCCGACCAGCACGCCGAACCATCCGAAGAGCGCGAACGTCACCACGTGCGAGACCGTGGAGGCGTGCAACGCGAAGCGCAGGCCGTACCGGGCCGGCACGCTGTGCACGCCGATCTCGCGGTCCACCTCGGCGTCCTGGCAGGCGTAGATCAGGTCGAAGCCGCCGATCCACAGGCCGACGGCCGCGCCGAGCAGCCAGGCCGGTCCGGAGCCGGCGAAGGTGCCGGTGACCGCCAGCCACGCGCCGATCGGGCCGACCGCCTGGGCCACCGCCAGGATCGCGTGCGGCCAGTTGGTGAACCGCTTGCCGTACGGGTAGACCACCAGCGGCACCACGGCCAGCGGCGCGAGCACCAGGCAGAGCGGGTTGAGCAGGGCGGCGGCGGCCAGGAAGACCACCAGGGCGACGCCCGCACCGGTCCAGGCCGTCCGCAGACTCACCGCCCCGGTGACCAGCTCCCGGTTGGCGGTACGCGGGTTCCGCGCGTCGATCCGGCGGTCCAGGATGCGGTTCGCGGCCATCGCGAACGTCCGTGCCCCGACCATCGCCACGGTGATCAGCAGCAGGTCGAGCCAGCGCACCCGGCCACCGTTGACCTGCATCGCGGTCAACGCCGACAGGTACGCGAACGGCAACGCGAACACCGAGTGCTCGATCGCCACGAGCTTGAGGAAGGACTTCACGCGCCCCGGGCGTTCGGCCGGCTCCACGGCGGCGGTCGCCATCAGATGCCGTACTCCTTCCAACGCTTGTCGACCAGCGAGACGACCTCGGGCGACATGGTCATCTCCTCGGGCCAACCCCGGGTGTAGCCCTCGGTGGGCAGCTTGCGGGTGGCGTCGATGCCCGCCTTGCCGCCCCAGAACTGCTGGTACGAGGAGTGGTCCAGGTGGTCCACCGGCCCCTCGGTGAGCAGCAGGTCGCGGGCGTAGTCGACGTTGCCGAAGGCGCGGAAGGCGACCTCGCGGTAGTCGTGCACGTCGCAGTCCTCGTCCACGATCACGATCAGCTTGGTCAGCGACATCATGTGCGCGCCCCAGATCGCGTTCATCACCTTCTGGGCGTGCTTCGGGTACCGCTTGCGGATCGACACGATCGCGCAGTTGTGGAAGACCCCGGCGGCCGGCAGGTCGTAGTCGACGATGTCCGGGATGAGGAAGCGCAGCAGCGGCGCGAAGATCCGCTCGGTGGCCTTGCCGAGACCGTGGTCCTCCTGCGGCGGCTTCGAGGTGACGATCGTGTGGTAGACCGGGTCGCGCTGCATGGTCATCGCCTCGACGTGCAGCACCGGGAACGGCTCGACCGGGGTGTAGAAGCCGGTGTGGTCGCCGAACGGCCCCTCCGGCAGGCGCTCGCCCGGCTCCAGGTAGCCCTCCAGCACCACCTGGGCGTGCGCCGGCACCTGCAACGGCACGGTCAGGCAGTCGACCATCTCCACCCGCTCGCCGCGCAGGAACCCGGCGAACAGGTATTCGTCGATGTCGGCGGGGAGCGGCGCGCTGGACGCGTAGCTGACCACCGGGTCACAGCCGATGGCGATGGCGACCGGCAGCCGCTGGCCGAGCCGCTCGGCGACGGCGTGGTGCGCGGTGGAGTTCTTGTGGATCTGCCAGTGCATGCCCACCGTGTTGTGGCTGTGCTGCTGGAGCCGGTAGAGGCCGAGGTTTCGCTTGCCGGTCTCCGGGTGCTTGGTGTGGGTCAGCCCGAAGTTGTGGAAGATCCCGCCGTCGCCCGGCCACACCTGCAGGCCCGGCAGCCGGTTCAGGTCGACGTCGTCACCCCGGTAGACCACCTGCTGACACGGGGCGGTCTTGACCTTCTTGGGCGGCATCGACTTGAGCTGCATCACCTTGCCCAGGCCGCCCATCATGCCGGAGAAGCCCATCGGCAGCTCCGGCTTGAGCATCTCGCCGATCCGGTTGCCGATCTCGTCCAGCGACTCGACGCCGAGCGCCATCGCGGTGCGCTTCTCGGTGCCGAAGAGGTTAATCGCCACCGGCATCTCGCCCCGGGTGGGCCGCTCGAAGAGCAACGCCGGCCCGTCCGCCCGCACGGTCCGCGTGACGACCTCGCTGATCTCCAGCGTCGGGTCGATGGGTACGCCGACGCGCCGTAGCTCGCCCGCGCGCTCCAGCGCCGCCAGGAAGTCCTTCAGATCGGTGTACGGGAACCCACGAGCCGCCATGCAGCAAGTCTGTCCTACGCGCCGTCGTCGTGCCCACGCCGGGTACCCGCCCGTGCTGTGGCACGTCCCACCCTCGGCCGGTCCGAGCAGGTCGGCTCTCGGGCGGAGATCACGTCGCACGGGGCGTCGTGTGTCGTACCGCGCATCTAAGCTCATGGTTCCCGAACGGCCCCGCCCTCGGTGGCGTTGGCCTGCTTCCGGGTCCCTCGAAGCAAGGAGTCACATGCGATCTGCGCAACGCCCGCACGCCCGTGCGGGACGAGCCGCCGTGGTGTTGGCGGTCACCGCCTCACTCGTGGCGCTCGGTGCTCCGGCCCAGGCCGAGACCGCGTCGGGTTGGTTCCAGGCCCAGCTCGACGATGTCGTGATCGGCGCAGCCGGCGCCCCCGGCAAGGCCAAGCCGCTCTACGTGTACGCCCAGGACGCGGTGAATCCACGGGTCGTCGTCGACCTGACCGGCCTGCTCGGCGTGGCTTCCGCCGAGTTTCCCGCCTGGTGCGCCACTTCGGGATCCCAGGTCACCTGCCCGCTGCCACCGGACGTCGACCCGGACTCGAGCCTCCAGATCGGCAGCATCCCGGTGCTGTTCCGGCCACTGGCCGGCGCCTCCGGGGGCGACAGCGCCACAGTGTCGTACCGAGCGTTGGCCGACAACGCCGATCCCTTCGTCGCCACGGCGACGGTGTCCGTCGGTGACGGCGCGGACCTGGTCAACCTGGGCGGCGGGCGGGTCGACGCGGCTGCGGTCGGTGATCTGTTGTCCGCGCCGATCCGGCTCACGAACGTCGGCAACCGGACCAGCAGAGGAGTCCGGATCACCTTCACCCTCTCCTCGGGGTTGACGCCGTCAACCTGGTCCAACTGCTGGTACGCCCCGCTCACCGGTCACCGCACCTCGGTCGTCTGCGACCTGAACGGACGGGTCCGCCCGGGAGCAACGATGGAGGTGTCCGGCGGCTTCGGGTTCGCGATCGACGGCTCGGCGTACGCCGGGGAGAGCATCGACCAGTTCGTCGAGCCGCTTGCCGGTGCTGCGGCGCTGCCGACGCAACTCGGCTACCAGCGCCGGGCGGGCGGCACCGAGCTGAGGCTGCGGCCCAGCCGGACCGCGTCCGCAGCGGCCCGCATCCTGACGACCGAGATCGACCCGGGCGACAACTGGGCCTCCTTCTACGTCGACAACGTGCCGAACAGCCTGGACCTGGCCGCCCTGGCGGAGCCGGTCGTCGGTCCGGTCGGCGGTGCGACCATCCTGCGCGCCGGGGTCCGGAACAACGGCGCGGGAGACCTCGACGACTTCCGCAGCGGCGCGGGCGAGGTGGCACCGTTCCACGTCCGGGTGCCGTCCGGGGTGACCGTGGAGTCCGTGCCCGACCGTTGTGTCGCGCTCTACGAGTCGGAGGACGGCTGGTACAGCGGCGATCCGCAACCCGGTGCCTCCTGGTACCGCTGCGCGGTACCCGGCTCGGTGTTCGCCGCCGGTGAGACCCATCAGGTCGACTTCGGGGTCCGGATCACCTCCGTGGGTGGTGCGGCCGGCGCGGTGAGCCTCAACATGCCCGGGCCGTACCCCTCCTGGTGGGACGACGACCGGGACAACGACGAGGTCACGGTCGTCGTCCAGGTTCAGTCCTGATCGTGGCCGGTTCGGGATGGTGACCGGGGCTGGTCCCGCCCATCCCGGACCGGTCACCTCTGCCTGGTCGAGCCCTTTTCGAGCTGATCGCAAAAATGGATCGTGACGGGTCACCGCGAGTCGGCGAATCTTGCCACTCTTGTCTCTCACCCATCCCAGGAGGCCGGATGAACCACGAACCGACGGCTCTCTCCCGGTACGCGCGGCCGGGGCGGCTGACCTCCGCCGGGGCGTACGCCGGACTCCTCGACGCGGTGCCGACGGACCCGGCGGCGATCACCCGGACGATCCAGGGACTGGTGATCCACGAGCACATCGCCGGGGCGTACGACGTCACCCTGTCCGACGCCGACCGGTCCAGCGTGCACCTGCGGCCCGCCGACGAGCTGCTCGCGGGCATCGCGGGCCGGGACGGCCGTCCGCTGGACCTCCCTCGGCAGCCCGAGCACCGGGTGGCGGGCAACTGCCGGCACTACAGCGTCCTGCTGGTCACCGTGCTGCGGGAGCGTGGTGTGCCGGCCCGCGCCCGCTGCGGCTTCGGCGACTACCTGGCGCAGGGGCGGTACGAGGACCACTGGGTCGGCGAGTACTGGAACTCGGAGCAGCGTCGTTGGATCATGGTCGACGCCCAGCTCGACAACCTCCAACGAGAGCTGTTCGGCATCGACTTCGACGTCATGGACGTACCGCGTGACCGGTTCCTGGTCGCCGGTGAGGCGTGGACACGGTGTCGTGCGGGCCGCGCCGACCCGGACACCTTCGGGCTCAGCGTGACCGACGAGGCCGGCTGGTGGTGGATCGCCGGCAACCTGATGCGGGACGCCGCTGCGCTGGGCACGGTGGAACTGCTGCCCTGGGACAGCTGGGGTGCGATGCCGGAGCCGGAGGAGACGATCGACGAGGAGCGGATGGCGCTCTTCGACGAGCTGGCCCGACTGACCCTCGATCCCGACGAGCACGCGGACGAGTTGCGGCGACTCTGCACGGATCAGCGGCTACGCGTCCCGCCCACCGTCCGCAACGACCTGCGGCACCGCGACGAACCGGTCTGACCGCTCCGACATGTCCGGGGGCGGGCGGTGGTCGATTCGCCCCACGGGCGATGGACGGCAGGTCAGTGGCGGCGGGCCAGCGCCACGAACGCTCGCCAGGCGGCCGGGCCGAAGATCAGCACCTCGCCGTCCCGGTCCTTGCTGTCGCGTACGGCGACCACGCCGGGCAGGTTGTCGGCCACCTCGACGCAGTTGCCGCCGTTGGTGCTGCTCCGGGTGCTGGTGCGCCACCGGGCGCCGGTCAGCTCCGCCATGACTCCGCCACCTCCGTCAACAACTCGATCGACTGCCGGGGCGGCAGCGCCTCGCCCTGGATCGCCTCCCAGGACGCCCGGATCGCCAGCACGTCCTCGGTGTCGTCGATGACCTGACCCTTGAGTTGGTCATCCAGGTAGGCGACGTCCTTCCCACCGGGGAGGGTAGCCAGCACGAAGGCCCCGGCGACACCTGGATACGCGCCGACCGAGGCGGGCACCACGTGCAGCCGCACCCGGGGCTGTTCGGTGGCCAGCTTGACCAGGCGGCGCAACTGCTCCCGCATCACCAGCGGGCCGCCGACCGGGCGACGCAGCACGTGTTCGTCCAGCACTGCGACGAGTTGCGGCGGTCGATCGCCGGTCGACTCGATCCACACAACGTGCCGAAGCCCGCGTCGCTACACGAACGCTTCCTCGGCTGGGCCGCCCCGCGCACACCCCGTCCGCCCGAAACCTCAGCCCCTTGAGCCCACGACGCGTCGACGTTTGAGATCTTGGACAGTTGCCGTTCATAGATAACGGAAAATTTCCAAGATCTCCTCGGCGGAGGCAGAGCACGGGCGGGATACTTCACAGGTGCTGGGGCGGCGGGCGTCGGGGACGGCAGGATTGGCGCATGTCGGACGCGTACGTCGTCGGTGACCCGGACGGGTTGTCGCCGCTGCTCACCAGTCTCCGCGACGCGATCGCCCGGGAGCTGCACGCGCAGTTGGCGATGCGTGCCGAGCGCATCGAACTGGCCGACGTGCCGGAGATCGCCTACCAGATCACGCTGCGCGTCGACGAGACCCTGAGCCGCCCCGCTAGGAACTGGCAGCCGTTCGAGATCTGAGCGGTCCACCCGAAATGTAGAACTACAGTTATAAGAAGTGTAGTTCTACATCCTGGGTTCTGTCCTCACAGACCGCCGTAGGAGTGCAGGCCCTCGAAGAAGATGTTCACGCCGAAGAGGTTCATCATCACCGTCAGGAAGCCGAGGATGGCCAGCCAGGCGGCCACGTTGCGCTTCACGCTCGGCGTCGCGCGGGCGTGCAGGTAACCGGCGTAGATCACCCAGGAGATGAACGACCAGGTCTCCTTCGGGTCCCAGCCCCACGGCCGACCCCAGGCCGCCTCGGCCCAGATCGCCCCGGCGATCACCGCGAAGGTGAACAGCGGGAACGCGAAGGCGTGCAGCACGAAGGTGAGCCGCTCCAGGCTGGCCGCCGCCGGCAGCTTCTTCGCCAGCGTGTACGGGAAACTGCGCTTGCCGCGTTCGTAGCCGGCCCGCATCAGGTACGTCGCGGCCGGCACCGAGCCCAGCAGGAACAGCCCCGAGGCGAAGACGACGGTCGACACGTGCACGATGAACCAGTACGAGTTGAGCGCCGGCACCAGCGGCACGATCGGGGTGTAGAGCACCAGCTCGGCGGTGGCCACCAGCAGCACCATGACCAGGGTCAGGAACAGCCCGAGGCGGCGCAGCGACGGCACCTTCCAGAGCACCACCAGCCAGGCGGAGACGCCGATGAACGAGACCGTGAGCACGAACTCGTACATGTTGCCCCAGGGCATCCGCTCGGCGGCGATGCCCCGGGTGACCAGCCCGACCAGGTGCAGGGCCGCGCCCACGGCGGTGAGGGCCACCGCGATCCACCCGGCGAGTGCGGCCCGCCGCGCGGTGCGTTCGGCAGGGGTACGTGCCGCACCGCCGCCGGCTGCTCCGCCACCGGTCCCGGCCACACCGTCGGCCGTACCCGTCGAACCGCCGTCCTCGGCCGCCCCCGTCGCGCTGCCGCTGCCCGCCGCACCCGTAGCGCCGGAGCCGCCGCCGACCGCCGCGCCGACCAGCTCACGGGCCGGGGCTGCCGCCACCTTGGCGCGCGAGTTACCGAGGGCGTACTCGACCGCGTGGCTGATCATGGCCAGCAGGTACACCAGGGTGGCGATCGACACCACCTGGTCGGAGAGTGCGGACATCACTCGGCTCCTTCTCGCGCCCCGGCCCGCTCGTCCGGGTCGATGGCCTCGCCGGTCCGCCGGTCGTCGCCGATCGCGGCGACCAGTTGGCTGAACTCGGCGGCGAACCCCGGATGTTCGGTCCGGGGCAGGCCAGCCACCTCGACCAAGCTACTACCGTCCGTCGGAGATCCACTGTCGGGGGGGCCGGAACCGGGGGGCGCGGCACCGGTGGGCACAGCACCGGCGGGCAACAGCCGGACGAAGATCCGGCGTCGCCGGACGAACAGCGAACCCATCAGCCCGAGCACCAGCCCGACGGAGCTGACCAGCAGCAGCATCGTGCCCGGGTCGTGCCGTACGGACAGCACGATGTAACGCTCGGTGCCCACGAACTCGACCGTGGTGCCGTCGTCGAGCGTCCAGCTCTCGCCCTTGCGCAGGTCCTTCGAGCCCACCTCGGTGAGCCGGCCGTTGCGGATCTGCCGCTGGTCGAGCTGGTAGACCGAGCCGGGGATGCCGCCGTCGAGGCCCAGGTTGCCCCGGTAGGCGATCAGGCCGAGCAGCGGATTCTGCTCCGTCGGGTACTCGGAGCGGGTGAACGGCGGCTCCTGCGGCGCGGTCGGCAGGTACAGGCCGGAGAAGGCCATCTGGAGGTTCGCGTTCCGCTCGCCGGTCGCCGGGTCGACGTTGGCGTCCGGGAAGGCCGCCAGCCCCTCGCCGGTCAGACCCATGTCACCGGTGGTGAGGAACGGCACCACGCTGGTCTGCGTGCCGCCGAACCGGTCGGTGTAGCGGATCACCGGAGCGTAGCCGTGGCCCAGCAGATAGACGTTCGCGCCGTCCAGGCGCAGCGGCGAGTTGACCGAGAACTCGGCCGCCCGGGGTGCGCCGCCGTCCTCGTCCACCGTGACCTTGGCGTTGAAGTGCGAGGGCTGGCCGCTGGGCAGGAACTCGGCCTCGAACTCGTCGAGCTGCATGCAGAACCGGGGCAGGTCGTCGCCGACGCGCGGGCCGAGTTTCGCCTCGGCGTACTGCTGGCGGGTGTTGCAGAAGACACCGTCCGGGCCGGAGACGAGCAGCCGGTTGCCGTGCCAGCCGTACCAGGAACCGAGCGCGACACCGACCAGCAGCAGCACCATCGCGCTGTGGAAGATCAGGTTGCCGGTCTCCTTGAGGTAGCCCTTCTCGGCGGAGATCTCGTCGCCGCGTACCGCCACCCGCCACCGGCGGCGGCGCAGGGTCTCGGCGACCGCGGCCGCGCCACCGGCGGGCGCCGGCACCACCGCGTGCTGGGGCAACCGCTCCAGGCGCTTCGGTACGGCCGGCGGCCTGGCCCGCATCGCCCGGACGTGGTCGCGCAGCCGGGGCGTGATGCACCCGATCAGCGAGGTGAACAGCAGCAGATAGATCGCCGAGAACCAGACCGAGCTGAACGCCTCGAACGCGCCGATCCGGTCCAGCACCGGGGCGAGCTGCGGGTTCGCGGTGTAGAAGTCCCGGACGTCCTCCGGGTTGACGCCGCGCTGCGGCAGCACCGAACCCGGAATGGCGGCGATCGCGAGCAGGAAGAGCAACACCAGCGCGGTACGCATGCTGGTGAGCTGCCGCCACGAGTTGCGCAGCAGAGCGAGCAGCGCGTGGGGGCGGCGCCGGGGTGACTCGGCCGGAGCGGCCGGCCGGTCGTCCACCGCGGTCATCAGATGCTCACCTCGAAATCACCCACCCCGACGGTGGTCTGCAACCAGATCACGACGTTGGTCCACCCGCCGGTGAGCAGGGCCAGCCCGATCAGGATCAGCAGTACGCCGCCGATCCGGGTGACCCAGCGGCTGTGCCGCCGGATCGTGCGGAAGACCCCGAGCAGGCGGTTGAAGCCGAGCCCGAAGACGATGAACGGTATGCCCAGTCCGAGGCAGTACGCCACCGCGAGCACCACCGCGCGGTCGGTCTGTCCGCTGGTGGTGGCCATGCCGAGCACCGCGGCCAGCGTCGGGCCGGTGCACGGGACCCAACTCAGGGCGAACACCGCGCCGAGGACGGGTGCGCCGAGCAGGCCGGCGTTCGGCAGGCGGTTGATCCGGAACTCGCGTTGGAAGCCGGGCAGCGCTCCGAGGTAGCCCAGCCCGAGCACCACGATCAACGCGCCGACGACGATCTCCAGCGCCCGCTCGTAGTCGAAGAAGACCCGGCCGATGCTGCTGAACAGGATCGCGGTGGCGGTGAAGACCACGGTGAAGCCGGCGATGAAGAGCAGGGTCCCGGCGAGTACGCGCCCCTTGACCGCCGGGCTGACCCGGGTGCGCTCCCGCAGCGCCGTACCCCCGCCCGAGGTGTTAGGAGGGGACCCCTCCTCTACACCAGGCGTTAGTACGGGGCCCTTCCTTACATCCCGGCCCTCCAGGTCGGCGCCGGCCAGGCCGGTCACGTACGACAGGTAGCCCGGCATCAGCGGCAGCACGCACGGGGAGAGGAAGCTGACCAGCCCGGCCAGTGCCGCCGCGCCGATCGCCAACAGCAGCGGCCCCGAGACGGCGAGTTGACCGAACGTCTCGCCCATCAGCGCGGGCCGGACGCCGCAGCGGACTCCGCGGCGATCCGCTCGACGATGGGTTGCAGGCCCTCCTGGCGTACCGCCGCCCGGATCACGGTCGCGATCCGGCCCTCCCGGTCCAGGACCACGGTCGCGGGGATGGTGTTCGGCGGGATGTCCAGGTCGAGGGCGAGGCGGCTGCCCGGGTCGAAGATGCTCGGGTAGGTGATCCCGAAGCCCTCCTCGAAGGCGACCGCCTTGTCCCGGCTGTCCTGCACGTTGATGCCGAGGAAGGTCACCCCGGAGTCCTTGGTCGCCTGGTAGGTGTTCTCCAGGTCGTCGGCCTCGGCCCGGCACGGCGCGCACCAGGAGCCCCAGAAGTTGACCACGACGACCTGGCCCCGCTGCTGCGTCACGTCGTAGGAACCGCCGTCGAGCAGCTCACCGGCGAGACGGGGCGCGTCGGAACGTTGGTCCGGGGCGCATTCCACGATGCCGCCCGTGTTGTCGCAGGCCGCCTCCCGGCCACCGCTGGTGCAGCCGCTCAGCACCGTCGTGGCGGTCACGGCGGCGAGCAGGCCCACGGCCCACCTACGGGCACCCATCTCAGGCCCCCTTGGCCGTCCGCGCGGTCGGTGAGATCGCCACCAGGTGCGCGGCCGGCTCGGAGTAGCCGATCCCGACGATCTTGGCGCCGTCGAAGTGGAACGTGGTCAGCGAGGCCAGCCCGCACTGCCGACGTCGCGGGTCGTGCCAGAGCCGCTTGCGCTCGACGTGCCGACGCAGCGTCCAGATCGGGAGCTGGTGCGAGACCAGGACGGCCTCCCGCCCCTCGGCGGCGACCCGGGCGGCGTGCAGCGCGGCGAACATCCGCTCGGCGATCACCCGGTACGCCTCTCCCCAGGAGGGGGTCACCGGGTCGCGCAGCACCCACCAGTTGCGCGGGTCACGGAAGGAGCCGTCACCGGGAGAGACCTTCTTGCCCTCGAACCAGTTGGCGCTCTCGATGAGCCGTTCGTCGACTCCGACGGGGAGCCCGAACTGGGCGGCGATCGGTTCGGCGGTCTGCTGGGCCCGTTCCAGGGGGCTGGCCACCACGTGCACGACCTCGCGTTCGGCGAGCCCCTGCGCGGCGGCCTTGGCCATCTGGACACCCAGCTCACTGAGGCGGAACCCGGGCAGTCGGCCGTAGAGGATGCCGTCCGGGTTGTACACCTCGCCGTGCCGAAGCACGTGGACCACCGTCTTACTCACTGGTTTACACCCCTGTCGTCGCTGCCGCCGCGTTGGCCGCCACCGGCAGGGCGGCGGCGATCTGTTCCAGGGCGGCGTCGTCGATCGCCGCCGACACGAACCAGGACTCGAACGCGCTCGGCGGCAGGTAGACCCCGGCCGCGAGCATCGCGTGGAAGAACGCCTTGAACGCGGGCACCTGCTGGGTGCGGGCGCTGTCGTAGTCCACCACGTCGGCGTCCGTGAAGAAGATCGAGAACATGTTGCCCGCGTACGACAGCCGGTGCGGCACCCCGGCGGCGGCCAGCGCGTCGGCGGCGAGCTTGCCCACCACGGCGGCGGTGTCGTCCAGCCGGCGGTACAGCGCGTCGTCGGCCAGCCGCAGCGTGGTCAGACCGGCGGCGCAGGCCAGCGGGTTACCGGAGAGGGTGCCCGCCTGGTAGACCGGCCCGGCCGGAGCCAGTCGCGACATGATCTCCGCGCGCCCGCCGAACGCCGCCGCAGGCAGCCCACCACCCATGACCTTGCCGTACGTCCACAGGTCCGCGTCGACCGGATCGAGGCCGTACCAGCCGGAGCGGGAGACCCGGAACCCGGTCATCACCTCGTCGACGATGAGCAGCGCGCCGTTGGCGTGCGCGATACGCGCCAACTGGCCGTTGAAGTCGTCCCGGGGTGCCACCACACCCATGTTGCCCGGCGCCGCCTCGGTGATCACGGCGGCGATGTGCTCGCCCTCGGCGGCGAACGCCTCCTGCACCGCGGCGAGGTCGTTGTACGGCAGCACGATGGTCTCGCTCGCCGCCGCGCCGGTCACACCGGGCGAGTCGGGCAGCCCGAGGGTGGCCACGCCGGAGCCGGCCGCAGCCAGCAGCGCGTCCACGTGCCCGTGGTAGCAACCGGCGAACTTGATGATCTTGGAGCGTCCGGTGTATCCCCGAGCCAGCCGGATCGCCGACATGGTCGCCTCGGTGCCCGAGTTGACCAGGCGCACCTGCTCGACGGGCGTCCGCGCGACGATCTCGGCGGCCAGGTCGACCTCGCCCGGGGTGGGGGTGCCGAAGCTGGTGCCCTGCGCGGCGGCGGCCTGCACGGCCGCGACCACCTCGGGATGGGCGTGGCCGAGGATCAGCGGGCCCCAGGAGCAGACCAGGTCGACGTAGCGTCGCCCGTCCGCGTCGTGGAGCCACGGTCCCTCGCCACGGACCATGAAGCGTGGTGTGCCGCCGACCGCTCGGAAGGCGCGCACGGGGGAGTTCACCCCGCCCGGCACGATGGCGCGGGCGCGGTCGAACAGGGCCTCTGAGGCCGGCGCGTCGACCGGATAGCGGTCGGTTCCGGCGGGAAACACCTCGGTCACGATGCCGCCATTGTGTCAGCGCCCGACGGCGGATCGGCAGGCACCCCGGATCAGGGTTATCCGGCTCACCTGCGGCACGCTGGGCGGAGGCGGTTCGCCTCGACAGGCCGGGTGCCCGAGATCGCGATAGGCTGACCCGGTGGATCGTGCCGAACTGTCCATCACCGTACACCGGACTGGCGACGAAGCGGTGCTTCGCCTAGCCGGTGAGATCGACATGCTCACGGCCGCCCAGCTGTCGACCGTCGTCAACGAAGTGCTCACCGAACCCCCGCCTCGGATCGTGCTCGATCTCGGCGGGGTCACCTTCTGCGACTCGCAGGGGTTGGGGACGCTCGTGGTCCTCAGCCGCAAGGCCAGCCACGCGCAGAGCCTGCTCCTGCTGAGCAACGTGGGCGAGTTCCTGATACGCGTACTCGACATCACGGGCCTGCGCAGCGCCCTGATGATCCGTAACGACGCCCCGACCAGCTGAGCCACCGCTCAACCCGGTCCCGACCACGGGCCGCCGGGTCGATCGTGACGCTGTCGTGGACCACCGGGCGGCAGTCCACGGCGACGTCACGATCGGGCGGTGTCAGGAGCTGGTCCCCCAGCGGGCCTGTTCCAGGACGGCGACGGCGCGGGCCACCGCGTCCGGGTCCTTGTCCGCGCTCCGCAGCAGGGTGCTCGCCTCGTCCACCGCGTCGGTCAGCAGCCGCCACTGGGCGTCGCGCTCCCGCACCATCTCGGACTGCGCGGCCAACTGCCGGGTCTTCGTCCACAGCTCCACGAAGACCGAGACCTTGGCCCGCAGCACCCACGGGTCGAAGGGCTTGGTCAGGTAGTCCACCGCGCCGACCGCGTAACCGCGCAGCGCCAGTTGGGCGTCGCGGTCCGCGGCGGTCAGGAAGATGATCGGTACGTGCCGGGTCCGTTCCCGCCGCTTGATGTGACTGGCCGTCTCGAAGCCGTCCATGTCCGGCATCTGGGCGTCCAGCAGGATCACCGCGAAGTCGTCCACCAACAACTGCTTCAGCGCCGCCTCGCCGCTCTCCACCGCGACCGTCTGCACCGGCAGACCCTGGAGGATCGCCTCCAGGGCCATCAGGTTCTCCCGGCGGTCATCGACCAGCAGCGCCTTCGCCACCTGCGTCACGAGCCCTCCTCGGTGCGGCTGCCACTGATACAGCTGGTCATCAGTTCGATCAGCTCGTCCAGGTCGACCGGCTTGGTGATGTAGTCGCTGGCCCCGGCCGCGATCGCCGACTCCCGGTCACCGGGCATCGCCTTGGCCGTCAGGAAGACGATCGGCAGGTCCACGAAGCGGTGGTTCCGGCGGATCTGCCGGGTCGTCTCGTACCCGTCCTGGTCGGGCATCATCGCGTCCATCAGGACGATGTCCACCTCCGGGTGCTCCGCCAACAGGCGCACCCCGTCGGTGCCGTTGTCGGCGTACAGGACGGTCATGCCGTGCAGTTCGAGTGCGCTGGTCAGGGCGAAGACGTTACGGACGTCGTCGTCGACGATCAGCACGGTGGCACCGTCGAGCTGACGGGTCTTGGGTGCCTCCGGCCGCTGCGGCAGCAGCTCCACCGGCGGCATCAGCAGCGACGACGGCAGGCCGGCCCGCTGTGGTGAGGGTGGCGACGGCGCCACCACCGCGTCCGGTGCCAGCACGTCGGGTAGATAGAGCGTGAACGTCGAGCCCTGGCCCGGTGCCGAGGTGACGGTGATCGTGCCGCCGATCAGGCGGGCCAGGTCCCGGCTGATCGACAGCCCCAGGCCGGTGCCGCCGTAGCGACGGCTGGTGGTGCCGTCCGCCTGCTGGAACGCCTCGAAGATCAGCGACAGCTTGTCGTCGGAGATGCCGATGCCGGTGTCGATCACCGTGAACGCGAGCACCTGCCGGGCGTTGGTCAGCGCCGGCACGTCGAACACCGCGTGCTCCGGGGCACGTGCGATGCGCAGCGTCACCGCGCCGTTGTCGGTGAACTTGACCGCGTTCGAGAGCAGGTTGCGCAGGATCTGCTGGAGCCGCTGGGCGTCGGTGACCACCGCCGCCGGCAGGTCCTTGCCGACGCGTACCTGGAAGTCCAGGCCCTTCTCGTCGGCCTGCGGCGCGAACGCCTGCTCCACGTAGTTGCGGATCTCCGCGAACCGGATCTCGGTCGGCTCGACGTCCATCCGACCCGCTTCGATCTTGGACAGGTCGAGGATGTCGTCGATCAGCGAGAGCAGGTCGGACCCGGCCCCGTGGATGGTCCGGGCGAACTCGATCTGCTTCGGGCTGAGGTTCTGCTCCGAGTTCTCGGCGAGCAGCCGGGCCAGCAGCAGCAGCGAGTTCAACGGCGTACGCAGCTCGTGGCTCATGTTCGCCAGGAACTCCGACTTGTACGCCGAGGCCCGGGTGAGCTGCTGCGCCTTCTCCTCCAGACCGAGCCGGGCCAGTTCGATCTCCCGGTTCTTGGTCTCGATGTTGCCCTTCTGCTCGGAGAGCAGCGTGGCCTTCTCCTCCAGCTCGGCGTTGGTGCGCTGCAACTCCGCCGACTGCTCCTGCAACTCGTGGGCCAGCCGCTGCGACTGGGCCAGCAACTCCTCGGTACGCCGGTTCGCCTGGATGGTGTTGACCGCGATGCCGATGGTGGAGACCAGCCGCTCCAGGAACGCCAGGTGCAGTTCGGAGAAGGGGGTGACGGTGGCGAACTCGATCACGCCGAGCAGTTCGCCCTCGAAGAGGACGGGCAGCACGACCAGGTCGGCCGGCGGGGTGTCGGCCAGACCGGAGCGGAGCGTGATGCGGCCGTCCGGCACCGCGCCGACCCGGATCGTGCGCCGGGAGATCGCCGCCTGGCCGACGAGTCCCTCACCGGGCCCGAAGGTGACGTCGTGTCCCCGGGACACATAGCCGTACGAGGCGGTCAGCCGCAGCCGCATCACCCCTTCGGAGTTGTCCGCCAGGAAGAACGCGCCGAGCTGCGCGTCGACCAGCGGGGTCACCTCCTGCATGATCATGCGGCAGACCTCGCCGAGGTCGCGCTGGCCCTGCAACAGACCACCGATGCGGGCCAGGTTGGAGTCGAGCCAGCCCTGCTCCGCGTTCTTGTGGGTGGTCTCCCGCAGGGTGACGATCATCTGGTTGATGTTGTCCTTGAGCTCGGCGACCTCGCCCTGTGCCTCGACGGTGATCCGCTGGGTCAGGTCGCCACGGGTCACCGAGGTGGAGACCCGGGCGATGGCGCGCAGCTGGGTGGTCAGCGTCGAGGCGAGCTGGTTGACGTTCTCGGTCAGGTCCCGCCAGGTGCCGGAGACTCCCTTCACCTGCGCCTGACCACCGAGCTTGCCCTCGCTGCCGACCTCGCGGGCCACCCGGGTCACCTCGTCGGCGAACGACGAGAGCTGGTCGACCATCGTGTTGACGGTCGACTTCAACTCCAGGATCTCGCCCTGCGCGTCGACGGTGATCTTCTGCGACAGGTCACCCTTGGCCACCGCCGTCGTCACCGACGCGATGTTCCGCACCTGACCGGTCAGGTTCGACGCCATCGAGTTCACGTTGTCCGTCAGGTCCCGCCAGGTGCCCGAGACACCCTTCACCTCGGCCTGACCGCCGAGCTTGCCCTCGGTGCCCACCTCGCGGGCCACCCGGGTCACCTCGTCGGCGAACGACGACAACTGGTCGACCATCGTGTTGACCGTCGACTTCAACTCCAGGATCTCGCCCTGCGCGTCGACCGTGATCTTCTGCGACAGGTCGCCCTTGGCGACGGCGGTGGAGACCTGGGCGATGTTGCGGACCTGGGCGGTCAGGTTGGACGCCATCGAGTTGACGTTGTCGGTGAGGTCGCGCCAGGTGCCGGCGACGCCCTTCACCTGCGCCTGACCGCCGAGCTTGCCCTCCGTACCCACCTCACGGGCCACCCGGGTCACCTCGTCGGCGAACGACGACAACTGGTCGACCATCGTGTTGACCGTCGACTTCAACTCCAGGATCTCGCCCCGGGCATCCACCGTGATCTTCTGCGATAGGTCACCCTTGGCCACCGCCGTCGTCACCGACGCGATGTTCCGCACCTGACCGGTCAGGTTCGACGCCATCGAGTTCACGTTGTCCGTCAGGTCCCGCCAGGTGCCGGAAACGCCCTTCACCTCGGCCTGACCGCCGAGCTTGCCCTCGGTGCCCACCTCGCGGGCCACCCGCGTGACCTCGTCGGCGAACGACGACAACTGGTCGACCATCGTGTTGACCGTCGACTTCAACTCCAGGATCTCGCCCCGGGCATCCACCGTGATCTTCTGCGACAGGTCACCCTTGGCCACCGCCGTGGACACCTGCGAGATGTTGCGAACCTGGCTGGTCAGGTTGCCGGCGAGCTGGTTGACGTTCTCGGTCAGGTCGCGCCAGGTGCCGGAGACACCGCGTACCTGGGCCTGACCGCCGAGCTTGCCCTCCGTACCCACCTCACGGGCCACCCGGGTCACCTCGTCGGCGAACGACGAGAGCTGGTCGACCATCGTGTTGACGGTGTCCTTGAGTTCCAGGATCTCGCCCTGGGCGGCCACCGTGATCTTCTGCGACAGGTCGCCCCGGGCCACCGCCGTGGAGACCTGGGCGATGTTGCGGACCTGGGCGGTCAGGTTCGACGCCATCGAGTTGACGCTGTCGGTCAGGTCCTTCCAGGTGCCGGCCACGCCGGGCACCTCCGCCTGACCGCCGAGCTTGCCCTCGGTGCCCACCTCACGGGCCACCCGGGTCACCTGCTCGGCGAAGAGGCGCAGCGTGTCGGTGAGCGAGTTCATCGTGTCGGCCAGCGCCGCCA
Source organism: Micromonospora sp. NPDC049903 (assembly GCF_044460945.1). Taxonomy (NCBI): domain Bacteria; kingdom Bacillati; phylum Actinomycetota; class Actinomycetes; order Micromonosporales; family Micromonosporaceae; genus Micromonospora; species Micromonospora sp. NPDC049903. The sequence goes on from NZ_JBITKL010000001.1 coordinate 974,332, forward strand.
CCTCGCCGCGTGCGCTGACCGTGATCTTCTGCGACAGATCACCCTTCGCCACCGCCGTCGCGACCTGGGAGATCGACCGCACCTGGCCGGTCAGGTTCGAGGCCATGGTGTTCACCGAGTCGGTGAGGTCCTTCCAGGTGCCGGCCACCCCGCGTACGTCGGCCTGGCCGCCGAGCTTGCCCTCGGTGCCCACCTCCCGGGCGACCCGGGTCACCTCGTTGGAGAAGGACGAGAGCTGGTCGACCATGGTGTTGACCGTGCGGCCGATGCGCAGGTACTCACCGCGCAGTGGGCGACCGTCGATCTCCAGCGCCATGTGCTGGGAGAGATCGCCGTCGGCGACCGCCACGATGACCCGCGCGATCTCGGTGGTGGGTCGACCCAGGTCGTCGATCAACGAGTTGACCGCGCGCTGCCCCTCCGCCCAGGAGCCGTCCAGCCCCTCCTCGTCCAGGCGTTCGGTCAGCCGACCGTCGCGACCCACGACCCGGCTGATCCGGCGCAGGTCCAGATGCTGCCGCTCCTGGAGCGACACCACGTCGTTGAAGGCGTCGGCCACCTCGCCGGCCGCTCCCGAACGTCGGGGCAGCCTGACCTTGAGATCGCCACCGCGGACCCGTCGCAGCGCCTCGGCCAGCTCGGTGAGGACCGCCTCGTGGTCGGCGGCGGAGGTGTCCGCGATCGCCGACTGTTTCGCCGTGGTCATCATTCCTCGCACTCGCATCGGGGTACACCGGCTCGCGCCGGCCACCCCATCATTGTCCCCGTGACCTCGAAACCGCCACGGCGCACCGCCGTCCGTATTACGGACCCGACCGGTGATCGGCTTGGCACGAGGCGGGTGCCGGGGCAGGATACGAGGGTGTCAGCGGCGGTGGGGCCAATGACGGACGGGGGCCCGGAGGAGCACGTCCGGCGGGTCCGGCTGCCCGCCGACCGACGTACCCCGGCCGCCGCGCGGGCCGTCGTCCGGTCTGTACTGGCCGAGGCGAACCTGGACGAACTTCTCAACGAGGCGCTCCTGCTCACCACGGAGCTGTCCACCAACGCGGTCGAGCACGCCCGCACCGAACTCGACATCGAGGTCAGCGCGGACTCGTCCGGATTGACCGTGACCGTGTCGGATTTCGCCTCCGGGCCGGTCGACGAGCTGACCGTCGGCGTCCGGAACGTGGCGACCGACATCACCGAGGTCGCCGAGCGCGGGCGGGGCCTGCTGCTGGTCGACCACTTCGCGAGCCGTTGGGGCACCACCTATCTGCCCAGCGGCAAGGGCGTGTGGTTCCGGTTGGAGCGCGACGGGCCACAGCGCGACGGTTCGGAGCCCACCGGCCCGGACGACTTCGCCCCGCCGACCGACCGTTCGGACGGCAATCACACCTCCGTGCCGAGCGCCGGGGCGATGAGCGCCCTGATGCAGCCCACCCCCGACCCGTACGCGGACGATCCGCTGCCGGACTTCGCCACCAGCCTGCTGACCCGGGTGGCGGAGATGGTCGGCGCTGCCGGTGGAGTGGTGCGCCTGGACCGGGGCGACGGGCACGGCCCACAGGTGATCGCCCGGTACGGTCGGCAGCCCCGCCCCGGCAACGACCTGCTCCGGGTGCCGCTGGCGGTGCACCGCCCGTACGCCGGTGAGCTGGAACTCGACGCGGCACCCACCGCGTACGCCCGGCCGTTGGCCCTCCTGACCGCCGAGCGGCTGTCGCTGCACCTGGAGAACGACCGGCTGCGCCGCGCCGACGTCCGGCGGCAGGCGTGGCTGACCTTCCTCGCCGAGGCCAGTGAGCTGCTCGCCCAGTCCCTGGACGTGGAGCTGACCATGGCGCTCGTCCCGCAGCTCGTGGTGCCCCGGCTCGGCCAGTGGTGTGCCGTGCACACCACCGACGAGTGGGGTCGACTCAAGCTGGCCGCGGCCAGTCACGCCGACGAGTCGATGCTGCCGCAGCTGCACGCCACGCTGCGCGAGGCGGGACCGGACTCGGTCCAGGCCCGGCTCCGCGAGGCGAGCCGCAACGGCACCCAGACCCCACTCGGCGCGCCGATGGAGGGCTTCGCCGTGCCGCTGATCGCCCGGGGTCAGCGCCTCGGCACGCTGGCCGTCGGGCGGCACCAGCGGCACCGGCACGATCCGGACGAGATCGCGGTGCTGGAGGACGTGGCCCGGCGCGCCGCCCTGGCGATCGAGAACGCCCGCATCCACGCCGAGCGTCGCCGGGTGGCGCAGACGTTGCAACAGTCGCTGCTGCCGCCGGTGCTGCCGGTGGTGGAGGGCATCGGCTTCGCCGCCGAGTACGTGCCGACCGGCGACGACGCCGAGGTCGGCGGCGACTTCTACGACGTGGTGCCGATGCCGGACGGCCGTTGGCTGGTGGTGATCGGCGACGTCTCCGGCAAGGGAGTGCAGGCCGCGGCGGTCACCGGGCTGGTCCGGGACGTGATCCGGGTGCTGGCCGGGGACGGCAAGCCCCTGCCCGAGGTGCTGTCCCGGCTCAACGAGACGCTTGTCGAGCGGGGCGCCGGGCGGTATTGCACGCTGGCGCTGGCGGCGGTCGGACCGGGCGAGAACGGGCAGCTCGACGTGGGGCTGCACCTCGCCGGCCACGACCGGCCGGTGCTGGTACGCGCGGCGGGCGGCCCGGCCAGTTTCGTCGGCACCGGCGGCACCGCGCTCGGCCTGCTCGACGCGATCACCTCGCCGACCCTGGACATCGCCCTCGACCCGGGCGACTGCCTGGTCTTCTATACCGACGGGGTGACCGAGCGACGCCGGGGCCGGGAGCTGTTCGGCACCGGTCGGCTCCGGGACGCCGCCGCGCCGCTCGCCGGCTACTCGGCGGACGTGGTGGCGGCCCGGCTGCGCGCCACCGCGATCAACTTCTCGGTCGAGGCACCCCGGGACGACATCGCCATCCTGGTCCTGCGCAACGACGCGGTCTGACCGCCGGGGCTCAGAGGCCGCCGGGTAGGCGGCCGGGGGCCAGCCGGTGACCCGGGTCGAGGTGCTGCTTGACGGCGCGCATCCGGGCCACGCCGGTCAGCTCGCCCCATAGGTCGACGGCCCGCCGGACGGCGGGCGGCGCGGAGAGCACCAGGCAGCGACCCCGTCGGGCGAGCAGCACGCTGCGCACCGCGACCAGGATCGACGCCACCCGGTCGGGGGCCATCGTGCCGGGCAGCGCGGCGTGCACCACGCCGAGGCCGGCGGAGCCACGGACCGGCACCGGCGAGCCGGCCGCGTCCCGCAACGCGTAGACGGCGGCGTGCAGGTCGCTGATCGGGACCTCCAGCCGGAGCGCGGTGTCACCGGGGGCGAACGGGTAGCTGCGCCACCAGGACGGTGCGGACCGGGCGACGGTGGCCCGGGAACCGAGCATCGACCGGAGCCGGTCGGCGCGCTCCGCCACGTCCGACGGCCCGCCTTCGAGCAGCACCACCAGCGAGCCGGCCCCCGCCGGGCCGGTCGACGGGCGTCCCGTCATGGACGGGTGGCGCGCCATCGACTCGGCCCGGGGGTCCCTCGGCCGGGGTCCCGCACCGGCCGGCAGGTCCACCTCGATGGCAGCCGGGTCGAGCCGGGCGGCGAGCACCGCCCGGACCAGGTCGTGCACCTCCAGTGGCGTCCACACCGGGCGGGTCACCCAGACCCGGCTGGCCGGCAGGGGCTGCACCCGCAGGGTGGCGCTGACCAGCACGCCGAGCGCGCCCTCCGATCCGCACAGCAGCCGGGCCTGGGCCAGCCCGGCCGCCCCGCCACCGGCCTCCGCCAGCTCGCCGTCGGCGGCCAGGTAACGCAGGCCGACGAGCTGGTCGCAGGCGGTGCCGTGCCGGTGTCGCAACGGACCGGCCTCGTCTGCGGCGAGCACGCCGCCGACCGTGGCGCCGGGTGAGGGCGCGTCCAGCGCGAGCCGCTGACCGGTGCGCTCCAGGCTGGCCTGCACCGCGCGCAGCGGCGTGCCGGCGCCGACCTCGGCGGTGCCCCGATCGGAGGACTGGTGACCGATGCCGGCGAGCCGACCGGTGTCGAGCATGATGTCGACCCGTGCCGGCACGGCACCCCAGTCGATCTTGGTGCCGGCGCCGCGCGCCACCACCGTCAGGTCGTGCCGCGCGGCGAGCCGCAGCACCTCGGCCGCCGCGTGAGCGCCGCCGGGCACCGCGACCCAGCGGGCCGGTCGTCCGGCCACCTCGTCGGCCGGGCCGGCGAACCGGGCGAAGCGTGAGCCGCAGATGTCGGTGAGGCGACGGGCGATGTCGAGGGCACCGGACCCGCCGGTGGAACGCGCTGGCACCATGGCAGCGATCGTACATGTGTTCGAACGACCGAGTGGGGATTTGCGCCGCCCGAGACGCCCGGCCTGCCGGTAACGTGGCGCCCGTGACCACCGAGACCCCCGTACCCGTAGCCAGGCAGGTGCCGAGCGAACGCGTCCACCACGGCGACGTCGTCGTCGACGAGTACGCCTGGCTGGCCACCAAGGACGACCCTGAGACGATCCACTACCTCAAGGCCGAGAACGCCTGGACCGAATCGCGTACGGCGCACCTCGCCGACCTGCGCACGGACCTGTTCGAGGAGATCCGTCGGCGCACCCAGGAGACCGACCTGTCGGTGCCGACCCGCAAGGGCGGGCACTGGTACTACTCCCGGACGGTCGAGGGCAAGCAGTACGGCGTGCACTGCCGCCGTGCGGTCCGCGACGGCGAGACCACGCCGCCGATCAGCCCCGACGGCGCCCCGTTGGACGGCGAGGAGGTGCTGCTCGACGGCAACCTGCTCGCCGAGGGGCACGACTTCTTCTCGCTGGGCGCCTTCGACGTCAGCCCGGACGGCCGCTTCCTGGCCTACTCGACCGACTTCTCCGGCAAGGAACGCTTCACCCTCCGGATCAAGGACCTCGCCACCGGTGAGCTGCTGCCCGACGAGATCCCGGACACCTTCTACGGCACCGCCTGGGCGGCCGACGCCTCGGTGCTGTTCTACGTGACCGTGGACGACGCCTGGCGTCCGCACCGGGTCTGGCGGCACGTGCTCGGCACGGCCGCCGCCGACGACGTGGTGGTGCACTCCGAGGACGACGAGCGGTTCTGGGTCGGGGTCGAGCTGACCCGCTCGGAGCGCTTCATCCTGATCGACATCGCCAGCAAGATCACCAGCGAGGTACGCGTCATCCCGGCCGGCAACCCCACCGGCGAGCCGGCCGTGATCGCCCCCCGCCGGCAGGGCGTCGAGTACTCGGTGGAGCACCACGGGCACCGGTTCCTGATCCTGCACAACGACGGCGCGGAGGACTTCGCGCTGGCGTACACCTCGGCCGACGCGCCGGGCGACTGGGTGCCGCTGATCGCGCACTCCCCCGGCACCCGGCTGGAGTCCGTCGACGCCTTCGCCGACCACCTGGTCGTGACGCTGCGCGCCAACGGGCTGACCGGGTTGCGGGTGCTGCCGGTCGGCGGCGGCGACGGGCACGACATCGAGTTCCCGGAGCCGCTGCACACCGTCGGGCTGGACTCGAACCCGGAGTACCGCACCGGGCGGGTTCGTCTGCGCTACACCTCGCTGGTCACCCCGGACTCGGTGTACGACTACGACCTGGTGACCCGCGAGATGACGCTGCTGCGGCGGCGACCGGTGCTACCCGGCCCGGACGGGCGGGAGTACCGGCCGGAGGACTACGAGCAGCACCGGGACTGGGCGCTGGCCGACGACGGCACCAAGGTGCCGATCTCGCTGGTCTGCCGCCGGGACACCCCGCGTGACGGCTCCGCGCCGTGCGTCATCTACGGGTACGGCTCGTACGAGGCCAGCATGGACCCCTGGTTCTCGGTCGGCCGACTGTCCCTGCTGGACCGTGGGGTGATCTTCGCGGTGGCCCACATCCGGGGCGGCGGCGAGCTGGGCCGGAGCTGGTACGAGCAGGGCAAGCTGCTGGCCAAGAAGAACACCTTCACCGATTTCGTCGCCTGCGCCCGGCACCTGGCCAAGGCGGGCTGGACGTCGTCGGACCGGCTGCTCGCCCGGGGCGGCTCGGCCGGCGGGCTGCTGATGGGCGCGGTGGCCAACCTCGCGCCGGACGCGTTCACCGCGATCGTCGCGCAGGTGCCGTTCGTGGACGCGCTCAGCACGATCCTCGACCCGTCACTGCCGTTGACCGTCACCGAGTGGGAGGAGTGGGGCAACCCGCTCGCCGACCCGGAGGTGTACGCGTACATGAAGTCGTACACCCCGTACGAGAACGTGGCCGACCGCGAGTACCCGGCGATCCTGGCGATGACCAGCCTCAACGACACCCGGGTGCTCTATCACGAGCCGGCCAAGTGGATCGCCCGGCTGCGGGCCGTCGCACCTCAGGGCGAATACCTGCTCAAGACCGAGATGGAGGCGGGCCACGGCGGGCCCAGCGGGCGCTACGACGCCTGGCGCGAGGAGGCGTTCGTCAACGCCTGGACCCTGGACCGACTCGGCCGCGCCTGACCGCCCGCCGGGGCGACACCCGATCCCCCACGGTGCCGGCAGTCCTTGTGCTGCCGGCACCGTGGGGCGGGTCGAGGTGAGCTGGGCCGAGCCTCAGCGGCGTACGGTGACCGACGCGCTGGTGGATCTGCCGTCCGCGTACCCCGTCTTGCGGGCGATCACGGTGACGGTGAGCTTCTTGTTGCGCATCGAGGACGTGAGCTTCAACGTCTTGCCCGTCTTACCCTTGATCACCTTTCCGTTCAGCCGCCACTCGTACCGGTAGGAGTCCACCTTCGGCGACCAGGTGCCGACGGAGGCGGTCACCTTCCGACCGACCTTGGCCGTACCGGTGACCCGGGGCTTCTTCGTCGCCTTGGGTGCCTTGCCCTTGGCGATCGCGACGGTGGACTTCGAGGTGGCCGTGCCGTTCGGGTGACCGGCCCGGACCGCCGTCACGGTGACCGTGAGCTTCTTACCGAGCAGGGTGGCGGGGATGGTGAGCGACGCTCCGGTGGCACCCTTGATCGCGGCGCCGTTCGCCGCCCACTGGTACCGGTACGACGTCGGGCTGGGCGTCCAGGTCCCGGCGCCGGCCTTCACGACGCTGCCCACGGCGACCGTCCCGGTGATCGTCGGCGGCTTCGTCGCCTTCGGCGGGGGCGGAGCGACGATCTGCAGCGTGACCGGCATCGTCACCGAGTACCCGAGCTCGTCGTGCGGGGTCAGCGTCACCGTGGCGGGGCCGGTGGCCGCACCGGCCAGGTCTACGGAGGCCAACATCCGTACACGCTGCCCGTTCAACTGGTGGACCTGCGCCCGCACCGGCTTGCCACCGGCCGGCGTGACCTCGACGACGTCGTCCTTCTGCAGGTCGAAGCCCGTCAGCTCCAGCATGTGCACCTCGCCGGTGACCACCGATTGCGGAACCAGATAGCTGAGGGAGACCGGGCGGTGCGCGATCTGGAACCGGTGTTCGGTGACCGACGAGGTGCTGCCCGTCGCCGTCGTGCTCCAGGCGATCAGCTCGTACTCGCCGACCTCGGGTGGCGTCCAGGACAGGGTCGCCGTCCCGTTCGGGTCGGCCGGGAGGGTGGTCACCGGCCCCCCGTTGATGCGGTAACGGAACGCGGTCGTGCCCGGCATCCCGGCGGTGAAGGTGAAGGAGCCGGGCCACACCCGGCCGACGCCGTTCGCCGGAAACCCGGTCGAGGTGACCCGGGGACGGTTGGAGACCGACCAGAGGATGGTGGCGGCGCTCGTCTGGACACCGGCGGCGTCACGGGCGTAGACGACGATGAAGTGGGTGCCCTTGACGGTGGGCAGGAGCTGGAAGGTGGCGCTGCCGTCGGCTGCGGGCGTCAGGGTCTGGCGGCTCGCCTCGTCGGAGTTGACGGTGACCACGTACTCGACCGGGTTCGCCATCCGGGTCCGAACGGTGAAGGTGGCGGGTTCCACCCAGCCCATCCCGTGGGTTAGCGACACGGTCGGCGTCGCGCCGTCGACGCTGTACCCGATGCGGCGGGACGCGGAGATCGTCCCGTCGGCACTCACACTCTGGACCAGCATGGATCTGATCTCGTGGTGCGCGGCCGTCCAGGTGAGATCCGCGGTCCCGTCCGGGCGCGCGGCCACGCTACCTGCGCCGAGCGTCTGCATCCGTGTGTCGCGCAACTCGTACGTGTAGGACACGACATCCGGCGCCCCCGGCCGCAGGCGTATCGTGCGTGATTCGCCGACCACCAGTTCCGTACCGTCCTCGCCCGGATCGGCGAGCCGTGGGCCGTTGTCCACATCGAACGTGTAGGCCGTTTCGGTCAGTGGGGTACCGTCGGCGATCACGTCCCGGACGTAGAGCGTCTGCCTTCCCGCACGGTCCGGGGTGATCGACGCGCTTCCCTGGCGCGCAGCGACCGGGACGGTGCCGGAGGGACCGTCCTCACCGAGCCGCCAGGCGAATCCCACCGTGTCGGTGCGCCACGAGAGGAAGGTGAACCGGCCTGCCACCCCGACGTTGTAGTCGAGGTTGGGTGGGTTGTGGTAGGCCGGATACGCGGACGAACTCACCGCCGGTGGGCGTGTGCTCTGCTCGGATTGCAGGTTGGTGTCGGCCGCGAGGGCCGGCGCGGACATCGGTACGGCGGCACCGACGGCGCTGAGTGCCGTCACGGTCAGCAGCGCCACGATCCGTCGAATTGAGCGCGAGCGGGTAAGCATTCTGTCCCCCATGGACCGACCGGGTGATCATCACCGGTGGGAGAGTGAGAATGGCAGATGTCATCCCGCCAGGCAAGGCGGAAGTGCCTAGGACGCCGGAAGTGCCTGGCCGCCCGCGTCTCAGGTGGCGCGCAGTTCCTCCATCGCCGTGTTGGCCCGCAGGAACAGCATCCCCAGCCCGACCGTGACCAGCACCGCGAGCAGCGCGCCGCCACCGACCAGGGCGAGCTGTTCGAGCGGTACGTCCGGCGTGCGGATCACGCGTTCGAGTGCGACGAACTCGACGTGGTACGGGCGGGTGGCCGGATCCTGGCACAGCTCCACGGCGGCCCGGCACACCTCCTGGGTGTAGCCGCCGCTGATCACGTCGCCGCTGAACAGCCGCCCGATCCCGTACCCGACGCCGACCGCGAGCAGCACGGCGGGCACCACCGGTGCCAGCACCTGGATGAGGATCGAGGCGCCGATGGTGGCCCGGGGCACCCCGGTGGCCACCAGCGCGGCGTACGCCCGACGGCGGGAGACGATGCCCTCCACCAGCGTGACCAGCAGGCCCGCCGTGGCGATGGCGACCGCCACGAGGACGGCCAGGTCGATCAGGTCCATGGTGTTCAGATAGAAGGACCGATCGTCGCTGACCGGGCCACCGAATCCAGCCGCCTGGTTCTCCTCCCGTTCGATCCGCTGCATGAGCTGGAAGTAGGCCCGGAACCCCGCCGCACCGGCACCGATGAGGACGCTGGCCAGCAGCGCCGCGAAGGTACGGCTGCTGCTCCACGGGTCGTCGGTCAACCGGCGGGCGGCCAGCAGTGTCGCCGGTCCTCGGGCGAGTCGGTGCAGCAGCCGCCCGGCAGCGTACGACAGCCATCCGGTGCCGAGCACCACCCCCATCACGACGGCGAATAGGCCGAGGGTGAACACGATCGCGACCCAGTTCGTGCCGACGCCTTCGAACGCCTTCCGCAGCGGTTCGGCCAACGCGGCCGCCAGCACACCACCGCCGATCAGCAGGGCAGGCCAGGGCTGGGGTGACCGGTTCCGCCCCGCCCGCCGGAACACGCCCAACGGCGTGGTGGTGACCCGGCGCAGCAGCAGCGCGGTGCCCGCCGCCGCGAGCAGCGGCAGCCCCAGCGTCACCGCCGCGATGGCCGGCACCGAGGGCAGGACGTCGGTGGGCAGGGCAAGCTGACCCTGGGCGTCCGGGCGGTGCAGCAGCTCCCGCCCGCCGAGGTACACCGCCAGTCCGACCAGCGTCCCGACCAGAGCGGCGAGGCCGGTCTCCAGCATCGCGACCCGGGTGACCTGGCCGGGAGTCGCGCCGGCAAGCCGTAGGGCGGCCAGGCGGCGGTCCCGTGCCGGGGCACCGAGCCGGGCACTCTGCCCGGCCAGGGCCAGCACGGGTACGGCCAGCAGCAGCAATGCGAAGGCGGTGCCGCCGCGCAGTCCCGGCTCGCGCAGCAGCGCGTTCGCGTACTGCTGCGACTGCTCCCAGTCGTGGCCGGGCGGCTTCTCGATGGCCAGCACGGTCATCGCCGCCAGCCCGGCGAGCGCGGCCAGGGTGGCGCTCAGCGCGGTCAGGACCACCCGGGCGGCGTCGGTGCGGTTGCCGGCCAGGGCCAGCCGGGCCAGCGTCCCCGGTCTCACCGCGCGCCGCCGGTCAGCGGTGCGTCCAGTCCCAGGCCGGTGTGGTCGATCACGCCGTCGCGCATCACGATCTCGCGATCGGCGTACGCGGCGATCCGGGGCTCGTGGGTCACCAGCACCACCGCCGTGCCCTGCTCGCGGGTGAGCCGGACGAGTGCGGTGAGCACCTGCTCGCCGGTGAGCGAGTCCAGCGCCCCGGTCGGCTCGTCGGCGAAGAGCACCCGTGGCTCGGTGACCAGGGCGCGGGCGGTGGCGCAGCGCTGCTGTTGCCCGCCGGACATCTCGCCCGGCCGCACGTCGGCGCAGTCCGCCACGCCCAACCGGTCGAGCCAGGTGAGCGCCGCCGTCCGCGCTGCTCGCCGCCCCGTGCCGGCGAGCAGCAGCGGAAGCGCGACGTTCTCCGCCGCCGTCAGCTCCGGAACGAGCTGACCGAACTGGAACAACACCCCGAACTCGGTACGCCGCAGGCGGGACCGAGCTGCCTCGGACCAGGTGTCGATGCGGTGATCGCGCCAGGTCACCTCACCGGCGTCGGGCCGCAGGATGCCCGCCAGGCAGTGCAGCAGGGTGGACTTGCCGCAGCCGCTCGGCCCGGTCACCGCGACGATCTCGCCCTCGGCGACGTCGAGGGTGAGGCCGCGAAGTGCGGGTGTCGGCCCGTACGACTTGACCAGTGCGCGCGCCTGAAGTTGCGTCACGAGTGCACCTCCCGGTGCCAGTCGGCGACCCGCTCCAGGGTGGTGCGCAGCCAGCGCAGGTCGGCGTCGAGATGGGCGATGGCGTAGTCGGCTGCCACGACGTCGTCGACGGTGGCCTCCGGTGCCGTCTTGAGCGCGGTCAGCTCGCGCAGCCGATCGGTGTGGGCTCGCCGCTGCGCGACGAGGTAACTCCGGGCCCGGTCCGCGTCGGCGTCCAGCAGCGCCACCACCACCTTGGCGAACAGCGCGCTGTTGACGTGCGGCATGGGTGGCTCGACGGTGCCCAACCACTGGTCCAGTGCCGCCCGCCCCTCGTCGGTCAGCGCGTACGCGGTGCGGTCCGGCCCGGCGAGGCGTTCCTGTCCCGCCGGGACCACCAGGCCGTCCCGGAGCAGCCGGTTCAACGTCGCGTAGACCTGCCCGAACGCCAACGGGCGGGCCTGCGGCAACCGCTCGTCGTACGCCCGCTTCAGCTCGTACCCGTGCATGGTGCCGGTGGCGAGCAGCCCGAGCAGGACGTGCGACGTGGACACGAGCCCACTATTCACTCAGCGAATAGCACCCGTCAAGCGGCCCCGCGCGCCGCGCGGAGCGGTCCTCGGGTCGGCTTGCGGATCCAGCCGAGGAAGCGGACGTGGAAGTACATCGGTTCGGGTGGCGCTCCGAGCCGGGTCAGGTCGGCGGTTGCCTCCCGGAGCAGATCGGCCATGTCCAGCGCGAGCAGTCGACCGGGACCGTAGTCGGCCGCGAGTTCGACTCGGGCCTGCGTACACGGCCAGCCGTGCGCGCAGGCGGCACAGAACCAGAGGGGCTTGACGGGGGCGTGCCGTTGCGTCATTCGGGGCTCCTCCCGGGGATGCGACGGGTGGCAAGCCCTCGGCCGCCGGGCTCGGCCTCCAGCAGCCGAGGGGCCTACCCCGATTCCAACCCAACACGCGCCCCCCTGTCAATGTTGGCGCGCCTCTAAAGGCGGACCCACTCATGCGCGATCCTATTGGCAGGCAATCGTGCGCCTACCTTCCTTGGCATGGGCAAGGACCGTGGGCCAGGGCCTCTGGTGGCCGCTGGCGAGATCCTGGCGATGCTCGGCGTGGGGCGATCCCGCTTCCGCCAGATCGCCGCGCATCCGAACTTCCCGCAGCCCTACCAGGTGTTGTCGGTCGGCAAGATCTGGCTACGCGCTGATGTCGAGGAGTACATCCGCCAGTACCGGCAGCCACGTCAGACGGACGACGACGAGCAGGGGTAGATCGCCCCTCAGGAACGTCTCAGCGACGACGGAGGACGACGACGGCGACGTCGTCCTGGATCTCGTGCGGGGCGAGTTCGACGAGCAGGCGCTCACAGAAGCGGTCCAGGTCGTCGTCGACGCGGGACGCACTGACCGACAGGGCGGCCAACCCGTCGTCGATGGTGACGTCCCGCCGTTCGATCAACCCGTCGGTGTAGAAGACCATCGTCGCGCCGGCCGGCAGGACGAACTCCAGGTCCGCCGGGCGGGGCGCGCGTACGCCGAGCAGTGGCGCGGAGTGCTGCACGTACTCGACCTTGCCGTCCTGATTGATCAACGGCGGCAGGTGCCCGGCACTGGCCAGCCGGACGTGTCCGGTGGACGGGTCCAACAGCAGCACGCAGATGGTCGCCAGTTCGTTGGGCAGCAGCGTCCGCATCAACTCGTTGACCCGGTGCAGGATCTCGCCCGGCTGGTGGCCCTCCACCGCGTACGCCCGCACCGCGTGCCGCAGCTCGGCCATCACCGTCGCCGCGTGCAGCGAGTGGCCCGCCACGTCGCCGATGGCCAGCAGCAGGTGGCCGTCGAGCATCACCAGCTCGTAGAAGTCGCCGCCCACCTCGGTCCGGGCGCTGGCCGGCTCGTATCGGACGGCCAGGTCGAGCCCGGCGATCTCGGGGATGCGCCGTGGCAGGAGGCTGCGTTGCAGGGTCACCGCGATGCGGTGCTCCTCGTCGAAGGAGCGCTGCGCCTCCGCCGCCGACGCCACCGCCTGCGCGAGCTGGACCAGCACCGGCGTACGGGCGGTCTGGGTGGCGGTGGGGACCACGACGTAGATCGGCGCGCGGTCCTCGCGCAGCCGGGCGGCGGCCACCGTGACCGTGTCGTCGGTCGGCCAGTCGGCGAGCGCCCAGCCGGCGGGATCCTGCACGGTGACGACGGTGCCGGTCGGTACGCCGGTGTCGTCGACCACCCAGGGCACGATGAGGCCCTCGGCACCGGGACCGGTGGAGACACCGGCCAGGCAGTCACCGTCGAAGGTCTCGGCGATGACCGCGGCCGGGCTCTTGAAGATCTCGGCGGCACCCGTCGCCGCCGACTCCAGCAGCCGGGCGAAGTTCGGCGCGGAGTGCACCGCCAGGGTGGTGTCGGCCAACCCGGTGAGACGTTCGGCGAGCAGTTCGGCCCGTTGTCGCGCCTGGTAGTAGCGCAGTACGGCGTGGGCGGTGGCGACCAGTTCCTCCGGCTCGATCGGCTCCGCCAGGTAGGCGTCCGCGCCCCGGGTCAGCCCCTGGGTGCGGTCGGCGGTGTCGATCGCGTGCGCGGACACGTGGATCACCGGTAGCGCCGGGTGCGCCGACTTGAGCTGCTCGCAGACCTCGAAGCCGCTCATGTCCGGCAGCCGGACGTCGAGCACCACCAGGTCGACCGACTCCACCCCGACGCGGCTCAACGCCTCGCCGCCCGTCTCGGCCTCCAGCACGGTGAAACCGGCCCGGGTCAGCCAGCTCACCAACAGGTAGCGCTTGGTCCGACTGTCGTCGACCACCAGCACTGTCGCGGCGCCGTCCACGTCAGGCTCCGTCTGCCGGCAGCGAGACCGTGAAGGTGCTGCCCCGGCCGGGCTCGCTGGCCAGGTCGAGGGTGCCGCCCAGCAGGGCCACCAGCCGCCGGGCGTACGGCAGGCCGAGGCCGGTGCCGCCCAACCGGGTCGGGCCGGGTGCCTGGTAGAACTCCTCGAACACCCGCTCGTGCAGCTCTGCGGGGATCCCCGGTCCGGTGTCCGATACGGAGAGTCGCCAGCCGCCGTCGTGCCGCTCGGCGCGCATCCGCACTTCGCCCTCGGCGGTGAACTTCAACCCGTTGTGCAGCAGGTTGCGCAGCACCTGAGCGAGCAGCACCTCGTCGGTCCGCACGGTGGCCGGTGTCGGCGGTTCCTCCACCACCAGCGCCACGTCACCGGCGGTGGGCAGCGCCCGTAGGGTGCCCCGCAACTGCCCGAAGAGGGCCTTGAGGTCCACGTCCGCGATGGCCGGCTCGATCCGGCCGGACTCCGCCTTGGCCAGGTCGAGCAGTTCGTTGACCAGGGACAGCAGATCCGAGGCAGAGTCACGGATCAGGCCGACCTGGCGCTCCTGCTCACTGGTGAGCGGGTCGGAGGCGGAATCGTCCAGCAACCGACCCAGCCCGATGATGGCGGTGACCGGGGCCCGCAGCTCGTGGCTGACGTTCGCCAGGAACCGCGTCTTGGACTCGCTCGCGGCCCGCAACTGCGCCGACTTCTCGTCCAACTCCGCATAGAGCGCCACCACGCCCCGGTTGGTCGCCTCCAACTCGTCGGTGAGCTGGTGGTACAGCGCCATCACGCCACGGTTGGTCTGTTCCAGTTCCTCGTTGAGCCGGGCCAGCTCGTCGCGCTGGGTGCGTACCTCGTCGAGAGCGGCGATGAGCTGGGTGTTCTGGGTGGCGAGTTCCTCCTCCGCAGTGCCCGGCGCGCTCTGAGCGAGTTGGGCGCGCAACTGGGCGAGACGCTCGGAGGTGAGCGCCTGCGCGGTGGCCGGGATTCGTCGCGACATCCTCACGACCGTAACTTGCTTCTCGGCAACCACGCTGAGTGTGTCCACCAGACGCGCCACCGCACCGGACTCGGGCTGGTAACGCCCGTCCGGCAGCGGCGCCACCGGGACGAGGTCGATACGCAGGTGGTGGCGGCCGTCCACGGTGTCGGCGACGGCGAAGAACACGTCCGCTCCACCGACGGCCCGCAGCAGGTCCCGGGCCACCTCGCTGATCGCGGTGGCGATCCGGACCTGGTCCTGGTGCTCCAGGCCGATTGCGCCGGCCACCTCACGGCCCCGTTGCCGGACCACGAAGATGTCCTGTTCGACCCGGAGCGCCATCTGCATCAGCGAGGCGACGCTCATGACCAGGACCTCGCCACCAGCACCCCGGCGTCGTCGCGCCGGGTGCCGGCGTCACGCAGCAGGGTGGCGGCCGTCACCAGCGGCGACCGCCCGACGAGACCGGGGTAGTCCAGTATCCGCCAGCGGTCCACCACTCCGTCGGAGTGCATCACCAGCAGGCTGTCCGGGCCGAACGGGTAGTCGTACTGCCGGATCGTGGGTCGCTGGTGCCCGGCGATGCCGGGCAGCGAGACCAGGCCGCGCCGCCGGCCGTCCGCGTCGATGAGCACGCCGGAGATGTTGCCCAGCCCGGCGTACCGCAGCACCGCGCCCGCCGGGTCCGGCTCGGCCACCGCGAGCGCGGCGCCACGGGTGTGCGACAGCGTCCGGTGCAGGTGCCCGACCACCTCGGCCGGGGCGGCGGCCGGGGCGCTGCGGAACGCGGCGAGCGCGGCGTCGGTGGCCGCAGCCGCCAGCGGACCGTGCCCGAGACCGTCGCTGACCAACACCTGCCGGCGATCGCCGATGATCCGCCAGGCGTAACCGTCCCCGCTGACCGTCTCGCCGGTCAGCGGCCGGGTCAGCCCGCCGATCCAGGAAGGGTCGGTGTCCGCGCCGTCGAACACGCGTACCGCGATGACGGTGCCCCGCCCCGGCCAGGAGTACGCGTCGAACCAGCTCGCCTGCCGCACGATCGCGCCCAGGCCGATGCCGAGGGTGCCGGTGGTGGAGTGTCCGTCCCGCGCGGAGTGCGCCAGGTCGGCCATGCCGGGCCCGGAGTCCAGGGCGATCATCTCGACACCGGCGTCCAGCTCACGACGCACCGGCCGGAGCAGCAGTACGCCGTCGTCGGCGTGTTTGATCAGGTTGCTGGTCAGCTCGGCGGCGACGATGGCCAGGTCGGCGATGCGGCCCTCGGGCAGCGCCAGTTGCTCCCCCAGGCGCTCGGCCGCCCGCCGCACGGCGCTGCCGGCGCTGCCGTTCTCCACGCGGTACCAGGTGCCCCGGTCGGAGACCGGCGCGGCGGTCACCGGGACCACTTGGTGATCGTGATCCGAGTGCCCTGTCCCGGCGCGGTCTGGATGTCGAACTCGTCCACCAGCCGCCGGGCACCGCTGAGGCCGAGACCGAGGCCGCCACCGGTGGTGTAGCCGTCGGTCAGTGCGAGATCCAGGTCGACGATGCCCGGGCCGTCGTCCGCGAAGACGATCGTGATGCCGGACCGGCGGCCGTTGTCGGCGGCGGAGACCTCGACCGTGCCGCCACCGCCGTACACCAGTGTGTTCCGGGCCAGCTCGCTGGCCGCGGTGACCACCTTGGTCTGGTCGACCAGCGACAGCTTGACCGCCACCGCCACGGTACGCACCAGTTGCCGGACGCGTACCACGTCCTCGTCACTGCCGACCGTCTGCGCCTGGGGACGCCCCAGGTCGACGCCGCTGGTCATGACGACGCCGTCGGCTCGGGATCCGGCCCGTCGTGGAAGTCGTCGTCGTCGAAGTCGTCGGCGCGGTCGGCCGCGATGAGTTCCATCCCGCGCTCGACGTTCAGGGCGGTCCGGATGCCGTTGAGCGACAGGCCCAGCTCGACCAGGGTGATGGCTACCGCCGGACGCATCCCGACCACCACCGTCTCGGCGTCGAGCACCCGGGAGATGGAGGCGATGGTGGAGAGCATCCGGCCGACGAAGGAGTCGACGATGTCCAGGGCGGTGATGTCGATGATCACGCCGTGACAGCCGGTGGCGACGATCCGCTCGGCCAGGTCCTCCTGGAGGGCCACGGCCGTCTGATCGGACATGTCGAGCTGAATGGAGACCAGCAGGATGTCGCCGATCTTGAGAATCGGCACCCGCTCCATCACGCCTCCCGGCGAGGCTGGCGTCGGTTCGCCTCGACGCCGGTGAGCCGCAGCACGTGCCGCAGCGCGTCGGCGAGACTCGCCTTGGTGGCGATGTCGCCGAACTCGATGCCGAGCGCGACGATGGTCTGGGCGATCTGCGGCCGGATGCCGGAGATGATGCAGTCGGCACCCATCAGGCGGGCCGCCACCACGGTCTTCAGGATGTGCTGGGCGACCTGGGTGTCCACCGCCGGTACGCCGGTGATGTCGATGATCGCGTACGGCGAGCCGGTGTCGACCAGGGTTTGCAGCAGCCGCTCCATCACCACCTGGGCGCGGGCCGAGTCGAGCGTGCCGACCAGCGGCACCGCCACCACACCCTCCCAGAGCTTGACCACCGGGGTGGACAGCTCCAGCAGCTGCTCCGCCTGGTCGGCGATCAGGCTCTCGCGGGTGCGGACGAAGGTCTCGAAGGTGAACAGGCCCATCTGGTCGACCAGCGCCGAGAAGGCGACGTAGTCGCGCAGGGTGCCGGTGCCCTGATCGGTCTCCATGACCGCGAGCAGGGCCTCCTTGAGGGCGAACACGCCGCTGGCGGTCTCGGTGGCGCTGAAGCCCTGTCGGGCCTGCCCACGGGAGACCTCGGCGAGCACGGCCCGCAGCTCGGTGGCCTCCTCGGCGGCGAGGTCGCCCACGCCCTTGCCGAGCGCGTCCACCAGTGCCCGGTGTAGTTCCTGTACCTGCCGGACCAGTTCGGCCTGACTGAGTCGGCCCCGCAACTGTGCGGCGAGGACCTCGGTCCACCGCTGGACGATCTGTCCGGCCTGACTGGTGAGCAGGTCGGCCAAGCGGCCACTCTCGTCAGCGCTCAACGCCATCGCACTACCCCCTAGGACCTGGACCGGCCGGACTCTATCACCGCAGACCCTCAAACTACTTGTCGCGAAGCAAGGGAATGACGGTGGACACCTCATCGTGCTCCCGTTCTGCGTACCGGGCCCCGTGTGGGATACCGTTCCTCCGATAAACAGGAGGTCTGGCATATGTCCCTGACGGTGCACACGGAGCAACGCGGTGACGTGGTCGTGGTGGCGGTCGCAGGCGAACTGGACATGGCCACCGCACCGCAACTGCAGGACCAGATCACCGACCTGCTCGACAAGGGGCGCAGCCGCCTCGTGTTCGACCTGTCGGAGGTCTCGTTCTGCGATTCCACCGGTCTGTCGGTGTTCGTCCGCGCAAAGAACAGCTCCGACGAGGCCGGCGGAGTGGTCCGGCTGGCCGCGCCGCAACGAGGCGTGCTGCGCATCCTTGAGGTGAGTGGCCTCGTGGAGGTCCTGCACACCTATCCGACGGTCGACCAGGCGGTCGCGGGGGAACCCACCCCCACCTCCTCCTGACCTCACCGCGTTACCCACCGGCAACGGCCGGGCCTCGCTCGTCCTCGATGTATCGAGGGCGAGCGATGACGATTCCTGCCCCGGTCTGCACCGCGAGTGCGACCAGCAGGAAGCCCAGTGGCGCCGTCCAGCCGCCGGTGGACTCGTGCAGGATCCCGACCAGCAGCGGCCCGAGCGCCGCGATGAGGTATCCGACGCTCTGCGTGAAGGCCGACAACGCGACCGTGCCGTCGGCCGTCCGGGCACGCAGCCCGATGGTGGCCAGGATGAGCGGGAACGCGCCCTGCCCCAGCGCCAGCAGCACCACCCACAGCACCGCCCCGCCACGCGGCGCGAACGCCAGCCCCAGATAGGCCACGCTGGAGGCGGCGGTCAACGCCAGCACCAGCAGCCGCAGGTCGCCCAGGCGGCCGGCCAGCGTCGGCATCAGCAACGCGATCGGCACCCCGAGCGCGGTCACCCCGGCCAGCAGCAGGCCGGCGTCCTGCGGCCGGAAACCGGCGTCCCGGAACAGCACGGCCAACCAGCCCATGATCGCGTACGCGCTCAGCGACTGCGCACCGAAGTACAGCGCCATCGCCCAGCCGAGCCGGGTCCGCCCGGGGCTGATCCGGGCGCGGGCCCGGCCGCCGTGCCGACCCACCCGCCGCGCGGCCCCACCGGTCCGCAACGCCGCCGGCAACCACGGGAGTACGGCCACCGCCGCGAGCGCCGCCCAGACACCGAGCCCGGCGCGCCACGAGCCGAAGGCGTGCGCCACCGGCACCGCAGCCGCGGCCGCCGCCGTCGCCCCCGCCGTCAACGTCATCATGTACACCCCGGTGATCAGGCCGGTCCGGTGCGGGAAGTACTGCTTGACCAGCATCGGCAGCAGGATGTTCGCCACCGCGATACCGGCCAGCGCGAGCGCGCTGGTGACCAGGAACACCACGGCGGAGTCGGTGAGCACCCGCAGCACCTGCCCGACGGTGAGCGCGATCATCGCCAGCACCAGCAGTCGCGGTGCGGAGAGTCGCCGGACCAGCCACGGCGTGGTCGCGCCCAGCCCGGCGAACGCCACGGCGGGCAGGGTGGTGACGACGCCCGCCATCGCGCCGGAGAGCGCCAATCCGACGCGTACCTCGTCGAGCAGTGCGCCGAGGCTGGTCATCGCAGCCCGCAGGTTCAGCGCCACCAGCAACATCCCGACCAGCAGCAGCCATCCGGTGCGCGCCCGCCCCGACCCGTTCCCGGTCGGGTCGTCCCCGCTCGCAGCGGGTGCGGCGCCGGCGGTGGGGGCAGTGGTGGCGGGGGTGCCGGCGGTTGGCGGAGTCATGACCTCGAACCTACAATCATGGGATGAATTTCGGCGAGTGGCTGTAACCAGTGCCACCAGCGATTGATTCCGCCGTCCCGCCTCGGGGCCGACGGACGAACGAGACCATCGCCCGACTGCGCCGACGGATCATGGCCGGCGAATGGCCGGTGGGCAGCCGCATCCCGACCGAGCCGCGACTCGTAGAGGATCTCGGCGTGGGGCGCAACACGGTCCGCGAGGCGGTCCGGGCACTGGCCCACGCCGGGGTGCTGGAGTGCCGGCAGGGCTCCGGGACCTACGTGCTCTCCACCGACGAACTGGCACCCGTGGTGGCCCGCCGCCTCACCGACGACCGGATGACCGAGGTGATCGAGGTACGCCGTGCCTTCGAGGTGGAGGCCGCCCGGCTCGCCGCGCGCCGACGTACCACCGAGGACCTGGCCGCCCTCGACGCCGCGCTGGCGGCCCGCGAGGCGGCCTGGCGCGGCGGCGAGGTCGCCGAGTTCGTGGAGGCCGACGTCGCGCTGCACACCGCCGTCGTCGCGGCGGCGCACAACGGCATGCTCGCCGAGCTGTACGCCTCGGTCGCCACCGCCCTGCGCAGCACCGTCACGCAGGCCATGGGCGACGCCCTGACACCGGACCGGCACGTCGACCACGCCCGCCTGGTGGCCGCCATCCGAGCCGGTGACCCGGAGCTGGCGGCCCGGGAGGCCGGCGCTTTCCTGGAGTCCGCACCCAAGGCATAGGTTGTCCTCGACGAAAACCCGGACACCTCAGGAGTACGGATGCTCAAGGGCTTCAAGGACTTCATCATGCGCGGCAACGTCGTCGACCTCGCGGTCGGCGTCGTCATCGGTGCCGCGTTCACCGGCGTGGTCACGCAGCTCACCAAGTCGTTCCTGGAACCACTGATCCGCGTCTTCGTGGTGCTGATCACGGGCAACAAGAACGGCCTTGAGGGCACCGCACCGACGATCCAGGGCATCCCGTTCGACTGGGTCGCCTTCGTCAACGCGCTGATCACGTTCCTGCTCACCGCGGCGGCGCTGTACTTCCTGGTCGTCTTTCCGATGAACAAGCTGGCCGAGCGCCGCAAGCGGGGCGAGGAGCCGCCGCCCTCGGCACCGAGCGAGGAGGTCAAGCTGCTCACCGAGATCCGGGACGCCCTGGTCGCCTCCGGCCGGACCACCCCGGCTCAGCAGCGCGGCGCCCTGGACGACGTGCTCGGCCGCCGGGAGGAACCGCCCACCGGGCGCTGAACCCGGCACCCGCACATCGGCCCCTGTGGGAATCCCGCAGGGGCCGCTCCGTGTCGAACACATGTTCGATAGAGTCCCGCCATGGAGCAGCGAAAGCACTGGTGGAACGGGAAATGGGGGCGGCTGGCCCGGCGGGATGTCTTCCTCCGAGCGGACGCCGACCGCTGGTACGTGGAACAGCGTGCCGGCGGAGCCGAGGGCGCATCCCGGTTCTACGAGTACGACACCGTCGACGACGCCGAGGAAACGGTACGCGCGCTGCTCCAGGGCCCCGACACCTGGCGCGAACTCTCCCCCCGCCCCCCATCCCCCTGGACCACCCCCACCGACCACCACTCCCCACCCCGCTGACCCGCCGCCCCGCTGTCCCCCGGCCCGCGTTGCCGCCCCCGGCCCGCGTTGCTGCCTCCAGCCCGCGTTGATCAAGAAGTTTTCGCGCTGCCACCGCCGCGAACGCGACCCGAACTTCTTGATCAACGGAGCAGAGGCGGAGCAGAGACGGAGCAGAGGAGTGGGTGGAGTGGGGTGGGTGGGGTGGGGGTGGGTGGTTTAGGGGGAGTGGGGGGCGGGAACCGCGCGGGGTATGGAGCAGCAGGGCATCGATCAACAGGCCACCGTCTCGCGGGTCACCACCGGCATGCGGGTGGTGGACGCCGCCGGCCTCGACGTCGGCACGGTGGACCTCGTCCAGCGCGGTGACCCGAACGCCGTGACCGTGCAGGCGCCGACCGCCGACCCCGGCAGCAGCCTGGACGAACTGATCGAGTCCGCTGCCACCGAGGAACCCGACGTACCTGCGGACCTGGCCGCCCGCCTGCTGCGTACCGGCTATCTGAAGGTCTCCACCGAACTGGTCCCCACCGGTGCCGTCTACGTGCTGGCCGACCAGATCAACACCGTCGTCGACGGAGAGGTCCGGCTCGACGTCCTCGCCGCCGACCTCCCCCCGGAGGACTGACCCCCGCCTACGCCCCGGCGCCGCTCACGACTTCCGACTCTGGCCGGGAACAGCGGCCGGCGTGGATTCCGCAGCCGGGCCGGACTCTGCCGCCGGCGCGAACTCCCCAGCCGGAGTAGACCCAGGCACGGACTCCCCAGCCGCAACCGACCCGGGCACGGGCTCCCCGGCCGGATCAGACCCGGGCGCGAACTCCCCGGCCGGAACGGACCCGGGCATCACGGTCGAAGCAGACACGGCGGGCTCCCCGGCGCAAGCTAATGCGACGGGCTCGGCGGCCGGGGTCGACGGCGTCGGCGTGGGGCGGCGGGAGCGGAAGAGGAGCAGCATCATGCAACCGGCCACCAGGCCCCAGAACGCTCCGCCGATGCCGACCAGCGACACCCCGGAGGCGGTGACCACAAGGGTCACCACGGCCGCCTCCCGGGCCGTGGGGTCGGCCAGCGCGGCGGTCAGGGCAGTGGCCAGCGCGCCGAGCAGGGCCAGTCCGGCGACCGCCTCGATCAGTACGGGGGGCGCCCAACCGACGAGCGTGGTGACCGCCCCGGCACCCAGGCCGAGCAGCGCCAGCCCGATGCCGGCGGTCACCGAGGCGATCCAGCGGCGGTCCGGGTCGGGGTGTGCGTCCGGTCCGGCGGCCAGTGCGGCCGTGATCGCCGCAAGGTTGACCGCGTGGCCACCGGCGGGTGCCACGACCATGCTGGCCAGCCCGGTGGTCCGAAGCGCCGAGCCGAGCGGGG
Organism: Micromonospora sp. NPDC049903; assembly: GCF_044460945.1. Classification (NCBI taxonomy): domain Bacteria; kingdom Bacillati; phylum Actinomycetota; class Actinomycetes; order Micromonosporales; family Micromonosporaceae; genus Micromonospora; species Micromonospora sp. NPDC049903. The sequence continues at coordinate 996,978 of NZ_JBITKL010000001.1, forward strand.
GCCGGTAGCCGTAGCCGACCAGGACGGCGGTGCCGGGCACGTTCTGCGCGGCCATGGTCACCAGGAACAGCGGGAGCGCCACACCGATCAGCGCCGACAGGCTCCACGCCGGTGCGGTCAACTCGAACACCGGGCGCAGTCCGCCGGTGCCGCCGCCGGAGGTGGTCAGCGCGATCGCACCGGCCGCGACCACCAACGCCCCGGGGACCGCCCAGCGACGGGCGAAGCGGTGCAGCACCAACCAGGAGATCAGCACCGGAGCGGCGAGGTGCGGCACGTCGACGAGGGCGCGTACCGGTGCGGTGCAGAGCGGCAGCAACACCCCGGCGAGCATGGCCCCGGCGATGGGTTTGGGGATCGCGGCGACGGCGCGGCCGAGCACCGGGAACAGGCCGGCGGCGACGATGAGCAGGCCCGAGACGAGGAACGCGCTGACGGCGACCGGCCAACCGCCGGGGATCGGGCCGGTTGCGATGAGCAGCGCCGCACCGGGTGTGGACCAGGCGATGCTCAGCGGCATCCGGTGTCGCAGGCCGAGCCAGGCGGCGCAGAGCCCGGAGGCGACGCAGAGGACGAGCAGCCCGGAGGCGGCCTGCGCCTCGCTCGCGCCGGCCGCCCGCAGCCCGGCCAGCACCACCGTGAACGAGCTGGCGAACCCGACCAGCGCGGTCACCACTCCCGCGAGGATCGGCTGTGTCCGTCCCGCCATGACCCCACCCCTTCCCAACCGTTCCGTTTACGGAACAGCGGCGTGTAGCACCATAGCGGGGTGTCGCAGCCACCACCAGATTCGGACACCGTCGCGATCGGTCACCGGGTCCGCGCCCTCCGCGAGGCACGCGGGATCTCGCTCTCCGCGCTGTCCCGGCTGGCCGGGGTGGGCAAGGCGACGCTCTCCGGACTGGAGAACGGCGTCCGCAACCCCACCCTGGAGACGCTGTACGCGATCACCGCGCAGCTCGGCGTACCGCTGACCGCAGTGCTCTCCGGGCCGTCGGCCGGGCCGACCGTACGCGGCGCGGCGGTCAGCGCGACGCTGCTGGAGGTCTTCGACGACTCGGACGCCACGTACGAGCTGTACCGGATGCGGGTGACGCCCGGCCCCGGCCAGCTCTCCCCCGCGCACCAACCCGGGGTGACCGAGCACATCACCGTCTTCGCCGGGGTGCTACGCGCCGGCCCGGTCGACGCGCCGCTGACCGCCGCCGCCGGTGGTCACCTGCGCTGGACGTCCGACGTACCGCACCTGTACGCCGCCGTAGGCGACGAGGAGGTAGCCGCCAGCCTGCTCCTGCGCTACCCCCGGGTGTAAGGAGGGGACCCCTACTAACGCCTCGTGTATAGGAAGGGTCCCCTCCTTACATCTCGGCGGGAGTGGGTTCGGCGAGCCGTTGGCGTACCGCCCAGAGCGCCACCTCGGTACGCGAGGCGGAGCCGGTCTTGCGCAGCAGGTTGGACACGTGCACGGTGACCGTCCGCACCGAGATGCCCAGCGCGCGGGCCACCTGCTTGTTGGACATCCCGGCGACCAGGCAGTCGAGCACCTCCACCTCCCGCCCGGTCAACTCGACCGACAGGCCCGACGTCGCCGGACCACCGCCGACCGGCGACGCCTCGGACATCGGCGCGGCCGTCGACGCGCCGAACCCACGCTCGGCCGGCGGGACACCTCGACCGCGAGACCGGGGCCGTATGTCGAACGCGGGCGGGACGTCGGCCGGGGAGAGCAACGCCTCGGGCGGCTGTCCGGAGTACGCGGCTAGCAGCTCGGTGAGCGCGTACGGGTTGCCGCCGGTGCTCCGCCAGACGCCGCGTACCAGTCGACCGGGCAGCGGGTGGCCGGGGTATACCTGGGTCAGCACCTCGGCCACCTCGACCGGGCGCAGCGGCCCGAGGTGCTGGCGTACCGCCCCGGGTACGCCGCAGAGGCGCGCCAGGGTGCGCCCGGCGAGTTCCGGGGTGACCGCGTGCGCGGCGGGTCGGGTCGCCACCACCAACAGGGCGGGAAGGCCGGTGGCGGTGGCCAGTTCGCCGATCAGGTTGAGGCTGGCCGGGTCGAGCGCGTGCAGATCCTCGACCACGAGGACGGCCGGGCCGGTGCCGACCAGCACCCGGACGGCCCGTACGGCGAGACGCAGCAGCGTGTCGGGGGCGTAGCGCTCACGGGGTGCGGTGGGTTGTTGGGCGAGCCAGGCCAGCGCGTCGGGCGGCACGGTGTCGGCCGGCAGGTCGAGCCGGTCCGGGTCGCGTCCGCTGAGCACGGCGGCCAGCCAGTCGTACGGCGCCGGACTGTGCACCCGGGCGGCGCCGCTGAGCACCACCGCCGGTCGTGGGGTGAGTTCGTCCAGTGCGGCGGCGACCAACAGGCTCTTGCCGACGCCCGCGCCGCCGGTGACGACCACGACGGCCGGTGTTCGACGCCTCCGACCAGCCACGGTGGACCACGTCCGGCCCAGCTCAGCCAGCTCGTCGGCGCGCCCGACCATGGACATCGGCAACATTCCTCAACCCTACGCAGTAGTGCGTAGAGACGCGGGAAGGGTGTTCTTGGCAAGCTTGACCCATGACGCTGATCCTCCGCTCGGCCATCCTCAACGACATCGGCCTGGTCCGCACCAACAACGAGGACTCCGCGCTCGCTGGTGAGCGCCTCGTCGCGGTGGCCGACGGCATGGGTGGGCTACCCGCCGGTGAGGTCGCCAGCGAGATCGTCATCCGGATCCTGGACGAGCTGATCCCGCCCACCGTCCCGGACGCCGCCACCGACGCGCTGCGGGCCGTGGTGAGCACCGCCAACCAACGCATCCACGCGGCGATCGCCGCCGAGCCCGCCCGGGACGGCATGGGCACCACGCTCACGGCCGCCCTGCTCGCGGGCGACACGCTGGTGCTGGCGCAGGTCGGTGACTCGCGCTGCTACCTGCTGCGGGAGGGCAAGCTGCGGCAGTTGACCCGGGACGACACGTTCGTGCAGGCGCTTGTCGACCAGGGGACGTTGACCCCGGAGCAGGCCCGGCACCATCCGCAGCGGTCGTTGGTGACGCGTGCGGTGCAGGGGGCGGACGCGCCACCGACGATGGGTTCGGTGACCGTGGCCGCCGGTGACCGGTTGCTGCTGTGCAGTGACGGTCTCTCCGACTACGTGACCGACGACGCGATCTCCGCCGCGCTGAGCCTGCACACCGACCGCCACCAGTGCGGTGAGCAGTTGGTGAAGCTGGCCCACCAGGCCGGCGCGCCGGACAACGTCACCGTGGTGATCTCCGACATCGTGCCGAGCTGAGCCGCCGTCGCCTCGGGACCGCAGCGGTCCCGGGGCACCTCCGTGGCCAACTAGGTAGTTGTGCCATCTAGGTAGCGCCACTAGGGTTCGGCGGGTGGATCCCGATCGTCGTGGGCAGTGGCTGCGAGGTGTGCTCGACCTCTGCGTGCTGGCCCTGCTGCGCGAGGGCGAGTCCTACGGCTACCAGCTCGCCCAGTCGCTCGACGCCGCGGGCGTCGGGCCGATCCAGGGCGGCACGCTCTATCCGGTGCTGCTGCGATTGCAGCGCACCGGCCTGGTCACCGCGCAGTGGCGGGAGGGCGGGTCGGGACCGGCCCGCAAGTACTACCAGCTCACCGACGACGGGCGGGCGGCGCTACACAATGGCGGTAACGCCTGGCTGACGTTCGTGGCGCCGGTGACCGGCATCGTCTCGAAGGGGGTCGAGAGGTGAACTCCGACGACTGGCTGCGGGCGTTCGCGGCCGAGTTGTACCAGCGCCGGGTGGCGACCGATGCCGCCCGGCACGTGGTCGCCGAGGCCGCCACACACCTGCGCGAGGGCGGCGGCGACCCGTGGCAGGTCTTCGGGCCGCCGCAGGCGTACGCCGCCGCGATCGTGGAGAGCATCGGCACCGCACCCGGCCCGCGTCCCGGGCCGGTGCGCCTGGCCGCCAAGGGCATCACCAAGCGGTACGGGCGGCGTCCGGTGCTGCGGGACGCCTCGCTGACCGTACGGGCCGGACAGATCGCCGCCGTGGTCGGTGCGAACGGCTGCGGCAAGAGCACCTTCCTGCGGATCTGCGCCGGGTTGATCTCGCCGGACAGCGGTGACGTGACCGTCTCCGGCCGGCTCGGCTACTGCCCCCAGCAGGGCGGCACCGCCGACTTCCTGCTCCCCGACGAGCACTTCGTGCTGGTCGGCGCCGGTCAGGGTGTGGCTCGTGGTCCGGCCCGGCGGGCCGGTCGGGCGGCGGCCCGGAACCTCGGCTGGGACGCCGAGGGCGCCGTGCTCGCCCGCCACCTGTCCGGCGGTACGCGCCAGAAGCTGAACCTGACCATGTCCACCCTCGCCCAACCGGACGTGCTGCTGCTCGACGAGCCGTACCAGGGCTTCGACCAGGGCAGTTACGTCAACCTCTGGGACCAGTTGACCCGGCTGCGCGACGAGGGGAAGGCCATCGTGGTGGTGACCCACCTGCTCAACCAACTCGACCGGGTCGACATCGTGCTCGACCTGACCTCCGCCGAGCAGGGAGGTCGGGCGTGAAGCGGCTGGTCACCGTCGCCGAGATGACGTTGCGGGAACTGGCGCGTCGTCGGGGCGTACTCCTGCTCCTGTTGTTGATGCCGTTGGTCTTCTGGATGATCCGGCGGGACTCGCACGTCGGGCAGTCGATCCGGGCGCTGTTCCTCGGCATCAGTTGGGCGGTCAGCACCGCCGCGCTCTTCGCCACCAGCGCGGCCCGCGAGCTGGAACCCCGGCTCCGGCTCGCCGGTTACCGGCCGCATCATCTGTACCTCGGCCGGATGCTCGGCCTGTGGGCGCTCGGGCTGACCGTCGCGGTGCCGTTCTTCCTGCTCACCGTGCTCGACACGACCAACCTGCGGTACGCCGGGATCGCCGTGGCGATGCTCTGCTGCGTGATGGTGGCCGCGCCGTTCGGCATGCTGATCGGCGCTCTGCTGCCCCGCGAGTTGGAGGGCACCCTGCTGCTGCTCACCGTGGTGGCGATGCAGATGCTGCTCGACCCGGCCAGTCAGGGCGCGAAACTCACCCCGTTCTGGTCCAGCCGGGAGATCGCCACCTGGGCGGTGGACCACGCCGACGACGGCTACCTCGCCCGGGGCGTCCTGCACGGACTGGCAGTCACCCTGTTGCTGACCGTGACCGTGGCGGGCGTGTTCAGTGTCCGACTGCGTCGCCGCCGGCACCTGCACCACGTACCGGCCGCCTGAAAATCGTCCCGGGGTCCGCGACCGGTCGCGGACCCCGGCACAGGCTCTAGCATCACCTGGTGCGTCTCAGATCCCTTGTTCCCGTGGTCGCGCTCGGTGTCGCCGTCGGTCTGACCGGCTGCGGCGGCCCGTCCGTACCCCGCGTCGACCCGCGAAGCGTCCAACAGCCGGCGTCCGGCGGCGACCCCGCCGAGCCGACCTCCGAGGTACCGCCCGGACAGCACCAGAGCGCCGAGACGAGCCCGTCCGGCCAGGCCGCGCTCAGCACCCCCGCCGCCGCGGCCGACCCGACCACGGCGGCCGGCAGTCCGGGCGTACGCGACAGCGCGCCCCCGGCCGACGCGGCACCCGTGCCCGCCGTGGCCCAGGCGGTCGACACCTCGAACCCGACCCGCACCGTCGGCGACGGCACCCCAGCCAGTTGCACCTCGGCAGCGGTGGTGCGGGCGGTCGCGGCCGGCGGCATCATCACCTTCGACTGCGGCCCCGACCCGCTGACCATCACGATGGCGGCGACCGCGAAGGTCCGCAACGCCAACGGCCCGAAGGTGGTGCTGGACGGCGGCGGCAAGATCACGCTCAGCGGGCAGGGCAAGCGCCGCATCCTCTACATGAACACCTGCGACGTCCTCCAGGGCTGGACCACCGCACGCTGCCAGAACCAGGACCACCCGCAGCTCACCGTGCAGAACCTGACCTTCGCCGACGGCGACTCCACCGGCCAGCGCGTCGATGGTGGCGGCGGTGGCGCGATCTTCGTACGCGGTGGCCGCCTCAAGGTGGTCGACTCGCACTTCGTCGGCAACCGCTGCGACCGCACCGGCCCCGACGTGGGCGGCGCCGCCATCCGCGTCCTCGACCAGCACGACGGCCAACCCGTGTACGTGGTCAACAGCACCTTCACCGGCGGCTCCTGCGCCAACGGCGGCGCACTGAGCAGCATCGGCGTCTCCTGGGTCATCCTGAACAGCGTGCTGCGGGACAACGCCGCCGTCGGCACCGGCGCCAATCCGGCCCGCTCCGGCACCCCCGGCGGCGGCAGCGGCGGCGCGATCTACACCGACGGCAACGAGTTCTCGGTACGCGTCGCCGGCACCGTGATCGAGGGGAACGACGCCAAGGAGGGCGGCGGGGCGATCTTCTTCGTCAGCAACAACCGCACCGGCACCCTGCGCATCGAGAACTCGACCCTGCGCCGCAACCCCAGCCACGGCTTCCAGACCCAACCCGGCATCTTCTACCAGGGCGCCGGCTCCGCCCCCACCATCACCACCTCCACCGTCCGCTGAGTCAGTAGGGGTTGCCCTGGCCGGCGGGGCGGGCCTTGAGGAGGGCGGCGGGGCGGCCGGGCAGGTCGGGGGTGGCGGAGAGCGGCGGGCTGGCCGTGTGGGCGCGCTCGGCCATACCGGCCACCAACTCCTTGAGCGCGGTGACCGCGTCCACCCGTGGCCGCCAGCCCAGCTCGGTCGCGGCCCGCTCGCTGGACATCAGCGGCGCGCTCAACGCCAGCTCGACCCACCCCGCATCGACCGGTTGCAACCGGGCCCGCCAGGTCAGCGCGGCAGCCGTCCGCAGCACCGGGGCGGCCACCGGCACCGTCCAGCCGTGGAAGTGCCGGGCCACCAGCTCCGGCGTCAACACCGGGTCCGCGGCGACGTTGAAGGCGCCGCGAGCGTCACCCAGAATCGCCCGCGCGTACGCGTCGGCCACGTCGTCGGCGTGTACCGCCTGCATCCGCAGCCGACGGTTGGCCGGCACCAACGGCAGCCGCCCGAAGCGGAGCAGCCGCACCGGCACCAGCGGCCCGAGGAAGTAGCGGCTGATCTCCGTACCCGCCTCCCGCTGGAAGATCAGCCCCGGCCGCAGGCGAACCACCCGCAACCCCGGGTGGGTCCGCTCGATCCCGTCGAGCATCTCCTCCACCGCCGCCTTGTCCCGGCTGTACGACGACGCGGCCACCCCGGTCGCCGGCCACCGCTCGCTGATCGGCAGGTCCTTCGGCCCCGGCGCGTACGCCCCCACCGACGACGCGTACACCAGCGCCGGTACGCCCGCCCGCAGCACCGCGTCCACCACTGCCCGGCTGCCGCCCACGTTGGTACGCCGCAACACCTGACGGTCGTGGCTGGGCTGGATCTGCCAGGCCAGGTGCACCACCGCGTCCGCTCCGGCGAACACCTCGGTCAACTCGTCGGCGGCACCGGCCCGCCCGATGTCGCACGAGTGCCACCGCACCCCCTCGTACGGCTCACCGGCCCCCGCGTGCGGCAGCCGCCGCGCCACTCCGACGATCTCCACGCCGCGCTCGCGCCACAACCGGCGCAGCAGTGCCGTACCCATGTTGCCGCTCGCGCCCACCACCACGATCCGCATGTCCGGTCCGTACCCGGTCAGTCGCTTTCCACGCGTCCCACCTGGTACCCGGACCGGCGGCGCTCCCGTGCGCCCGGCGGCGCTACCGCGCCAGCAGCGCTCCGATCAGGCAGGCGAAGGCCCCGACCGAGCTACCCGTCCGGACCAGGTTCCAGCGCACCCACGGCACCTCGAACCGACGCCGGACCGCCGCCAGGTCGGTGATCCCGTCGACCGACCCGGCGGCGTCCAACTGATCATTGAGCGGCACGTTGCACCGCGCCGTTACACCAAACGTCACCAGGTGCAGGACCAGCGCGGCGACCAACCACCACAGCACCGCCCCGCCGTCACCGAAATGCCCGACGACCGCCACCGCCACCAGCACCGGCCCACCCAGGAACACCGAGATGAACCAGCCGTTGACGATCTTCCGGTTGATAGACTGCATCGTGCCGACCAGCGTCCGATCGTCGGTCGCCGCCAACCCCGGCATCACCGAGCAGGCGTACGCGAAGAACAGTCCCGCCACCAGCCCCGTGGCCGCCACACCCCCGGCCAGCACCACGACCCGTACGCCTTCCGGCACGCTCGCCTCCCCCTGTCGAACCGACGTCCGAGCCGATCCTTCCAGCCGCGCTCCACCCGACCACCCGGCAGCCATCGACGGCTGCTCGACAGCCGCGAGCCCGATCCCCACGGTGTCCGGTAACCTGAGCGCGCGGGCCGCTAGCTCAATGGCAGAGCTGTGGACTTTTAATCCATAGGTTCAGGGTTCGAGTCCCTGGCGGCCCACCTCAGACGGACACCCAAACGGAGGGGCCAGTGCGGCGAAGCCGCAGGCCACGGCCGATATCTCGTGTGCTCGTATCGCGGCTCGACGCCGCAACCCCGGACAGCTCGCTGCCTCCGAGGGCGGGGCGAAGAACGTGGCCAGAATTCTGACCAGTCGCTAGAATGGTCGCCATGGAGACCATTCCGATCACGGAAGCCAAGGCCCGGATCGCCGAGCTTGCCGACCGGGTAGCTCGGGAACACGACCACTTCACGATCACCCGCAACGGACGTGCCGACGTGATGCTGATCTCGGTCGCCGAGTACGAGTCGATGCGAGAGACGCTCGACCTGCTCTCCGACGACGAGGCCCTCGCGGATCTACGCCAGTCGCGGGAGGATTTCGCGGCCAGCGACACGTTCTCGATGGACGAGGTTCGCGCCGAGTTGGAACGGCGTCGCGGTAGGGCAGCCTGATGCCCCCGCAAAGCGGGCGACGGGACGACACGCACGAGGCGACCAGCCCGTACACGGTGATGTTCTCCCGGCAGGCCCGCCGCAACCTGCACGAGGACCTGCCACTGGAGGTCGCGGTCGCGGCGACGGAGACCATCCAGCACGCGATAGCGGTCAACCCCTATCGGGCGGGCAAACCACTCGACGAGCCCTTTGACGGCTTTCACTCCGCCCGCCGCGGCACGTACCGAATCATCTACCGGATCAACGAATCCAAACGCGTCGTGGAGATCCACTCGATCCGCCACCGACGCGACGCCTACCGCTTCTAGGGCCACGTCTGGAATCGCGCTTCATTGGGCTGGCCTGCCCGTGCGCAGCGGTAGTGGGCCACCGGCGATGGTCACCGACTGGCTCGCATGGTGGTACCTCCGGCCCACTTCGATCTTGCTGCGAACCACCGAGCCCTGATGAGGGGCGACGGCTCGCATGCTGTTCACCCTCGTTCGCGGACAGGGGCTCGTTCGCGGGCAGGATAGGCGGAACGCCGCGCCCACCGATCCGTGTCGGCGGACGCTGGGGTGAGCGGCTTCTACTTGTCGAGGTAGTGGCCGTGGCAGGCGGCGATTTCCAGGTCGCCGCCACGGACGCGGTAGATGAGCCGGTGTTCGTCGTTGATACGGCGGGACGACCATCCAGAGAGCGGGCCTTTGAGCAGTTCGGGCTTGCCGAGACCGGTTCCGTATGGATCACGTTGAACGTCGAGGATCAGTTTGCTGATGCGGCGGGCCATCTTCACGTCCCGGCGCAACCAGCCGTCGTAGTCCTCCCACGCGTTGGGAGTGAACACGATGCGCAGGCTCACACGGCTTCCTTGCCGGGTTTCGGAGATGAAGACTTCGAGTCGAGTGAATGCTCCTCGAGTAGGCCGGCATCGGCCTGGGCGATGCTCTCCAGTAGTCGGCGGGCGTTCGAGGCGGAACCAAGAACATGCAGCGTCTCGTTCATGGCGTTCCACTCGTCGAGCGACACGATGACGACAGCCTTGCCGCCGCCGCGTGGGATGACGCACTCCTCGGCATCGTCGATCACCGCATCGACCACCGCGGCGAGGTTCTTGCGAACGTCGCTGATTGTCAGCACCTTCATCTTGGCCCCCACGAGCAGAACGTACGGTCGAACGTACGCTCAATGGTACGTCAAGGTTGCAGGCGTCGCCGAGGGTGCCACTACCTGGCCGAGCGAACATTCCCTTGAACCGGTCAAACGGGCCGGTAGCGGATCGCCGAATGCATACCGGGAACCGGCAGCTCAGTCCTGGCCGGGACTCGCCACGGGCAGTCCCGCCTGCTTGGCGGATTCGAGCAGGCGTCGGTCGTAGGTGACAAAGGCGATGAGTGCCGTTCCAGACTCGTTGGTCAGGACCTGGGCCGTGGCGAGATGGATGGCGTCGAGGCTGCGCAGCGTCGATTCGGCGAATGCGGCCGCAGTCGCGCGGATCGTGCTGTCGATTTCCAACCGGAAGAGCCGGCCGATGGCCGCTGGCACTCCGATCAGGGCTTGCGGAGCTGACCGGCGTAGCGCTCTGGGCACTTCCACCTCGACGAGAGCGGATGAGACCAGCGGCGCATCGTCATGGCTGTTGAGCCAGGAGACCAGGTCGGAGCTGCATGCCTCCTGGCGCACCAGCTTGACGACAGCGGCGGAGTCGAGGTAGATCACCAGCGCTCCTCGTCTCGCATCGCGGCGAGGCTGGCGGCCACATCTGCATTCTCGTCGCCGAGCCTCGGCGGAAGCGGAAGCGGAACCGGACCGCCACCGGTCGGGGCGACCGCCCGTCCCGCAGCCACCAGCTTGGCCAACATCGACCTGTCGTCACTCACAGGAACAAGTCGGGCGATCGGGTGTCCACGGTCGGTGATCTCGACGGTCTCGCCGCCGCTCACCCGAGCCAGCACCTGGCTCGTGTTCTGGTTCAGTTCCCGCACGCCGATGCGCTCCATGGACACAAGTGTAGAACCGCATGTTCTACTTTTCCAGCTACTCGCATGATCAAGCGGACGATGGCCTGGTCACACGCGCTATCGACAGAGGGCGTCGATCCGCGCCTCGAAGTCGGGGAACTCCGCCCGTACCGCCGCGACCACCTCACTCGCCGACCGGCGATGCTCGGGTGCGTACCGCTGCGCGATCTCGGTGAGACGCGGGTCCGGCTGCGGCTCGTGCTCGTGCTCCGGGTGCTGCGCCGCCTCCCACGGACCGAAGCCGTCCGCCAGCAGCCACAGGTAGCTCCCCAGGTCCTGCGCCACGACCCCGGTCTCGCCCTCGGAGCCGAGGAACACCACCGGCTGCCGTTCGATCGGCTCACCGGCGCGTACCAGCCAGAATGCGGCGAGGCCGCCGGTGCCGTCCTGCCCGAAGACGCGGAACTCGGACCCGTCCAGCTCGGTGTTGCCGGTCCAGGACCGCCACCAGTCGGCGGTCTCGTCCCGGTCCAGGAACTGCGGGTACGGCTCGAAGTCGACGCCGGCTCCGTCGCGGTAGTCGAAATCTCCGGCATGGGCTTCGGCCAGCGCGGCCGGCAACGTACGACGATCGTCATCCACGCCGGCACCCTAGCGAGCAGCACCGACACCGGCGAGGTGGCGGGGTGGACCTACTCGTCGCGCTCGGGCGAGGTGCGGTCGGTGCCGCGTGCGCGGGTCAGCACCTCCTCGACGGTGAGCGGGCTGCGCGGGTGGTGGCTCAGCGCGAGCGGGGTCCTGATCTTGCGCGGTGCGGCGCCTTCGGCGGCGAGGTAGAACTCGCCGACGGTGAGCCGGGAGATGTCGGGTACGTCCCCGCCCTTGGCGCGGGCCATCTCGCGAGCCGTCTCGATCTGGGTCGGGCTGTTCATCAGTCCGTACAGTTGCGTTGCGGCGTTGCCGGGGATGCGGTTGTGCAGACTCTTCGGTGCCTGGGTCGCGAAGATCAGCCCCAGCCCGTACTTCCGCGCCTGGGCCACCAGGGCCAGCGTGCTCTGGGTGCAGGCGGTCATCGCGCTGGACGGTGCGAACGTCTGGGCCTCGTCCATGATGAGCAGGCCCAGCAGTGGCCGGTCCCCGGCCGGGTTCCGCTTGATCCAGGCGAAGAGCGCCATCTGGAGTTGGTTGACGAAGCTCTGGCGTACGTCGTCGGAGGGCAGGCCGACGAGGCTGATCACGGAGATCCGGGCCCGCTTGCCGGGCTCGGGGGTGAGCAGGACGCCGGGGTCCATCGGGGTGCCCTCGCCGCCGAAGAGCGGATCGTTGACCATCGCGGCGGTCAGCGTCTGGGCGAGGCCGAGACCGATCTTGTCGGCGTCGTCAAGGTCGATGAGGCCGTCCGGCAGGTCGGCCAGGGTGTCGATGAGGCCCTTCAGGCGGGAGCCGCCCCGTCGGCCGTAGTGTTCGACGGCCTTACGCAGCACGGCCAGGCCCAGGTGTGCCTTGGTGGCCCGGCCGGTGACCAGGGCGCGGGGCGCGAGGGACGCGACGGCCGCCTCCACCGCCTCGCCGAACTCGTCCGGGTCGTCGCGCACGCTGGTGAAGTCGGGCAGCGGTTGGAAACTGAGTGGGCGGCCCGAGGTACGCCGTGGCGTCCAGACGACGACGTCGGTGTGGGCGAGGTAGTCCTGCGCCTTGGCCTCGTCGCCGGGCCGCCACTGTGCCGGTGGGGTGGGCCACCCTTCGCCGAGGCGGGCCAGGTCGTTGTTGGGGTCGAGGACGATGGCGGAGACGCCCTGGAGGGCACACTCCTCGACGATGCGGCGGATGAGCACGGTCTTGCCCGAGCCCGAGCCGGCGAAGATCGTCGTGTGTTTGCGGAGTGCTTCGAGCGCCAGCGGCGCGGGGGCGTCGTCGTCGTACCCGTACCCGATGGTGAAAGCCGGCTCACCCGACGACCCGGCGGCGGCCCGCTGGTCACTGTCCGCCGGTGGGGCACCGCCGACCGGCTGGGCGCTGCCGGCGGGCGGCGAGGTCGGCCCACCGTCCGAGCCGTCCGAGCCGTCCGTGGTCCAGTTGTCCACGTCGGCGAGCGCGTGTTGCAGGAACTTGAGGTCCCGGGTGGGTCGGCGGTCGGCCAGCCATCCCTGTAGCTCCATGGTGGCCTCACCGAGCATGACCTGTAGCGCCGAGAGGGTACGCAGGTCCTCGTCGTCGATGCCGATGGTCTGCCCACCGGCCTCGGTGAGGGCGGTGGTGGCCTTCCGGGTGCCCGCGCTCGTCGACCATCCGCGGTTGCGCAGCAGGAACAGCCTGCGTTTGGGCAGACCGCCGCTGAGGGCGGCGGAGACGCACGCCTTGCGGAGTCGGGCCAGCGCGGCGTTGCCGTGGTGCTCGTCGCTGATCGCCCGGAAGCACCAGTGCACCTGGTCCTCGGTGCGTTCGTCGAGCGTCAGCCGGAGTCGGGCGTGCAACGGCGGGTTGGTGCTCGGGGGCGGGTCGACGCTGAACGCCTCTCCGGCATCACCCCGTTCCAGGATCCACGCGGTCAGCCCGGCGGCGAGCAGCGGCGGCATCGCGGCGTCCTCGGACGTACGCGCCAGCGGGGCGGCGATGTCGGCGGCGGCCCTCAGTTCGGCGAACCGGGCGTCGTAGTGTTCCGTCTCCCCGGGATAGGCGGTGACCGGGGCGGGCCGGGGCGCGCGGGGTTCCGCGGCGGGCGGCTCGCCGAGGCTGACCAGTTCCCGGACCTCGTCGTCGGCGAGGCAGGCCCGGATGTGCTGGTCGATCTCGATGAGGAGCTGTCGGGGCGTGAAGGTTCCCGCCTCGGCGAAGGCACGCGGGGACACCGGCCAGGAAGGGTACGGCGGCACGAAGCCGACCTCCCGGTAGCGGAGCGTGAAGCGCTTCTCGACGATCGCCCGGGCGAGGTCGGCGTCGTCGATCCGGCGCAGCGTCGGCATCTCCCGGAACCGGTCGGCCACCGTGTCGGCGGCGGTGGACTTGATGATCGTCCACGAGTTGGGGATGCAGGCCAGGACCGTCAGCGTCCGCCGCGTGGTCTGGCGCAGCGACATCAGTCCGTCCGCCATCCGGGCCAGCATCAGCGCCTGCTCGGGACTCATCGCGGCGGCGCCCACCACGCTCGGGTCGCTCTGGATCGCGAGTTGGGCGATCAGCGTGTCGACCTGGTCGATCGCCACCACCGACGGGCCGGTGAGGGCCAGCAGCCAGGAGAGTTCCTGCACGATCTGCTGGGCGGTACGCGGGGCGCGGCGCATGCCCCAGGCCGCGCGTTCACCGGGCACCACCTCCTCGCCGCAGTTGAAGTAGTTCTCCGCGATGTCGCGCTGGTTGATGTCCTCGGAAGCGTTCAGCGCCAACGCTCGGGCGGTCTCCTGGCACGTCCGGGCCACGTGCCGGTCGAAGGCACCGAGCCCGTTGAGGAAGGCGTCCAACGCCGCCCGGGTCAGCTCGGTCTCCCCCATCACGGCTCGGCGGGCCGCACGAGGTGCGCCCACAAGCGTCGAGAGGCGGCGCAGCAGCAGCTTGAGCTGGGTCTCCCCGGTGCGGGGCACCGGTCGCTGGAGGCCGTCCATCATAGCGTCCCGCACGCTGTCCCAGAACGTACCGGCGTCCAGCAGGCTGACCAGGAAGAAGTAGCCGCCCTCGTCCTGCACCTGCTGGCGTACCCAACCGAGCAGGTGGGTCTTGCCGGACCCGCGCTGGCCCTGCACGACCAGGCCGACCGGACTGCCGCCGGTGCCGCTGCCGGCCTCGCCCACGGCGGCGAGCACCTCCCGGAGGACCGGTTCGTGCAGCCCGTCGACGTGGAAGGGCAGCGGCCGCCACACGTCGTCGGGAACCGGTGCCCAGTTGAACCGCAGTGCCGCCAGCGCGGCGTGCTCCGCCTCGCGCATCACACGCCGATCGCCAAGAGGTGGTTGTCCTGCCCGCCGACCCGCAGGGCCGCCGCGATGTCCGCCTCGGTGAGCGTCTTCTGGTTGGACTCGGGGACCAGGGTGACGCCCTCCTCGCGGATGAGCCGGCGCAGCGCGTCGTCCAGGTCGTCCCGGTGCACGTCGGCGAAGAACGGGCGCAGCCGACGCAGGCTCACCCAGGCACCGGACTCGGCGGCGAGCGCACGGTAGGCGCTGACCACGCGGGCCCGCAGCGGCCCGACCGGCTCGGCTGGCCCGGCCGGGGTGGGCGCTGACCCGACCGGCTCGGACGACGGGGTGGGTGCCGGCGCGCGAACGTCGCTGAGCGCGAAGAGTTCGGTCAGCGTGGCGCAGCCGCTGCGCTCCAGCACGCGGTCACGAAGGTTGCCGTGCAGGGCGGTCAGCGCCGCACCGAGCGCCGACGCCCCGCGCAGCGTGAAGTCGAGCTCGGTCTGCACCCGTACCCAGCCCTTGTCGTCGAGCTGAAGGGCGTAGGTCGAGCCGCTCTTCCGGCTGGCCACGTAGTGCAGGCGAGTGAGCTTGTCCCGTTGCGGCTTGCGGACGTCCAGGCCGTACCGCTGACGCAGTTCGGTGTTCAGCACCTCCCGCGCCTCGGCCATGAGCACGACGAGGATCGCGCTCTCGGATGCGGTCAGGTCATCGCCGGCCATGAAGAGGTCCTTCCGGTATGCCCCGGCGACGGTTCCGCAGATATTCACCGATCTGCTGGACCACGGCGCCGACGTCGTGGATTACTCGTGCGTTGGTGAAGCGCAGGACGGCGTACCCGTCCAGTTGGAGCTGGACGTCCCGTTGCCGGTCGGCCTCGAAGCGATCGGGCCGACAGTGCTCCGGACCGTCGATCTCGACCACGCACCGCTCGTCCGGCCACAGCAGGTCGAGCCGGACCGGTGCGCTCAGCGGATGGGACTGGTGGCTCTGGTTCCATCGCCGCCCGGCCGCCCAGCTCTCGGCGGCCAGGGCCGCTTCGAGCAGCTTCTCGACGTCGCTGGCGGGGTGGGGCTTCCCGACGACCGCCGGGCCCGCCTGGCCGGCCGGTGCGGGTGGCGGCGGCGGCAGCTCGACCCGGTAGGCCGGGAGTCCCTCGACCCGGGCGGCACCTCCTCCGGTCAGCCACACGGCCGGGCCACCGTGGTGCACCAGCCACCCGGCCCCGGCCGCGACCACGGCCGCCTCGGCGGCGTCCGGTTCGACCAGCATCACCACCGTGCGCCGACCGAACGCGTCAGCGACGAGGCGGGTCAGCGCGGCGGCCCGGGTACGCAGCGGGAGCGTGGTGGGGGCTCGTCGGGCGCTCACCGCGAAGGCGGCCAGGTCCGGCAGGAAGGTGCCCGGGTAGTGGTCACGACGTGCCCGTGCCCCGGCGGCGGCCCGGATTGCGGCCAGGCCGGCGGTGTCCGGCCGAGTCGTCTGCGCCGCTTCCGGCAGCCAGGCCGGCAGCAGCTCGACCGCGACCTGTTCGAGTCGGTCCACGGCCGCGTGCACGACGTCGGCCGGCATCGCGTGGCGTACCGAGGGACGGTGCACGACGGCGACCAGTTCCCTCTGGTCACGGGCGATCATCGTGGCCAACGCGTCGATGCGCGCCTCGGGCAGGGCGATCACCCGATCCGAGGGGAGGTCGAACGGATTCCGGCTCATCGCGTCGGGTCCGAAAGATCAGCGAGCGGGGTGGTGAACAGCGTTATCGACCCCTCCCACCATCGGCCCCTGACGTCCGGGAACAGAGTACGAATCCGTTTCGGAAGGCGCTATAGCGCTCGGCGCCAGTGAGGTGTCGCCTTCCGGACTTCGGAAGAATTCCCGCTCTCCGATAGCCGCGAACGATGCGATTACCATTCAGGGCCGGCGCAAGACCGCCTCGGCGGCGGGTATGACCGACCGTCGACCGAACGGCCCATACCCGGTCGGGTATACCCGGCCGGGCGCTCTTTCCGCCGCCCGGCGGTCTCTTATCGAAACTCTCTCACCTCCGCAGACTCGTCCTCGATGAGACAAGCGGGGGAGAGAGGGGCGGTACCGGTGAGCAGAGCCGTGGCCACGGAAGACATCACGCAGCTACCCGAGCTGCCCCTGGCACGCAGATGTCCGTACCAGCCGCCGGAGGAATACCGGGAGCTGCGGGAACGCGGAACGGTCACCCGGGCGCGGCTGTTCGACGGTCGGCCGGTCTGGGTGGTCACCGGGTACGCGGCGACCCGGGCGATCCTGGCCAGCCCGGACACCAGTGTGGACGTACGGCAGCCGAACATGCCGCTGCCGGTGCCCGGCATGGCGGGGCTGCGGCAGAGCGGTTCGGCGACCATCGAGGCGTTGCTGCGGACCGATCCGCCGGAGCACTCGCGGCAGCGGCGGGCGGTGCTGCCCAGCCTGACCTTCAAGCGGATCAGCGCCTGGGAACCGGAGATCGTCCGGTACACCGACGCCTACCTGGACCGGATGCTGGCCGAGTCGCCGCCGGTGGACCTGCTCGACGTGTTCGCCAAGCCGCTGGTCGCGGAGGTCCTGGGCCGGCTGCTCGGGGTGCCGGAGGCGGACGTCGAGCACTTCCAGACGGTCACCTACAAGCGGTTCAACCCGGTCCGGTCGATGACCGGCTACCTGACCCACCTGCTCACCGACGGTCGGGACGACCTGCGGGACGGCCAACTGCGGGATCTGGCCGAGCGGATCGACGAGGGTGAGCTGACCGTCGAGGAGGCGGCCGGGCTGGGCATCGCCATCGTGCTGGCCGGGCAGGACATCACCGTCAACACGCTGGGCATGAGCGTACTCACGCTGCTCACCGAGCGTACCCAGCTCGACCTGCTGCGGGCCGAGCCGGAGCGCTGGCCGGACGCGGTCGAGGAGCTGCTGCGGTACCTGTCGCTCACCGGCGCCACGGTCCGCGTCGCCACCGCCGACCTGGAGGTGGACGGCGAGCTGATCCGGGCCGGTGAGGGCATCGTGCTGCTGCTGCCCGGAGCCAACCGGGACGCGGAGCGGTTCGCCGATCCCGACGCGCTGGACGTACGGCGGGCGGCGCGCGGCCACCTGACCTTCGGCTTCGGCATCCACCAGTGCGTCGGCCAGCACCTGGGACGGCTGGAGCTGCTGATCGCGCTGCGGGCCCTGTTCACCCGGCTTCCCGGGCTGCACCTGGCCGTACCGGTCGAGCAGATCCCGGTCCGGCAGGGCGTGGTGTTCGGGCTCGGTCGGCTGCCGGTGCGGTGGTGACCCGATGACGCCCCTGCTCACCGTCGCGGCGGAGCGCTGTCTCGGTGCCGGGCACTGCGTCCGGCTCGCGCCGGAGGTGTTCGACGAGGACGACCACGGGACGGTCGTGCTGCTGGTGGCCGAGCCGGAGCCGGATCGTGTCCCGGCCGTCCGGGAGGCCGCGCAACTGTGCCCCAACCGAGCGATCTCGATTCAGACGACTCAGCAGGAGCGTGAACGGTGACCAGCTTCAGTGCCCGGATGGAGGTCAACGCCGCGCAGTTCGGCGAGCGGACCGCGTTCACCTACGTGGCCGACCCGATGCGCGACGACGCCCCGATCAGCTACTCGTACGCCCAGATCCACGACGCGGCCCGTCGGGTCGGCGCGCTGCTCTCCGACCGGCTGGACGCCGGTGACCGGGCGATGCTGCTCTACCCGCCGGGTCCGCAGTTGGCCCTCGCCGTCCTCGGCTGCCTGTACTCCGGGGTGATCCCGATCGTGGTGCCGGTGCCGGACGGGCAGCAGCACCGCAGCCAGCGACTGACCGCGATCGTCCGCAACGCGCGGGCCGCCGCCCTGCTCACCGAGGAGCGGGTGGCCGGTGACGTGACCACCTGGGCGGAGGCGGCCGGGGTGGGCGACCTGCCGCGTCTGGTGACCGACGCGACCGCGCTGCCCGATGTCGGGCAGTTCCGCGCCCTGCCCGACGATCCGGACCGGATCGCCTTCCTCCAGTACACGTCCGGCTCCACCAGCCAGCCCCGGGGCGTGGTGGTGACGCACGGCAACCTGGCCGACAACGCGGGGGTCTACCAGCGCATCCTCGGCGCGCCGTCGGACGCCCGGCACGGCGGCTGGCTGCCGATGCACCACGACTTCGGCCTGATCGGGCTCTTCCTCTCCCCGCTGTACGTCGGCAGCACCACCGTGCACATGCCCGCCTCGGTGTTCCTGCGACACCCGCAGAGCTGGCTGTTCCTGGTCGACCGCTTCGACGTGCAGATCTCCCCGGCACCCAACTTCGCCTACGAGATGTGCCTGAACCGGATCGCCGAGGAGAGGCTCGCCGGCCTGGACCTGTCCCGCTGGCGGGTGGCGGTCAACGGCGCCGAGCCGGTCCAGGCGAGCACGCTGGCCCGCTTCCGCGACCGGTTCGCGCCCTACGGCCTGCGGCCGGAGGCGATCGGGCCGGGTTACGGGCTGGCCGAGGCGACCCTTGCGGTCTCCTGCGCCGGGCAGTACCGACTCCCCCGGATCACCCGGGTCGACGCCGAGCACCTGGGCCGGGGGCAGGCCCGACCGGTCGGGCCGGACGCCGACGAGGCAACCCGTGACCTGGTCGGCTGCGGCACGACGTCCGAGATGGACATCCGGATCGTCGACCCGGAGCGCCACGTGCTGCTCCCCGACGGCGAGGTGGGCGAGATCTGGTTGCGCGGCCCGAGCGTCGCGCGCGGGTACTGGGAGAACCCCGAGGCCACGGCCGCCGTCTTCGACGCGGAGACCGCCTGCGGCGAGCGCGGTTTCCTGCGCACCGGCGACCTCGGGGTACGCCTCGACGACGAGCTGTACATCTCCGGGCGGATCAAGGAGCTGCTGATCATCCGGGGGCGCAACCTGTACCCGCAGGACCTGGAGGCCGAGGCGCGCACCGTGCATCCCGCGCTGGCGCTCGGTGTCGGTGCCGCGTTCAGCGTGCCGGTGCCCGAGGAGCAGGTGGTCCTGGTGCACGAGGTACGGGCCGGCCGGGCGACGCCGGAGGAGTTGGCCCGGATCTCGGCGGCGGTGCGGCACCGGTTGTCCCGCGAGTTCGGGGTGGAGGCAAGCGTGCTGCTGGTCCGCCCGGGCGGGGTGTCCCGGACCACCAGCGGCAAGATCCAGCGGGTCGCGGTCCGTCGCGCCTTCCAGGAGGGTTCGCTCGCCGGCACGTACGCCGACCTCACGCCGGAGGTCCGGGCCCACCTCGACGCCGCCGACCGGGACCGCGAGCTGGCCGGGGTGGCCCGATGAGCGTCCCCACCACCTCGCCGGGCCTGCTGGACGCCGCCCTGGCCACGGCCGAGGCGTTCCGCCCGGACCGGGTCGCCGAGCTGGACCGGACCGAGACGTTCCCCACCGACGCCGTACGACTGCTGGACGAGTCGGGAGTGCCCGACTGGTACGTGCCGGCGCGGCTCGGTGGCGCGTCGACGGACCACACGCAGCTCGTCGAGGTGGTCCGGACGATCGCCCGGCACGACCTGACCGCCGCGATCGCACACGCCAAGACCTACCTGGGCGCGGTCTGCGTCTGGGTGGCCGGCGACCCGGAGCAGGCCGAACGGCTCGGCGCGCGGGTCCGGGCCGGTGCGGTGGTCTCCTGGGCGCTGACCGAGCGGGGGCACGGCAGCGACCTGGTGGCCGGGGAGCTGACCGCCACCGAGTGCCCGGGCGGGTACCGGTTGGACGGCGAGAAGTGGCCGATCAACAACGCCACCCGGGCCGAGACGATCTGCGTGCTCGCCCGCACCTCGGCCGACGGCGGGGCACGCGGCCACAGCCTGTTCCTGGTCGACAAGGACCGGCTCGCCCCGGGCAGCTACCGCACGTTGCCGAAGGCGCGTACGCACGGCATCCGGGGCGCGGACATCAGCGGCATCGCGTTCGACGGCGCGGTGGTGCCGACCGGGGCGCTGGTCGGCAGGCCCGGTGCGGGCCTGGAGATCGTGCTCAAGGCACTCCAGCTCACCCGGGTGATGGCGGCCGGGCTCTCGCTCGGCGCGGTCGACCACGCCCGGGAACTGACCCTGCGGTACGTGCGGGAGCGGGAACTGTACGGCCGTCGGCTGATCGAGTTGCCGCACGTGCGGCGCAGCTTCGGGGAGATCTCCGCCGCCGCGCTGGTGGCCGAGTCGGTGGTGCTGTTCGCCGGGCGGGCGGCCGGTGCGCTGACCGGCGAGATGAGCGTCTATTCGGCGGTGGCGAAGGCGCTGGCGCCGACCCTGGTCGACGAGGCGATCGCGCGCTGCGGCGAGCTGCTCGGCGCCCGCGCGTTCCTCACCACCGTGTACGCGGACGGCGCGTTCCAGAAGCTGGAACGGGATCACCGCATCGTGGGCATCTTCGACGGCAACACCTTCGTCAACCGGCACTCGCTGATCACCCAGTTCCCGCGTCTGGTGGCCGGCTGGCGGCAGCGGGTCCGGGACGTCGCCGGGCTGCGCGGCGTCGAGGTGGGCGCGCCCACCGACCCGAGCCGCCTGGAGCTGTTCTCGCGCGCCGGATGCAGCCTGGTGCAGAGCCTGCCGTTCCTGCTGGAGCAGGTCCGCACGTCGGCACCGGAGAGCGTGGTCCGGCTCGCCGGGCACGTCCTGGACTCCGCCGAGCGGCTGCACGACGAGATGGCCGCCCTGCCGCCGCAGGGCGTGACGGCCGGGGTCGAGGCGTTCGAGCTGGCCCGACGGTACGAGTGGTGCCTGGCCGCCGCTGCCGTACTGCACCGGTGGTCCGCCGAGCCGGCCCGGCCGGAACTGGCCGCCACGCTGGCCCTGATCGTCGGCCGCCTCGGTGGTCTCCGGCCCGATCCCACCGCCTTCGACCGGCTCACCGACGACCTCAAGGAGCTGTCATGACGGCCCCCGCCCGGCTGGACGAGCTGGAACGCCTGCTCGGCGACCCGTCCGACGACGGCAACCCGACCGGCGCCGCCGCCGCGCTGGCCGCCGACGAGAAGGACGAGGTGTTCGGCGCCGCCGAGCGGGCCCTCGACGCGTACTGCCTCAACGCCGAGTTCGTGCCGCGCCGCCACGGCGGACGGCTGGCCGGTGCCGACGACCTGATCCAGGTGCTGCGGACGGTGTTCCGGCGGGACCCGTCGCTGGGCCTCGGCTACGGCGTCAGCTCGTTCATCTCGTCGGTCAACGTGTGGGCCTCCGGCTCGCCGACGCAGACCCGCTGGGTCGCCGACACGCTGCTCTCCAACCAGAAGATCGCCTCGGCGTACCACGAGCTGGCGCACGGCAACGACTTCTCCCGCGCCGAGTTCGCGGCCCGGCCGGGCACGTCCGGCGGATGGCGGCTGACCGGGCGCAAGGAGGTGGTCACCAACGTCAAGCGGGCACGCGGGCTGGTGCTGCTGGCCCGCACCGACGAACGACCGGGCAGCCGCAGCCACTCGCAGATCCTGGTGGACAAGCACACGCTGCCGGACGGCGCGATGCGCGACCTGGCCCGCTACCCGAGCGTGGGCATGCGCGGCGTGCAGTTGGGCGGCATCGAGTTCACCGACTGCCCGGTGGACGACGAGGCGGTGGTGGGTCGGCCCGGTCAGGGCATCGAGACGGCGCTGCGCTCGTTCCAGCTCACCCGCACCGCGATCCCGAGCATGCTCGCCGGTGTCCTCGACTCGGGCCTGCGGTCGACGATGGACTTCGCCGCCGACCGACGCCTCTACGGGCACCGCGTCGCCGACCAGCCCGAGGTCCGGCGGCTGCTCGTCGACGCGTACCTGGATCTGTTGATCTGCGACAGCCTCGGCCTGGTCGCGGCCCGCGCGCTGCACCTGCTGCCCGGCCAGACCAGCATGTACGCCTCCGCCGTGAAGTACCTGGTCGCCAAGCGGCTGATGGACTCGATGCACCAGCTCTCCCTGGTGCTCGGGGCGCACTTCTACCTGCGCGAGGGCCGGTACGCGATCTTCCAGAAGCTGCTGCGCGACCTGGCTCCGGCCGGGTTCGGGCACGCCGCCCGGGTCGCCTGCCTGGGCACCATGCTTCCCCAGGTGCCGCTGCTGGCACGACGCGGCTGGGTGCACCCGGAGCCGGCCGACCCGGCGCTGTTCCGGATCGGCGAGGAACTGCCCGAGCTGCCGTTCGAGCGGCTGCGGGTCTCCGCCGGTGGGCTGGACGGCCTGGCCGGGTCGCTGGGCGCGGCCGTCGACCGGCTCGATGACGGGTCGGAGCAGCAGCGACTCCGTCGGCTGGCCGAGCAGTTCCGGGCCGAACTCGGTGACCTCGCCGAGGCGGGAGCCGCGCTGCACCCCTCGGACCTGGGCGTGGACGCCCGCGTCGAGGTGCTCGATCTGCCCGCCCGGTACGCCACCGTGCTCGCCGCCTCGGCCTGCCTGAACGTCTGGCTGGCCCGCGACGACGACCCGGCCTGGGTCACCGCGGCGCTGGACCGGCTGGCCCGCAGCCTCGGCCGTCCGGGCGACGACCGCCCCGGCGACCACCGCGAGCCGCTCTATCAGGAACTGGCCGCCCGGCACGCGGAGCGACGCAGCTTCGACCTGTCCCGCCGGGCGTTGCCGGGGTGACCCGGGAGCCAGTCCGCACCGCCAACCATCCGAGGAAGGAAACCCACATGGCATCCAACGCCGAGGGCGCGGGCGACCTGCGTTCCTGGTTGACCCGCTGCGTCGCGGAGTACCTGCGCCGGCC
Organism: Micromonospora sp. NPDC049903; assembly: GCF_044460945.1. Taxonomy (NCBI): domain Bacteria; kingdom Bacillati; phylum Actinomycetota; class Actinomycetes; order Micromonosporales; family Micromonosporaceae; genus Micromonospora; species Micromonospora sp. NPDC049903. Next base: position 1,020,321 of record NZ_JBITKL010000001.1, read on the forward strand.
CGAGGACGAGATCGACCCCACCGTCCGCCTCGCCGAGTACGGCCTGGACTCGGTCTATGCGCTCGCCCTCTGCGGCGACATCGAGACGCACCTGGACATGCGGCTCAGCGAGACCCTGGTCTGGGACCACCCGACCATCGACGAACTGACCGCGCACCTGACCGAACTGATCGCCGAGCAGGAACCCGCGGGTGCCCGGTGACCACCATCGAGGCGGTCTCCGCCTATCTCCCGTCGACGGTCGTGCCGATCGAGGAGATCGGTGCCCAACTGGCGATGGACCCGAAGCAGGTGGCGACGTTCCGCCGCTTCTACGGGTTGTCCGAGGTGCGCTACGACCCGGACGGCGACCTGGCCCAGATGATGATCAACGCGGCCGGCAAGCTGACCGCGCTGACCGGACGCGAGAGCCAGGTCAGGTACGTGCTCCAGGCCCGCACGTTGCAGACCGTGGCGCCGTACCCGGAGAACCCGCTGCACCAGGTCCGCACCGCGCTCGGCCTGGAGCACGCGGTCTCGTTCGCGGTCACCCAGCACGCCTGCGCGTCGGGGCTGCTCGCCGTGCACCTCGCCGGTGAGCTGCTGGCCGCCGACGGCGACCCGGACGCGCTGGCCCTGGTCTTCGCCGGGGAGAAGGCGTTCACCCCCACCGCGCAGCTCATCCCGAACACCACCTTCATGGGTGAGGGTTCGGCCGCCGTCCTGGTCGGCCTCGGCGGCGACCACGACCGGCTGCTGGGCTACGCCACCCGCACGTACGGGCAGTTCAACGCCGGTCTGCGCATGGACGCCGCGCGGGCCGCCGAGTTCGAGGCGATCTATCAGGACGGTCTGGCCGAGGTGGTCCTGGCGGCGGTGGCGCAGGCCGGTGTCGCGCTCTCCGACGTGGACCTGATCCTGCCGCACAACGTGAACCGGCTCTCCTGGGTGCGGCTGTGCAAGCAGCTCGGCTACCCGGTGGACCGGGTGCTGTTGGACAACGTCGCCTCGACCGGCCACTGCTTCTGCGCCGACTCCTTCATCAACTACCAGACGGCCCTGGAACTGGAGCGGCTCGCGCCGGGCGACCGCTACCTGATGGTCGCCGTCGGGCTCGGCGCGACCTTCTCCGCCATGGTCTTCGAGCACTAGGAGGCATGTTGACCACACCGTTCATACCCCGGCTCAAGACCGCGGTGACCGGCGACCCGGAGGCGCGTTTCGTCTTCCTCGGCAACTTCGAGGTGGAGGACGTGTGGGGCGAGGACGAGCCGGGCCTGCCCCGGATGGCGTTCGGCTCCGGCAGCGCGGTGGTGAACCGGATGGACGAGTTCGCGCTGCTGCTGGCCGGACCGGGTGACCGGGTGCTGCTCAAGGCCGCCCCCGATCCCGACTACCTGGCCTTCCTCACCGGCCTGGGGGTCCAGCTCCCGGAGATCCACACCGTCTCGGCGCAGAACCCGCAGCACACCGTCAGCCAGGACGTACTCGCCGACTCCGACCTGCTCGGCCGGATGGCGCAGTGGGCGGAGCAGGGCGCGTACCTGTCGGTGCACGGCGTCTCGGTGCTGGAGGAGGAGATCGCCGCCCGCACCGGCGTCCGGATCGCCGGCAGCTCCGCGCAGACCTGCAAGGCGGTCAACAGCAAGGTCTACAGCCGGCAGGTCGCCGACGAGGTGGGCCTGCGGCAGCCGGCCGGTCGGGGCTGCGTCACGATCGCCGAGTGGTCGGCGGCGGTGGCCTGGGCCAAGGAGGTCCTCGCGGCCGGCCGCCGGGTGGTGGTGAAGGACGCGTACGGGGTCTCCGGCAAGGGCATCGTCGTGGTCGACGACCCGCGTCGGCTGGACCAGATGGACCGGATGGTGAGCCGCAAGGCGCGCACCACCGGCTCCGACCGGGTCGCCCTGGTGGTGGAGGAGTTCGTGGCCAAGCGGGCCGACCTCAACTACCAGATGACCGTGGGGCGCGACGGCGACGTCCGGTTCGACTTCGTCAAGGAGGCGATCACCGAGTCCGGCGTGCACAAGGGACACCGCATCCCGGCCCGGCTGGACGCGCGCCAGGAGGCGGAGATCCGGGAGGCGGCCCGGCTGCTCGGCGAGCGGCTGCACGCCGACGGCTACGTCGGGGTGGTCGGCGTGGACGCGATGGTCGGCGACGACGAGCGCCTCTTCCCGGTCACCGAGATCAACGCCCGCAACAACATGTCCACCTACCAGCTCCCGTTGCAGGAGCGCTTCGTCCCCGCCGGCTGGGTGGCGCTGGCCCGGCAGTACCCGCTGCGGCTGCCCGAGCCGCTGCCGTTCAAGCGGCTGCACGGGGCGATCGGCGACGTCCTGCTCACCCGGGCTGGCGAGGAGGGCGTCCTGGTGAACAACTTCGCCACGGTCAACGCCGCGGCCGGTGGCGAGGGCGGCTTCGACGGCCGGCTCTACGCGCTGGTCATCGCGCCGACCGAGGAGCGGGTGCGCCAGCTCGACGAACACGTGGCCGGCGTCGTCGCCGGCCTGACCGAAAGGACCGGATCATGACCGCCGAGCACGACGTGCAGGGCATCGGCATCACCGAGTTGGCCGAGCGATTCGGCACGCCGATGTTCGTCTACGACGGCGAGCAGTTGCGGCGGCAGTACCAGGGCCTGCGGGACCGGCTGCACCCCGCCGTGGACATGTTCTTCTCGCTGAAGGCCAACCCCAACCTGTCGGTCTGCGCGGTGCTGCACGGCTACGGCGCGTGCGCCGAGGTGTCGTCGCTGACCGAGCTCATCACCGCGCGGCGGGCCGGGGTGGCACCCCGGGACATCATCTTCCTCGGGCCCGGCAAGAGCCGCGACGAGCTGGCCGCCTGCCTGCGTGAGCAGGTGTACGCGGTGGTCGTCGAGTCCTTCGGCGAGCTGGAACTGCTCAACGAGGTGGCCGCCGAACACGACGTCGTCGCGCCGGTCGCGCTCCGGGTCAACCCGGAGTTCGCGGTCAAGGGCGGCGGACTGACCATGGGCGGCAAGCCGCGTCAGTTCGGCATCGACGAGGCGCAGCTCTTCGCCGCGCCCGACCTGGGCGTCCTGTCGAACGTCCGGGTGATGGGCGTGCACGCCTACCTCGGCACCCGGATCCTCAGCGAGGAGGTCATCGCCGAGAACACCGCGCGGATCCTGGACCTCGCCGAGCGGCTGGCGCAGCGGCACGGTTTCCCGCTGGAGATGGTCGACATCGGCGGCGGGCTGGGCGTGGCGTACTTCGAGGGCGAGACCGACCTCGACCCGGCCCTGGTGGCCGAGCGGGTGAATCCGGTGGTCGCGGCGTTCCGCGACCGGCACCCGGACACCCGCGTGATCATGGAGCTGGGCCGGTACCTGACCGCGCCCGCCGGCGTGTACGTGGTGGGCGTCCGCTACGTCAAGGAGTCGATGGGCCAGCGCTTCGCCGTCGCCGACGGTGGCACCAACCACCACATGGCGGCCGTCGGGACAGGCTCCTTCGTCAAGCGCAACTACCCGATGGTCCTGCTCAACCGTCCGGCCGAGCCGGCCGTGGCGGAGTGGCAGGTCACCGGCCCGCTCTGCACGCCCAACGACACCATCGGCAAGAACGTGCCGCTGCCGACGGTCCGTCCCGGCGACCTCATCGGAGTGCTGCGCTCCGGGGCGTACGGGCCGACCGCCTCCCCCGTGCACTTCCTCAGCCACGGCTACCCGGCCGAGGTGCTGGTCCACGAGGGACACGCCTACCTGGTCCGGCACCGGGACGACCCGGAGGACCTGCTCAGCCGACAGCCGACACACGACGAGCTGGCCGCACCGGCCCGGCTCGTGTCGACCGTCACCAGCAACGGACACCCCTCGAACGAAAGGATTCGCGTGTCATGACCGAGACGATTGTGCAGGGGCAGCCCCAGGCTCCGGTGGTGGACGAGGCCGTGGTGACCAGCGTCCGGACCGCGCTCGCCGCCGTCCTCAAGCGGGACGTCGCCACCATCACCCCGGACACCCGGCTCTTCGACGACCTCGGGCTCGACTCGACCAGCGTGCTGGAGCTGCTGCTCGAGCTGGAGAACGAGCTCGGCGCCGAGTTCGACCCGGACGACCTGGAGCAGCGGCACTTCGAGACCGTCACCACCCTCTCCGAGTACGTCAACGAGCACGTGAGCCGCTGACCGTGTTCACCACAGTCGCACCACGGCTCGCCGCCGACCGGACCGGCCTCCTGCGGGAGCTGCCGGTCCGGCCGGCGGCGTCCGCCGCCCGCACCTTTCGCGGCAACGGGCCGATCGAGGACGACGGCCTGGACCGCTACCTCGCCGACATGGTGGGCGCCTACGGCCGCTCCTACGACCCGGAGTTCCTCGCCAAGGCCCAGGTCACCTCGTACACGACGATGGCGTCGACGGTGGTGGCCGAGCTGACTCCCGGCGTGGACGCGCTGCGCCGGATCGTGCTCGCGTTCGCCACGCCGGACATCGACTCCCGGGCCTCGGCCGGGTGCTACCTGGTCGAGGCGGCACCCGGACGACCGACCGTGTTCTGCGTCAGCGACCAGGGCGCCACCGCGCCGTTCACCGCACTGCGGCTGGCCGCCGACCACCTGCGCGACGCCGCAGCCGACGCCCGTACCGCACTCGTCGTCCTCGACCAGCGCAACCTCCCGTGGGAGGTGGACGCGACCGAGCGGGTGCCGGCCGAGGACGTCGCGGTGGCGTACGCCTTCCGGCCGACCGCCCCCGGCGAGGCCGGTGTGCTGCTCGCCCAGCGCACCCAGGTCGATTCGGCGGCGGCAGCGGCGCTGCTGGTCGACATCCTGGACGAGATCTCGGCCCGGGACGGCCGTCCGTTCGAGCTGGTGGCCGGGTACGACGTGCCGGTCACCGCCGAGGTCGCGTTGCGGGCCGAGCGGGTGCACCGGGTCGCACCGGGCGCGCTCTGCACTGGCATCTGGACCACCGCCCAGCGGCTAACCGGCCGGACCGTGCTGGTCGAGTACGACCCGGTGCTGCGCTACCTCAACGTGCTCGCCTGGGACCCGACGTGGTGACCGCACAGGCGGTGGTCGCGCTGGCCGACTGCCGGACGGTCGCCCGCCGGGACGGACTGGTGGCGGGCTGGACGGCGCTGGTGACCGCGACCGACGCACCGGAGACGGTGCACGGGCCGCGCGGACACGGGTTGTGCCCGCCCGAGCGGCAGCATCTCTCCGGTGGGACGGACAACCGGCCCGCCGGGTGGGTGCTCGGCCTGACCTGGATGCGGCTCGGCGTCTCGCAGTGGCTGCTCGACCAGGCCCGGGAGTACCTGACCGGCCGGACCACCGGCGGTGTGCCGCTGATCCAGCAGCAACTGGTCCAGGGCAGTCTCGCCGAGATCGTCACCGAGCAGCAGGGCGTCGCCGCGGTCCTCGACGCGCTGGAGCACGACCCGGACCCGTCCCTCGCCGCGTACCTGCACCGGCAGCTCACCGACGCCGACCGCGCGTCGCTGCGGCTGCTCGGGGCCGGCGGCTTCCTCACCGACGGGCCGGGCGGGATCGCGCACCTGTCCGAACTGCTGGCCGACGCGTACCTCGACGGAGTTGACCATGGCGATCATCGAGCCGGATGACCGGCTGCGCGTGCTGCGCGAGCACGCCCGGGAGTGGGCCGCCGAGCTGCGGCCGTACGCCTTCGACCTGGAACGCGACCCGGACACCGTCTATCGGCACCTGGACCTGCCCGCGGTGAACTACGTGGGCAAGACGATGATCCCCGCGCACCTGCAACCGGACCCGATGCGGATCGGCAGGTACACGTACTACGGCAGCACCGCCGTGGAGCGGGTGGTCGCCGCCGAGGAGATCGCCTTCGGCGACGCCGGGATGTTCCTCGCCTCACCGGGTGCCTCGCTCTCCGGCGTCCTGGTCGGGATGCTCGGCGACGAGGCCCAGCAGGAGTGGTACTTCGGGCGGGTACGGTCGCGTCCCACCTGGACGTTCTTCGCCCTGACCGAGCCGGCGCGCGGCTCGGACGCGATGTCGCTGAGCACCCAGCTGCGCAAGGCGCCGGACGGGTCGGCGACCCTGCACGGCGAGAAGCGGTACGTCGGCAACGCGACCCGCGCCGAGGTGGGCACGGTCTTCGCGCGTACCGGCTCGGGGCCGCTCGGGGTGGTCGCGGTGCTGGTGGAGACGTCGGCCCCCGGCTACCACGCCCAGGCGCTGGACACCGTCGGTCTGCGCGGCGCGCAGATCAGCGCGATCCGCCTCGACGGCGTGCCGGTGGCACCCGGCCGGATCCTCGGCGCCCACCTGCCGGCCTCGGCGCGTGGCATGTGGAGCGCCCTGCGGACGTTCAACCTGCTGCGCCCCGGGGTGGCCGCCATCGCGTTGGGGATCGCGCGTGCGGCCATCGAGTATGCTCGATCGCAGTCCGGACGGGGTCGGGACGAGCTGGACCGGCTGGGTCATCGCGTACACACCACACGCCAACTGATCCTGCGCGCCGCCCACGAGGTGGACCGGGACGCCCGCAACGGCTACTACGCCTCGGCGGCGAAGGCGCAGGCCGCCCAGCTCGCCGAGGAGGCCACCCAGCAGGCGTTGCGGATCCTCGGCCCGGGCTCCCGGTTCGCGCATCCCTGGCTGGACAAGCTGGCCCGCGACGCACGGGGGGTCGAGTTCATGGAGGGCACCCGCAACGTGCAGCGGCTCACCGTGTGTCACGCACTGACCAAGGGCAGGTTCGACGATGACTGAGTACCGCCGCCAGGTGCTGCGCCAGGCCTCGCCGATGGTTCTCGGCGACCTGGTGGGCGTTCTGGTCCCGCTCGTGGTGGTCGCCCTGATGAGCCGGATGGGCGACGACTCGCTCTACATCCGCTCGTTGTTCACCCCGATCATGTTCGTGATCATCGCCCTGCACGCCGGGCTCGCCGTACCGAACCAGGTCGCGTCGGCGCTCAGCGGCGACGACGCCGAGAGCCGCATCCGGGCGCTGGCCGGGTTCGCCCGCATCGGTGCCGTGGCATCGGTCGTGGTGCTACTGCTGCTCGGTCTGGCCGCCCCCGGGATGGCCCGGTTGTTCGGGGTCGACGCGGTGGCACAGAGCGACTTCGTGTGGTTCGTCCGATGGGTCTGCCTGGCCGCACTGCTCGGACTCGGGTCGGTGCTCTGCGGAGCCACCCTGCGGGGCGCGGGACGCCCCCGGGAGGGCGCGGCGGTGCTGCTCGCCGCCGCCGCCGTGGAGATCGTCGGCGTGGCCGCGCTCGGCCTGCCCGGCGGGCTGGGCCTGGGCCTGTGGTCGGTGCCGATCGCCATCGCCGCGTCCGGCGTGGTCGGCAGCGCACTCGGTGGCTACCTGCTGTGGCGTACCGGCGTGTGGCGGCCCGGCACGTCCCTGGCCTGGCGACCCGACCTGCTCGGCCTGCTGGCCGGCGTGGGCCTGCCGGTCTTCGCGTCGTACGTGGCCATCTTCGCCAGCAACTTCGCGCTGACCTGGGTGGTGAGCGCCTTCGGCGCGACCGTGGTGTCCGGCTTCGCGGTGGCGTACGTGGTGCAGAGCGTGGTGATCGTCGCCGGTGTGGCGATCGGCGCGGCCACCGCGATCGTCGCCAACCAGTACCGGGGCGTCGGGGAGAGCCACCGGATGCCCGGCGTGCTGCGCGCCGGTCTCCAGGTGACCGCCGCGTTCTACGTGGTCTGCGCCCTGGTGGTCTGGACCGGCCGGGACTGGCTGGCCCGGGTGACCGCCGCCGACCCGGCGGTGGCCGCCGAGGCGTCCCGCTACCTCGGCATCGTCGCGCCCACCTTCGTGCTGATGGGCCTGGTCCTCGCCGCGCTCACGGTGCTGGAGCAGGTCGGTGGCGGGCCGCTCGCGATCGCCCTGAACGTCGTCTACTTCGGCGGCATCGTGGCGGTCGGCGGCTACCTGGCCCGGTCCGCCGGTGGGCCCGAGCCGCTCTACTGGACGATCGCGATCGCCAACCTGTTCGGCATCGCCGCCGTCGTCGCCACCGTCCTCTTCGTCCGTCGGCGAGCGGGCACCGCGACCCCGGAGACCACCGAGCACGACCAGGAAGAGAAGGAGGCGGCGGCATGGCGCGACTGACCCGGCAGGCGGTACGCATCGACGGTGAGCGGGGCGTGCTCGCCCCCGCCACCCTGGGCCAGCGCAGCATCTGGGTGGACATCGACCGGCAGATGCCGGACACCTCCTTCTACAACTCGACGGTCTTCACCCCGGTGCCCGAGGGGGTGGACCTGCCCGACGTGCTCGCCGCGCTGGACGCCCTGGTCCGCCGGCACGAGGCGCTGCGCACCCTCTTCCACCGGGACCCGGACGGGAACCTGATGCAGCAGGTGATGGCCGCCGGTGAGCTGCCGGTGGAGATCTGCGAGGCCACCGCCGAGGACCCCGACCCACGGGCGCTCGTCGACGACCTTGAGGCACGGGTCCGGGGGCACCGCTTCGACCACACGACCGAGTGGCCGATCCGGCCCGCCGTCGGCGTGCTGGACGGCGCACCCCGGGTGGTGATCACCTGCGTGTCGCACGCGGCCACCGACTACCTGGGTACCCGGGTGATCGGCGGCGAACTGGCCCGACTGCTGGCCGGCGAGGAGCTGCCACCGCCCGCGATGCAGCCGGTCGAGCTGGCCGAGTTCGAGCGGAGCGAGCCGGGGCGGCGGGTCCAGGAACGCGCGTTGGCCTACTGGCGGGAGCAGTTGACGACCGCCCCGTCGGCGATCTTCACGCCCCGCGAGCCGGAGGACCTCCGGTACGCCGTCGCCACGCTCAGCTCCAGCGCGATCAAGCTGGCCCTGGACGCCCTCGCCACCCGGTACGCCACCGGCAGCTCGGTCGTGCTGCTCACGGCCACCGCGAAGGTCCTCGGTCGGCGTACCGGCCACGACCGGGTGCCGATGATCCTGATCGCCGGCAACCGGCACCGGCCGGAGCTGCGGGGCTACGTCGGCAACCTGGTGCAGGACGTGCCGGCCACGATCGACGTCTCCGCCGAGGACTTCGCCGCGCTGGTCCGGAGCTGCTGGGGCACGGCCATGAAGGCGTACCGCAGCGGGATCAGCGACCGGCAGGAGATCAGCGCACTGCGGGGCACCGTGGCCGCCACCGCCGACCCGTCCTGCTACTTCAACGACCTGCGGCAGGTCGGGCCGGACACCGGCCGGATCGAGGAGGTGACCGCCGAGCGGCTGCGTACCGCCCAGGCGACCAGCCGGCTCACCTTCGGTCCCGGGTACGAGGTGGACGAGCTGACCTTCTTCCTCAAGGTGATCGAGGACGGGTCGGACCGGCTGGAGCTGACCGTACGGGCCGACACCACCCGGCTCGGCCGCAGCGACGCCGCCGAGATCCTGCGGGAGATCGAGGAGTTGCTGGTGACGGTGGCGGCGCAGGAACGGGTCCTGGCGGCCACCGGAGCACCGTGATGCGTCTCGACGGCGTCGTCCACGTCTGGCGGATACCGCTGGGCCGTCCACTCGCCGGTGATCCGGATCCGGCCCGTCTGCTGGACCCGCACGAGCGTCGCCGGGCCGACCGGCTCGGCGACGCTCGCCACCGCCGCCGCTACGTCCACGCGCACGCCACCAGCCGACTGATCCTCGGCGGCTACCTCGGCGTACCGCCGGAGGAGGTGGTCTGGCAGCGGGGTCGGCACGGCAAGCCGGCGCTGCTCGGGCGGCCGGAGACGAAGGTCAACCTGACCCACTCGGCCGACCTGGCCCTGCTGGCGGTCACCACCGGGCGGGAGGTGGGGGTCGACGTGGAGCGCCTGGCCCGACCGGACCCGGACGGTACGCCGTCTCCGTCGGGTCGGCTGGCAACGCGGTTCTATCCGCCGGGCGAGGCGTCCCGGGTCGGTCGCGCTCGCGGTCCGGCCCGGGACTGGTGGTACCTGCGCTACTGGACCCGCAAGGAAGCCTGCGTGAAGGCCAGCGGTGGGCGGCTGGTGCAGGGACTCCTGGTACGGGTCGCCGGATCGCAGTCGCACGGTCGCGGTCTGCGCTGCCGGGGCGGGACCGGCCTGCCCGGCCCGTGGATGGTGCGGGATCTCACGCTCGGCGACGGGCACCTGGCCTCGGTAGCGTTGACCGGGACCGCCGACTACCGGGTGCTGGTGCGGACCTGGCCGGGGCTACGCCGGTTCGGCCTGGATGAGCCGTTCCCGCAGGGCGATCGCCACGGCGAGCGTGCGGTTCGGTGAGTCCAGTTTGGTCATGATGCTGCCGACCAGCCGCTTGGCGCCGTGTTCCGAGACACCGAGTCGACGGCCGATCTGCCGGTTGCTCAGTCCCTCGGCGAGCAGCGCCAACGTCTCCCGCTCCCGGGAGGTGAGCACCGGTGCCCGGCCCCGGTCCCGCCGTGTCCGGCCGGTGGCCAGCTTGAGCAGGTGGCGGCTCAGTTCCGCGGGCACCACCACCTGGCCGTCGGCCAGCTGCGCCAGCGTGCGGTGCAGCGATTCCGGCGTCAGGTCCGTGGCCAGGAGGTAGCCGTCCGGCGTCAGCCATCGCACGATGTCGACCTGGTCCGGCTCGTCGAGCAGCACGAGGAGTTTGTGCTGCCGCCCGTCGTCGTGCCCTCGCAGCGTGTCGGCACGGCTGAGGGCCCGGGGCGAGGCGATGACCACGTCCGCACCGTCCGGTCCGGCCCGTAACCGCACCTTCGGCACCTGCTGCACGACGGCCGCCACCCCGCGCCGCGTCACCTCGTTGTCGACCACCACGGCGATCGTCAGATCGTCGGTCGGCATTGTCGGCCGGTACCCGGCGGACATCACCGGCCAGATCATCTTCTGTACCATTTCCCCCGTCTCGTTTCCGCTCGTTGAAATAGCGTCGCAGGGCCACCATAAACATCCGGCAATGGCCGCAGTAGTGGTAGCTACGGAGGTGGTGGTTCCACCGCGCGAAGGTGGCAGACGGTCTACGACCAAAGTAGTAGACGAATCTGCCGTCGTTGACGGAGCCGAATTGCCACCCGACTGACCGAGAATAGACGCATCAATGCCGTGTCGCTATTCGAGGTGCGCCGATGTCTATTCAGTCGATTGCGGATCCGCTGTCGAGCGGTTCGCTGTCCCGCGTCGTCGGCCTCTCATTCTCGGAGAGCCGTCCGGTGGTGCAGGCCGTCTTCCAGCTCCGCTTCCTGACCGGCGCGCTGCTGGCCGCACCACCATTTCATCCGACCGCGGTACGGGACCTGACAGTCGGCGCGCTGGCCTGGCTCTGCGCCACCTGGCAGGTCTATCTGCTCAACGGCCTCTGCGACCGCACCGAGGACCGGCACAACGGCTCGGCCCGGCCGCTCGCCACCGGGGCGCTGTCCGCCGCCTCCGCCGGTGGGGCGGCGGCCGCCCTCAGCCTGCTCGCGATGACCCTCGGCCTGATGGTCTCCCCCGGCTTCGCCGTCCTGGTGGCGGCCATGCTGGCGCTCGGCTGGCTCTACTCGGCCGCGCCCCGGCCGCAGAAGGCCAACCTGCCCGGCTTCGTCGGCGTGGTGGTGGCCGGCGGCCTGGTCACCTATCTGGCGGGCTGGCACGCGGCCGGCGGCGGCGTACCGGACCCACGGGCGGCGGCGGTGGCCGTGGCGCTGTCGTTCTGGATGGGCTTGGTGGGCATGACCAAGGATCTGCCGGACGTGGCCGGCGACCGACTGGCCGGTCGGCACACCCTGCCGATCGTGCTGCCCGAACGCGTCGCGCGGGGGCTGCTCGCCACCGGCGCGCTGCTCGTCGCGGCGGGACTGGCCACGGTCGCCGTCTCCGAGCCGACCCTGGTGCCGGCGGCCGGACTGCTGCTGGCCGGTGCGGTGGTGCTGGGCGTCTGCGTGCTGACCCGGATCAGCCACGGCGATCGCAGCCGCCGACGCCGTCCCTACCGGGCCTTCATGGTCACCCAGTACGCGGTGCACCTGACGGTGATCGCCCAGTGCCTCGCGAGCTGAGCGACCACCCCGCCGGTCTCTCCGGGTCAGCGGGAGAGCCGTTGCCCGTCGGAGATGATCCGGCGGGCCACCGCCTTGCGGATCGCGTCCACCCGGGACACCGCGTTCAGCTTGGCGTACGCGTTGGTCAGGTGCCGTTTCACGGTGGCCTCGGTGATGTGCAGCCGGGAGGCGATCTGCTGGTTGCTCAGCGCGCTCGCGGCGAGGACCAGGACCTCCCGCTCCCGCTGGGTCAGCGCCGTACCCGACCCGCCCGAGCCGGGCGGTCGGCGGTCCAGTTGCTCGACCGTGCCACGCGAGACCGCCAACAGGACGTTCGCCGACGGGCGACGCACCGACCGGACCGCCGCCAGCAACTCGTCCCGCAGGATCGTCTTCAACATGTACGCGCTGGCACCCGCCTCCAGCACCTCACGGACCAGTTCGGCGTCGTCGTGCATGGTGAGCACGATGATCTGCACCTCCCGGCGCTGGTGCAACACCTGCCGGATGGTCTCCGTGACCCCCGCCCCGGGCATCTCCACGTCCAGCAACAGCACGTCCGGCTGGTGGGCGACGACCAACTCGACCGCCTCCGGGCCGCTGCCACCCTCACCGACGATCCGGATGGTCGGGTCCGTGCCGAGCACCTCCTTGAGGCCCTCGCGGAACAGGTTGTGGTCGTCCACCACCACCACGCGGATGGTGTCCGAGGTGTTCATCCTTCCGAGCCGTAGAGCGGCACCTCGACCGCGACAACGGTGCCGCTGCCGGGTGCGGAGGTGATGGTGAACCGGCCGTTGAGCAGGTCGGCGCGCTCGGCCATGGACCGGAGCCCGAAACCGGCGGTCTGCGCGTCGATCAGGTCGAAGCCACGACCGTCGTCGATCACCTCGGCGTTGATGGCGTCCTCCGTGGCGACGATCGTGATCCGCAGCTCGGTGGCCTCGCCGTGCCGTACCGCGTTGCGGGCGGCCTCGCGCAGGATGAGGTACAGCTCCTCACCGACCTCGCGGGGCATGACCTTGACGTCGCCGGTGACGGTCAGTCCGGTGCGGATGGTGGCCGGCACGCTGGCCGAGAGGTAACCCCGCAGGGCCGGCTCGATGCCGTCCGCGCCGAACGAGCGGCGCAGTTCGGCGGTCAACTCCTGGACGGTCTGCAACGCCTCCCGCATCTCGTGCATCGCGGCGCCGACCTTGGCGTCGGACCGGGGCCGGTCGTGCGTGCCGTAGTGGCGGGACAGGTCGAGGTTCTGCAGGGAGAGGCCGATCGAGTGACCGAGCCGGTCGTGCAGGTCGCGGGCGATCCGACGACGCTCCTCGCGGCGCGACGCCTGCAACTTCTCGATCAGGTAGTTCACGTACGCCAGTGAGGAGAGCGACACCCGCCGGGAGATGGCGTCGTGCAGGGCGAGGGCGATGGCCGCGACCCGGGCCGGATCGGTGATGACGTATCGACGCAGGATGATCGGCAGCGCGACCTCGAACAGCAGCGCGGCGGCCCGTAACGACTCGATCGGATGGATGTTGCGCAGCGCCCGGTCCACACCGATCTCGGTGGGCAGCAGCGCGTGATCGACCACCTCGTCGATGTCGTCGACCTCGGCGGACGGATCGACCGCCGACGCCGGCAGATCGAATTGCTCCGCCACGTCGGTGACGATCGCGTGGACGTTGCGCCGCAACTGACCGAGCACCGGCGCATTACGGGTCAGCGCGATCGAGGCGGACTCCAGACGCCTGTGGTGCTCCCGAAAGATCTCTTCGGCCAGTCCGTCGTGCGTACTTGTCTGATAACCCACGTGCTTCCCTGTATTCGATTCCACTGATTAGGCCCACAGATATTCCTACTACGTGTCCCCGCGTGTGGATCCGATTACCGGCTTGTTTCATGGGAGCGCTCCCGAGGTCCTCACTCTAACAGGAGACATGGATCACAGCAAGCAAGGTGCGTGCTTACTGTCGCCGCCCGGGCGCAGTGAGCGACGGTCCCACCGCGGCAAACCGCCGCCGACCGCAGGCAGGGCCGTCGATTGTCGAGCACCGGTCGCAGCAGCCGATAAGACCGTTTTGGACCGACCGGTCGGCAGATATTCGGAAACCGATGTGTGCGACCCGAGAAGGGATCGATCAAATCGCGGATCGCCCCACGTCGAACGGCGAGCAACAATTGACCGAAAGGGGGAACCAGGCACCCGACGATGCCGACGTCGGACCGCCTTTCGTCCCCTGTGGACATCGACTGCCACCACGCGGCGCGCCGAGCCGACGGACTGTCGGAGGCGTACGCCATGCTGCGGCAATGAACTCGTCGCCGCAGTGGCTCAGCCGCTACCGCAGGGGCCAACGGGACCAGGTCTGGCACGAGCTGCACCAGTGGGGCAGCGGCATCCGGCTCCGCCCCGAGCTGGCCGAGGAGGCGCAGTCGGTCTGCGACGAGATGGCCCGTCGGGCCCGGCAGAACATCGAGGTCGTGGTGGCGCGGCTGACCGCCGCCGGCTACCGGTTCCACGAGAACGACGACGAGCAGACACCGGTGCCGCGCCCGTACGTCCCGCCGACCGCGCAGGCCGACGCGTACGCCGACTGGCTCCGGGACCGGTTCGGCGCGGTGCCGATGACGGTGTGCTCCTGGGTCCGGCTGGTGGGTGACGTGTGGCTGGTCGGCACGCACCCGGAGTGGGCCGACTCGGCGTCGGCCGACCCGCTGGTGATCGAGCTGGAGGGATCCCGCCACCCCGACGGGCCGTCCCTGCGCGAATACCACGACGAGGAGTGGACCGACTGGCAGGAGGCGCAGGCGAGCGACGAGGAACCCGGGGTGTTCGTGCTGCCGGTCGCGCCGGACCGGCTGCACAAGGAGAACACCAGCGGCGGCGGGCCGTACGGCTTCGTGCTGCCCGACGGGTGCGTGGACGGGCTCTTCGTCGGCGAGACGACCACCTCGTTCGTCGCCTACCTGAACCAGGTCTTCGGCAGCGGCGGCTTTCCCTGGCCGACCGGCTCGGAGGGCGAGTGGCAGGTGAAGCGCGGCCTGGCCGAGGACCTGCTCCCGCTCTGACCGCTCCCCGCGTCACCCCCGGGCGCGCTCCAGGCCGTCGAAGAGCAGGTCGAGAGTGAACTCGAACTCGATCTGGCTGTCGCACCAGCCGAGCGTGGGATCGTCCGCGTCGTGCGCCTCGGCGGCCACCATCGCCGTCAGGTGGGGCAGCCTCTCGGCCATCGCGGCCAGCTCCGCCTCGGCGACCTCGACGTCGGTCGCCCCACCGGCCGCCGCCGGGCGGAACACCTCCTGGGCGAAGCCGAGCGCGAGACTGCCGAACGCGTGCAGGGCGCGGTGGGCGATGCGGTAGGAGAAACCGCCGTCGCGCAACGTGGCGATGATCTGGTCGTAGTAGGTGTAGACCCCGGAAGGCACGGTCGGACGGGAGCCGAGCAGGCCGGGCGCCCACGGATGGCGCAGCATCACCGCGCGGGCGGCGAGGAAGCGCTGTCGCAGACGCGTACGCCAGTCGTCGCCGGCCGCCGTCGCGTCGGCGACCTCCGTCGCGGCCTCGATCTCGGCGATGACCGCTTCTACCAGGCCGTCGAGCAGTCCCTCCTTGCCCGGCAGGTGGTAGTAGAGCGACATCGCCTCGACGCCGAGCCCGGCGGCCAGGCGGCGCATCGTCAGCGCGGCCAGTCCCTCCGCGTCCACCAGCTCGATCGCCGCCGCGAGGGCGCGCTCCCGGCTCAGCGGCTCCCGAGGTCTTCTCGCTCCCATCCGACCCCCATCTTCCCTCTACCTTACATCGTATGGTTGCCTTACGTCGTAAGGCCGCTGCCTTCTCGACCCGGCACTGCCTTGCCCGACCGGCACTGCCTTGCTCGACCCGACGCCGCCCTTTCCGACTCGACGCCGCCTTGCCGACCCGACGCCGCCTTGCCGACCCGACGCCGCCTTGCCGGCCTGACACCGGCCGCGCCGACGCGCATCCCGAAGGAGCCTTCCCATGCACCCCCTGATCCGCACCGCCCGCGCGACCGGGTTGTTCTACCTCAGCCTCGCCATCGCCGGCGCACTGGGTTTCCTGACCGTCCGGCCCCGGATCTTCGCCGCCGGTGACCCCGACGCGACCCTGGCCCACCTGGTCGGCAACGAATCCCTCGCCCGCGTCGGCATCGCCCTGGAACTGCTCGTGGTGCTCGCCCAGACGTTCACCGCCGTCTGGTTCTACCGTCTGTTCCGCGCCGTCGACGCCACCGCCGCCGGCAGCATCGCCGTCTTCGGCATGGTCAACGCCGTCGCCATCCTGGGCAGCGCGGCGCTTCTCGCGACCGCCGTCGAGGTGGCCGGCGAACCGTTCGGCGACGCCGCATCCACCGTGCAACTGCTGTACCTGGTCAGCGGTCACCTCTGGACGGTCGGCGGGATCTTCTTCGGGCTCTGGCTGATCCCGATGGGCTGGTGCGTGCTCCGCTCCGGCTGGCTGCCCCGCGTCCTCGGCTGGACCCTCGTGGCCGGAGGCGTCGGCTACGTGCTCAACGCGTTCGTCACGTACCTCGTACCCGGTTCCGGGATCCTCGCCGACCTGCTCGTCGTCCCGGCAACCGTGGGCGAGTTCTGGATCCTCGGCTACCTGATCATCCGGGGCGTACGGCGGTCGGCGCTGACCGGGCCGGCACGGGCCGCCGCCACGACGCCGGCCTGAGCGCCGCTGTCACGATGTCCGCCTGGGTGCCGCCGTCACGACATTCGCCTGAGCGCCGCTGTCACGACGGCCCCCTGAGTGTGGCCGTCACCGCGACGCCCCCGGGTGGGGAGCGGCGGCCCGGCCGGTGACGCGCCCTTGCGCGGGCCGGCCGGGCCGCCGTGTCGTTGATCCGGTTGTGCCCGCCGCCCGCCGGCCACCACGGTGGGGGCGCCGACCACCGGAAGGGACGCCGATGACCAGTGAACGCGAGACCGTGGAGGTCGACCCCACGCTGTTCCAGGCCGTCTACGACTCACCCGCGTCGCTGCCCGGCCGGTACCGCTGGACCACCCCGGAGGCCGACGTCCGGCGGATCGAGAAGCTGCTCGGCATGCCGCCGCGCACCATCGGCGCACCGCTCTGGGTCAGCGGTGACCAGCCGGACTGTCCCAAGTGCGGTCGCCGGATCACCTGGTACGACATCGTCGCCTCGGCGCTGAAGGGCGTCCACGACCCCGCGATGATCGCCACCGTGATCCTCGGCGACCGTCGGTACGTCAACACCGGGCTGCCCGCCGCCATCCCCGGTGTCCGCTGCACCGACTGCCGCTCGCCGATCGACGGGCTACGCAGCTTCAAGTGCCACAACTGGGCGTACGCCTTCGACGACCTGGCCGCCGTACAGCAGCGGATGGCGGGTGGCTAGAAGTTAGGAAGGGACCCCTCCTATACACGAGGCGTTAGTAGGGGGCCCTTCCTTACACAGCACCCCCTGCACCGCACCCCCTGCGCGGCGCCGGCTCAGGCGGCGGCGCGGCGGGTGGGGCGGCGGCCGGGGGGTGCGGTCGGCTCGTCGCCGAAGTCCGGCACTGCCGGCATCGGGCGGTGCGTCGGGGTGCCGGCGACCACCCGCACCTGCTCGCCGTGGTGCCACAGGTCGACGGTGGTGTCGGCCGGGGCGTCGGGCAGTTCGTAGCGGGCCTCGTCGGCGGTGAGGGTGACCAGCAGCCGGTGGCCGTGCCAGCACAGGCTGAACGCCAGCCGGTCGATCCGGTCCGGCAGCCGGGGATCGAACGAGAGCAGCTCACGGTCGTCGCGCATGCCACCGAAGCCCTGCACCAGCGCCAGCCAGGAGCCGCCCAGCGAGGCCAGGTGCAGCCCGTCGCCCGTCTTGTCGCCGATGTCCAGCAGGTCCTGCAACACCGACTCGGCGAACAGGTCGTACGCCAGGTCGAGGTGACCCAGTTCGGCGGCGAGCACCGCCTGCGGCGCGGCGGACAGCGACGAGTCCCGGACCGTACGCGCCTCGTAGTAGGCGAAGTTGGCCGCCTTCTCCTCGGCGGTGAACTCCCCGGGACAACGCAGCATGGCCAGCACCAGGTCGGCCTGCTTGACCACCTGACGGCGGTACAGCTCCAGGTAGGGGAAGCTCAGCAGCAGCGGATAGTCGTCGTCCCCGGTGTCGGCGAAGTTCCACTCCGGTTGGCTGGTGAAGCCGGCCGCCTGCTGGTGCACCCCGCGCTTGGCGTCGTACGGCAGCACCATCGCCTCGGCGGCCGCCCGCCAACCGGCCACCTCGGCCGGGTCCACACCCAACCGATCGGCCGCCTCCGGGTACCGCTCGACGGCGTCGGCCGCACCGCGCAGGTTCCGCCGGGCCATCAGGTTGGTGAACGCGTTGTCGTCGACGAGTGCGGCGTACTCGTCCGGGCCGGTGACGCCGAAGATGTGGAAGCCGCCGTCGTCGGTGAAGTGCCCGAAACCGTGCCACAGCCGGGCGCTCTCCACCAGCAGTTCCAGTCCGGCCCCGGCCCGGAACTCCTCGTCGCCGGTGGCAGCGGCGTAGCGCAGCACCGCGTCGGCGATGTCGGCGTTGACGTGCAGCCCGGCGGTGCCGGCAGGCCAGTAGCCGGAGCACTCCTCGCCGCCGATGGTCCGCCACGGGAAGGTCGCGCCGGTCAGCCGCAGCTCCGCCGCGCGTTCCCGCGCCTGGGGCAGGTGCGCGTACCGCCAGCGCAGGGCGGAACGGGCCACTCCGGGAGCGACGTACGTCAGCACCGGCAGCACGTACTGCTCGGTGTCCCAGAGCACGTGTCCGTCGTACCCGTTACCGGTCAGTCCCTTGGCCGGGATGCTCAACGCGTCGTCCGGCCGGCCCGCCTGGATCAGGTGGAACATGGCGAACCGGATCGCCAGTTGCAGTTCCTCGTCACCGTCGAGCAGCACGTCGGCGGTCTGCCAGGCGGTGTCGAGGGCGGCCCGCTGGTCGGCGAGCAGGGTGTCGAAACCCGCCTCGCGGGCGGCGTACGCCTCGGCGGTCACCTGGTCGGCGAGTCCGTCGGTGTCGGTGCCGGCGACCGGCGTCCACTCGTACGCCACGTACTTGGTGAGGCGTACCCGCTCGCCGGGCGCGACCGTCCCGGTGAGGGTGAGTCGGATCCGGTCCTCGGTGGCGTCGGTGCTGGTGGCGATCTCGTCGGGGGTCGACAGCCGGTGCGCCACCGCGACGGCGATCCGCTGGTCACTGTGCTCGGTGCGGTGCACCAGGACGCCGTCGGTGCCGTCGGCGTGGTGCCGCTCGGCGATCAGCGGATCGTGGATGGTCGAGGCGGCCCGGGGGTCGTCGGCGCGTTCCGGGACCCGCTCGTTGGCCAGCAGGTCCGCGCAGATCCGCAGCTCCACCGCGTCGTCCAGGGGCTCCACCGTCCAGTCCAGGACGGCCACCCGGCGACGCGGCAGCGACACCAGCCGGGTGCTGCGGATCCGCACCCCGTGCCCGGCGGGCGAGGTCCACTCGGTGACCCGTTCCACCACCCCGGCCCGCAGGTCGAGCACCTGCTCGTGGGTGCGCAGCGTTCCGGTGCGGATGTCCAGCGGTTCCCCGCCGACCCAGAGCCGGACGAGGGCGGCGTTCGGCGCGCTGATCAGCGTGTCGCTGAGCTGCGGGAAGGCGTACCCGTCCTCGGGGTAGTCGAGCTTCCGCCGCTCGTGGAACCCGTTGAGGTAGCTGCCCGGCATCTCACAGGGGTCGCCTTCGTCGAGGGTCCCGCGCCAACCCACCCAACCGTTGCTCAGCGCGAAGATCGATTCGGTCTCGCCGAGCCGGTCCAGGTCGTCCTGGGTACGGACGATCCGCCACCGGTCGTCCGGTGCCGGTGACGGCTGGTCGGGGGTGCTCTGCACAGCGCCTCCTGGGGTGCGACGACGAGCCCTGCGGACCGTCATTTCCCCGCCGGCCCCCGCACCACACCAGGAGCCGCCCCGCTCACCACACCAGCAGCAGCGCCCCCAGGGTGCCGAGCACCAGGTACGGCCCGAACGGCAGGTGGCTCGACCAGCGGGCCCGGCCGGTGACCAGCAGGACCAGCGCCACCAGACCGGAGAGGACCAGCGCGAGCAGCAGTCCCGTCACGAGCAGGCTCCAGCCGTACCAGCCGAGCAACGCGCCCGCGCTGAGCGCGAGCTTGGCGTCCCCGATGCCGAACCCGCGCGCACCGAGCAGCAGCGTGGTGACCGCGAAGAAGAGGGCCAGCCCGAGCCCGGCGGCGGTGGCGCGCCCCCAGGGTGCGACTCCGGCACCGGTCAGCGCGGCGACGCCGAGCAGCAGCCAGGTGCCGGCGGCGGCCGGCCAGGTGAGCCGGTCCGGCAGCCGATGCACCGCGAGGTCGACGAAGACCAGGGGAATCGCGAAGGCCAGCCACCACGCGGCAGCGGCGAACTCGGCGACCGGCGGGCGGGTCAGCAGCAGCCCAGCGAGGACGGCCACGGCGACCAGCTCGACGCTGCCCGGTGGCGCGCCGACCCGCGCGCCGCATCCGGCGCAGCGGGCGGTCGGCCCGAGCGCAGGCCACGGCCGGTCCAGGCTGATCGGAGCGCCGCAGGCGTCGCAGCCGGAGCGGTTGCCGACCTCGGCGGGTACGGCGAACCGCGCGATCGCGTACCGCATCAGCGGGGTGATCGCCAGCATGGCCAGGGCGCGCCGACCCGGCCGACGGGTGGCGGGGGCGTCCGGCGGCGGTGGGTGCTCGGCCGGTGCCCGCTCCCGCAGCGCCGGGCTCGGGTCGCGCCGGCTCATGCGGCAGACTCCGCAGTCGACCCCACCACGGACCGTAGTGTGTCCGCTCGGTGCGGGTGGTGGAACGAACGTCGGGCCGGGGCTCCTCCGGCACTCGCGCAGTGTCGGCCGAAACGCGCCGGAGAGACTGATGCAATTCCCATGGAATGCAATTGGCGCGAACTCAAGCCCGATATGACCGGGGACAGATCGGACCACATGCCATTTCCCGTCACATGACGAACGGCTGATTGGCCGCTCCACGAACGACGGCTCGGCACGACCGACCGTACGCGTCCGCCCGACGCTCCGGGCGTCGCGACCGACGCCCGCAACCTACCGGTAACCACCCGACACCACCACCATTCATGACCCAGCGTGTTCGGTTGAATTGCCTCTGTTGCATCGGCCGGCATCAGCTTATGCTCGCCCCTTGGACGTGGCGCAACCATGTCGACGGGGGCATCACCAGCCAGGCAGTGCATTTCTAGAGATCTAAACAGGTAAATGCGGCTGCGATTCGGGCAGGACCGGGGAAAGCCCCTCCGGTCGCACTACCGCACGCCTGGGAAACGCCGGCGACGGCGGTCGCCGGATCAGCACCGAGGAGGGCACGAAGGTGCGAGCACGGCAGCTCAGCCGCTGGACGGCCGGCCTGGTCGCGGTGGCGGCGGTCGGCACGACCACCGCCTGCGGCGGCGCTCAGGAAACGGCCACCACGACAGCGGCCGAGCGACACGGGACACCGACCGACACGCAGCGGGTCGCCGAGGAGAAGGCCGCCGAGAAGGCGGCGCTGGCGGCTTACGCCGGCTATCTCACCGCCTCCCGCACGGCGAGCCGCCACAGCGACCCGCAACATCCGGAGTTGACCCGCTTCCTCGGTGACCCGCTGCTGACCCGGGTCCGACTCAGCCTGGTCAAGGCCCGCGACAACGGTGCCGTCAGCGCCGGCACGATCCGCTCCGACCCCGCCGTGACCTCGATCAACCTGGACGCCTCACCGCCCACGGTGGAGATCCAGGACTGCCTCGACGCGACCGGCTACCGGCTGGTCTACCGCTCCGACGAGAAGAAGACCGTGCCCGGCACCCGGGGCTCCCGACACCTGGCCACCGCCACCGCCATGCGCTACCCCGACGGTCGCTGGCTGATCAGCACCGGCGCCGCCCACCGGGACCAGCCGTGCTGACCGCGGACGCGACGCGAGCCATCCGGTGCGTGGACGACACCGGGCGCTCACGTCCCGCTCGCCGGCTGGTCCGGCGCGCGCTGCTCGGCAGCGCCCTGGCCCTGCTGCTGACCACCGGACCGGCGGTGCCGGCACACGCCGACCCTGGCGCCGAGTGCCCACCCGCCCAGCCGAACTGCAACGTCTGGGACGACGACCCCGGGACCCCCGGCAACGGGGGCAACAACGGCGGCGGCAACAACGGCGGTGACAACGGGGGCGGCGGCAGTGGCGTCTGCCAGTGGAACGGACGCACGATCCCCTGCTACAGCGAGGCGTTGGGCTGGTTCAACAGCAACGACGGCTGCTACTACAAGCTCCGCGAGCCACAGCCGGAGGCCGAAGAGGGTCACCGGTGGTACACACGCACCTGCAACGGCGGCGATCTCGGCTCGGTGGAGGTCGTCCAACTGCCCGAGGCACCACCGGGCTTCGGGGCCCCGCCGGACCCGGAGGAGTTGGCCCGTCGGGCCTTCGCCTCGATCAGCCTCGTCGCTCCCCGGGCCAGGGTCGCCCCAAGGAAGAGCATCGGGCCCGGCCTGGTCGGCCTGCCGGTCTGGATGTGGGCGGAACGCGGGCCCAACCAGTTCGGCCCGCTGACCGCCTCCGCCTCCGACCGGGGCCTGACGGTCAGTATCCGCGCCGTGGTCAAAGAGGTCGTCTGGGACATGGGCAACGACGTCAAGATCACCTGCGACGGCCCGGGCACCGCGTACGACCGGGATGGTCGGCACGCCGGCCAGAAGTCCCCGGACTGCGGCTACCACAGCGGCTACCCGAGAGCCGACACGTACGAGGTGCAGGCGACGACGCACTGGGACGTGACGTGGCGGGGCGGCGACCGGAGCGGCACCATCCCCGGCGTCACCCGCACCACCGGTGTGGTCGAGATCCAGATCAACGAGCTTCAGGTGGTGACCCGATGAGCGTGGCGACCCGCAACGGCAACCCTTCGGTGGACGCGCCGGTCGCCCCACCCCGGGTGGTCCGGCAGCGCCGGGTACGCCCCGGCCTGCTCGGCCTGGCCGTCCTGCTGATCGCCCTCGGCGGCCTGGGCTCCGCGTTCGCGATCACCTCGGTCCGCGCCACCGGCAGCTACCTGGCGGTGGCGCAGACCGTCGAGGTGGGCAGCGTGATCGGCGCGGACGACCTGGTGGCCGTGCAGGTGGCCGGCGGGCAGGGACTCGACCCGGTGCCGTCCGGTCGGCTCGCCGAGGTGATCGGGATGCGGGCGGCCGTCTCGCTCGCCCCGGGGACGCTGCTGACCATGGCCCAGCTCACCGACGACCCGCTGCTCGGCCCCGGTCAGCAGCAGCTCGCCCTCGGGCTGCGCGCGGCCCAGGTCCCCGCACCGAAGCTCCGCCCCGGCGACCAGGTCCTGCTGGTGAGCACCCCGAACAACGACGGCAACAGCAGCGGCGGTGGCTCGTCGAGCGCCACCCGGTTCACCGCGACCGTCACCGACGCGGTCAGCACCGAGGGCCGTGACGAGGTCGTGGTCTATCTGGCCCTGGCCGTTCGGGACGTACCGGCCGTGGTGGCGCTGGCCGCCCAGGATCGGATCGCGGTCGTGCTGACCAAGGCGGCCTGAGCATGGCGATCATCGCGCTGGTCTCGGCCAAGGGCTCGCCGGGGGTGACCACCACGGCGTTGGCCTGCGCGTTGAGCTGGCATCGACGGCTGGTGCTCGCCGAGTGCGACCCGGCCGGCGGCTCGGTGCTCGCCGGCTACCTCGGCGGTGCGCTCGACGGCCCCCGGGGCATCGGCGAGCTGGCCGTCGGCGAGCTGCGCGACGGCAGCCTGGAGTCGACGTTCTGGTCGCAACTGGTCGACCTGGACGCGCCCCGGCGCGAGCGACTGCTGCTGCCCGGCGTCGTCGACCCGGCCCAGGCGGGCAGCGTCATCCCGCTCTGGCAGCGGTTCGCCGACTACTTCGGCGGGCTGGAGCACGGCGACCCGCCGTACGACGTGCTCGTCGACTGTGGACGGCTGCACGTGGTCGGCACGCCGTGGCCGCTGCTGCGTGCCGCGTCGGTGGTGCTGGTGGTGAGCCGGGCACAACTGCCCGACCTCTCCGGCACCCGCGCCATGATCCAGACCATCGAACGGGACTTCGCCGAGCACCGGGTGCAGCCCGGCACGCTCCGGCTGCTGCTGGTCGGCGGCGGCCACGGCAAGACCGAGGTCAGCAAGGCGTTGCACACACCGGTCATCGCCCGGTTGCCGCACGATCCGCGTACCGCCGAGGTGCTCAGCCTGGGCGGCACCGTCCGGGCGTCCCGACCGCTGCTGCGCGCGGCCCGGGGCCTGGAGGTACCGGTCGGCGCGCTGCTGGAACGGCGACGGGCCCGACTGGCCTGGCCGGTGACCCAGGGGGTGCCGGATGCGGTTTGAGCCGGTCTCGTCGGACCCCCGCCGGTTGCCACCCGGCGCGACCTCGACCGCGCCGCCGCTGCCACCGGTCAACGGGCGGCACCATCCGCCGATGCCGGTCCCCGTCGCACCGACGGCACCCGAACCGCCGCCCCGGCCCCGGGTGGACTTCCAGATCGTCCGCGAGCTGCGCCGGGAGTTGAGCGAGCGGCTCACCCGCTGGCAGCGCGGCCGGGAGTTCACCGTCGACGAGGAGGACACCGAGCGGGCCCGGCTCGCGGTCGAACTGGTCGCCGAGTACGCCGACTCGGTGCGCCGGGCCGGTACGCCGATGGCCGCAGGCGAGGAGCGACTGCTGCTCGACCAGGTCACCGCCGAGCTGGCCGGTCTCGGGCGGCTCCAGACGCTGCTCGTCGACGACAGCATCGAGGAGGTGCACATCCTCGGCTGCGACCAGGTGCGCATCACCCGGCACGGCGGCGGCGTGGACTGGGCCGACCCGATCGCGGACAGCGACGACGAGCTGGTGGAGATCCTCCAGGCAGCCGCCCGCCGGGCCGGCGCCACCGAGCGGTCGCTGTCCACCTCGAAGCCCACCCTGGACCTGCAACTGCCCGACGGCAGCCGGTTGGCCGCCGTGTTCCTGGTCAGCCACCGCCCGTACGCGGTGATCCGCAAGCACAACACGCTCGACGTGACCCTGGACGACCTGGCCGGGGCGCGCGGCGACCTAGACGAGATGGTCGATCCGCTGCTGCGGGACTTCCTCCGCGCGTCGATGCGCGCCGGGCTGAACATCATGGTCGCCGGGCTGGCCGGTGCCGGTAAGACCACCGTCATCCGGGCGCTGATGAGCGAGATCCCGCCGGACGAGCCGTACGTGCTGCTGGAGGAGAGCCGGGAGCTGCTGCCGGCTCGGCGCGGCGCGCGGCACCGGGCGGTGATGAGCTTCGAGGCGCGGGAGGGGCACGGCGAACGCGGGCCGGACGGCCGCCCGGCCGGTGAGGTGAGCATCGCCGACCTGATTCCCGTCTCGCTGCGGATGGGCGTGCTGCGGATCATCGTCGGCGAGGTGCGGTCCCGGGAGATCGTGCCGATGCTCCAGGCGATGACCACCAGCCGGGGGTCGATGTGCACGATCCACGCGCGTACCCCCGGCGGGGTGAGCGAACGGATCATCGAGTTGGCGCTGGCGCACGGCCGGGAGATGACCGTCGACCAGGCCCGCCGGATGGCGGGCAACGCCCTCGACCTGATCGTCTATGTCAACGTGGAGGACGAGACCGGGATCGGTGGCCGCAAGCACCGGTTCGTCTCGCACGTCGAGGAGGTCCTCGGCGTCGGCGAGGCCAGCCGCATCACCACCACCCAGGTGTTCGGGCCCGGCCCGGACGGCCGGGCCGTCCCCCGGCACCTGCCGGAACGGATCCGCGACCAACTGCTGCGGGTGGGCTACGACGCCCGGCTGCTGAGCCGCTGGATCGAAGCGGGCCAGGGCGCGTGGCGACGCCCCAAGCAGACCCGACTCGGGCGGCGGTGACCGTGCTCGACAACATCCAACTCATCGCGGTGGTCTCCGGGGCGGCCTGCGTGGCCGGGCTGGTGCTCACGGTCGTCGCGCTGGTCGGCACCCGCCGCCCGCCCGGTCCGGCACCCGGCGCGGGTCCGGGGCTCAGTCGGCTGTGGCGCGGCTCCGGCACCGTGCGCGAACAGCAGACCCACCAGGCGTTGCTGATCGGCGCGGTGGTCGCGGGCGCGCTGGCCTTCCTGGTGACCGGGCTGCCGGTGGTCGGGTTGCTGGTCGCGGTGGCGGTACCCGGTACGCCCTGGCTGTTCTCGGTCGGCCGGGCGGAACGGCGGGCGATCGCCCGGATCGAGGCGGTCGGCGAGTGGACCCGCCGGCTCAAGGACGTCTCCTCCACTGGGCAGGGTCTCCAACAGGCGATCATCGGCACCGTCGGCACCGCTCCGGAGGAGATCCAGGAGGAGGTACGCCTGCTCGCCGCCCGGCTCCAGGCCGGGTGGCTGGCCCGTTCCGCCCTGCTGGCGTTCGCCGACGAGATCGGTGACCCGGTCTGCGACCAGGTGGTGGCGGCGCTCATCCTGCACCTGACCGACCGGGGCGAACGCCTCGGTGACGTGCTCGGCTCGATCGCCGCGGCGGCGTCCGCCGAGGTCGCCACCCGACGCGAGATCGAGGCCAAGCGCACCCAACCCCGGTTCGCGGTCCGCTTCCTGACCGGGATGACCCTGGCCACCATCGGGTACGGGCTGCTCAACCGCGAGTACGTGCAGCCGTACGACACGCCGTTCGGCCAGGTGGTGATGGCGGTGCTCGGTGCCGCCTTCGTCGGCCTGCTGGCCTGGGTACGGTCGATGAGCCAGCCGCCGCGACCGGCCCGCTTCCTGCCCGCCCCCGACCCCCGGGAGGTGGTGGCGTGAACCTGCACCTCACCATCGCGGTGCTCAGCGGTGCCGTGGTCGGGCTGGGCGTCTTCCTGATCGTGCGCGAACTGGTCCCGGCGACCCCGGCGCTCGGTCCGGCGCTGCGTCGGCTGCACCAGCCGCCGGGGACGGCCCGGCTCGCCCCGGCCGACCGCCGGCTGGACTGGCTGACCGGGCTGGCCCGCTGGCTGCGTCCGCCGCACCGGCAACTGGCCCTGCTCGACCGCACTCCCGAGCAGTACGCCCTCTCCCTCCTGCTGTCCGCGTTGATCGGGCTCGCCGCACCGGCCCTGCTCGGCTTCACGCTGTTCGCCGTGGGCGTCTCGCTGCCGCTGACCGTGCCGGTGCTGGGCAGCATCGGTCTGGCAGTGCTCTGCGCGCTGGTCGCGCACCGGTCGCTGATCGCCCGCGCCGAGACGGCCCGGGACGAGTTCCGGCAGGCGGTCTGCACCTATCTGGACCTGGTCGCGTTGCAGCTCTCCGCCGCGCACGGCCCGGTGCAGTCGTTGGAACGGGCCGCCGCCATCTGCGAGGGCTGGGTCTTCGACCGGATCTCCGAGGCACTGCGGATGGCCCAGATGCAGATGCACTCGCCGTGGGACGAACTCCGCGACCTCTCCGACCGGATCGGCATCCCGGAGCTGGGCGACGTCGGCGCGATCATGCGTTCGTCCGGCAGCGAGGGCGCCCAGGTGCACGAGACCCTGCGCAGCCGCGCCGACTCGCTGCGCGACCAGATCCGCACCGACAACCTGGCCCGGGCCGAGGGGGTGACCAGCCGACTCGACATTCCCGGCGCGCTGCTGGTCTTCGTCCTGCTCGGCTTCGCCATCTATCCGTTCCTCGCCCGCCTCTGACACACGACCTCGACCGAAGGAGCCCCGATGTCCGTCCTCACCGAACTGAACGCCGCGCTGGGCGTGCGGCTGACCCACGTGCAGACCGCGCTGCGGGCGCGGCTTGTGCACCTACGGGGCGACCGTGGCGACAGCCCGGTACCGACCGCCGTGATCATCTTCGGCCTGGTGACCGTGGCGTTGGCGGTCACGGCAGCGGCCCTGACCGCCGCCAACAACTGGATGGGCCGCATCCCCGGACCGCCGGCCCCATGACGATGCGCCGCCGCCGCTACGCCGAGTGCCGGATGGTCACGGTCATCCGGCACCCTCGGCCGCCCGGTGACGGCGAACGCGGCGGCAACCCGGTGGAACTGGCTGTGGTGCTGCCGGCGATCCTGATCCTGCTGTTCGGCTCGATCCAGGTGGCCGCCGTCTTCGTCGCCAGGTCCACCGCGCTCAACGCGGCACAGAGCGGAGTCAACGCACAGCGGCTCCACCAGGCCCCGGCGGGTGCCGGCGAGGAACGCGCCGCACGCTTCCTCACCCAGGCCGGTGACTGGCTGGTCGACTGGGACGACCCGGGACCGGACTGCACCGTCACGGCAACCGACGTGACCTGCACGGTGACCGGTCGGTCGCTGTCGATCGTGCCGGGAGTCAGCTTCTCCATTCGACAGACCGCACACGGGACGGCGGAACGATGGACGGCACCATGAGCCGGGGCTCGGTGTCGATCGAAGTGGCCGTCCTGGCGCCCGCGTTCCTGGCCATGATGGTGCTGGCCGGAGTCGCCGGGCGTACCGCCGTGGCCAGCGAGGCACTGGAGGCGGCGGCACACGACGCCGCCCGCGCGGCCTCCATTTCCCGCGACGCCCGCACCGCCCGCATCGAGGCCCGCGACGCGGTCCGCAGCCAGCTCGACTGGCGGGGCTTGGCCTGCACCGGCCAGCCGGAGGTGACCTTCAGCGGGTCGGTCGACGGCCAGCCCACCACCTTGGGGCAGGCGTTCAGCAGTTCCGTCGGGCAGGATGCCACGGTCACCGTGCAGATTGCCTGCACGGTTTCCTACCAGGACATCAGGATCTCCGCCCTGAGGATGCCGAGCGGGAATCGGATCACCGCCTCGTTCACCTCGCCGTTGGACCGTTACCGGAGCCGGGGATGACGGCCGGGCGGGGGGACGCCGGGCGGGTGAGCATCTTCCTCGCGGTGGCGATGATCGGCGTACTCGGCATCATCGGCATGGCGTTCGACGGCGCCGGTCAGCTCCGCACGCTGCAACGTGCCGAGAACCTGGCCGCCGAGGCGGCCCGGACCGGTGGCCAGGCCATCGACCGGGCGACCGCCATCGAGGGCGGTCCGAAACGCATCGACCAGACCGAGGCCCGAGCGGCCGTCGCGGACTACCTCGCCGCCGCCGGTGCCGCCGGTCACACCGTGACCTTCCCGGTGGTCGACGGCGAGACCGTCATCCGGGTACGGGTGTCCGTCACCTACCGCCGGGCCATGCTCGGCCTCTTCGGCTTCTCCAACACCGTCACCGTCTCCGGTGAGGCGACCGCGCGGGCGCTGACCGGGGCTCCCTAGGGAAGGAAGGTAGCCATGGCCGCATCGGGTGGCACCGCCGTACGGCGGGTCGGTCGGGTGCTGACCGGATTCGGCGCACTGGTGGTGCTGATCGGCCTGCTGGTCGGCGGTCCGATCGCGTTGCTGGCGTTCGCCGGCAACCCACTTCCGGACCACGTGCCCACACTCGCGGAGATCGGCACCACGCTGACCAGCCGGGACGACGGGCAGCTCTTCCTGCGGGCGCTGGCGATCGTCGGCTGGTTCGGCTGGGCCACCTTCGCGCTGTCGGTGCTCGTGGAGTTGGGCGCGCAGTCGCTGCGCCGCCCGGCGCCCCGACTGCCCGGGATGGGTCGGCAGCAGCGGGCGGCGGCGGCCCTGGTCGGCTCGGTCGCGTTGATCATCGCTGCCAGCCCGGCGGCCACGGCCGCCACCACGGCATACACCGCCCCCGCCTACTCCGCGCCGGCCGCCACCGCGTCGTTCGCCGGGCCGGCGACGGCATTCGAGACGGTGACGTCGCGAACGGAACGCACGACGGCCGACGCGCCGGTCTACAAGGTGGCGAAGGGCGACTACCTCGGCAAGGTCGCCGACCGCTACCTGGACGACTTCGACGACTATCGGAAGCTGGCCGCGCTCAACAAACTGAAGGACCCGGACCGGATCCGCCCCGGCCAACTGATCACGCTGCCGACCGACGCGGACGACCAGGGTGCCCGGCCGCACGCCACCGGCCGCCTGGTCGGTGCGCAGGCCCGTCCCGCGCCCGAGCAGTCGCGTCCGACACCGTCGAAGCCGACGCCATCGACACCGACGCCGTCGACGCCGAACGCGGAGCAGCCGGAGTCCGCCACGCCCACGCCGCCGCCTCCCGCCGCCACTGGGCAGGGGCGACCGGCACCACACGACGAGGCACCGGAGGGGCACCCGCCGGTGGTGACGGTGGGTGCGGCGCGGGCCGGTGAACCGGACCGGGTGAACCGTCCGCTCGCCATCTCCGCCGTGCTCGCCGTGGCCAGCATCGTCGGGGCGCAGATCGGTGCGGTGCTGGGCCTGCGGCGTCGCCCGGTGCCCGTCGCCGCCGTCCGGCAGCCGGTCCGCAGCGGTCCGCCCGGTGAACTGCCGGTCGGCCGCCACCGCAAGGACTGACGGGCCTACCGCCCCGGGTGGTCCGGCCGGTGCGGACAGACCGTCGCCGGTCGGGCCCGCCTCACGGCAGCCGGGCCTCCACCCGTCCCTCGACCACCCGGGTAGGCAGGGTCTGCTGGTCGTTGCCGGACGGGCCGTGCACCACCTCACCGCCGTTGAGGCGGAAGGTGCTGCCGTGCCACGGGCACACCACGCAGGCGTGGCCGTCGATCTCGGTGACCTCGCCCTCGCCGAGCGGGCCGCTCTGGTGCGGGCAGCGTTCCAGCATCACGGTGACGTCCTCGCCGTGCCGATAGAGGATCACCGAGACGTCGTCCACCTTGCGGGTCACCAGTTGCCGCTGCGGCAGCGTGGCCATCTCGGCTACCGAGTGCCAGCCGTCGCTGATCAGGTGCAGGTCGGAGACGCTCACGTTCACCTGGGCACCCTGCTTGTACGCCAGATGTCCCCCCAGGTACGCGCCGGCTCCGGCGGCACCGAGCCCGAGCCAGCCGAGCGTACGACCGAGCTGGTGACGACCGGAGAACCGCGCGGCCACCGAGCCGGAGTAGAGGACCAGCGCGACGGTGTTCGACGCGGCGTGCACCAGGCCGACCCGACGCTGGTCACGGGAGAGCGCCGCCCAGTCGTTGAGCCCGGCGACAGCCGCCGGCAACGCGCTCACCGTGCCGATCGTGGTGAGCGCGGTGGCCGCCCGCCGCTGACCGGGCATCAGGTCCAGGACGGCCGCGCTCATCCAGGAGCCGACCGGCACCTGCACCATCGCCGGATGCAGCGGATGACCCAGCCACACCCCGTGCAGCAGGTCCCGGACCCGCTGTCCGCGCAGGGTACCCTGCACCGCTCGCTGCAACCGGTCACCGAACCGGTCCAGCCCGGACGCTTGCTCGATTTTCGTCAACAACGCTCGCACCCGTACCGACTTCCCGCCGTACGCGGTCGCAAACCGGTCGTCCGGGACGAATCGTCGACGACCGCGTAGCAGGCCCTCCCGCCCCCGCCCCGCCCCCGGCCCCGGCCCGGCGATCATGGAGTTGTGGTGGTGGTTCTGACCCTTCTATGGGCATTCAGCTGCACCACAACTCCATGATCGACGACGAGCGGATGGGTCAGTTGCGGTTGATGGTGAAGGTGGACGTGGTGTTGCGGATGTCCTGCCAGTTGTCGCTCAGCCGCAGGTTGGTGAAGGTGACCGAGCCGACCGCCGGGCCCTGACCCGCCTCGGGCATCTCGTTGACCCAGATCCCGAAGCCCGACTTGGCGTCGAAGGCGTCACCGCTGCGCCGGGCACCGCTGATCGACACGTTGGTGAAGATCGTGTCGGTGATCGGGTTCTCCGGTTGGCTGCCCGTGTACTTGGTCTGGAACATGATTCCCGAATAGGTCGGGTCCACGATGTCCACGTCACTGACGCGGATGCCCCGGAACTCCTTGGACGCGGAGAACACCCAGATCGCCGGGAAGGTCTGCGCGCCCCAGAAATGGCCACCGGCCCGGACCAACGAGATGTTCTCGAACCGGGTCGGTGGGCTGGACCCGAATCCGACGAACGGATATCCGAAGTCCAGCGAACTGATGGTGATGCCCGAGTACGTCAGCATGTCCGCGATGTAGAGGTTGCGGAACATGTTGTCGTAGCCGCCGTACACGGCGATCCCGGCCGCCCGCCAGGTCAACGTGGCGGTCAGGTTCTCGAACACGTTGCCGTGGTTGCCGGTCGACGCCCCCTGGTCGGTCGCGGAGAACAGCGCGAAGGCGTCGTCGCCGTTGGAGCGGCCCTCCGAGTTGCTGACCAGGTTGTCGGTGCTGCCGTTGGTCAGGTTCACCGCGTCGGCGAAGGTGTTCCGGAACCGGCTGTTGGTGATCTTCAGGCCGCTGACGCTCACCCCCCAGTACGCGCAGACCGTGTGCTCGACCCAGACGTTGTCCAGGGTGAGGTCGTCGACGTCCTTGAGTTCGCCCCAGACCTTGCCCGGACCGTCCTGCCGGACCGTGTAGTTGCCGAAGAACGCCAGGTGGGAGAAGGTCGACCCGCTGGCGCTCGGCTCCACCCGGAACCCGGCGTCGGTGTTCTGCTGCGACGACGGCGTCTGGAACCGGGTGAACCACATGCCGGCCCCGACGACCCTCACCGCCTTGCCGTACACCTGGAACTTCTGCGCGGTCTCGTACGTGCCGGCGGGCAGGTAGACACCGACCAGGTTGCCGGTGGTGTCCATCCGGACCGCGTCCAACGCGCTCTGCACGTCGGCATGGCCGAACCCGTTCGGCACCCGGTACCGCGCCGGGTCCGGGTTCTCCCGGGGAGTCACCTGCTCCAGGTCGACGAAGTCGACGGCGTACGTGGTGGTGTTCGCCGGGTCCTTCTGCAACCGGATCCGGCTGCCGGCCGGGATGGTGGAGTTGAGCAGCACGTTCGCCTCGTCGTAGAGGTGCCGGGGCGGCCCGGCGCTCGGCGAGTCGCTCGGGCTGGCCTCGGCGCCGTACAGCCAGATGTGCTTCGAGGTGAGGCTGATCGGCTTGTGCAGCACCCCGTTGACATAGATGTTCAGCGTCGAGGTGATCCCGCCGCCGTTCGGGGCGTCCGGGATGGAGAAGCGGGTGACCAGGGCGTTGGCGGGTGCCTTGGTGGTCCACTCGACGTACGCGCCGGTGGTGTTGAGGGTCACCGCCCGCCGGCCGGACGCCTCGCCGGCCAGGTCGCCGATGGTCCGGTTCGGCCCGATGACCTGGGCACCGCCGCCGACCGAGCCCTCCTCGGCCTCGTAGTGGTCGTACGGCAGGTTGGCGCCGCGTCCCACGAACAGCGGACGTTCGCTGGTGTTGTTGGCCCGCTTCACCGGCAGTTCGTTGGCATCGGCGGTGATCACCACCCGGACGGTGTACCGGCCGTTGGCCGCCGTCCAGGTGCCCAGGTCGACCGGGCTCGCCGTGGCACCCGCGCCGAGGCCGCCACCCACCGATCCGGTGAGCGTCCGCACCACCGTGCCGGCGTCGTTCAGTACCGTCAGCGTGATGCCGTGCGACCCACTCGCCGAGGCGACGGTGCCCTGGTTGCGCAGGGTCACCGTGAAGCGGACGGTGGTGCCCGCGCTCGGCGTACCCGGTGACCAGGTGACCGCCGAGGCGACCAGGTCGGAGCTGGCGACCGGGCTGACCGTCAGCCGGGTCGGGTTGGTGTACGCGTTGTTGCCCTCGTTCTGCTCGATCACCGTGTTCGCCGGATCGACCGTGGCGCTGAGCTGGTAACTGCCCGCGTTCCGGGCCGCGACGGTGGTCGACACGCTCGTCGACGCACCGGCGGCGAGCGCGCCGACGGCCGCCTGGCCCACCTTCGTCCCGTCCAGGGCGAAATCGACCGTGGTCGCGCCGGAGGCCAGGGTGCCCGCGTTGCGGACGGTGGCGGTGAGCGTGAGCTGGTCGGTCTCCACCGGGTTGGCCGGGGCGGAGGTCACCGTGGTGACGGTGAGGTCCGGGTTCGGTGCCGGGGTGCCGATCACCTGGAGTTCGGCGACCTGCCCGTTGGACGACCCGGTGTTGGCGGTGAAGGAGAGCCGCACGTCGGCGGCGGTCGCCGAGACCGGGATGGTGACCGTGTTGCTGCCCGCCGGGCTGAACGAGTAGTTCGCCGAGCCGACCAGCGTGCTGAAACCGGTGGCGGACTGCTCGCGGCCGAGCACCGAGAAGGTCTGGGTACGCGCACCCCACGCCGGGTCCGGGTTCAGCTTCACCACGATCGCGCTGACGCTGGCGTTGGCGCCGAGCGCGACCGTCAGCGTGCTCGGGTACGCGCCCGGCGCGCCCTCCCAGTAGGTGGTGACGTCGCCGTCGACGGCGTTGGCCGCGGCGAAGACGTGCACCATCGACGAGGCGGTGGCCGGCTTGCCGGCGGCCAGGTCGGTGCCGCCGGGCGTGCTGCCGACACGGGTCACGGTGTTGCTGTTGGCCGAGACGTTGCCCGCCGCGTCCTTGGCCCGGACGTGGTACGACACCGTGGCACCCGCCGACTGCGTGTCCGTGTACGTCAGCGTCGTACCCGACACACTCGCCCGCAGGGCACCGTTGGCGTACACGTCGTACCCGGTCACCCCGACGTTGTCCGTCGACGCCGACCACGTCAACCGGATCTGCCCACTCCCCGGCTCGGTGTACGCCAGGTTCGTCGGCGCGGTGGGTGCCTGGGTGTCGCCGGAGCTGCCGGTACGGGTCACCGTGTTGCTGTTCGCCGAGACGTTGCCCGCCGCATCCTTCGCCCGGACGAAGTACGAGACCGTCGCACCCGCCGACTGCGTGTCCGTGTACGTCAGCGTCGTACCCGACACACTCGCCCGCAGGGCACCGTTGGCGTACACGTCGTACCCGGTCACCCCGACGTTGTCCGTCGACGCCGACCACGTCAACCGCACCTGCCCACCCCCCGGCTGGGTGAACGCCAGGTTCGTCGGGGCGGACGGCGGTTGGGTGTCGCCGGTGGCCGGGCCGTACACCTCCAGCTCGGCCAGTTGCCCCGCCGACCAGCCGGTGTTCGCGGTGACCAGCAGCCGGACGTAGCGGGTCGCGGCCGAGCCGACGGTGACGGTCACCATGTTGTTGGCCGCGGGGTTGAAGGCGTACCCGGCGGAGGCGACCAGGGTGGTGAAGCTCGTGCCGGTGGTGCTGCCCTGCACGGTCACCGTCTGGGTGCGCGCGCCCCACCCGGCGGGCAGCTTGAGCACCAGCCGGTCGACGGTGACCGTGGCGCCCAGGTCCACCTGGATCCACTGCGGGAGGGCGTTGTTCGGGCTCTCCCAGTAGCTGGCCTGGTTGCCGTCGTTGGCGTTGGCGGCGACGTAGACGTCGGCGTGGCCGCTGGCGGACATGCTCCGACCGGCCGCCAGGTTGGCCGACGACGCGACCGCGCCGTACACCTCCAACTCGGCAAGCTGCGCGGCGGGCCAGCCGGTGTTCGCGGTGATCGCGATTCGCACGTACCGGGTGCTGGTGGCCGGGAAGTCGAGGGTGACGGTGTTGCCGCCGGCCGGGCTGAAGGCACGGCCCGCCGAACCGACGATCGCGGCGAAGGCGCTGCCGGTGGTGCTGCCCTGCACCGACAGCGTCTGGGTGCGGGCCTCCCAGCCGGTCGGCAGCTTCAGTTTGACCTGGTCGACGGAGTGGGCGGAGCCGAGGTCGACCTGCACCCACTGCGGGAGGGCGCCACTGCTCTCCCAGTAGGTGCCGGCGTTGCCATCGGTGACGTTGGCCGCGACGAACGAGCCGTTGACGCTGCTGGCCGTGGCCGCGCGACCGGCGGCCAGGTTGGGCCCACCGGCTGCGGCGGCGGGTGGGGCGGGCGCGGCGGTGAGGACGAGACCGACCGCGACGAGCACGGCGGTCAGCCGGGTACGGAATCTGGACATGGCGGATCGACACCTTCTTCCGGGGATGTGGAGAGGCGTTACCGGGTGGCGCTCTTGCGACGTGGGCGGGCCCCGCTTCGGCGTGCGGGGCCCGCCCACGGGTCAGGTGGCGTGGACCTCGAACTCGGCGATCTGCGCCGCGGGCCAGCCGGTGTTGCCGGTGACGCTGAGCCGCACGAACCGGCGGTCACCGGTGGACAGGCCGATCGACACAGTGTTGCCGGTGGCCGGGTCGAAGGTGCGGCCCGCCGAGGCGGCGAGCGTGGTCCAGGTGGTGCCGTCGGTCGAGCCGAGCACCGACACCGTCTGGGTACGCGTCTGCCAGGCCGACGACGGTGGCAGCTTGAGCACCACCCGACCCACCCGACGGGCGGTTCCGAGGTCGACGGTGAGCGTCTGCGGGAACGCGTTGTTGACGCTCTCCCAGTACGTGCCCGCGTTGCCGTCCACCGCGTTGCCGGCCGCGTACACGTCGACGTGGCTGGTCGCCACGACCGGTCGTCCCTGGGCCAGGTTCCCGGTCGGGGGCCCGGTGGTGGGCGGTGGCGTGGTCGGCGGCGGGGTGCTGCCGCCGTACACCTCGAACTCGGCGATCTGCGCCGCCGGCCAACCGGTGTTGCCGCCGACGCCGAGCCGGACGAACCGGCGGTCACCGGCGGGCAGGTTGATCGACACCGTGTTGCCGGTGGCCGGGTCGAAGGTGCGCCCCGCCGAAGCGGCGAGCGTGCTCCACGAGTTGCCGTCGGTCGAGCCCAGTACGGACAGCGTCTGCGTCCGGCGTTCCCAGCCGACCGGCAGCCTGAGCACGACCCGGTCGACGGAACGGGCCGCGCCGAGGTCGACGGTGAGCGTCTGCGGGAACGCGTTGTTGACGCTCTCCCAGTACGTGCCCGCGTTGCCGTCCACCGCGTTGCCCGCCTGGTAGGTCTGATTGTGGCTGGACGCGACGACCGGCCGTCCCTGGGCCAGGTTCCCGCCGGGAGGCGGGGTGGTCGGAGGCGGCGTGGTGGGCGGCGGGGTGGTCGGGGGCGGCGTGGTGGGCGGGGGGCTCGTCGGGCCGCCACCCCACTGCGGCTCCGGCCACGGACCGCAGTAAGGGTTGGCGGTGTACCAACCGGAGTTGCCGGCACCCTGGGTGATCTGGAAGCCGCTGCCCACGCAGTTGTGGATCGGGTTGGGCTGGGCGACGCCGGTGGCCCGTACGTTGGTGAAGGAGACCTGGCTCGGTGCCTGCACCTGGAGCGCGTACGTGCCGGTGCCGTCGATGCGGACGTTGCTGAAGCTGATGCCGCTGCTGGCACCCTCGATCCAGTGCAGCGCCGCGTACGAGCTGTCCAGGATGTCGGTGTCGCTGACCTGGATCGACGCGCCCTGGAGCGGCTCGTTCAACGCGGAGAACCAGATCGCGCCGACCCCGAACCGCCAGTTGTAGTCGGAGTTGCCGTTCCGGATCAGGGTGTTGCGCGCCACGGTGATCGTGCCGGCCACGGCGGTCGGCCCCTGCACCCCGGTGTACCGGTTGGCCACGTGGATGCCACCACCGTTGGTGACCGAGTCGGCGGTCACGTTGTCGGTGATCCGGATGTCCCGGCCGCCGTACGTGACCAGGTGGTTGGCGAGGACGGTCACGCTGATGGTGTTGCGGGTGAACGAGTTGCCCACGTTCGGCACGGTGTCCGCCCACATCGCCAGCGCGTCGTCGCCGGTGTTGCGGACGAAGGTGTTGGTCACCGTCGAGTTGGTGACTCCCCAGTGGAAGTTCACCCCGTCGGCGGTCTGGTCCAGGATCCGGCTGTTGCGGATGGTGAAGTTGTCCATCGGCCCGTCCATCCACGCGCCGACCTTGGTGTGCTGAAGCCAGAGGTTGTCCACCACCGAGTCCGACATCGCCCCGCCGATGGCGTTGACCTGGTCCTCGTCGACCCTTTCCCGGATGTCGCCGATGATGGCGAAGTCACGCAGCACCACGTTGCGGCTGGGTCCACCGGCCTCGTGCGGCCGGATCTCGCCCCGGTATCCGCCGCCGGTGACGTACTTGCCGTAGATGCCGGCGGCCCGCTTGCGGTCGGTGGGGTGCCGGCCGCCGAGCACCGAGTGCCACGGGCCCGCCCCGCGCAGGGTCACCCCGTCGACCACCACGTGGTCCCAGAGGGTGAAGGTGCCCGGCGGGATCCAGACCGTACGCCCCTGGGCCTTTCCGGCGTCGACGGCGGCCTGGAAGCGGGCGGTCGAGTCGGTCGCGCCGGTCGGGTCGGCACCGAAGTCGGTGACCACGTCGAGCACGTTCGCCGGTTTGGTGATCGGCGCGGCGACCAGTTCGAAGTCGGCCAGGTCGATGGTGAACGTCGGTGACTGCGCGGTCGACGAGACTTGGAGTCTGATCTTCGTGCCGGTCGGGTAGGTGGTGCCGAACAGGGTCCGGGCCTCGTCGTAGAAGTGGTGCGGGTTGACGTCGCCGGGGTTGTTGTTGAACGGGTAACCGCCGTAGTACCAGCCGTACTTCGAGGTCACCGGCACCGGCTTGACCAGGGTGCCGTTGGCCCGCAGGTCGATCGTGGCGTCCCGGCCGGTGCCGGCGGCGTTGTCCGGGAGGCTGTAGCGGAACGTCACCGCGTTCGCGGGTGCGGTGAGGGTGAACTCGACGTACTCCCCGACCGCGTCGAGAGTGACCGCCTCCCGGCCGCTGGCCTCCGACGGCAGGGTGCCGTAGCGGCGGTCCGGGCCGATCCGGGTGCCGGTGTGCGCGGCGTTCTCGGCCTCGTGCTCGACGAACGCGACGGTAGCGCCCCGACCGACGATGTCGAACGGGCTGAGCCCGGCGGCCCGCGCCGGGGTCGCGGTCCCGGCGACGGTGACGACCGTGATGGCCGCGGCGGCGAGGGCGGTGCCGGTGAGGGCGGCCAGCGCGGTACGGAACCGGTGTCCGGGTGGGTGAGGGTGGTGCGGGACGGTGTGGTCGGCCATGAGCGGCGCTCTCCCTTTCCTCAGGTGGCCAGGTACCCCCGTGGTGGTGGTGCCGGTGTCGCGGTCACCTCCTCGTCGGTGTCGGCCCGTGGCCGGTGTCGGCGGCGGGACGGAACCGCCGACACCGGGCGCGGGGCTAGGCGGATTCGGGCGCGGTCCGCAGCCAGACGGCGGTGTCCGGCGGCAGCAGGTCGTCGTCGAGCGGCCCGCTGGCGAGCAGCCGCTCGGTGTGCGGCGGCAGCGGCACCGCCACCGTGGAGAGGTTCACCACGCAGGCGAAACCGGGGTCCCGCCGGAACGCCAGCACCCCGTCCGGGGCGGGCAGCCAGGCCATCGGGCCGTCGCCGAGCGCCAGTTCGGCCCGGCGGACGGCGATGGCGGCCCTGTACAGCTCCAGCATCGACCGGTCGTCGCCGGCCTGCGCCTCGGCGGTGCGGTCCTTCCAGTCGGCCGGTTGCGGCAGCCACGGCGTGGCCTGCGCGCCGTCCGGACTGAAGCCGAACGGCGGCGACTCACCGGACCACGGCAGGGGTACGCGACAGCCGTCCCGGCCCGGGTCGATCCGCCCGGACCGCTCCCACATCGGGTCCTGGCGCAGCTCGTACGGGATGTCCTCGACCTCCCACAGCCCCAGTTCCTCGCCCTGGTAGACGTAGGCGGCGCCGGGTAGCGACAGGGACAGCAGCGCGGCGGCGCGGGCCCGGCGGGTGCCCAGTTCCAGGTCGGTCGGGATGCCCTCGCGTTTGGCGGCGAAGCTGAACGTGGTGTCCGCGCGGCCGTACCGGGTGACGTGCCGGGTGACGTCGTGGTTGGAGAGGACCCAGGTGGCCGGCGCGCCGACCGGCGCGTGGGCGTGCAGCGTGCCGTCGATGCTCTCGCGCAGCGCGGCGGCGTCCCAGGCGCAGCCGAGGAAGTCGAAGTTGAACGCCGCGTGCAGTTCGTCCGGCCGCAGGTAGGCGGCGAACCGCTGCCGGTCCGGCAGCCACACCTCCCCGATCAGCGCCCGCTCCCCCGGGTACCCGTCCGCGATCCGCCGCCAGTCCCGGTAGATCTCGTGCACCCCGTCGAGGTCGTGGAACGGGTGCGGCCGGTCCGCCGTCACCTCGGGCAGCGTGGCGTCCTTGACCAGCAGCCCGGCAGAGTCGATCCGGATGCCGTCCACCCCCCGGTCGAACCAGAACCGCAGGACGTCTTCGAACTCGGCGCGGACCCGGGGATGGTCCCAGTTGAAGTCCGGCTGCTCCGGGGCGAACAGGTGCAGGTACCAGTCACCGGGGCGGCCGTCCGGGTCGATGGTCCGGGTCCAGGTGGGGCCGCCGAACTCGCCGACCCAGTCGGTCGGGGGCCGGTCTCCGTCGGGGCCTCGTCCCGGGCGGAACCAGAACAGGTCCCGCTCGGGGGCGTCCGGTCCGCCGGCCAGGGCGGCCCGGAACCAGGGATGCGCGTCGGAGCAGTGGTTCGGCACCACGTCGACGATGGTCCGGATGCCGACCGCGTGCGCCTCGGCGATCAGCGCCTCCACCTCACCCAGCGTGCCGAAGACCGGGTCGATGTCGCGGTAG
This sequence comes from Micromonospora sp. NPDC049903, assembly GCF_044460945.1. Taxonomy (NCBI): domain Bacteria; kingdom Bacillati; phylum Actinomycetota; class Actinomycetes; order Micromonosporales; family Micromonosporaceae; genus Micromonospora; species Micromonospora sp. NPDC049903. The sequence goes on from NZ_JBITKL010000001.1 coordinate 1,060,464, forward strand.
TCGGCCACGTCGTAGCCGGCGTCGGCCATCGGCGAGGGATACCAGGGGCTGAACCAGATCGCGTCGACACCGAGCGCGGCGAGGTGACCCAGCCGGGATCGGATGCCGGCCACGTCGCCGATGCCGTCACCGTTGCCGTCGGCGAAGCTCCGGGGGTACACCTGGTAGATCACCGCGCCTCGCCACCACGGACCGCTGTCTGCTGGGGACACGAGCACCTGCTTTCTGCATTTGGGGGGCTAGCCCTTGAGTCCGCCGGTGGTCAGGCCGGACATGATGTTCCGTTGGAAGATCAGGAAGATGACCACCGTCGGTATCGCGGCGATCACCGAGGCGGCGATCACCACGTTCATCGGGGTACCGCCGGCGAAGGCATAGATGCCGACACTGACCGTCCGGGTCTCCGGCGAGGGCATGACCAGCTTCGGCCAGAGGAAGTCCTTCCAGACGGCGGTCACCGCGAAGATCGAGACCACGCCGAGGATCGGACGGGACATCGGCAGCACGATCGACCACAGGGTGCGCAGCGGCGTCGCCCCGTCCATCAGGGCCGCCGACATCAGGTCCTCCGGAATGGAGTCGAAGAACCGCTTGAGTAGGAAGATGTTGAAGGCGTTGGCGACCAGTGGCAGCCAGATCGCGAACGGCGAGTCGAGCAGGCTGATGTTCAGGATCGGCAGGTCGATCACGGTCACGTACTGCGGGACGATCAGGACCATCGCCGGGATCATCAGCGTGGCCAGCATCAGGCCGAGGATCGCGGAGCCGAGCACCGGCCGCAGCTTCGACAGCGAGTACGCCGCGGCGGTGTCGAAGACGAGCTGGAACAGCACCGCACCGGCCGCGTAGTAGAACGTGTTGAACAGCAGCTTGGCCAGGGCCAGGTGGTGCCACGCGTCGACGTAGTTGCGCCACTGCGGGTCCTGCGGGACCAGCGTCGGCGGGGTCTGCGCGATCTCCTGGCCGGACTTGAGCGCGCCGGTGACCATCCAGTAGAGCGGGCCGAGGAAGACCAGCGTGAAGCCGACGACCACGACGGCGAGCAGCGTCCAGTAGATCGCCCGGCCGGGGCCGCGCCGGAGCTGCGCCTGCGAGATGAGGGTACGGGTGCCGGAGTCCTGTGCCATGGCGTCGGTGTCCTAGTCCTGTCTCGCGGTCAGCCGCAGGTAGACGGCGGAGAAGCCGGCCAGCACGACGAGCATGATCACGCCGAGTGCGGCGGCACCGTTGAGGTCGTTCTGGAAGAACCCGTGCTGATAGATCAGGTACGCGACCGAGGTCGCCGAGTCCTCCGCGCCCGCGCCGTTGGCCAGGATCAGCGGCTCGATGAAGAGCTGCATGGTGGCGACGATCTGGAGCATCGCCAGCAGGGCGAGGATCAGTCGGGTCTGCGGGATGGTGACGTGCCGGATGCGTCGCCAGATCCCGGCGCCGTCGAGTTCGGCGGCCTCGTACAGCTCACCCGGGATGTTCTGCAGGGCGGCCAGATAGATCAGCACCGCGCTGCCCATGTTCATCCAGGTCGAGGCGATGACCATGGCGGGCACGGTCATCTCCGGGGACTGCATCCACTGCGAGGTGGGCAGGCCCAGCCCCTTGAGGATCGCGTTGAACAGCCCGGCGTCGCCGGGGTCGTACGCGTAGAACTTGAACAGGAACAGGGCCGATGCGGGCGGCAGCATCACCGGCAGGTAGACCAGGATCCGCAGGTATCCCCGGGCGTGCCGGAACTCGTTGAGCAGGATCGCTACGAAGAACGGCACCGCGTACCCGAGGACGAGCGCGAGGCCGGTGAAATAGAAGGTGTTCTGCCAGGCCGTCCAAAAGCTGGGGTCGTCGAGGATGCGCAGGTAGTTGTCCCAGCCGACCCAGGTGGTCTCGCCGCGCCGGGTGCGCTGGAAGCTCATCACCACGCCCCGGACCATCGGGTGCCAGGAGAAGACCGCGAAGCAGAGCACCGCACCGATCAGGAACGCGTGCCCGGTGAGGTTGTCCCGGACCTTGCGGCCGAGGCTCGATCGCGCCGGCCCGGCCGGGGCCGGTGAGGGGGTACGCCGCGGGGCTCGGGTGGCGGCCGGGGCAGCGGTGATCGCCAAGGCAACTCCTGGTGGGGTGGGACGACCTGGGTGGTACGGCGGTGGTGCGGGTGGGGGCCCGCGGGCCAGACCCCCACCCGTGCGGGTCAGCCCTGCGCGGCGAGGAGTTGGTTGACCTTCTCCTCGGCCGTCTTGAGCAGCGCGTCGATGTCGGCGTTGCGGTTGGTGAGCACCCCGGACATCGCGGCGTCCAGGACCGCGTAGATTGCCTGCGCGTTGCGCGGCTCGCCCTTGATCGGGACCGGGTTCGCCTCGAAGATGGCGAAGTTCGCGGTGTCCACGTTCGCGTTCGCCTTGCGCAGTTCGAGTTCCTGCTTCTGGGCGTCGCTGCCGTTGCTGAAAAGCAGCGGCTGCGGCAGGCCGACCGGGTAGTTCTGCGGCTTGGCCCGGGCGTAGTCGAGCTGGCCCTTGCCCGGCGTCAGCTTCTGGTACGCGATCCACTTGAGACCGGCCCTGACCTGCTCCGGGGTGAGGTCCTTCTTGAAGAAGTAGCCTTCGCCGCCGCCGAGCGTGCCCAGTGCCGTGCCGTCCTGGCCGGGCAGCGGTGCCATCGCCCAGTCCTCGAACTTGCCCTGGAACTGGCTGACGATCGCCTGGGTGGTGTCGGGTGCGCCGACGAACATGCCGACCTTGCCCGCGCCGGCGTTGGTCAGCAGGTCGCCCCACTGGAGCAGCTGGCGGTCGCCCATGCTGTCGTCGCCGTACCGCATGTCCTTGAGGTTCTGCAGGACCTGGCGGCCCTGCGGGCTGTTGAAGGCGGCCTTCGTGCCGTCCTCGGTCAGCACCTGGCCGCCCTGCGAATAGAGCAGGGCGGTGAAGTGCCAGCCGCCGGTGTTGCCGGCGCTGTACTCGGCGTAGCCGGCGATCCCGCTGCCCAACGCGGAGATCTTCTTGGCCGCCTCCCGGACTTCGCCCCACGTCTTGGGCGGGTTGTTCACGTCCAGCCCGGCCTGCTGGAACAGCGCCTTGTTGTAGACCAGGCCCATCGAGTAGTTCTTCACCGGGACGGCGTAGAGCTTCCCGTCGTCGGTGAAGACCTCCTTGAGCGCCGGGTCGACGCTGTCCCAGGTCGGGATCGTCTCGGCGGTGGCGTACTCGGTGACGTCCATCGCCTGGCCGGAGTCGAGCACCTGCTGGAGGTCGGTCATGTACCCGTAGAACACGTCGGTCACCGTGCCGCCGGCCAGGCGGGCGGTGAAGTCCGGCGGGTTGTTGCACTGCTCGCCGACGCTGACGCTCTTGACCACGATGTCGGGGTTCTGCCGCTGGAACTCGGCGACGTCCGCGTTCCAGTTCTGGAGCAGTTCCTTCTGCGCGCCGACCGGCTGACAGTCGACGGTGATGGTGACCTTGCCGCTCGCGTCGTCACCGGCGTCGTCGCTCTTGGTGGAGCACGCCGTGAGGCTGAGCCCGGCCACGAGCGCCAACGCCGCAGCCTTCCGGTACTGCGGTACGGACATCTGTCCATCCCTTCGGGGGAACGAAGTGTCGCCGTGAAGTTCGCTGATCCGCGGTGATCGCCACCGCCGCGATGCCTGCTGCTGATCGGTGTCCTGACCCCGTGTGACTGACCGGGGGCCGGGTGTGAGTGGAGTCACTGTAGCGAGGGCGACTCATATCAGCAAGGTTTCGATCTGATGATGAAATTCCGCGACACTGCGTCGAGAGATGCTGACACAGCTGCTCGCTGGCACCACGACGACAGAGGCCGGCGCCCCCCCGCCGCCGGGGGGGGGCCCGCGGGGGGCGCGGGGGGGGCGGGCGGGGGGGGGGGGGCGGGGCGCCCCCCCCCCCCCCCCGGGGGGGGGGCGCCGGCCGGCGCGGG
>NZ_JBITKL010000001.1:1064394-1099636 GCF_044460945.1 Micromonospora sp. NPDC049903
CTTTTTATTAATTCCCGCCACAGGGCGTGTTTTTTGGCTCACCAGCGGCCGGGGGCCCCCCCCCCCCCCGGCGCCCCCCCCCCGCGCGCGGGGGGGGCCGGCCTCTCGGGTCGCGCGGGGTTACCGGACAGTGGGTGTCGGCCGGGACCGACGCCCCGGACCGGAGGGCGGGATCAGCGGCCGGGCGCGGGCGCGGTCGAGCCGCGTACCACCAGCTCCGGCTCGAAGAGCAACTCGTCGGCGAGCACGCCGCCGCCCTCGATCTGGGTCACCAGCAGGTCCACGGCGGCCTGCCCCATGGTCTCGATCGGCTGGCGCACCGTGGTCAGCGGCGGGTCGGTGCAGGTCATGAACGCGGAGTCGTCGAAGCCGACCACCGAGACGTCGCGCGGCACCGAGCGGCCGAGCCGACGGACCGCGCGGATCGCGCCGAGGGCCAGCACGTCACTGGCGCAGATCACCCCGGTCACCCCCCGGTCGACCAGTTTGCTCGCGGCGACCCGGGCGCCCTCCATGGAGAAGCTGGACCGCGCCACCAACTCGGTGCCGTCGCCCCAGCCGGCGACCCGCCCCAGGGCGGCCAGCTTGCGTCGCGACGGCACGTGGTCCTCCGGGCCGAGCACCAGGCCGATCCGCTCGTGCCCGAGCGAGCGCAGGTGGCCGTACGCCTGCTCGACCGCCACCGCGTCGTCGGTGGAGACCCGGGGGAAGCCCAGCTCGTCGACACCGGCGTTGACCAGCACCACCGGCAGACCCCGGTCGGTCAGTCGACGGTAGTGCTCGTGCGAGGCGTCGGCCAACGCGTACGAGCCACCGGCGAAGATGACCCCGGAGACCTGGTGGTCGAGGAGCATCTCCACGTACGCCGACTCGGAGACCCCGCCGATCGTCCGGGCGCAGAGCGCGGGGGTGAACCCGCGTTGCGCCAGCGACCCGGTGACCACCTCGGCGAGCGCCGGGAAAATCGGGTTCTGCAGCTCGGGCAGCACCAACCCCACCAGCCGGGCGCGTTCGCCACGCAGCTTGCTCGGGCGCTCGTAGCCGAGCACGTCCAGGGCGGTGAGCACCGCGGTCCGGGTCGCCTCGGCCACGCCACCGCGGCCGTTGAGCACCCGACTCACGGTGGCTTCGCTGACGCCCGCCTTGCGGGCCACCTCGGTCAACCGTTTCGTCACGGCCGCAATCCTACGTCCCATGACTGCAAAAACAGAACAGGCATCTGTCGCGTACTGACGCGCGACGTCAGATCAGGAGCCCAGATCGCGCAACGCTTCGGACACCGCCCGATGGAAGGTCGGGTACGCGTAGATCATGTGCCGGAGCTGCGCCAACGGCACCGCCGCGTGCACCGCCACCGCCAGACCGGAGAGCACCTCGCCACCGGCCGGTCCGGCCGAGGTGGCGCCGACCAGCACCCCCTGGTCCGCGTCGGCGACCAGCTTGATGAACCCGGCGCCCTCGGTGCGGTGGATCCACCCCCGGGTGGACGAGGCGAGTTCGGTGAAGCCGACCTGCACGTTGATGCCGCGTTCCCGGGCCTGCTGCTCGGTGAGACCGACCGCACCGATCTCAGGGTCGGTGAAGGTGACCCGGGGCAGGGCCCGGTAGTCGGCGCGGGGCACCGACCCGGCCCCGCCGCTCGACCCGGTGGCCGCCAACGAACTGGCCACGCCGACCGCGCCACCGACCACACTGGAGGTGCCGCTGGGGTCCGCGCCGCCGTCCGCCCGCCGGACGTGGTCGAGCAGGTCGGCGACCACGATGGACGCCTGGTACATGGCGATGTGGGTGAACGCGCCCTCACCGGTCACGTCGCCGACCGCCCAGATCCCGTCGGTGACATGCAGCCGGTCGTCCACGGCCAGATACCGACGGCTCGCGTCGACCCCGACCGTGTCCAGCCCCAACTCGTCGAGGTGGGCGCGGCGGCCGGTCACCACCAGCAGCCGCTCGGCGGTGAACTCCGCGCCGTCCGCGCCGTGCAGGGTGAACCCGTCCGGGCCGTGCGCGACCCGGGCCGCGCGTACCCCGGTGTGGATCTCGACTCCGTCGGCGCGCAGCGCGGTGGCGGCCACCTCGGACGCCTCCGGCTCCTCCACCGCGAGCACCCGGTCGAACGCCTCGACCACGGTGACGCGTACGCCGAACCGGGCGAACACCTGGGACAACTCCAAGCCGATCGCCCCGCCACCCAGCACCAGCAGCGACTCGGGCAAGTCCTCGACCTCGATGGCCTCCCGGTTCGTCCAGTACGGCGTACCGGCCAGCCCGTCGATCGGCGGCACCGACGGCGCGGTGCCGGTGCCCAGCACGATCCCGTGCCGGGCCTGGAAGACCCGGTCGCCGACCCGGACCCGGCCCGGCCCGTCGAGCCGGCCGCTGCCCCGGACGAAGCGCCCGCCCTTGCCGGTGAGGCGCTCCACGGCGGCCCGGTCGTCCCAGTCGTCGGTGGCCTCCGCGCGGATCCGCTGCGCCACCGGTGCCCAGTCCGGCCGAACCTGGGCGGTCCCGGCCAGCCCGTCGACCCGCCGCGCCTCGGCCAGCGCGTTCGCCGCGCGGATCATCATCTTGCTCGGGATGCAGCCCCAGTACGGGCACTCCCCGCCGACCAGGTTCCGCTCGACGCCGACCACGGTGAGACCGGCCTCGGCGAGTCGCCCGGCCACCTCCTCACCGCCGACGCCGAGCCCGAGCACGACCACGTCCACGACTTCCGGCTCCGCCATCCCGTCAGCATCGCGCACCGGTCGCCCGCCGACCACCCGGCCACGCGGCGCGTCTCAGCGCAGCCAGACCGGATCCACCGCGCGCGCCGCCGTGGGCGGTGGATAGTCCAGGTCGCCGCGAAGCGCCTCGGGCAGCCGCCACGGCTGGTGCACCGCCTTACCGGACACCGCCGCCAGCTCCGGCACCCACCGCCGCACGTACGCGCCCTCCGGGTCGTACCGTTCGGCCTGCCGGATCGGGTTGAACCCCCGGTACGGCCGGGTGTCGTTGCCGGTGCCGGCCACCCACTGCCAGTTGCCCGAGTTGTTCGCCACGTCCCCGTCCAGCAGCCACCGGGAGTAGACCCCCAAGCCGTCGCGCCAGTCCAGGCCGAGCGACTTGGTCAGGTAGCCGGCGGTGATCAGGCGCGCCCGGTTGTGCAGCCAGCCCTCGGCCCGCAACTGCCGCATCCCGGCGTCCACGATCGGCACGCCGGTGCGCCCCACCGTCCAGTCCGCGATCGCGTCGTCGTCGTACCGCCACTGCTCGGTGACGCCGCGTCGGTAGGCCGTCCGGGAGATGTCCGGGAAGGCGGCGGTGACCTGGTAGTAGAAGTCCCGCCAGCAGATCTGCCGGACGAACGGCGACGCGGGGTCACCGGCCCGGTTCGCCACACTCAGCGGCGACACGCAGCCGAACCGCAGGTAGGGGCTGATCCGGGAGGTGGCGTCACCGGCCATGTCGTCGTGCCGGTCGCCGTAGTCGGCCAGGTGCGGCATCCACCGGTCGAGCCGACGCCGCGCCTCCGTCTCGCCGCCCACCGCCGCGTCCGGCGACTCACCGTCGGGCAGCGCCGGCAGGCGGCCCACCGCCACCCCGCCCGGCAGCGACACCCGGGACGGCGCGGCCAGCTCGTCGCGCCACCGCTGCCCGCTCCAGGCCCGATGGTACGGGCTGAACACCCGGTAGTGGTCACCACCGCTCGGCTTCGTCGCCCCCGGCTCCACCACCGTCAGACCGGGGAAGAAGCGCAGGTGCAGCCGGTGCCGGTCGCACTCGGCACGCAGCCGGTCGGCCCGCCGGGTGGCGTACCGGGAGACGTCGGCCGACAGCGCCACCGCCTCGGCACCCACCTCCCCGGCCAGCCGGATCGTCTCGGCCACCGGGTCGCCGTGCCGCAGCACCAGGTCACCGCCGAGCCGGCGCAGCGCGTCACGCAGGTCGGCGAGGCTCTGGTGCAGGAAGCGGGTGCGGTTGGGCGACAGCTGCGCCAGCACCGGGTCCAGCACGTACAACGGCACCACCCGGTCGAAGGCGGCACAGGTCGTCGCCAGCGCCGGGTGGTCGTGCACCCGCAGGTCGCGGGTGAACAGCACGACGGCGGTACGCCCGCTCACCGCAGCCGGGGCCCGGGTAGCTCGACCGGCGTGCCGGCCGGGGTGAGCAGGGCACGGGAGGCGACCGCCATCCGGCGTCGCCGGGGCACGGTGGCCCGCCGGACGAACACGTCGTAGTCCTGGGCGGCGACCTCGTCGAGGATCCCGCCGTACAGCGCGTACGCGGTGCGGATGCAGGCCTGCGAGGCGGGGTCGAGCAGCAGCACCCCCGATGCGGCGGCGGCGTAGTGGGTCTGCGCGCGGCCCACCTCGTGCCGGATCAACTCCCGCACCGGCTCGATGGTCCGACCCGCCGCCCGGCAGGCCAGCAGGTCCTCGCGGGTCACCCCGAAGGTCTCCAGGTCCTCCTCCGGCAGGTACGTCCGGCCCCGGTCCAGGTCCTCGGCGACGTCCCGGATGAAGTTGGTGAGCTGGAACGCGAAGCCCAGTTGGCGGGCCGGTTCCCGAGCCGCCGCCGGGGCGGAGCTGCCCAGGATGGGCAGCATCATGGTGCCGATGACCGCCGCCGAGCCCTCCATGTAGTCCAGCAGGTGGGCGTAGGTGCGGTACGAGGTCACGGTCAGGTCCATCGCCATGCTCTTGAGGAACGCGGCGAAGTCCTCCCGGTCCAGGTCGAACACGGCGATGGTGTGCAGCACTGCCGGCAGCAGCGGGTCGTCGACCTGCTCGCCGTGCAGTCCGGCGATGAACCGGCCGCCCCAGTCGTCCAGCCGGGCGGCACGGGCCGGCGGGGGCAGCGCCTCTGTCTGGTCGACGATCTCGTCCGCGTACCGAGTGAATCCATATAAGGCGTGCACATGACGCCGTTTCCATGCGGGTAGTAGGCGGGTGGCGAGATAGTAGGTACGCCCGTGGCGTTTGTGCAGCTCACGGCACCTCTCGTAGGCGGCGTTGAGATCCGTCTCCACGGGCCCCTCCTCGAAAATCGACGCACCAATCGACGCAACTTGAAACCTTAGGGTACGCTCAGCCGCATGGCCAGCGACCGACTTACCGGTAACCTGCTTCGCGTGGCGCCTGAGCAGCCGGTCGGGGACGACGATCCGATCCGGGCCGTTCTGGCCGCTTACACCCGGGATCTCGTCACCGCCGTCGACGAGACCCTCACCGACTTCCTGACCGCCGAGGTCGACGCGCTGGCGGAAATCGACGCGGCGATGGGCGGTTTCGCCGCGACCGCACGTGACTACGTCCTCGCCGGTGGCAAGCGGGTCCGCCCCACGTTCGCCTACTGGGGATGGCGCGGCGCGGCCGGCGGCGACGAACCGCTGGCCCCGGTGCTGCCCGCACTGGCCACGTTGGAGCTGCTGCACACCTTCGCGCTGGTGCACGACGACGTGATGGACGCGTCCGCCACCCGACGCGGCCGGCCCACCGCGCACATGGCGGTGGCCGCCCAGCACGCCGCCGCCGGCCGTAACGGCGACTCGGGCCGCTTCGGGGAGGCCGTCGCGGTGCTGATCGGCGACCTCTGCATGGTCTGGGCCGACCAGTTGCTGTCCCGCGCCGCCCTGCCCCCGGGCCGACTGCTCGCGGTACGCCGCGGGTACGACCGGATGCGGGTGGAGACGGTCGCCGGGCAGTACCTCGACATCCTCGGCGAAGCCGACCCGGAGAGCTGGTCGGTCGACCGGGCGCTGCGGGTGGCCCGCTACAAGACCGCCAGCTACACCGTCCAGCGCCCGCTGCTCTTCGGCGCCAGCCTGGCCGGCGTCACCGACGACGACCGCCTGACCGCGGCCTACACCGCCTACGGCCTCTGCGTCGGGGAGGCGTTCCAGCTCCGTGACGACCTGCTCGGCGTGTACGGCGACCCGGTCACCACCGGCAAGCCGGCCGGTGACGACCTGCGCACCGGCAAGCCGACCGCGCTGCTCGTACTGGCCCGGGAGATGGCCACTCCGGCCCAACTTCGGGAGCTGGACGGCACCGGCGACCCGGTCACCGGGCCCCAGGTCGCCCGGCTGGCCGAGGTGGTCGTCGACACCGGCGCGGTGGACCGGATCGAGCGGATGATCGACGAGCGGGTCGACCAGGCCCTGGCGGCGCTCGACACCGTCGCCGTGGACGAGACCGCGCGGGTGGCGCTGGCCGGTCTCGCGGCGGTGGCCACCCACCGGAGGGCATGATGGGGAGATTCTCGGTGCGGACCGTGGACGGACGTACGGATCGGGTGGTGGTCGTCGGGGCGGGTCTCGGCGGCCTGGCCTGCGCGCTGCACCTGGCCGGCAGCGGACGGCAGGTGACCCTGCTGGAACGTGAGCCGGTGCCGGGCGGACGAGCCGGGCGGCTCAGCGTGGACGGCTACGAGTTCGACACCGGTCCCACCGTGCTCACCATGCCCGACCTGATCGCCGAGGCGCTCGGCGCGGTGGGCGAGGAGTTGTCCGACTGGGTCGACCTGATGCCGCTCGACCCGGCGTACCGCGCCTACTACCCGGACGGCTCCACGCTCGACGTGGTGACCGACACCGCCCGGATGGCGGCGGAGATCTCCCGGGTCTGCGGGCCCCGCGAGGCCGACGGCTACCTGCGGTTCGTCGAATTCGCCCGCAACCTGTGGCGGTTGGAGCGGGCCGACTTCATCGAGCGCAACCTCGACGCCCCCACCGACCTGCTCACCGCCAACCTGCTCAAGCTGGTCGCCACCGGCGCCTTCCGGCGACTCCAGACCAAGATCAACCAGTTCTTCCGCGACCCGCGTACCCGGCGCATCTTCTCCTTCCAGGCGATGTACGCCGGCCTCGCCCCGCACGACGCGCTGGCCATCTACGCGGTCATCGCCTACCTCGACTCCGTCGCCGGGGTCTACTTCCCGCGCGGCGGCATCCACGCGGTCTCGCGCGGGCTGGCCGGCGCCGCCGAGAAGCACGGCGTCAAGATCCGGTACGGCACCACGGTGACCCGGGTGGAGACCGCCAACGGCCGGGCCACCGGCGTGCTGACCGCCGACGGCGAGTTCGTCCCCGCCGACGTGGTGGTCCTCAACCCCGACCTGCCGGTGGCCTACCGCGACCTGCTGCCGGCGACCCGGCAGCGCCGACTGACCTACTCGCCGTCCTGCGTCGTGCTGCACGTCGGCTCGACCCAGGGCTACCGGCGCATCGCGCACCACAACATCCATTTCGGGCGTGCCTGGAAGGGCACGTTCGACGAGGTCATCCGGCGCGGCGAGCTGATGACCGACCCGTCCCTGCTGGTCACCAACCCGAGCCGGACGGACCCGTCGGTCGCGCCCGCCGGGCGGCACACCTACTACGTGCTCGCCCCGGTGCCCAACCTGGAACGGGCGCCCTTCGAGTGGCGGGGCGACCTCACCGCCCGGTATTCCGACCAGCTCGTCGCCACCCTCGAGGAACGCGGCTACGTCGGCTTCGGCGCGGGTGTCGAGGTGCTCCGGGCGGTCACCCCGGCCGAGTGGGCGGAGCAGGGCATGGCCGCCGGCACCCCGTTCGCCGCCGCGCACACCCTGTTCCAGACCGGCCCGTTCCGCCCGTCCAACCTGCACCCGTCACTGTCCAACGTGGTCTTCGTCGGCTCGGGCACGCAGCCCGGCGTCGGAGTGCCTATGGTGCTCATCTCGGGCAAGCTGGCCGCCGGCCGCATCACCGGCGACGGCCGGTGAACGAAGGATGGCTCTGATGTCACTGTCGCGGGAAGCCCACCTGGTCGAGCTGGTCGACGACGCGGGCCGACGGATCGGGTCGGCCACCGTGGCCGCCGCCCACCAGACCCCCGGTCAACTGCACCGCGCCTTCTCGGTGCTGCTCGTCTCGCCGGACGGCCGGATCCTGCTCCAGCGCCGGGCCGCGGCGAAGACACGGTTCCCGCTGCGCTGGGCCAACACGTGCTGCGGCCACCCGCAGCCCGGCGAGGACGTCGCCGAGTCCGCCAACCGCCGGTTGCGCGAGGAACTCGGCGTCGGTCCGGTGGCGTTGACCGAGGTCGGGGTGCACGTGTATCGCGCCGAGGATCCGTCCACCGGTCGGGTCGAGGTCGAGTACGACCACGTCCTGCGCGGCGAGTTCTCGCCGGACACACCACTGGCACCCGAGCCCGCCGAGGTCGCCGAGCTGCGCTGGGTGGACCCTGCGGCGCTGACCACCGAGCTCGACCGCGACCCCGACGCGTACGCGCCGTGGCTGGCCGGAGTGGTGGACCGTCTGCTGCACCCCTCGGCCTCGGCCGCCGACGGGTCGGAGCGGCCGGGTGGCCGATGAGGCTCTGAGCGCGGGGGCGGTCGCCCGGCGACTCGGCGTCGCGGTGACCACGCTGCGCACCTGGCACCAGCGCTACGGCCTCGGGCCCAGCGAGCACGTACCCGGGCACCACCGCCGCTACACGGCGGCCGACCTTGCCCGGCTGGAGGTCATGCGACGGCTCACCGGTGAGGGGGTCAGTCCGGCCGAGGCGGCACGATGGGCCCGACAAACCCCGGCCACGGCGGCGCACGACGCCGCCCGGTCGAGGACCGCACGGGACGGCGGCGGCAACACCATCCCGGTGGGCCGTGCCGGTCCGGCGGCGCGCGGTCTGGCCCGCGCCGCGATGCGGCTGGACTCGGTCGCCATCAGCGAGGCGATCTCCCGCAGCCTGGTCACCGAGGGTGTGATCGGCACCTGGGACAGACTGCTGCGCCCGGTGCTCGCCGGGATCGGGCAGCGGCACGCCACGACCGCCGCGCTGATCGAGGTGGAACATCTGGTGTCGCGTTGCGTGTCGGCGGCGTTCGCCGCGGCGACGGCCACCCGTCCCGCTCTCGGGCCGCCACGCATCCTGCTCTCCTGCGCCGACGAGGAGCAGCACAGCCTGCCCCTGGAGGCGCTGGCCGCCGCGCTGACCGAGGCCGGTGTCGGGCACCGGATGCTCGGTGCCCGGGTCCCGGTGGCGGCACTGCTGGACGCGATCGACCGGACCGGACCGGCCGCCGTGGTGGTCTGGTCGCACACCCGGGCCACGGCCGATCCCGCACAGCTCAGCGCCCTGCTCACCGTTCCCCGCCGGCCCCTGCTGGTGCTCGCGGCGGGGCCGGGTTGGCGGGCCGAGACCCTGCCGGCGGGGGTGATCCGCCCGATCGACCTGACCGAGGCGGTCTCGCTCGTCGTCGCCGTACGCGATTCGCTCGACCGTCCGGCCGCGTCCTGATCGAAATTTCAGGGCCTTTACAGCCCTCTGTACGCGTTCAGGGCTTTCGGCCGGCACGGAAAGCGGCGGCGTCCTGACCCGGCGTTTGTCCACTCAAATCGGGTGAACTAGCGTCGGGCAGTCCGTCGAACCCGAACCCCTCTCGGGAGCGAACGATGCGTACCCGTGTCCTGCTCGCGTGTGTCACGAGCCTGGTCCTGCTGGCCACCGGCTGCAGCAGTGGCGGCGACTCGCCCCAGGCGTCCCCGTCCAGCCCTCCTCCGTCGGCCGCCCTGCCACCGGAGCCGTCGCCGACGCCGACGCTGGCCCCGACCAAGCCCCCGCTGCGGGCGCTGCCGGCCAAGCTGCCGGCCGGGCTGGTCCGCACCACCGGAGCCGAGGGGGTGGCTCTCACCTTCGACGACGGACCCGATCCGACCTGGACGCCCAAGGTGCTGGACCGCCTCAAGAAGGCCGGCGTCACCGCCACCTTCTGCGTGGTCGGCAAGCAGGTCCGCAAGCACCCCGACCTGCTCCGGCGGATCGTCCGGGAAGGGCACCAGCTCTGCAACCACAGCTGGAACCACGATCTCGACCTCGCCCGGCGTCCGGTCGCCGAGATCCGCGCCGACCTGGTCCGGACGAACAAGGAGATCCGGCGGGCGGTACCCGACGCGGAGATCCCGTTCTACCGCCAGCCCGGCGGCCGGTGGACCGCCGAGGTGGTCCGGGTAGCCAAGAAGCTCGACATGCGGTCGCTGCACTGGACGGTGGACCCGCAGGACTGGGCCAGGCCGACCGCCGCCACGATCGAGAAGCGGGTGAAGCGCACCGCCAAGCCCGGAGCGGTGGTGCTGCTGCACGACGGCGGCGGCAATCGGGCCGCCACGCTCGCCGCCTGCACCAAGGTGATCGCCGCCCTGAAGCGCGACCTCGGCATCACCAGGCTCGATTAGACACCGCTCTGAGCTGCGGTTTTGCGAGACTTTGTGGCTGTAGCCATACCGGTTTGGCCGACCGGTGAGACATCACGTATGCTTTCCAAGCCTCCGGCGGGGCCGGATGGGAGCAAGTCCGCTCACGTTGCGAATGTGCAATGATAGCGGGGCCGCCCTCATCGTCTAGCGGCCCAGGACGCCGCCCTTTCAAGGCGGTAGCACGGGTTCGAATCCCGTTGGGGGCACGGTCCGACTTCGGTCGGATGCAACACCAGCTAGGTCCTGTGGAGCAGTTGGAGTGCTCGCCGCCCTGTCAAGGCGGAGGTCGCGGGTTCAAGTCCCGTCAGGACCGCAAGCGCTGACGCCGCGCACCTCGCGCGGCGTTCTGCGTATCGGGGCATGTGACCCTCCCGACGGGGACCCGGTGGGACGGGTAGCATGAGCCGAGCACCACGGCCAGGTAGCTCAGTTGGTACGAGCGTCCGACTGAAAATCGGAAGGTCGGCGGTTCGACCCCGCCCCTGGCCACATAGCCTTTCGCCGGGCTACAGCAACGCCGACCAGCGGATTCGCAGGTCGGCGTCTTGCTTTCCCCGGGTACGCGGGTCAGTCGTCCTGACGGCGTTGCGCCAATCCGTTCTGGATCGCGTCCCACACGCTGCGACCCGCGTGCAGGATGCTCTCCCCGGTCTGCTCGGCCAACTGGCGGGCCGTCGACGGCTCCGGTCCGGACGGTGTCGCGCGGCCCGCCTCCGGCTCCTTCTCGACCCTGTCCCGCTGCCCGTTCTGCGGACCGCCCCCATCCGGGCCGCCTCGATCCGGGCCGGCGCCACCCGGTGCGCTGTCGGCCACCGCCCCGATCGCCCCCACCTGTTGCCCGAGATCGTCGGTGGCCCCACCCGGCGGCCCGATCCCGGGATCCGGCGCGCCACCGACCCCGTCGGCGGTCTGACCGACCGCCTGTCCCTCCGGCCCCGCGCCCCGGCCGACCGGCGATCCACCCGCCCGGTCCGTGGCCTGCCCGACCGCCGGGCCGCCCACCGGGCCGCCAGCGGACCCGATCGGAGCGCCGCCCGGGCGACCCGAAGGTTCGCCCCCCGAATCTCCCGCCCGCCGACCGGGGCGCCCGGTCGGCGGGCCGCTCACCGGGGCGGCGGGACGGTCGGGTGGCCCGGGCCGCTGTTCCGCGCCGCCCGTCCGGCGGGGCGCGTCGATCACCTGCGGATTGTGGTCGATCGTGGTGAGGGCGCGGTCGAGGATCGTGACCAGCTTCTCCAGGCGTACCTTGAGCAGGGCCTGGGCCTGTGCTCCGGTGACGTCCAGATCCACACCCTCCAGGTGGACGCGGGCACCGGCGTCGATCTCCAGCAGGCCAGCCACCCGGGCCCGCAGGGAGAGGTCGGCGTCCAGCCCGTCGACGGAGAGCCGGATCGAGTCGACCGACACCCTCGGCACGTCCAGCAGGACGTCCGGCTCCGCCCCCGCCGGCTCGTCGCCGCCCCCGCCGGGACGGTCCCGGTGCACCGTTCCGAGGCGCGGCTCGTGCGGGTGTCCGGCACCGGGTACCCACTCCTGTGGCTGTTCGCCCATGGTCTCCGCTCCGCCCCACCGCCCGGACCACCCCGGGCGGCATCGCGCGGCGGATACCCGCTCCGGGGGCCGCCATCCGCCGATGTCCGCCGCGCACCGGAATCAACCCGTAAACGGATCTTCCGGCAGGTCTCGGCCTTGCCGGAAGCTGCGCACGCGGGCATCAGCCGGTATGGTCCGGGCCTATGGGACAGGGGATTACCGATCCGGTCGACATCCAGCAGGATCACGAACGGTTCACGATCCACAGCACCCTGGTCGTCCCGACCACCCCCGAGCATGCCTACGCGGTCTTCACCAGCAGGCTCGCCGACTGGTGGGTGATGGAGTACACCTGGTCCGGCCCCGAGGCCCTGGCCGAGTTGGGCATGGAGCAACAGGCCGGCGGCATGCTCTACGAGATCGGTCCCTACGGCTTCCGCAACGACTGGGGCCGGGTGCTGACCTGGGATCCGCCCCGGCGGCTGGTGTTCACCTGGCAGATCGGTGCGGACCGCGCGCCGGTGCCCGATCCGGCGCAGGCCAGCGAGGTCGAGGTGCTGTTCACGCCGGAAGGCACCGACAGCACTCTGGTCGAGGTCGCGCACCGGCACTTCGACCGGCACGGCCAGGCCGCCGAGGGCTACCGGCAGGCGCTGACCGCCGGCTGGCACGAGCTGCTGTCCCGGTACGCCACCACGGTGGTCCAGTCCGGCACCTGAGGACGTCGCCTCCGCCGGATTCTCCTGCGCACGTGACCCGGCGCCGTCGGGCCTCGCGGCTCAGGCGGCCCGGTGCCGCAGGGTGGCCACCGTCGAGCCGGCGAGGGTCAGCAGGCACTCCGGCAGCAGCCCGTCGGCCACCGCCGCACCGAACAGGGCACGGGCCGTGTCCAGGTCCGAGTTGGCGTACGCGCTGACGAAGCGGGCCACCCAGCGGGCGTCGTACTCGGCCTGGTCGATGTCGGGGAAGTCGAGCGCACAGGCGCCGGGCGGCACCGGATCACCGACCATCGTCGCGGCCAGGCACCACGCCACGTCGTACGCCCCGACGAGACCGGACCGGTCCACCACCGCGTCGAATGTCCCGACCACACCGTCGGAGTCGCCGTCGAGCGCCGAACTGAGGATGGCGGTGGCGTCGTCGTACGTCTGCTGTGGCGAGTCGGTCACCCACCGCACGGTAGGGGGCCCGGTCAAGCAACCGTCGAAGGTCACTCTCCGTAATTAGTGAGGGCGACCTGCGGATAGACAGGCCTCCACGGTCCCACGGAACGTCACGGCACGTTAGTCTGCGCAGCGGACCTTCGCCGTAGGAAGGACGACGATGCACATGTCACGCGGCTCGCGGGCGGCAATCCTGGCCGCCTGCGCCACCCTCCTGCTCGCCACCAGCGCATGCGGGAACGACCAGGCCGAAGAGGCGAGCGCCGACCAGGTGCGCCTCTACGGTACGGACGGCAACATGCTCAACTCGTACCCGGAAGAGTTGCAGGATCGCGCCAACCTGGTCGACGGCATGAAGGGCACCACCCCCCTGACTCCGCTGCCGGAGGACTTCAAGAACCGGCTACGGTCCATCGACTCGGGGCTCACCGACTTCCTCTACGCCGCCGAGGCGTACGACGCGGTGGTGATCAGCGCCCTCGCGACGGAACTCGCCGGCAGCACCAACCCGGCGGCCATCGCCCGGCAGGTCGTCGGCGTCACCAACGAGGGCACCCGCTGCGAGACCCCCGCCAGGTGCCTGCGGCTGGCCAGCGACGGCGACGACATCGAGTACCGCAGCGTCTCGATCACCCGCGCCGGGTTCACCGACGCCGGTGAGCCCGCCACCGCCAGCTACGCCACCCTGCACTTCGACAACCAGCAGCTCAACGACGCCAAGACGGAGTTCGTCGGCGCCGGGGACGAGTCGGCCGCGAGCACGAAGTCACCGCCGCGCGGCAACCGGCAGACCAGCACCGCGCCGCTCGTCCTCGGCGGGCTGCTGCCCAAGACCGGCGACCTGGCCCTGGCGTACCCGCCGATCGCAGCCGGTGTGGCGCTGGCGATCAAGGAGATCAACGCGGCCGGCGGTGTGCTCGGCGAGGACGTGGTCTGGATCGACGGCGACGACGGCACCGACCCGACGGTCGCCAAGCGGACGATCGCCAGCCACGTCGACGCCGGGGTGCACGTGATCATCGGTGCCGGTGCTTCCGGGATCTCGGCCGCCGTCCTGCCCGACGTGGTGAGGGCCGGACTCATCCTGTTCTCCCCGTCGAACACCGCCGCGTCGCTGACCGACGCGGACGACAACGGTCTCTACTTCCGCACCGCGCCGCCGGACAGCCTGCAGGGTCGGGCGTTGGCCGACGTGGTCCTCCGCGACGGGCCGCAGAAGATCGCCATCGTGGCCCGTAAGGACGCCTACGGCGAGGGCCTCCAGGAGGCTGTCCGGACCGAGCTGGAGCGGGCCGGTTTCGGCGGCGACAAGGTGAAGCTGCTCGGCTACGAGCCGGGCGAGGGCGCCGACGCCGCACCGATCAACTTTAACGACGGCGCCAAGCAGATCAAGGACTTCGGTGCCGACGCCGTACTCATCATCGGCTTCAGTGAGTCGGCCGCGGTGATCCGGGCCCTGGCGGACGCCGACGTGCCGCTGGCCGCGATGGGCCGCTGACCGATCCGACAGCGACGGCCGCACCGGAGGGTTCCGGTGCGGCCGTCGTGGTCTCGCGGTCGGTCTCAGCGTCCGCGACGCCGGTCCAGGAACTCCGTCATCCGGCGGTGCTTCTCGTCGTCCTCGAAAAGCACCGCCTGGCTGACCAGATCCAGGTGCGGATGGGCGGCGGGCGGTGCGTCGACGGCGAGCTTGGTTAGCCGCAGCGCCAGCGCCGAGCCCTTCGCCATCTCGTCGATCAGCTCGTGGGCGGCCGGCAACAACTCCGCCGGACCCGACACCACGCGGTTGACCAGACCGATCCGGGACGCCTCCGCGGCGTCCACCCGGCGACCGGTGAACAACAACTCCTTGGCCCGGGCCTCGCCGACCAGCGCCGGCAGCCGGTGCGTCGCGCCGGCACCGGCCAGGATGCCGAGCCGCACCTCCGGCTGGCCGAAGACCGCCCGCTCGGTGCACACCCGGAGATCGCAGGCGTACGCCAGTTCGGCGCCGCCGCCGAGCGCAGGACCGTCGACGGCCGCCACGGTCGGCATCGGCAGCGACCGGATCCGGGCGAACGCGGCCGAGTTGATCGCGGTCAGCGCGTCCAGGCGGCCCCGCTCGCGCAGTTGGCCGATGTCGGCCCCACCGGCGAAGATCCCGTCGGTGCCGCCGGTCAGCAGCAGCATCCGGGGGCGGGCCTCCAGGTCGGCGCAGACCTCGTGCAGCGCGGCGATCAGGTCGGCGTCGATGGCGTTGCGCTTCTCCGGCCGGTCCAGCGTGACCACCAACCGGTCCGGGCGTTCCTCGACCCGCAGCCCGCCGCTCATCGGGTCGTCCCCGCCGAGTCGGCGGAGGCGCCGCCCGCCTCGGTCCGCGCCGTGCCGTCCATACGCACGCCGTCGACCCAGTGGTAGAAACCCTGCCCGGACTTCTTACCCAGCCGGCCGGCCGCCACCATCTCCGCCAACAGCGGCGGTGGCGCGAACCGGTCCCCGTACGCGGCCTGGAGGGTGCGGGCGATGTCGAGGCGCACGTCCAGACCCACCAGATCGGTCAGCTCCAGCGGCCCGACCGGGTGCCGGTAGCCGAGCACCATCGCCTTGTCGATGTCGGCCGGGTCGGCCACCCCGTCGGCGACCATCCGGATCGCCTCCAGTCCGAGGGCCACCCCGAGCCGCGAGGTGGCGAAGCCCGGCATGTCGCGTACCACCACCGGGTCCTTGCCCAGCCGGGTGGCGAGCGTGACGGCGGCGGCGGTGGCCTCCGGCGCGGTGGCCGCCCCGACCACGATCTCCAGCAGCGCCATCGCCCAGACCGGGTTGAAGAAGTGCAGCCCGCAGAAGCGCTCGGGCCGGGTCAGTCCCTCGGCCAACTCGGCGATCGGGATGCTGGAGGTGTTGCTGCCCAGCAGGGCCGGGTGCAGCGCCTCCGCCTCGGCCAGCACGGCCCGTTTCAGGTCGAGCCGTTCCGGGACCGCCTCCACGATCACCTGCGGCTCCGCGGCCACCTCGGCGAGCCCGGCCCGCAGCGTGACGCGTTCCTGGTTCGCGGCGGCCTGCGCCACGGTCAGCTTGCCGCGCCGTACGCCCCGGTCCCACAGCTCGGCGAGCCGGGTCATGGCCGCCGCGCCGCGTTCCCGGTCCACCTCGACCAGTTCCACCGCGTGGCCGGCGCCGGCCGCCACGTACGCGATGCCGAGCCCCATCGTGCCGGCACCCACCACCACGAATCGTTCAGTCACGATGCCACCACCGCAGGGTGACGACGACACGCTCTCCGACGCCGTCGACGCGCGGGATCGCCGCCACGCCGCAACCGGCCCGTACGCTCCGCTCAGTCATGCTGCGACCCTATGCAGCACCGACCGGGCCCGATGCGTGGGGGCGGACGGGATCGGGTACAGACCGCCGACAGCCAAGGGAAGGACGAACAGATGAGCCAGGCACCGGAGACCACGGGCGACGCGGGCACCCAGGAGACCGTCGAGACGCGCGGCGACGAGCGCATCGAGTTGTTGCGCGCCGACACCAACAACGACGGCCGCACCGACGTCTGGGTGGTCGACACCGACGGTGACGGCAAGGCCGACCTGTTCCAGTTCGACACCGACGGCGACGGCAAGGTGGACGTCACGATGGTCGACATCGACGAGGACGGTCAGCCGGACGAGGTCGTCGACGGCGACGGCGGCCTGCCGCCCGAGCAGCTCCCGCCGACCGTCCAGGTCTGACGCTGTGAGGTAAGGAAGGGTCCCCTGCTAACGCCTACGGCATAGCAGGGGACCCTTCCTAACATCCGGAGAGCGCGTCAGGTGGCCAGGCGCAGGGTGGCGAGGTAGTACGGGGCGTCCCGGTCGTCCACGTCGGTCAGTCGCCAGGCGGTGCCCCGGACCAGCTCGGCGAGTTCGTCCGGCGAGCAGACCAGGTAGTCGAACCAGGGCGTACCCAGTTCGCGGTAGCGCAGCCGCAGCCGGAGCTGCCCGCCGAGACGGCCCCGTCGACGGTTGCGCTCGTGGTAGCCGCTGTGCACCGGATCGGTGGTGCCGTACGGGTCGGTGCCATGCGCGATCACCTGCGCCCCGGGATTGGCCATCGCGGCCAGGGCCGCCAGGAAGGCGGGTGCGCGTTCCCGGCCCTCGAACAGGCCCAGGTTGTTGCCGAGCAACAGGAACGTGTCGTAACGCCGTCCGCTGGCGCAGTGCTCGTCGACCGTGCCGTGCACCAGGTCGCGTACGCCCCGACGTCGGCACACCGCGAGCGCGCCGGGCGAGACGTCCAGCCCGGTCACCGGTACGCCGCGCTCCTGCAACAGCAGAGCGATCCGACCGGCGCCGACGCCGACGTCCAGGGTCGCGCCCCGGACCCGGTCCACGGCCCGGTGGTCGTGTGGTTGCCACTCCTGCGGCCCGGCCAGGTAGTGGGCGGCGGGCGCGCCGTTGACCAGCCCGTCGTCCCGTTCGATGATCTCGATGACCGGTCGCGGCAGTCGCCCGCCGGCCAGCGGCCGGGGACCGACCCCGGTCGCCACCGCCAGCGCGTCGCGCAGCAGTTCTCCGAAGACGTCACCGATCCGTGGTTCCCCCGTCACGTCCGTAACGCTAACGGGCTGCTCAGTCAGGCGCGACGCCCGTATCCTGGGCGACGTGACCACGTTGGACCGCCTCTCGGCGGAGAAGTACATACTCCTCACGACCTTCCGCAAGGACGGCCGCGCGGTGCCGACCCCGGTCTGGGCGGTACGCGACGGCGACGCTCTGGCGGTGTGGTCTGCGGCGGACGCCGGCAAGGTGAAGCGGATCCGGCGCAGTGGGGATGTCACGGTGGCGCCGTGCGACGTGCGCGGTCGACCCCATGGCGAGGCGGTGCCCGCCCGGGCGAGCCTCTACGACCCCGGAGCGACCGATCGCATCCGGGGGCTGATCAAGCAGAAGTACCGAGTGATCGGGCGGCTGACGCTGCTCGGCAGCCGACTGCGCCGGGGCACCGGCGGCACGGTGGGGATCCGGGTCGAGCTGACCGGCTGAGCCGGTGCGCGACCGGGCCGCACCGGGTGGCGGACATGACGAAGGGCGACGGATTCGGGAGAATCCGTCGCCCTTCGTGTTTCCAGCTATCTACCGGCCAGTCAGTCCCCCTGGCGCTGCTGCGGGATCTGCCCCTGCAACAGCGCCCTGACCTCGGACTCGCGATACCGGCGGTGGCCGCCCAGGGTCCGGATGGCGCTCAGCTTGCCGGCCTTCGCCCAGCGGGTCACCGTCTTCGGGTCGACACGGAACATCGACGCCACCTCGGCCGGTGTGAGTAGCGGCTCTGGTTCGTGCGTTCGCGATGCCATCGGTCACTCCTCCACATGTAGAGACATCGGCCGGGGTCCCGCCGGCCGACGCGTCTCCCATGGTCCGGCTAGTCCCCGATGTCCGACATGGGCCGAACGGCCGAACGTCCCTAGACGGACGGATGAACCATGCCCGATTTATACGACTTTTACACGCCAGAAAGTACCTTATTCGGACTCATAGTCACGGTTCGTGACGCAACAACTACGAGAGCACCTCATGTTACAGCCCGAAATTTGGGCAAAAGCGGACTAGTTGCAGCGCTCCAGAAGTTGCACGGCCCGCCAGCGCGCGACGAGCTTGTCGTACGCCGCTGACGCCTCTTCCGCCTCGCCTCGCGACAGTCCGGCGAGTCCGGCGGCGACCAGTTCCGCCGAGTCGTCCTCCGCGAGCGTCTCGTCGGAGAGCAACTCGACCAGACCCCCGTAGTCCAACTCCACCACCGAGCGGGGATGGAACTCCTCCAGCCAGCGGGCGGCCTCCTCGACCGCCTCGGTGATGGGCGCGTCCCCCACCGACTTGCGCAGCACCGACAACGCGCGCGACGACCGGCGGCGCGCCTTGGAGATCTCGGTCCGGAAGCGCAGCGAGCGGCGCTCCGGCGCGGTCACGTGGTGGCGCTCCTGCGCCTCGAACAGCACGAACCACCGCAGCGGCACGCCCCAGGTGGCGATCTGCTCGTGCACCCGGGGTACGCCGTGCTCCAGCACCCGGGCCCCGCTGCGCCAGTCCTCCACCACGGCCTTGGCCTGCCCGGCCAGCACCGGCGGCACGAATGCGTCGGCCAGCACCGCCGGCACCCCGTCCCGGGCGCTCAGCGCGGCCTCGGCCACCCGGATGCGCAGGTTCCACGGGCACACCAGCAGCGTCTCGTCCGTCTCCAGCACGTACGCCTCGTCGGGCAGGTCGGGCAGCCGGGTCCAGCCGGCGCCGAGCGCCTCGATCACCGAGGTCCGCTGCCGGCCCGGACCCTCCACCGGCGCCACCGCCCGCCCCTGCTCGACGTAGCGCCGCCAGTACGCCTGACGATCGCGATCGAAGGCGGTCAGCGGCTCGTACACGCGCAGGTATGAGGCGAAGAGCGACGGCACGGCGCGATCCTCCCACGAACGGCAAGCCGAGCGTTGCTCGGCGTCACCCGGGTGGTGCCGCGTGGCGAGCCGAAACGTGGGCTCGGAGCCCTCGACGCGCCCCGGAGGACTCCCGGCGCGTACGCCCGCTGGGCGGGATGCGGACGCCCGGAAGAGGCCGTGGAACGCCCGCCGATACTAGGCTCGCACCACCGGCAGCATCCCCGCCGGCTCGACCGAGGTCCGCGTCCCACAAGGGCGCCCGCCGACACAGGAGCCAGTCATGGGCGTATTCGCCACTTCCGACGACCCGGAATCCACAGGCCATGAGCAGGTCGTGTTCTGCCAGGACAAGCAGACCGGCCTGAAGGCGATCATCGGGATC
Source organism: Micromonospora sp. NPDC049903 (assembly GCF_044460945.1). NCBI lineage: Bacteria > Bacillati > Actinomycetota > Actinomycetes > Micromonosporales > Micromonosporaceae > Micromonospora > Micromonospora sp. NPDC049903. The sequence goes on from NZ_JBITKL010000001.1 coordinate 1,084,068, forward strand.
TACTCCACTGCACTCGGCCCGGCGCTGGGTGGTACCCGCTTCTACCCGTACGCGAGCGAGGAGGCCGCCCTCGCCGACGTGCTCGACCTGTCCCGCGGCATGGCGTACAAGAACGCTCTCGCCGGGCTGGACCTGGGCGGCGGCAAGGCGGTCATCTGGGGTGACCCCGAGCAGATCAAGAGCGAGGCGCTGCTGCGCGCGTACGGCCGCTTCGTGGAGTCGCTGGGCGGGCGCTACTACACCGCCTGCGACGTGGGCACGTACGTGCCGGACATGGACGTGATCGCCCGCGAGACGCGCTACGTCACCGGCCGCAGCGTCGAGCACGGCGGAGCCGGCGACTCCTCGATCCTCACCGCCTGGGGTGTCTTCCAGGGCATGCGGGCGGCGGCCGAGCACGTCTGGGGAGTCCCCACGCTGCACGGTAGGCGGGTCGGTGTGGCCGGCCTGGGCAAGGTCGGCAAGTATCTGGTCGGCCACCTGCTGGAGGACGGCGCCGAGGTGGTGGCCACCGACGTGAGCCCCCGCGCGCTGGACTGGGCACGGACCACCCACCCCGAGGTGACGCTGGTCGAGGACCCGTCCGCGCTGGCCGCCGCCGACATCGACGTGTACGCGCCCTGCGCGCTGGGCGGTGCCCTGGACGACGACACGGTGGGGGCGCTGCGGGCCAAGGTGGTCGCCGGGGCGGCCAACAACCAGCTCGCCCACTCCGGGGTGGAGAAGCTGCTCGCCGACCGGGGCATCCTCTACGCCCCGGACTACGTGGTGAACGCCGGTGGTGTGATCCAGGTCGCGGACGAGATCGAGGGCTTCGACTTCGACCGCGCCAAGCTGCGGGCGACCCGCATCTTCGACACCACGCGGGAGATCCTCCGGCTCGCCGACACCGACGGCGTACCACCCGCCGTGGCGGCCGACCGGCTGGCGGAGCGGCGGATGGCCGACATCGGCCGGCTGCGCACGATTCACCTGCGGTGACCTCGCCGTACGTTGAGGGCGGGCCGCGTTGCTTCCGCCCTCAACGTACGTATCCGGCTAAACTGAAGATACGACGCGTTCATGGAGATTTACCCTGTGTCAGGACCGTTCCCGGCATCGCTCCTTACCGGGTACAGTGGGTGACGACCGGTTGACCGCCACGCGCGGCGGCGGTCAGCGGTAACCCGAGGTGCCGAACGGTGGCATCCCCATGTACCGTAAGAGCCACGAGAGATGCCTGACGTCATCGGGGCCCGCCTTCGGGCTGCCCCGCATTCTGTGCGAGGGGGTCGAGCCATGGGGCGCGGCCGTGCTAAGGCCAAGCAGACAAAGGTGGCCCGGGAGCTGAAGTATCACTCCCCGAACACCGACCTCGCCGCCTTGCAGCGAGAACTCGGCGGCAGCGGCAAGTCGGACCACCATTTCGACGACGACAAAGAGTACGTCGACGATGATGAGGACCACGCCGAGGACGACCCGGACACCTGGGTCCGTCCCACCCGCTGACCCCCGGTCACATCCGAGCACGCGGTAACTCCCCGCGTGCTCACGTATGTGCCCGGCACGCGGCGGCGTACCACCCGACGCTCAAGGGCCTGCCACGCCCGGAGGTAATCCGGGAACGTGGCGGGCCCTCGACTCCGGCCGGTCAGCGAGGCCGGTTGTTCCAGTTGTAGAACGTCGGGATGTTCTCGAAGTGGTTCCAGGCGCAGACCGCGCTCGACCCGTCGCCGCCCGTCACCTCCGCCCGTAGGCGTCGTGCGTCCTCTGCCTCCTGGAGCAGGGCGGTGAGCCCGGCGGCGGCCTCCCGCACCCGGTCGGTGATGCGGTCGGCCTCGTTACCCGTCACCCGCTCGGGCTCCCGGTGACTTGTGGTCTCGGGCATGATCCAACACTCCCTCCAGTAGGCGGATCTTGCTGTTGCGGCAGTGCTCGGTCTCCGTACCGTCGAAACGGCCCAGCTCGAAGTAGCGGTTGGCCGCGTGGCCTCCGCCACAGAAACCGAAGTACGGGCAGGACGAGCGGCAGGCTTCCACCCCGCTCAGGAACTCACCGACCCACCCGGTGCCGGCCGCACCGGCGAGGATCGTGTGCAACGGCGTGGTCAGGACGTTCCCGCTGCTGAAGTCGCCGTGGCGCGGATCGGTGAAGCCGGCCAGCTCGGGTGAGAGCACTACCACCGAGCCGTCGTACGCCACGGTGGGGATCGGGTCGAGGCTGGCCGGCAGCAGGCCGTCCGCCGTGCCGTCGAGGACTGCGGCGGCGTACCGCAGCGACCACTCGACCTCCCGCAGATGGATCCGCGGATCACGCCGCCAGGCCGCGACCAGCTCGGCCCAGAACCCGGTCACTGCGGCGGCGTCGTGAGCGTTGTCACGGGTGTTGACGCCCTCGGTCTCCTCGATGTTGACCCCGAGCACCTCGCACCCGAGGCCGAGGAAGTAGGCGTACAGCTCCGCCGCCCGGGCCGGCGACGGGTCGTTCACCACGGCCAGCGCCGAGAACGGCAGTCCGTGCCGGCGCAGCGCCGCCACCCCGCGCACGATCCGGTCGTACGCTGGCTGTCCCGCCCGGGTCACCCGGTCCCCGTTACGCGCCCGGGGCCCGTCCACGCTGACGCTGACCCGGATCCGGTGCGTCGCGAAGAACTCGCACCACGCGTCGTCGATCAGCGTGGCGTTGGTCTGCACATGGTGCTCCACCTCGGCGGAGAAGGGCGCCATCAACGCCGCCAGCCGCTCCCGGCCCGCCGCGAGCGGCTCCCCGCCGTGCCACACCACCGAGAACCGCCCCGAGGCGGCCCACGGGTTCACCGAGGCGGCCACCGCCTCCGCCACCGCCACCGACATCCGCCGGTCGGCGGCCCGCAACGGCAGGTAGCAGTACGCGCAGTCCAGATTGCAGAGGGTGGTGGGCTGCATCACGACGTACGACGGGACAGCGGAAAGACCCCGCATCCCACGCAACGACCGTCCCCGTGCAGCCATCGCCCTCCTCACCGGTTGACGGCTGCCGGGCACGCCACGGCACGGGCGCACCCACAGCTTCGAAGCAGCCCTTCAAGGCGAAGCAGCCTCAAGGCTAGGCCGCGACGGCCACTTGGGTGAACCCCTGACCAGGTGGTTGGACGATCAGTGTCAGATGATCAGCCGCGGGTGTGCTGCCCGATCATCTGCACCTCACCGGTGCCCTCGATGATTTCACCGGCCTGCCACGCGTCCACCCCGCGGCCGGTCAGCGTGGCCAGCGCACGGTCGGCGTCCTCGGCCGAGACGATCGCGAACATGCCGACGCCCATGTTGAAGGTCGCCTCCATCTCCGGGTCGTCGATTCGCCCCTTGGACTGGACCAGGTCGAAGATCGGCTGCGGCTTCCAGGTGGAGCGGTTGACCACCGCGTCCACGTGCTCGGGCAGGATGCGCACCAGGTTGCCGGGAATGCCACCGCCGGTGACGTGGGCCAGCGACCGCACCTCCGCCTCGGCGATCAGCTTGAGGCAGTCCTGCGCGTAGATCTTGGTGGGGGTCAGCAGCTCCTCGCCGAGGGTGCGCTGCCGGCCGAAGTCGTCGATCACCACGTCCAGCCGCATCCGGCCGGCGCCCAGCAGCACGTGCCGGACCAGGGAGTAGCCGTTGGAGTGCAGGCCGGACGAACGCATGGCGATCACCACGTCGCCCACCTCGACCCGCTCCGGGCTGAGGATCTGGCTCTCCTCCACCACGCCGACGCCGGTGGCCGAGATGTCGTACTCGTCGGGGCGCAGCACACCCGGGTGCTCGGCGGTCTCGCCGCCGAGCAGCGCGCAGCCCGCGTACCGGCAGCCGTCGGCGATACCGGCACCGATCTCGGCGACCCGGTCCGGCACGACCTCGCCGGTGGCGATGTAGTCCAGCAGGAACAGCGGCTCGGCGCCGCAGGCCACCAGGTCGTCGACGACCATCGCGACCAGGTCGATGCCGACCGTGTCGTGGATGTCCATCTGCTGCGCGATCACCAGCTTGGTGCCGACGCCGTCGGTGGAGGAGGCCAGGATCGGGTTCTTGTACTTCGTGGTGTCCAGCCGGAACAGGCCGGCGAAACCGCCCAGGTCGCCCATCACCTCCGGCCGGCGGGTCTGCTTCACCTTGGACTTGAGCAGCTCGACCGCGCGGTCGCCCGCCTCGATCGACACGCCGGCGTCCGCGTACGAGACCGAACGTTTGCGAGCCGGACGGCCGGTGCCGGCCGTCCAGGGCTGGCGGTCGCCGCCGGCGCCGGTCGGGCTGCTACCTGCGCCGCTGCGCTCGGACACGTGCGTCACGGTTCTCCCCTTAGTGGTTCTCGGCGGCCGTGTCGGCGGTGACCGACGCCGCAGCCGGATGGTGCTATGGGCGGTGTGTGGTCGCCGACATCGTCACGTCGGTCCGGGGCGTCGTCGTGCCGGCCTGCTCACCGGCGTCGACATCGTCGTCGACGCGGTTCGCGACCCGGCGGCTGATCCCTTCGAGCACGTGCTTGCCGATCAGGTTGCCGACGGGCAGCTCGATCGGGTACTCCCCGTCGAAGCAGGCCCGACACAGCCGGGTCTTCGGCTGCTCGGTCGCGGCGATCAGACCGGGCAGCGAGACGTAGCCCAACGTGTCAGCGCCGATCGACCGCCGGATGCCCTCGTTGTCGAGGCCGTTGGCGAGCAGCTCGGCGCGGGTGGCGAAGTCGATGCCGTAGAAACAGGGCCAGGAGACCGGCGGTGAGGAGATGCGGACGTGCACCTCCACCGCGCCGGCCTCGCGGAGCATCCGGACGATCGCGCGCTGGGTGTTACCCCGGACGATCGAGTCGTCGACCACGACCAGGCGCTTGCCGCGTACGTTCTCGCGCAGCGGGTTGAGCTTGAGCCGGATACCGAGTTGACGCAGGGTCTGCGACGGCTGGATGAAGGTGCGCCCGACGTACGGGTTCTTCATCAGGCCGGCGCCGTAGGTGATGCCGGACTCCTCGGCGTAGCCGATGGCAGCCGGCGTGCCCGACTCGGGCACCGGGATGACCATGTCCGCCTCGACCGGGTGCTCCTTGGCCAACTGGCGGCCGATCTGCACCCGTGCCGAGTGCACGTTGCGCCCGGCGATGGTGGCGTCCGGACGCGCGATGTAGACGTACTCGAAGAGGCAGCCCTTGGGCTCGGGCGCGGCGAACCGGTTGGACCGCAGCCCCTCGGCGTCGATCGCGATCAGCTCACCGGGCTCGACCTCACGGACCACGCTCGCACCGACGATGTCCAGCGCCGCGGTCTCGCTGGCCACCACCCAGCCCCGTTCCAGGCGGCCGAGCACCAGCGGACGCACCCCGTGCGGGTCACGGGCGGCGTACAGCGTCGACTCGTCCATGAAGGCGAAGCTGAACGCGCCCCGCAACTGCGGCAGCACCTCCAGCGCGGCGGCCTCGACGGAGAGATCCGGGCGGCTGGCCAGCAGCATGGTGACCAGCGAGGTGTCGTTGGTCGAGCCGTCGGTGCCCAGACCACGCTCGGCGACCTCACGCTGGAGATCGGCGGTGTTGATTAGGTTGCCGTTGTGGGCCAGCGCGATCGTGGTGCCCGAGCTGGTGGCCCGGATGGTCGGCTGGGCGTTCTCCCAGGTCGAGGCACCGGTGGTCGAGTATCGGGTGTGGCCGATGGCGACGTGCCCGCGCAGGCTCGCCAACGTCGGCTCGTCGAAGACCTGGGCGACCAGGCCGAGATCCTTGTAGACCACCACTCCGGAGCCGTCGCTGACCGCTATCCCGGCTGCCTCCTGGCCCCGGTGCTGTAACGCGTACAGCCCGAAGTAGGTCAGGTTGGCGACCTCCTCCCCGGGCGCCCAGACGCCGAAGACGCCGCACGCGTCCTGGGGGCCTGGTCGTTGGGGATCAAGGTCGTGGCTCAGCCGGCCGTCGCCTCGGGGCACCTGCCGCTCCCTCTTGCTGGTCTGGACTGGCCTGGCGGAGCCACCGGGGCCGCTCCGCGCTGCATCGGCCGGAACCACACTGTCGTCGCCTGACAGTGTACGCGAATCCATGTCGCCACATACAGTCACACTGATACGCCGCAGTGTCATCGCGCCACAGGCGTCACTCCAGTTCGAGCGGCAGGTACGCGGACAGATCCGCTCGCGTGCCACTCGCCCGTACGCGACCCTCCGTGACGGCACGCTCCCAGTCGAGCCTCCCGGCGGCGAGCGCGACCCAGGTCTGTGGATCCATCTCCACCGTGTTCGGAGGAGTACCGCGGGTGTGTCGCGGACCCGGAACACACTGAACTGCACCGTAAGGTGGGACACGCACCTCCACCGATCGGCCGGGGGCGCGCTCCGCGAGGGTGGCCAACAGGGCCCTGACCGCCGCTCGGAGCACCGGCCGTTCGGGCGCGCGTCCCTCGTCGAGCGCCGACAGCGCCGCGGCCACTGCGGTGGACTTAATGTACGGAGAGGACACGACGGGACGATACGGCGCGGCTGCCCGGCGCGTCACGATGGCCCTGGGTCGCGCCGATCCGCCCCGACAAGGCATAGTTGCCGACGGCGTATTCGTACCGTGATGTTCCTTCGGCCGGCGCTCGCCGGTACGAGGAGGTCAGTCCGGAAGGCGGTGGACGTGTCAACACACCGACGAGCCTGGCAAAAGCGGGCCGGTGTGGTCGTAGCGCTGATTGTCGGTGCCTTACTCGCCGCCCCCGCCACACCCGCACTCGCCGCGAACCCGGACGTCCAGATCACCAACCTGCCGAACGGCACTCTCCAGGCCGGTCAGCAGACGTCGATGACGTTCCGCGTCAAGAACAACAACGAGTTGCCGACCCCGTTCAGCATCTCCGTCGGCACCTTCAACGGGCTGAGCTGCCAGGGTGACTGCAACATCCCCGCGCGCGTGATCGGTCCCAACGAAGAGGTGTCGATCACGGTCAACCTGGTCGCGGGCGACGTGGCGGCCGGCCAGGAGCGCTCCGGTCGGGTGCGGGTCTCCGCCCGGGCCGGCGGCGACCAGGGCGGCGACGAGCGCGACATGACGGTACGCGGGCCCAACCCCCCGCCCACCTCGCAGGCACCGCAGACCGTGCGGTCCATTGCGGGCAAGGTCGTGGCGCGGTCAGGTGACGCGGTGCCGAACGCGTATGTGCTGCTGGTGGACAGCGCCGGCCGTCAGCGGGACACCACCAGCGACGGCAACGGCAACTTCCGCTTCACCGGCAACAGTGGCAACCCGATCGCGCCCGGTCGGATCGACATCGGCGCGAGCAAGGACGACATCCGGGCCACGGTGAGCTTCACCGCCAACGCGGGCCAGCAGATCAACGGACGGCGGATCACCCTCGCCATCGAGTCCTCGGCCAGCCCGAGCGCCACCCCCTCGGAGACTGTGTCGGCGGAGCCGACCGAGGACCCGTTCGCGGACGACGCCACCGACGATCCGGAGACGCCGCCCGGCGACACTCCCGCCGCCCAGGCCCCGGCGGCCAACGAGAGCTCCGGCGGCTTCGGCAACTGGCTGCTGATCCTGCTCGGTGGTCTCTTCGTGGCCATCGGTGTCGGCACGATCGTGCTGCTCTGGATGAAGCGCAAGGAGAACGAGGACGCCGATCCCGACGGTGAGCCCGTCGGTGGGGCGCCGGCCGGTGCGGTTCCCGCAGCCCGAGGCTCGTTCGCCGGGGCGGACGACCAGACCCGGGTGGTGAATCGGGTGGGCTCCACCCCGGACCCGACCATGGTGGGCGGTCCCGGGCTGGCCAACGCGCCGACGATGATGCACCAGCCGGTGGTCGACGACGTCCCGCCGGACCCGTACGGTGCGCCTCCGCAGCCGTACGGCGCGGCGGGCGGGTCGGGACAGGCCTGGTCGGGCGGTTACGGCGAAGAGCAGGGCGGCGGCTACGGCGGCGGCCCGGGCTACGGCAACGCCCCGTCCTCCGGCAGCGGATACGGCAATGCCCCCTCGTCGGGCGGTGGCTACGGCAACAGCCCGTCCTCGGGTGGCGGTTACGGCAGTCGTGACTACGGTGCGGGCGGCGGTGGGTCCGAGTACCCGCCGGCCGGTGGCGGTGGAGCCGGCTACGGCGAGCGGTTCGACGAGCCGACCGGGCGTTACCAGGGTGAGGACACCCGCTATCCGGCGCCCGCCGACCCGTACGCGACCGGTGTCTACCAGCCGGAGGGCGGCCAGGGCTACGGCCAGGGTGACCCGACCGGCGGCTACGGCCGGGGCGAGTCCGGCGGTTACGGCCAGGGCGGCGGCGACGCCAACCGGGGCTACGGCCAGGGTGATCCGACCGGCGGCTACGGCCAGGGCGAACCCGGCGGTTACGGCCAGGGCGGCGGCGACGCCAACCGGGGCTACGGCCAGGGTGACCCGACCGGCGGCTACGGCCAGGGCGAACCCGATGGCTACGGCCAGGGCGGCGGCGACGCCAACCGGGGCTACGGTCGGGGCGAGCCGACCGGCGGCTACGGCCACGGCGCGGAGCCGACCGGCGGCTACAACGAGCCCGGAGGCTACGGCCAGGAGCCGCCGCAGCAGCGCGGTGGCTACGACAACTACAGCGAGCCCACCGGTTACGCCCCGGGCGGCTACGGCCAGGGCGGCGGTTACGGCCAGGAGCCGCCGCAGCAGCGCGGTGGCTACGACAACGCCTACGAGCAGGGTGGCTACGGCCAGGGCGGGGGCTACGGCCAGGAACCGCCACGCCAGCGCGGTGGCTACGAGGACAGCTACGAGCAGCAGCAACAACAGCAGGGTGGCGGCTACTACGGCGACCCGGCGCAGACCGGTCGCGGTCGGTCGGACACCCCGGGGCAGGAGCGGGGCGGACGTCGGCTGGACTGGATGGACGACTGATCCACACCCCGTACGCGTCGTCCTGAGGCGCGAGCACCGACGACAAGAGCCGCGGACCGGAAGGTTCGCGGCTCTTGTCGTCGGTGGACCGCTCGCGGTGTCCGCTGTGACCGGACGGGACGTGTGACCGGACGGGACGCGGTCAGGCGGCGGAGAAGACGCCCTGTCGCAGCAGGGGGACCACATCGGAGTCGCCGACCCGGACCGCGATCTCGACGTCGTCGGTGAAACCGGCCTCGATCAGCTCGCGACCGGACACGCAGCCCCGGACCGCCGCAGGTACGTCCGGCGTGCTCGCCAGCGCGGCGAGCGCCATGGCCGCCTCCACCGAGAGGCCACCCGGCACTGCGGAGATGGCGTCCAGTACGCAGGCCGCGCCGAGTTGGTCCTCCACCGCCGGCCTCAGCGAACCGTCCGGCCACTGCTCTCCGGCGGCGACCACCCCGATCGGGTCGGTGGTCGAGCCGTACCCCTGGCGTAGCAGCCAGCTCCCGACGGCGCGGGCGTTACGCAGGTTGGCCGCCACCACCGGCAGACCGGTGGCGCTGGCGGCGGCGCTGATGGCCGACCCGTTCGGGGAGGGCAGCACCAACTCGGCGACGAACGGTGCCCGGCTCAGCGCGGCCGGCGACAGCGACCACGGATGTTGCGCGGTCTGTCGGCGACCGGTGGCGACCACCGCGCCGATCCGCTGTGCGTAGTCGGCAGCCTGGGCGCCCCAGGGGAACGGGTGCACGCGCATCCCCCGCCCGACGGCCACCTCGACGGTGGTGGTGAACGACAACACGTCCACCACCACCAGTGCCGCGCAGACCCGGCCGAGTTCGGCAGCTCCCGCGAGGCCCCAGTCGAACCGGGCTCCCGATCCGGGTTGGGCGAAGACGGCCGAGGCCACCGCCTCAGCGCTCGTCGGACGCGGCAGGCTGCTCGGTGGCACCGGACTGCGGAGCCTCGGCCCCGGGCCCGTCGGCCAGAGCGTCCCCGGCCGTCGACGTCTCACCGGCAGCGGTCGCCCGGACCGGCGGCGTCGCCCGGTCGGCCGGGCGCTCGGCCACCGTCGCGGTCTCGTCCTCGGTCTCGGCACCCGTCGTCGCCGGCACCTCGGATGCGGCGACCGGACTGTCGGTCGCCGGCACCTCGTCCGCCACCGCCACCTCGTCCACCACATCGGCGGTCTCCGACGTCGCGTCGGCGGGCGGTGCCACCTCGGCGACCGGAGCCGCCTCGGCGGTCTCGGCAGTCGGGGCGACGTCGGCCTGGGCCGGCGTCGCGACGGCCTCCGGTGCGGTCACCTCGAACTGCTGTACGCCCCCGAAGATCTTCGGAAGGGTGCCGGTGTGCGCCTCGCGCAGCTCGTCCAACTCGACCCGGAACTGGCCGTGCACCTCGAGCGCAGCGGCGGTGGAGTCGGTGACCCCGATCAGCTCCCACGGCACGCCGTGCTCGGCGCAGAGCGCGGTGAACGCCTTCTCGTGCCCGCGCGGCACCGAGACCAGCACCCGGCCGGCGGACTCGCTGAACAGGAAGACGAACGGCATCGAGCCGCCCTCGAACCGCTCCGGCACCGCGATCCGCGCGCCGACGTTGTGCCGAAGGCAGGACTCCACCAGGCTCTGCGCGAGACCGCCGTCGGAGAGGTCGTGCGCGGAGCTGAGGTGACCGACCCGGGCGGCGGCGGCCAGCAGCCCGGCGAGCTGCTTCTCCCGCGCCAGGTCGACCTGCGGGGGTACGCCGCCGAGGTGCTCGTGGGTGACCCAGGCCCATTCCGAGCCGGAGAGCTCCACGTGCGTCTCGCCGAGCAGGAAGAGCTGGTCGTGGTCGTTGTTGGTGCGCGCGACGAAGCCGGACGCCACCCGTTCGGCCACGTTCTCCAGCACGCCGAGCACGCCGACGACCGGAGTGGGGTGGATGGCCGCCGCACCGGTCTGGTTGTAGAAGCTGACGTTGCCGCCGGTCACCGGGATGCCCAGCTCGGCGCAACCGTCCGCCAGGCCGCGTACCGCCTCGGCGAACTGCCACATCACGCCCGGGTCCTCCGGCGAGCCGAAGTTCAGGCAGTCGGTGACCGCGATCGGCGTCGCACCGGTGACCGCGACGTTGCGGAACGCCTCGGCCAGCGCCAACTTGGCACCGTGGTACGGGTCGAGCCGGGCGTACCGGCCGTTGCCGTCCACCGAGAGCGCCACGCCCAGGCCGGTCCGCTCGTCGATCCGGATCACGCCCGAGTCCTCCGGCTGGGCGAGCACGGTGTTACCCAGCACGTACCGGTCGTACTGCTCGGTGACCCAGGTCTTGTCGGCCAGGTTCGGCGAGGCGATCATGCGCAGCAGGGTCTCGCGCAGCGCGTCCGGGTCGCTCGGCCGGGGCAGCGTCTCGGCCCGGTCGGCCTGGAGCAGGATCAGGTCCGCCGGCTCCCGCATCGGGCGGGCGTAGACCGGGCCGTCGTCCACCAGCGAACCCGGCGGCACGTCGACCACCAGGTGGTCCCGCCAGGTGATCAGCAGGCGGCCGGGCTGGCCGTCCGGCTGCGGTGCGGTGACCTCGCCGATGGCGGTGGCCAGCACGCCCCACTTCTCGCAGGTCTTGAGCACCGCGTCGAGCTTGTCCGGCTCGACGACCAGAAGCATCCGCTCCTGCGACTCGCTGGCCAGGATCTCGTGCGGCTCCATCGACGGCTCACGCAGCGGCACCCGCTCCAGCCAGACCCGCATGCCGGTGCCGGCCGCCGCGGCGGTCTCGGTGAGCGCGCAGGTCAGCCCGGCACCGCCGAGGTCCTGGATGCCGGCGACGAGCTGGGCGTCGTACAGCTCCAGGCACGCCTCGATCAGCAGCTTCTCGATGAACGGGTCACCGACCTGCACCGACGGGCGACGCTTCTCACTGCCCTCGCTGAAGGTGGCGCTGGCCAGGACGGAGACACCACCGATGCCGTCCCGGCCGGTCTTGGCGCCCATCAGCACCACGACGTTGCCGGGGCCGACGGCGGCCTTGTTCTGCAGGCGGCTGACCGGCAGGACGCCGAGGCAGAGCGCGTTGACCAGCGGGTTGCCCTGGTAGCAGGGGTCGAAGACCACCTCACCGCCGATGTTGGGCAGGCCGAGGCAGTTGCCGTACCCGCCGACGCCGGCCACCACGCCGGGCAGCACCCGGGCGGTGTCGGGGTGGTCGGCGGCACCGAAGCGCAGCGGGTCCATCACCGCCACCGGGCGGGCACCCATGGCCAGGATGTCGCGGACGATGCCGCCGACGCCGGTGGCGGCACCCTGGTACGGCTCGACGAAGCTCGGGTGGTTGTGCGACTCGACCTTGAAGGTCACCGCCAGCTCGTCGGAGATCTGCACCACACCGGCGTTCTCACCGATGCCGGCCAGCAGCCGGTCGCTGGGCGGAGCCTTCTCGCCGAACTGCCGCAGGTGGACCTTGCTCGACTTATAGGAGCAGTGCTCGCTCCACATGATCGAGTACATCGCCAGCTCGGACTGGGTCGGCCGGCGGCCAAGGATGTGCCGGATGCGGTCGTACTCGTCGTCGCGGAGCCCGAGCTCGGCGTACGGCTGAAGCTCGTCCGGGCTGCCGTCGGCGGCCGGGACGGTGTCCACCCCGCCGGTCCAGTCGGTGGCCTCCTGCGCGGCGGCGTGCCGGGGCACGGCGGCCGAGGGCGCGGCGGCAGCCGGGGTCGACTGGACCGGCGCGGCCGGGAATGCCTCCGGGGTCTCCCGTACCGGGTCCGGATGCGTGGTCATGACATCTCCTCGTTGCGCTCGCCGCCGGGAAGGCGGGTGAGCTGACCGTTGATCCCGCAGCCGACGGTCACGCCGGCGTCCCCACCAGGTGCTTGAGCACCGAGGTGAAGAAGCCGAGGCCGTCGAGGGAGGGGCCGGTGAGCGCCTCCACCGCGTGCTCGGGATGCGGCATGATGCCGACCACGTTGCCGGCGGGGTTGGTGATCGCGGCGATGTCGCGCTGCGACCCGTTCGGGTTGCCGCCGAGGTACCGGGCCACGACCCGACCTTCGGCCTCCAGCTCGTCCAGCGTCGCCGGGTCGGCGACGTAGCAACCCTCGCCGTTCTTGACCGGGATCAGCACCTCCTGGCCGGGCTGGAACGCGTTCGTCCAGGCCGTACCGGTCGTCTCGATCCGCAGGACCTGGTCCCGGTTGCGGAAGTGCAGGTGCTGGTTGCGGGTGAGCGCGCCGGGCAGCAGGTGCGCCTCGCAGAGGATCTGGAAGCCATTGCAGATGCCGAGCACCGGCAGGCCACCGGCTGCGGCGTCGATGATCTTCTCCATCACCGGGGCGAACCGGGCGATGGCACCGCACCGCAGGTAGTCACCGTAGGAGAAGCCGCCGGGCAGGACGACCGCGTCCACCCCGTGCAGCTCCGCGTCCCCGTGCCAGAGGCGGACCGGCTCCGCGCCGGCGATCCGGACGGCCCGGGCCGCGTCCCCGTCGTCGAGCGAGCCGGGGAACGTCACCACACCGACCCGGGCGGTCACGAGCGGGCGTCCGCGGCTTCGTCGGCCTCGACCAGGTGGACGGTGAAGTCCTCGATGACCGGGTTGGCGAGCAACTTGTCGGCGATCTCCCGGGCCCGGTCCAGGTCCGGTTCACCGGTGAAGTCGATCTCGATCCGCCTGCCGATCCGTACCGAGGCGACGTCGTTGACGCCGAGCCGGGGCAGCGCGTTTGCGACGGCCTGGCCCTGAGGATCGAGGATCTCGGGCTTGAGCATGACGTCGACGACGACGCGAGGCACTGGGCACTCCTGACTGTGTACGCAGTTGGGTGCCGACCCACAACGGGCGAGCGCAGCCAGCCTACCTGGCAGATACAGCGCCAGACGCACCGGCCGGACGCGGTCCGGGCGGTGTCCGACCGCACCCGCGTGGGGCCTTCGGGACCGATACGGGTTCGTTGCAGTCTCGATACTGGTTCGTTGCCGGGTGGCCCGGTCCGGGCGGGTTTCACCCCTCCTCGGGCGGAGACCGGGCACCGATCGGCCCGTTCCGGCACCTCCTCTCCTCGACGTCGGGGAATCCGACTGTTACATCCGATTGTTTCGATGAACCTCTTGTGAAACACCTCACCGGGCCCTACGGTACATCGTCAGACGTCGATTCATGGACGTCGCGGTGGCGGTTCACCCCCTCCCGCCAGCGCAGACCGACTCGGCCAACCCGGGTCACCGAACCCCGAAGGAGCCCTACCGATGCGCATCCGATCCCTGATCGTGGCCTTCGCCACAGCCATGGTTGGCGTCGTCGGCGCCAGCTCCGGCGCCGTCGCCTCCCCCGTCAGCCCGTACATCATCGGCGGCAGCACCGTCTCCTCGGCGCCGTGGGCGGCAGCGGTGTTCAGCAACGGCTCGTTCACCTGCTCCGGCACGATCATCGCGCCCCAGTGGGTGCTCACCGCCCAGCACTGCATCGGCAGCAACATGTCCGTCCGGGTGGGCAGCGTGTACCTCACCTCCGGCGGCGTCACCCGCACGGTCAGCGCCACCTACGGTCGCTACGACCTGGCCCTGATGCGGCTCTCCAGCGCAGTGAGCACCAGCTACGTCACGCTGGCCAGCAGCAACCCTCCGGTCAACTCCACCAACTCGATCTACGGCTGGGGCCGGACCTGCTACAGCGGCTGCGCGGCCTCTCCCCAACTCAAGACCGCGTCGGTGCGGGTGACCAGCACCAACGTCTCGGACGCGTACGGCGGGCAGGCGATCCGGAGCACCCGGGTCAACGGCAACGCCTGGCGGGGCGACTCGGGCGGCCCGCAGTTCTACAACGGCGCGCAGGTCGGCGTCGCCTCGACGGCCGACGGCGTGAACATCCAGAACTACGGCAGTGTCGCGTTCAACCGGGCCTGGATCACCTCGGTGGCCGGTGTCTGACGGTTAGCGCCCGGTCGGCGCGGATGGTGGGCTACGCGCCCGCCGTCCGCGCCGCGTCGTTTTTCAGCATCCGATCAGGTGAACAACCCTCACGTTGTCGACCCGCATCGACTGCCAGCATCAGAAACGTGCTGGTCGTGACGACGGACCAACTTCCCGGCTACGAGATCCGCCAGATCCTCGGCGAGGTGGTCTCCTCCATGGCCAGGACCCGCAACCCCTATCGCGAGGGGGTGAAGAACCTCCGTGGTGGCGCGTACGACCCGTCGGCCCCGGACAACCTCACCCGCTGGCGTACCGACTCGGTGGCGCGGCTCGGCGAGGAGGCCCGGCGGCTCGGCGCGAACGCGGTCGTCGGGATGCGGTTCGACAGCCGGGACTGCGGCGAGATGTGGATGGAGATCTGCGCCTACGGCACCGCCGTGATCGTGGCACCGACGGTGCCCGACGTCATGCCGCCGGACCAGCCCCTCGTCGCAGCCGAGACCGCCCAGGACCCGTCCTTCGCCCAGTCCCCGGGCGGCATCGCCGAACCCGCAAGCGCCCCCAACCTCAGCTCCGCCGCCGAAACCCCCACCCGCGACTAACCCACCCACCCCACCAACCCCACTCCCACCCCACCCACCCCGGCCCGGCCCGGCCCGCTGGCGTTGATCAAGGAGTTTTGGCCCTCTGGAGTACTCCTCGGTGACCAGAACTTCTTGATCAACCCGACGTCGGGGGGGTGGGAGGTGGGGTGGGGGTGGGGAGGCAGTGGGGTGCGGGGGGGTGTCCCTATGGGTTCCGTCAAGCGGCGAGGGCCAGCTTTTCTGCAGGTTTGTGCTGGTAAGGCGTCGCGGTGCGAAGCATCGCGTGCAG
>NZ_JBITKL010000002.1:0-81473 GCF_044460945.1 Micromonospora sp. NPDC049903
AGCAGCACGTCGTGGGTCTGGTGCCACTGCTGGTAGGGCGCCCGGCCGGGCAGGTGGTGCTCGTCCAGGTTGAGATAGGGGTAGTAGCCGGCGCCTGCTTCAGATGGTCCTGGCCTTCTTCGGCACCACGCTGATCGTCTACGCGCTGATGTTCGCCGGCCAGGGCGACCCGATCCAGGCGCTCGCCGGTGAACGTCCGGTCACCGAGGCACAGCGGGCCTACCTCACCGAGAAGTACCACCTCGACGCGACCGGCGTCGGCGGCTTCTTCTACCGCTACGTCGACTACCTCTCCAACCTGCTCCGCGGCGACCTCGGCGAATCCCTCACCGGACGGTCGATCGGCGACATCCTCGCCACCGCCTGGCCGGTCACCATCAAACTGGCGCTGATCGCCATCGCGGTCGCCGTGATCTTCGGGGTCACCGCAGGCGTCCTCGCGGGCATCCGCCGGGCCGGCATCTTCGACAACGCCACCCTGCTGCTGACGCTGCTGGTGCTCGGCATCCCGACCATCGTGCTCGCGCCGCTCGCGCAGTACTTCCTGGGTGTCAGGTGGCAGGTCTTCCCGCCCACCGCCGGTGCCGACCCCGACTTCCGCTCCCTGCTGCTGCCCGGGATCGTGCTCGGCTCGCTCTCGCTGGCCACCGCGCTGCGGCTGACCCGTACCTCGGTGGCCGAGAACCTGCGCGCCGACTACGTGCGTACCGCCCGCTCCAAGGGCCTGCCGAACCGGCGGGTGGTCAGCGTGCACGTCCTGCGCAACTCGCTCATCCCGGTGATCACCTTCCTCGGCGTCGAGGTGGGCAACCTGATGAGCGGCGCGATCATCACCGAGGGCGTGTTCAACATCCCCGGCGTCGGCTTCAACCTGTTCCGTGGCATCCGCACCGAGGACGGCCCGCTGGTGGTGGGCATCGTCAGCGTGCTCGTCGTGGTCTACCTGGTCTCCAACCTGGTGGTGGACGTCCTGTACGCCGTCCTGGACCCGAGGATCCGCTATGAGTGAGCGCAGCGAACGAATCATCAGCTCAGCGGAAATGCCGAAACCGAGCGCAGCGAGGGGGCGGCATGAGTGAGCGCCAGCGAACGAATCATCGACGCAGCGGAAATGCCGAAACCGAGCGCAGCGAGGGGGCGGCATGAGTGAGCGCCAGCGAACGAATCATCAGCTCAGCGGAAATGCCGGCACCGAGCGCAGCGAGGGGGCGGCATGAGTGACTTCGAGACCGTTGCGGCGTCGGAGAACCAGGCCGCGCGACGCGGGCCGTCGGGTGAACCGGGCGCGCCCGACCAGGTCGGCCGGCCCCGCAAGCCGCGCAGCCTCGCCGGGGATGCCTGGCGCGACCTGCGCCGCAAGCCGATCTTCTGGATTAGCCTGGCGCTGGTGCTGCTGGTGGCCGCGATGGCCGCCGTGCCCGGGCTGTTTACCAGCAACGATCCGGGCGACTGCGTGTTGTCCCGGCAGCACGCCGCCCCGTCCGGCGGGGCTATCTTCGGATACGACTTCCAGGGCTGCGACACGTACGCCCGCGCGGTCTACGGCGCCCGGGCGTCCCTGCTGGTCGGCGCCCTCTCCGCGCTGATCACCGGGGTGATCGCGCTGGTCGTCGGGATGCTCGCCGGCTACTTCGGCGGTTGGGTCGACGCGGTGCTGAGCCGGGTGATCGACATCGTGCTCGGCATCCCGCTGCTGCTGGCCGCGATCGTGCTGCTCAAGCGGGTCGCCAGCGACAGCGCCACGGTACGCGTCGGTGCCGTCATCTTCGTGCTCGCGGTGCTCGGCTGGACCACCGCCGCCCGGGTGGTCCGTTCCTCGGTGATCACCGCGCGGGAGCAGGACTACGTCTCCGCCGCCCGGATGCTGGGCGCCGGCAACGGCCGGATCATGTGGCGGCACATCCTGCCGAACGCGCTCGCCCCGGCGATCGTGGTGCTGACCATCGCGCTCGGTTCGTTCATCGCCGCCGAGGCGACGCTCTCCTTCCTCGGCATCGGCCTGAAGGAGCCGACCATCTCCTGGGGCATCGACATCAACAACGGGCGGGTGCACATGCGCGAGTCGGCGACGCCGCTGGTCGTCCCGTCGACGTTCCTGGCCCTGACCGTGTTGGCGTTCATCATGCTCGGCGACGCCATCCGCGACGCGTTCGACCCGAAGCTGCGGTGACCGACATGACCACGACACCACCGACCCCGGCCACCCCCACCCCGCCCGGCGGTCACCTGCTCCAGGTACGGGACCTGCACATCGAGTTCCGTACCGGCGAGGGTGTGGCCAAGGTGATCAACGGGGTCGGCTACCACCTGGACCCGGGCGAGACGCTGGCGGTGCTGGGCGAGTCCGGCTCCGGCAAGTCCGTCACCGCACAGGCCGTGATGGGCATCCTGGACAGCCCACCGGCGCACGTCACCTCCGGGCAGATCCTCTATCAGGGGCGCGACCTGCTCGCCCTGCCCGAGGAGCAACGCCGGCAGGTCCGGGGCAAGGAGATCGCGATGATCTTCCAGGACGCCCTCTCCGCGTTGAACCCGGTCTTCCCGGTCGGCTGGCAGATCGGCGAGACACTGCGCCAACGGCTCGGCATGTCCCGCGCCGACGCCCGTCGCCGCGCGGTGGAGTTGATGGACCTGGTGCAGATCCCGGCCGCCGGTCGGCGTCTCGGCGACTACCCGCACCAGTTCTCCGGCGGCATGCGCCAACGCGTGATGATCGCGATGGCGCTGGCCATGGAACCCAAGGTGCTCATCGCCGACGAGCCGACCACCGCGCTCGACGTCACCGTGCAGGCACAGATCATGGACCTCCTCGCCGACCTGCGGCGGGACCTCGACATGGCGATGATCCTGATCACCCACGACCTGGGCGTGGTCGCCGACGTGGCGGACCGGATCGCCGTCATGTACGCGGGCCGCATCGTCGAGCACGCCGACGTACGTTCGCTGTACCGGGCACCCGCGCACCCGTACACCAAGGGACTGCTGGCGTCGATTCCGCGCCTGGACCAGCGCGGCGGGCCGCTCTCCACCATCCGGGGCCTGCCGCCGAACCTGATGCGCATCCCCAGCGGCTGCCCGTTCCATCCCCGATGCCCGTACGCGCAACAGGTCTGTGTCGACGAGGTACCGCACGACCTGGTCCTCGGCGACGGCCGGACCAGCGCGTGCCACTTCGCGCAGGAGGTACGTGATGACCGCGCCGGCTGAGCCCACCACGGTGACCGGCGAGACGATCCTCGACGTCGACCACGTGGTCAAGCACTTCCCGATCACGCAGGGGGTGTTGTTCCAGAAGAAGGTCGGCGCGGTGAAGGCCGTCGACGGGGTGAGCTTCCAGCTCCGCCGGGGCGAGACGCTGGGCATCGTCGGCGAGTCCGGCTGCGGCAAGTCCACCCTGGCCCGGCTGTTGATGCGGCTGGAACGCCCGACCGCCGGCCGGGCCACCCTGGCTGGGCAGGACCTCTTCGCCGCCTCCGGAGCCCGGTTGCGCCGGATCCGCCGGAACATGCAGATGGTCATGCAGGACCCGTACACCTCGCTGAACCCGCGAATGACCGTCGGCGACATCATCGGCGAGCCGTTCGAGATCCATCCCGAGGCCGCCCCGAAGGGCAGTCGCGAGCGGCGGGTGCAGGAGTTGCTCGACGTGGTCGGGCTGAACCCGGAACACGTCAACCGCTACCCGCACCAGTTCTCCGGTGGCCAGCGGCAGCGCATCGGCATCGCCCGGGCACTCGCGCTGCGTCCCGAGGTGATCGTCTGCGACGAGCCGGTCTCCGCGCTGGACGTCTCCATCCAGGCCCAGGTGATCAACCTGTTGGAGCAGCTCCAGGACGAGTTCGGGCTGTCGTACATCTTCATCGCGCACGACCTGTCCGTGGTGCGGCACATCTCGGACCGGATCGCGGTGATGTACCTGGGCCGGATCGTGGAGATCGGCACCGAGGACGAGATCTACCAGCGGGCCACCCATCCGTACACGCAGGCGCTGCTCTCGGCCGCGCCGGTGCCGGACCCGGACGCCCGGGAGCGCCGGACGGTGATCCGGTTGCGCGGTGACGTGCCGAGCCCGGCCGACCCGCCGAGCGGCTGCCACTTCCGGACCCGGTGCTGGAAGGCGCAGGAGATCTGCGCGGTCGAGGATCCGCAGGCGGTGCCGCGGGCCGCCGATCCGCACCCGTCCGCCTGTCACTTCGCCGAGCTGCGCCCATCGGTGTAAGGAAGGGTCCCCTGCTAACGCCTGGTGTATAGCAGGGGACCCTTCCTAACATCACAGCCGCAAGCGCGCACGGCGCCGCCGGTCGCGCGGCGGCGGGTCAGTGGAAGAAGTGCCGGGTGCCGGTCAGGTACATGGTGACGCCGGCCTGCTTGCAGGCGGCGATCACCTCCTCGTCCCGGATCGAGCCGCCCGGCTGCACGATCGCCCGGATCCCGGCGTCGATCAGGATCTGCGGGCCGTCGGCGAACGGGAAGAACGCGTCCGAGGCCGCCACCGCGCCCCGCGCCCGGTCCGCACCGGCCCGGCTGACCGCCAGCCGCGCCGAGTCGACCCGGTTGACCTGGCCCATCCCGACGCCGACCGTGGCGCCGTCCTGCGCCAGCAGGATCGCGTTGCTCTTCACCGCGCGCACCGCCCGCCAGGCGAAGGCCAGGTCGGCCAGGGTCGCCTCGTCGGCCGCCTCGCCGGTGGCCAGCCGCCAGGTCTCCGGGGCGTCGCCCTCGGCGTCGATCGCGTCGCGTTCCTGCACCAGCACACCGCCGGTGATCTGCCGCCACTCGGTCGGCAGCGGGCGGAACTCCGGTGCCCGCAGCAGCCGGATGTTCTTCTTGGCCTGGAGCACCTCGGCGGCCCCCGGCTCGTACCCGGGCGCCACCACGACCTCGGTGAAGATCTCGGCGATCTGCCCGGCCAGCTCGACCGAGACCGGCCGGTTAACCGCGATGACGCCACCGAAGGCGGAGACCGGGTCGCAGGCGTGCGCCTTGCGGTGCGCCTCGGCCACGTCCGCGCCGACCGCGATGCCGCACGGGTTGGCGTGCTTGATCACGGCCACCGCCGGCTGGTCGGCGAAATCGTTCGCGGCCCGCCAGGCGGCGTCGGCGTCGACGTAGTTGTTGTAGGACATCTCCTTGCCGTGCAACTGCTCGGCCTGGGCCAACCCGGGCGGGCTCGCCGGGTCCGCGTAGACCGCCGCGCCCTGGTGCGGGTTCTCGCCGTACCGCAGCACCGCCTGCCGCCGCAGCGCCAGCCCGGCGAACTCCGCTCCGCCGTCCTGCGCCGGGGCCAGGGACGTGGCGAACCAGCCGGCGACCGCCACGTCGTACTCGGCGATGTCGGCGAAGGCGCGGGCGGCCAGCGCCCGCCGCTGCGCCAGGGTGAAGCCACCGCCGTCGAGCGCGGCCAGCAGCAGCGGGTACGCGGCCGGGTCGGTCACCACGGCCACCGAGGCGTGGTTCTTGGCGGCGGCGCGCACCATCGCCGGACCACCGATGTCGATCTGCTCGACGCACTCGTCCTGGCTCGCGCCGGAGGCGACGGTCTGCTGGAACGGGTACAGGTTGGACACCAGCAGGTCGATCCCGGCGATGCCGTGCTCGTCGAGCTGGGCGACGTGGGTGTCCTTGCGCAGGTCGGCGAGGAGTCCACCGTGGATCTTCGGGTGCAGGGTCTTCACCCGGCCGTCGAGGATCTCCGGGAAGCCGGTCACCTGCTCCACGGCGGTCACCGGCACACCGGCACCGGCGATCGTCGACGCGGTGCTCCCGGTGGAGACGATCTCCACCCCGGCGGCGTGCAACGCCCGGGCCAGGTCGACCAGACCGCTCTTGTCGTAGACGCTGACCAGTGCCCGCCGGATCGGGCGGCGCCCGTCCTCGATGGAACTCACGGAACTGTGACCTTTCTCCCGGTGATCGTCCAACCCTCGCGGACCAGCCGGCCCACCTGCTCGACGAGTTGCTGCCGCTCGGCTTCCTTGATGCGTTCGGTGAGCGTGTCCACGTCGTCGTCCTCGTGCACCGGCACCGCCACCTGCGCCACGATCGGGCCGGTGTCCATCCCGGCGTCGACGAAGAAGAGCGTCGCCCCGGTGACCTTCACCCCGTAGGCGAGCGCGTCCCGGGGGCCGTGGATGCCGGGGAACGCCGGCAGGAGGGTGTTGTGGGTGTTCAGGTAGCGGTCGCCGAAGGCGGCGAGGAACCGCGTACCGACCAGCTTCAGGAACCCGGCGGAGACGACCAGGTCGGGCCGGTGCTCGGCGACCCGTTCGGTGAGCGCCGCGTCCCACTCCTCACGGGACGGGTGGTCCTTGACCCGCGCCACGAAGGTCGGCACCCCTGCGGCGGCGGCCCGGTCCAGCCCGGCGATGCCGTCGCGGTCCGCGCCCACCGCGACCACCCGGGCCCCGTACGCCGGGTCGGCGGTCGCGTCCAGCAGCGCCTGCAGGTTGCTGCCGGAGCCGGAGACGAGGACGACGATGCGGGCGGGCTCGGTCACCGGCACACCCTATCCGGCGGTGGATCGGTGCTGGTCCGGTGCCCACCCGGTGGGCCGCCGACCCTTCACCGACCACCGAAGTCGCACGGACCGGGTACGCTGCCGGTCGCTTGGGACCGGCGCGTGTCCGGCCCGCACACATCAGCGACACGTACGTGAGGAGCTCGTCACCATGCAGCCCGGATACCCCTCCCAGCCGCCCCAGCAGGTCGACAACAACATGACGATGTCGATCGTCGCCATCTTCCTCTTCTGGCCGCTGGCGATCCCCGCCATCATCAACGCCTCGAAGGTCAACCAGCTGCTCCAGCAGGGTGACTACGCCGGCGCCCAGGCCGCGTCCGCCGAGTCGAAGAAGTGGTCCAAGTGGGCCATCATCGTCGGTGTCGCGTGGCTCGCGATCGTGCTGCTCTGCTGCCTGGGCGGTGGCGTCCTCGGTTCGCTCAGCGGCTCGAACGTCTGAGTTACGGAACCACATGCAACCCGGTAACCCCGGTCAGGACCCGTACGGCCAGCAACAGCCGTACGGGGACCCGACAGCTCCACCTCCGCACAACCCGTACGCGCCGCCGCCGGCCAATCCCTACGCACCGCCGCCGGCCAACCCGTACGCCACACCTGAACCGCACACGCCTGCGGCCGACCCGTACCAGCAGGCCGACCCGTATCAGCAGGCCGACCCGTACGGTCAGCAGCCGCCCGCCTCGGGGCAGCCCTACGACCCGTACGGCCAGCAGCCGCCCACCTCCGGGCAGCCGTACGACCCGTACTCGGCCCCGCCCGCCGGAGCGCCGGCGTACGGTCAGCCGCCGACGTCGGGGCACCCCTACGGTGGCCAGCCCTACCATGACCCGTACGCCCCGCAGCCGTACGGCGGTGCGCCGATGTACCCGCACGCGGGCTTCGCTGGCTCGGGGGGACAGCAGAACACCCTCGGCCTGGTGTCGATGATCCTCGGCATCGCATCGATTCCGCTGGTCTGCTGCTATCTCGGCATCCCGCTGGGGTTGGCCGCGGCCATCACCGGTTGGATGGGCAAGCAGAAGGCCGATCAGGGCCTGGCGAGCAACTCCGGGCAGGCTCTCGCCGGCCTGATCTGTGGTGGCATCGGGCTTCTACTGGGCGTGCTCCAGATCGTAATGATCTTGATCAGCTTTGTGACCCGTGGCTAGAGACAACGACAAAGCTGGTCGAGGGGCGCTCCGCACTGCCAGAGCGCCCCTCGCCCGTTTCTGGCGTTCTCGCCGTGGTGACGGGCGGCCCAGCGGTCAGCTCGGGTGACGGGTGAGCCAGCGGGTGGCCGCCGCGCCGAGCACCGCCCCGCCACCCGTGATCAGCGTCGCGGCCAGCGCCACCTGCCAACCGACCGGGCCGACCTCGGCCAGCCGCCCGGCACCGAGCGGCCCGCCGGAGACCTCGGCGAGCACCCCGAGAAGCGCCCCGGCCACCGGGCCGACGAGCACGGCCGGCACCAGCAGCCGCCGCCAGCGCAGCGGTGCGCGGTCGGCCCCGGCGGACCGGATCAACCGGCGGGCCAGTAGCCAACCGGCGCCCATGCCCACCAGGACCGGCATCGCGAGAATCACGATCGAGCCGAGCCCGTCGACCGGCCCGCTCGGCAGTCCGGCGAACAACGGCAGCGCCGGTAGCGCGCCGACGGACACCTCGCTGGTGCGGACCGCCGTATCGGTGCCGACGGCGAAGCCGGGCCCGAGCAGGTAGCTGGTGGACCAGAGGGTGACGTTCGGCGCGTACGCCAGGCTGACCAGGGTGATGCCCGCCTGCCCGGCCACGCCGGTGCGATAGGCGCCGATCAGGTCGGCCGCGTCGCCCCCGCCGGTCGCCACGGCCAGTCCCGCCCCGGCCGCCCCCGCGCCGAGCAGCACCAGTGCGGCCACCAGGCCGGCCCGGGCCCCTTCGCGCACCGGCGTCGGCACCTGCCCGGCGAGCACGTCGGCCAGCTCGGTGGTCCGGGCCGCGCCGAGACCGGCGGCGAGTGTGCCGAGCACGGCGAGCGTCACTGCGGCCCGTGACCACGACACACCGGTGTCGCCGGTGCCCACGAGCAGCGCAGCGAGCAGCCCGATCAGGCCGTACCCGACTCCGACCGCCGCCGCGACGGCCAGCGTGCGTCCCGGCGACCGGCTGCCGCGCGCGCCGACCGCGCGGCTGGCGTGCACGCCGGCCCGGCTGAGCCGCCAGATCGCCAGCACGGTGACCGCGAGCGGGGCCAGGCCCAGGGGGCCGGCGGCGGTGTCCAGGGGTACGCCGTGCCCGAGCAGCCATCCGGCCGCCCCCGCGCGGATCGCGCCCAGCAGGGTGGCAGCACCCTCGCTGAGCTGGAACAACCAGAGCGCGAACGCCACCGGCAGCCAGGAGGTGAGCGCGGCCCCACCGGCGGCCACCAGCGCGGCGACCGCGAGGGGCGGGTGACGGCGACCGCCGGGCGTGCCCCGTTGCACCGGTACCCGGCGGGGCGGGCCGGCGCGACCGGGTGGCCGGGCGCCGACTCCGCGGGCGTCGGTGGCCCGGCGCGGCTGGTCAGGGGTGACGGAGGACATCGTCTCTACTCTGGCATGCCGGGGCCGCCCCGGCTGTCCGACACCACCCCGTCCGGAGGTGAGTTCGCCTGATCCGGCCTGCCGGCGGCAGGGGCCGGTCTAGCCTCGGCTCAGGGCCGTGACCGACGTCGCGGCAGCTAGTGTCCGAGAGGGAAGTGCCGTGAACGCTCCGTATCCACCGCCCCCGCCGCCACCGGCAGGCCGGGACCGCACCACTCTGTGGGGCGTGCTGGGCATCGTGACCGGGGTGCTCTGTTGCGGCATCCTCGGCATCGTCTTCGGCTGGTTGTCGATCCGCGACGCGCGCCGCTACCGGCAGTCCCCGGTGCTCGGCTACGTCTCGATCGGCCTGGGTGTGCTCAACATCGTGATCAGCCTGATCCTGTCCGCCACGGGCAACTACCCGTACTGGAACCGCTGAGGGGCCGACCTTCCGGTCGGCCCCTCGAAGACTGTCGTACCGGCTCAGCCGGCGGACATGATCTCCCGCATCAGCTTGGCGGTCTCGGTCGGGGTCTTGCCGACCTTGACGCCGACCGCCTCCAGCGCGGCCTTCTTCGCGTCGGCGGTACCCGCCGAACCCGAGATGATCGCACCGGCGTGGCCCATGGTCTTGCCGGGCGGGGCGGTGAAGCCGGCGATGTAGCCGACCACCGGCTTGGTGACGTTGGCCTTGATGTACTCGGCCGCCCGCTCCTCGGCGTCGCCGCCGATTTCACCGATCATCACGATGGCGTCGGTGTCCGGGTCGGCCTCGAACGCGGCCAGCGCGTCGATGTGCGTGGTGCCGATGATCGGGTCACCACCGATGCCGACGCAGGTCGAGAAACCGATGTCACGCAGCTCGTACATCATCTGGTAGGTCAGCGTGCCGCTCTTGCTGACCAGGCCGATCCGGCCGCTGCCGGTGATGTCGGCCGGAATGATGCCGGCGTTGGAGGCGCCCGGCGAGGCGATGCCGGGGCAGTTCGGCCCGACGATCCGGGTCCGCTCGCCCTTGCCCGTGTTGTACGCCCAGAAGGCGGCGGTGTCGTGCACCGGCACACCCTCGGTGATCACCACGGCCAGCGGGATCTCGGCGTCGATCGCCTCGATGACCGCGCCCTTGGTGAACTGCGGGGGCACGAAGATGACGGTGACGTCGGCGCCGGTGTCCTTCATCGCGTCCGCGACGCTGGCGAAGACCGGCAGCTCGGTGCCGTCGAAGTCGACGGTGGTGCCCGCCTTGCGCGGGTTCACACCGCCGACGACGTTGGTGCCGGCCGCGAGCATCCGCCGGGTGTGCTTGGAACCCTCGGAACCGGTCATCCCCTGGACGATGACCTTCGAGTCCTTGGTCAGCCAGATAGCCATTGTCAGACCCCCGCAGCCGCCAGCTCGGCGGCCCGCTCGGCCGCGCCGTCCATGGTGTCGACCCGCTGCACCAGCGGGTTGTTCGCGCTGTCGAGGATCGCCCGACCAGCTTCGGCGTTGTTGCCGTCGAGCCGCACGACGAGCGGCTTGGTGACCTGCTCCCCGCGCTGCTCCAGCAGGGCCAGCGCCTGGATGATGCCGTTGGCGACCTCGTCGCAGGCGGTGATGCCACCGAAGACGTTGACGAAGACGCTGCGGACCGCCGGGTCGGAGAGCACGATCTCCAGGCCGTTGGCCATCACCGCGGCGCTCGCACCGCCGCCGATGTCGAGGAAGTTGGCCGGCTTGACGTTGCCGTGCCGCTCACCGGCGTACGCGACCACGTCGAGCGTGGACATGACCAGACCCGCGCCGTTGCCGATGATGCCGACCTCGCCGTCGAGCTTGACGTAGTTGAGGTCCTTCTCCTTGGCGGCCTGCTCCAGCGGGTCCACGGTCGCCTGGTCGACCAGGGCCTCGTGGTCCGGGTGCCGGAAGCCGGCGTTCTCGTCCAGCGAGATCTTGGCGTCCAGCAGCAGCAGCGTGCCGTCACCGGTCTTGGCCAACGGGTTGACCTCGACCAGGGTGGCGTCCTCGGCGACGAACGCCTTCCACAGCCCCACCGCGACGTCGACGACCTGGTCGGCGACCTCGGCCGGGAAGCCGGCGGCGGAGACGATCTCCCGGGCCTTGGCCTCGTCGACACCCTTGACGGCGTCGATCGGGGCCTTGACGACCTTGTCCGGGGTGTCGGCGGCGACCTGCTCGATGTCCATGCCGCCAGCGACGCTGGCGATGCAGAGGAAGGTGCGGTTCGCCCGGTCCAGCAGGTACGAGAAGTAGTACTCCTCGGCCACGTCCGCGGTCACCGTGATCATGACCTTGTGGACCGTGTGACCCTTGATGTCCATGCCGAGGATGTCGGTGGCGCGGGCCACCGTCTCCTCCGCGCCCTCGGCGAGCTTGACGCCGCCGGCCTTGCCTCGCCCGCCGACCTTCACCTGCGCCTTGACGACCACTCGGCCGCCGAGGCGATCGGCGATCGCGCGGGCCTCCTCCGGGGTAGTGGCAACGCCGCCGGCGAGCACGGGCAGACCGTGCCGCTCGAACAGGTCCCGCCCCTGGTATTCGTACAGGTCCACGATTGCGCGTCCCGTCCCGTCTCCGCGGCGCACCGTCGCGCCGCCACCAGCGTATGGAAAGTAAACAGTGCGGTGCCTGACATCAGTCGAAGTTGACGCAGACCGCTGAACCTCGCGCGGCCCGAACCGCACGGCACTCGCGCACCGCGCCCGCCCCGTGGATCCTGCGGACCGTGGGCAGAGGTGGTGCGGGGTTCATTGGGCGCAGCCTAACGATGTCGGCACGGGCGGCAACCGAGCGGGTGCGGGGTGTGCGGTAATCCACAGCCACCACCGACGCTGCGTCACCGGCGTGCACCGCGCCGCAGCGGCCGCTCCGGTGTCACCCGTTCGAGCGATCTCGACGGGCCGGGCAGGGAACCCGGTGCCGGTCCGTAACCCGGTCGGCAGGGCCTCGTTGAGTCAGATGTCGGAGCGCTGAACGGCGCGAGGACGCAAGCGGCCGATGCCCTGTCGGTCGAGGGGTGGCGGCGGGGCATCGTGCATAGAGGGGCCGGACGTGTGAGGGGTGCGTCCGGCCCCTCCCCTTGCGCGCTTTTCCGCGTCGATTCCCGTGCGCGCCCGATCGGGTCCGCGCGTGTCGGGTTCAGCTCACCGGTTGGGCGACGTTGCTGCGGACCCACTCCACGATGGACTGGGTGGTCGCGCCCGGAGTGAAGATCTTGGCCACGCCGAGCTGCTCCAGCTCCGGGATGTCGGCGTCCGGGATGATGCCCCCGCCGAAGACCACGATGTCCCGGGCGTCGCGCTCGCCCAGCAGTTCGAGCACCCGGCGGAACAGCGTCATGTGCGCGCCGGAGAGCACGGAGAGGCCGACGGCGTCGGCGTCCTCCTGGATCGCGGTCTCCACGATCTGCTCCGGCGTCTGGTGCAGGCCGGTGTAGATGACCTCCATGCCGGCGTCCCGGAGAGCGCGGGCCACCACCTTGGCCCCACGGTCGTGGCCGTCCAGGCCCGGCTTGGCGACGACGACCCGAACACGAGAGCTCATCTGCGCATCCCTTTCACCGGCTCCGGGGCTTTCACCTGAACGAACGGTAACCCGCGACCCCGAACTCGGGGAACCGGGGCCGGGACCCGAGGGCGGACCCGCCGCCACGACGACCTCACACAGAGGCATGACCAACCCGGTCCGGGTCAAGGAGGACGACTCCGCCGATCGGTCACGGTGTGCGACGAACGGACGATAACGAGGGCAGCCCTCCAGTGCCGCGAGCCATGACATTAATGGACGGAAAGGGACAGAAAGGTCCAACGAGTTCGGCGCTCCGGCTTGTGGGGCGACTGACGGTTGGCTACCGTGTCCACGGTTGTCATCAGGTTTGCGGACGGGTGACGACGCGACCAGCCGGCGGACGGATCACTGATCCGGACGGCGGCCGAACGCTTCGGAACCCCGACAACGGAGGGTGTGCGTGCGCCAGCGCCTGTCGTCTGAGCCCGATCGATATCGCGGTCGCCGCCGCGTACCCACCCCCCCGCGTAGCCGCTACGCCGCAGTCGTCACCACCGCCTTCGTCGGTGCCGGTGTGGTGGCACTGGGCGCCGGCGCACTGCCGGACGCCAAGAGCGTCGAACAGTCTGTTCTCGACGAGCTGAAGCAGGCAGCGGTCAGCAGCCAGGGTGCCGCCGAGCGCGCCGACGCCGCCGAGCGGTCCTCCCGGGACAGCCGGAGCGCTCCGGAGACCGTCGAGGACTCCGGCGTCTGGCTGCTGCCACTGCAGGGCTACGACTTCAACTCCCCCTACGGCATGCGGTGGGGCAAGCTGCACACCGGCATCGACCTGGTCGCGCCGGAGGGCACCCCGTACGTCTCGATCCACGAGGGCACCGTCACCAAGGCCGGCTGGTTCGGCGGGTACGGCAACGCCGTGATCGTGCAGCACCCCGACGGCAGCGAGGCGATCTACGGCCACTCCTCGGCCGTCAGCGTCCGCGAGGGCCAGCAGGTCAAGGCCGGCGACCAGCTCGGTCTGGTCGGCAACACCGGACACTCCTACGGGGTCCACCTGCACCTGGAGATCCATGTCAAGGGCAAGCCGCTCGACCCGGTGCCCTGGCTCCAGGAGCGCGGAGTGGACATCAAGCTGCAAGTCGAGGCAATTTACAGCGAGGTAGCGGAGTCCTGACACCCCGTTGCACCCGTTAACCGCCCGGATCGATCGATCCGGGCGGTTTTCTGTGTGTGCCCGAATCGGAAAGTGTCCCAGGACACAGTCCCCATTGTGGCCGAGCGCACACCACGCCCGACCCCGCGACCCGGTCACCCGACGACAACCGGGGACAGAACCGGGCAGCGGCCCCGCCGCCATCGTTGCCCCGTCGAACCCCCGGTACCCGACACGCACCCGGCCGACACCAGGATTTCCAGGTCACGTACCCCTCGATCCAGTGAGGTCCACCCCGTGCAGGACGACAGCTCCACCCCGAACCCCGAGCTTCCCCACGCCCCCGCCCGGCACCGCCGCCGGATCGGCCGGCGCGGCCGTCGGCTGGCCGTCGGCGCGGTCGCCGTACTGGGACTCGGAATCGGTGGCGTCGTCGTGACCAATCTCGACGACAGCCCGACCGCGAGCCCCGTCTCACTCGACGCGCAGGCCAGCGCCGAAGCCGCCGCCCGCGCGGAGGCCGCCGACCGCGCCGACCGCTCGGCCCGCGAGTCGGCCGCCCCGGAGAGCCCGACGCCGACCCCGACGGCCAGTCCGTCCACGACACCCAGCGCGAGCCCGACCGCGAAACCCCGTCCGACGGCGACCAAGGCCAGCAAGGCCGCCACGAAGACCACCACGAGCACGGCACCGAAGCCCGACTGGGTCATCCCGATGGCCGGCGCCGCCATCACCTCGTGCTACGGCCCCCGCTGGGGCACGCTGCACGCCGGTATCGACTTCGCGCTGCCCGCCGGCACACCGGTGCGGGCCGCCTCCAAAGGCACCGTCACGAAGGCCGGCGACGTCGGTGACGGATACGGCATCTCGGTCGTCGTCGACCACGGCAACGGCTACCTCACCCACTACGCCCACCTGAGCACCACCCGGGTGAGCGTGGGCGAGAAGGTCAGCACCGGGCAGACCATCGGCCTGGAGGGCTCCACCGGCGATTCCACCGGGCCGCACCTGCACTTCGAGGTGCACCAGGGTCAGATGTGGAACCAGATCGACCCAGCGCCGTTCCTGCGCGCCCGGGGCATCGACGTGGCGTGCTGACCTGACGCCCAGCGTCCGGCGCACCGGCCCACCCCGGGCCGGTGCGCCGACCCGTCAGATCTTCTCGATCGGGGCGTGCCGCAGCACCAGCCACAACGTCTGGTCGCCGAAGTCGATCTGTGCGCGGGCACCCGGACCGTGGCCCTCCACCGTCACCACCCGACCGAGTCCGTACCTCTGGTGGTTGACCCGGTCCCCGGCGGAGACCTTGGGGCCCTGCGGCAGCTCGCTCGCGGTGGCCAGCCGACTGCCGTCCACGCCGAGCTTGCGGGCCAACTGGACCGCGCGGGGCGTACCGCCGGTGAAGCCGCCGCCCACCCGGTCCGCGCGACCGCCCACGCCGCCGCCACCGCCACCCCAGGAGGTGTACGACCCCTCGGTGCGCTCCCAGCGGACCAGCTCGGTCGGCAGCTCCTCCAGGAACCGCGACGGCGGGTTGTACGCCGGCTGTCCCCACGCCGACCGGGTCACCGCACGGGACAGGTAGAGGCGCTGCCGGGCCCGGGTGATGCCCACGTACGCCAGCCGCCGTTCCTCCTCCAGCTCCCGGGTGTCGCCCAGCGAACGCAGGTGCGGGAAGACGCCGTCCTCCAGGCCGGTCAGGAAGACCACCGGGAACTCCAGTCCCTTGGCGGTGTGCAGGGTCATCAGCGTGACCACGCCCTGGTGCTCGGGATCGTCGGCGGGGATCTGGTCGGCGTCGGCCACCAGGGCCACCTGCTCCAGGAAACCGGCCAGCGTGGCCCGCTCCCCCTCCGCGCCGGTCGCCTCGATCCGTTCGGTGTACTCCCGGGCCACACTGACCAGTTCCTGGAGGTTGTCCACCCGGCCCGCGTCCTGCGGGTCCAGGCTCTCCTCCAGCTCGGTCAGGTAGCCCGAGCGGGTCAGCACCGCCTCCAGCACCTCCTCGGGGGTGCCGTCGACGGCCACCTCCCGGGCGGAGTCGAGCAGCGCGACGAAGTCGGCGATGCCGTTGGCCGCGCGGGTGGAGATGCCCGGCGCGTCCTTGGCCCGGCGCAGCGCGGCACCGAAGGAGATGCGGTCCCGGCTGGACAGTGCCTCCACGCACGCCTCGGCCCGGTCACCGATGCCCCGCCGGGGCGTGTTCAGGATCCGGCGCAGACTCACCGTGTCGTCGTCGTTGACCACCGCGCGCAGGTAGGCCAACGCGTCGCGGACCTCCTTGCGCTCGTAGAAGCGCACCCCGCCGACGACCTTGTACGGCAGGCCGACCCGGATGAACACCTCCTCGAAGACGCGGGACTGCGCGTTGGTGCGGTAGAAGACCGCCACGTCGCCCGGCCGGGTCTCGTCGGCGTCGACCAGTCGATCGATCTCCCGACCCACCCAGTCCGCCTCGGCGTGCTCGGTGTCGGCGACGTACCCGACGATCTGCTCGCCCGCCCCGGCGTCGCTCCACAGCCGCTTCGGCTTGCGCGAGGTGTTGCGGTCGATCACCGCGTTGGCCGCGTTCAGGATGGTCTGGGTGGAGCGGTAGTTCTGCTCCAGCAGGATGGTGCGGGCGTCGCCGAAGTCGCGTTCGAACTCCAGGATGTTGCGGATCGTCGCGCCGCGGAAGGCGTAGATCGACTGGTCCGCGTCACCGACCACGCACAACTCCGCCGGGGCCAGCCCCTCCGTGCCGGAGACCAACTCCTTGATCAGCACGTACTGCGCGTGGTTGGTGTCCTGGTACTCGTCGACCAGCACGTGCCGGAACCGGCGGCGATAGGTCTCGGCGACGTGCGGGTGCGACTGGAGCAGGTGCACCGTCGTCATGATCAGATCGTCGAAGTCCAGCGCGTGCGCCTCGCGCAGCCGTCGCTGGTACAGCGTGTACGCCTCGGCCAGCGCCCGCTCGTTCGGCCCCGACGCCCGGCCCGCGAAGGTCTCCGGGTCGACCAGCTCGTTCTTGAGATTGGAGACCTGGGCCGCCAGGCCCCGCGCCGGGTAGCGCTTCGGGTCCAGGTCGAGCTCGCGGGTGACCATCTGCATCAACCGACGGGAGTCGTCCGCGTCGTAGATCGAGAAGGTGGACTTGAGCCCGGCGTGCTCGTGCTCGGCGCGCAGGATCCGTACGCAGGCGGAGTGGAACGTGGAGACCCACATCATCCGCGCGCGCGGACCGACCAGGGCGGCCACCCGTTCCTTCATCTCACCGGCGGCCTTGTTGGTGAAGGTGATCGCGATGATCTCGCCGGGGTGCACGTCCCGCGCGGCGAGCAGGTACGCGATCCGGTGGGTCAGGACCCGGGTCTTGCCGGAACCGGCACCGGCGACGATCAACAGCGGTGAGCCGGCATGGGTGACCGCGTCCCGCTGGGGACCGTTGAGGCCCTCCACCAACTCGGACGGATCGAGGCGGCCGGGAGCCGGCCGGCGCGGTGGCAGCGCCCGGTCGGGCTCGGGCGCGGACGGGGACGCGGGGATGTCGAAGAGAGGATGCATCGCAGGGCGAGTCTATGCCGCCGCCCCGACATCCCCGCCCCACGCCGCCGCCCGGTGTAAGGAAGGGCCCCTACTAACGCCTCGTGCATAGGAAGGGTCCCTTCCTAACCGGTTTCCTTGCGCGGCGGCTGCTGCTGCGGGCATACTCGACGGCGTGTTCGACCAGCGCTTCTACTTTTACTACGGCCCCGGGAGTCCGGCAGCCGTAGGTCGCGCCTGATCGACAAGACCTACGAAAAGCCCCGGGCTCTCGGAGTCCGGGGCTTTTGTCGTCCCGGGATCCGGGCACCGGGCACCACACCGTGAGAGGTACCCGAAGATGACAGACGTGATGGAGCAGAACGGCGTCCCAGGCGAGTCCGGCACGGCCCCGAACGGCACCGGCGCGGAGGGCAGCACCAGCCCCGGCGCGGACACCCCGGGCACCGGGACCGCAGAACCGGGCGCCGCCGCCCGCATCGCCGAAATCCGGGTACGGATCGACGAGATCGACCGCACGATCGTCGAGCTGTGGCAGGAGCGGGCCGCCCTGTCCCGCGAGGTCGGCGCGACCCGGATGGCTTCCGGCGGCACCCGGCTGGTGCTCTCCCGGGAACAGGAGATCCTGGAGCGCTTCCGGGTCGCCCTCGGCGCCGACGGCACCCAGTTGGCGCTGCTGCTGCTGCGGGCCGGTCGCGGCCCGCTCTGACCCGCGCGGGTCGCGGCCCGCTATGACCCGTGCGGGTCGATCGGCGTGGCACACCGGGGATCGGCCGTCCCCATGAGTAGGCGCCGGACCGACCGTGGGCGACCCGGCTGCGAGCGCCCCGGCCGTGGCGACCCTGCCGCAGGCGACCCGACCGTGGCGACCCCGCACGGCAGCCCTGACACGGCGGCCCGGACACGGCAGTCCGGCGCCAGGGCAGTCCGGGCACGGCGGCTCGGACGCGGACCGGGGCGCCGGCCGCTGGTGACGGCCGACGCCCCGAATCACTGAGGAGGCACTACCTTCACCGCCGCTCCCGGTTTGGATGACCGGCCACGACGGCGTCTGCGTGGCTACTCCGTCGCGTGCACCACGTCGCGTACCTCGGCGAAGTGGCAGGCGCTCGGGTGGCCGGACTTGTCCCTGATCTGCAGCAGTGGCTCCTCTTCCGCGCAGACGTCCTGGGCCTTCCAGCAGCGGGTGCGGAACCGGCAGCCGGACGGCGGGTTGGCCGGCGACGGCACGTCGCCGGTCAGGACGATCTGGTCACGGTGCCCACGCAACTTCGGGTCCGGCACCGGCACCGCCGACAGCAGCGCCTGGGTGTACGGATGCGTGGGCGTCTCGTAGATCTGGTCCTCGGTGCCGATCTCGACGATCTTGCCGAGGTACATCACCGCGACCCGGTCGGCGATGTGCCGCACCACGGACAGGTCATGGGCGATGAAGATGTACGACAGACCCAGCTCGTTCTGGAGCTTCTCCAGCAGGTTGATCACCTGCGCCTGGATGGAGACGTCCAGGGCCGAGACCGGCTCGTCACAGAGGATGATCTCCGGGTTGAGCGCCAACGCCCGGGCGATGCCGATGCGCTGCCGCTGACCGCCCGAGAACTGGTGCGGGTAGCGGTTGATGTGGTCGGGGTTCAGGCCGACCAGCTCCAGCAGCTCCTGCACCTTGGGCCGACGCTGGCCCTTCGGCACCACGTCCGGGTGCACCTCGA
Source organism: Micromonospora sp. NPDC049903 (assembly GCF_044460945.1). Classification (NCBI taxonomy): domain Bacteria; kingdom Bacillati; phylum Actinomycetota; class Actinomycetes; order Micromonosporales; family Micromonosporaceae; genus Micromonospora; species Micromonospora sp. NPDC049903. The sequence continues at coordinate 18,934 of NZ_JBITKL010000002.1, forward strand.
ACGGCTCACCGATGATGTCGCCGACGGTCATCCGCGGGTTCAGCGAGGTGTACGGGTCCTGCATCACCAGTTGGATGTTCCGCCGGCCCCGACGTCGTTCCTCGGCGCCGACCTTGGCCATGTTCTTGCCCTGCACGAACAGGTCACCGGAGGTCGGCGTCTCCAGGCCGACGAGCATCCGCGCCAACGTCGACTTACCGCAGCCGGACTCGCCCACGATGCCGAGGGTCTCGCCGCGCCGCAGCTCCAGGTTGACCCCGTCGACCGCGCGCACCGCGCCGACCTGCTTCTTGAACACGATGCCCCGGGTCAGCGGGAAGTGCTTGACCAGGTCACGGGTCTCCAACACCACGTCACTCATCGCCCTTGACCTCCTTCCAGAAGTGGCAGGCAGCCGTCCGGCTCGGCGACACCTGGTACAGCGGCGGCGCCGGGTCCTGCTTGCAGACGTCCTGGGTGTAGCGGCAGCGAGGGTTGAAGGCACACCCCGGCGGGATGTTGGTCAACGCCGGGGGCAGCCCCTTGATGGCGCTGAGTTCCTGACCCTTGAGGTCCAGCCGCGGGATCGACTCCAGCAGACCCTTGGTGTACGGGTGGGCCGGGGTGGCGTAGATGTCGTCCACGCCGGCTTCCTCGATGACCCGACCGGCGTACATGACGGAGATCCGGTCGGCCACGTCGGCCACCACACCCATGTCGTGGGTGATCAGCACCAGCGCCATGTTCCGTTCCCGCTGGAGCTCGGCCAGCAGGGCCATGATCTGGGCCTGCACGGTCACGTCCAGTGCGGTGGTCGGCTCGTCCGCGATCAGCACCTCGGGGTCGAGCGCCAACGCCATGGCGATCATGACGCGCTGCCGCATACCGCCGGAGAACTGGTGCGGGTAGTCGTTCACCCGCTGCTGCGCCGCCGGGATCTTGACCAGGTCGAGCAGTTCGACGGCTCGGGCCTTGGCGTCCTTGCGGGACATGCCCCGGTGCTTGCGGAACAGCTCGCCGAGCTGGAACCCGACGGTGAAGACCGGGTTCAGCGCGGAGAGCGCGTCCTGGAAGATCATCGCGATCCGGTTCGCGCGCACCTTGCGGCGCTCGGACTCCGGCAGCTTGAGCAGGTCGACACCCCGGTAGAGGATCTCGCCACCGGTGATGAACCCGGGCGGGCTGTCCAGGATGCCCATGATCGCCTGGGCGGTCACGCTCTTGCCGCAGCCCGACTCACCGAGGATCGCCCGGGTCTCGCCGGCCCGCACGTCGAAGCTCACCCCGTTGACCGCGCGAGCCACGCCGTTACGGGTACGGAACTCCACCTGCAGGTTCTTGACCTGTAGTGGCAACGCGTTCGGGTCGAGGCCCGGCAGCGCGTCCAACTTGACGTTCACATCACTGCTCATGCCTGCACTCCGCTTCGCTCCGCGCCACCGTGTGGCACGACCGCCTTGTGCTGATGGTTGGCCCGCTGGGATCCGCTCATCGGAATCACCGGAACTTCGGGTCGAGGGCGTCACGCAGTGCGTCACCCATGAGGATGAAGGACAGCACCGTGCCGACCAGCAGACCACACGGGAAGAGCAGCAGCCACGGGTCCTCCAGGAAGTAGACCTGGTGCACCGAGATCATGATGCCCCACGACTGCGCCGGCGGCTGGAGCCCGACGCCGAGGAAGGTCAGCGTGGCCTCCGCGGCGACGAACGAACCGAGCACGATGGTGGCGTACACCAGCATCGGAGCGATCGCGTTCGGCAGGATGTGCCGGAACATCAGCCGCGAGTTGCGGGCACCGACCGCCTTGGCCGCGTGTACGTAGTCCAGGTCCTTCGAGGAGATGACGCTGCCTCGGGTGATCCGGGCGATGGTCGGCCAGGCGAGCAGGAACAGCACCAGGGTCAGGGTCCAGATGTTCTGCCGCTTGATGACCGTGAGGAACACGATCGCGCCGAGCAGGAACGGCAGCGACAGGACGATGTCCATCACCCGGGAGATGATCGTGTCGACCCAGCCGCCGTAGTAGCCGGCGAGCAGGCCGAGCGTGCCACCGACCAGCACGATGCCACCGGTCGCCATGACCGCGATGACCATCGACGGCCGCGCGCCGTAGATCGCGTGCGCGTAGTAGTCGCAGCCCAGGATGTCGTACCCGAAGGGGTGTTCCCAACTGGGCGAGATCCGGGACCGGTCGGTGTTGCAGGCACGCGGGTCCTGGCTGGTCCAGAGCTTCGGGAAGGCCGCCATCGAGCCCACCACGAGGATGTACAGGGAAGCGATCATGAAGACCGGGTCGCGCAGCAACTGCCGCCGGGCGTCCGCCCAGAGACTGGCGCTGCGCTCCTTGCCACCGACCGGCGCATCGGTCGTGGGGCCGTCACCGCCCACCGGTGCCCCGCCGACGGCGGCGCCCGCGCTACTCAGATCACTCATGCCGACGCTCCGCTTCGCTCCGCGCCGCCATGAGGCACCAACACACTGAGCCTGATGATTCGCTCGCTACGCACACTCATGTCCACACCTCGTTTCGCTCCACCGGCACCCGGGAGCGGTCGGAAGATCCTGCGTCGGCATCGTCACCACGGTCCGGTCACTCATAACGGATCCTCGGGTCGAGCACGGCGTACAGGAGGTCGACCAGCAGGTTGGCGATCAGGACGACCAGCACCAGCATGGTCACCACGCCGATCACCACCGAGGACTCCCCGGTACGCGCGGACATCGTCACCAGTCGACCGATACCCGGCACGTTGAAGATGGTCTCGGTGACCACCGCGCCGGCCATCGCGGCGCCGATGTCGACGCCCAGGAAGGTGATCACGGGGATCAGCGAGTTACGCAGCGTGTGCACACCGATGACGCGCTTGGTGGTCAGGCCCTTGGCCTTCGCCGTCCGGACGTAGTCGGCCCGGATGTTCTCCATGATGCTGGTCCGGGTGAGCCGGGCGGTGACCGCCAGCGACGTCGCACCGAGCACCATGCCCGGGATGATCAGACTCGCCCAGGGATAGTCGGGCTTGAAGCCGGGGCTGAACATACCGGTGGAGATCACGTCGGGGATCCAGCTCTGGCCCCGCAGCACGTTGCCGAACTTGACGCCGACGAACTCCCGCACGATCAGGCCGAGCACGAAGATCGGCACCGAGATGACGAAGACCGTGCTGATCTTCACCGTGTAGTCGGCGAAGCTGCCGCCGCGCAGACCGGCGAGCACACCGGCGGCGATACCCACGACCGCCTCGAAGACGATGGCGATGAGCAGCAGCTTGAGCGTGAACGGAATGGCGTCCGCCACCAGGTCGGTGACCTCACGCTGGCGCAGGTTGATGCCGAAGTCGAAGTTCAGGAAGATGCCCTGCAGCCGGTCCAGGAACATCCCGAAGCAGGGGTTGCCCTTCTGGTCGAGGCAGGGATCACCGTAGCCGAGTCGCTCGGTGATCGCCTCCAGCAGCGCGGGCGGCGGCGTCCGGTCCCCGAAGAGCGCCCGGACCGGGTTCCCGCTGAACTGGATCGCCAGTGAAGTCAGGTAGTGGAGCAGGAACATGGTGCCCAGCACGGTGGGGATGAACTGGAGCAACCGTCGAATGACGTAGCGCCCCATGTCGGGGTCTCCTCTCGGCGCTGACGTGGCGGCAACGATCACCCTGGTGGGGAGACCGTTGCCGCCACGTCGTGTTACGGCAGGATCAGGCGGTTGAAGCTCAGTTCTGCTTCAGCGAAATCGCTGCGTAGTCGGCGTCCGAGACGGAGTTCCAGACGAACTGGTCGACGTTCTCGCTGTAAAGGGCACCAACCTTGTTGAACCACATCGGGATGACCGGCAGGTCCTCACCGACCAGGTCCTCCGCCTTCTGGTAGGACGGGATCGCGGCCTGGATCGAGTCGGCCGAGTCACCCTCCTTCATGGCGGCGTCGAACTCGGGGTTGCTGTAGGTCGAGTTGTTGCTGCCCGAGCCCGTGGCGTACAGCGGGTAGAGGAAGGTCTCCATGAACGGGTAGTCCGGACCCCAGCCGAGGCGGAACCCACCGGTGAACTTCTTCTGGTCGGCGGTCTCCAGGTACTCGGCGAACTGCAGGTTCACCCGCAGCTCGTAGTCGATACCCAGGGCCTCCTTGATCTGGTCACCGACCGCCTGCAGCCACTGGTCGTGGCCGGCACCGGCGTTGGCCCACAGGATCAGCTTCTCACCGGCCGGCCAGCCGCCGGCCTCGGCGAGCAGCTGCTTGGCCTTCTCGACGTCCTTCACGGCGTACGGGGTGACGTTCTCCCGAGCGCCCTCGAAGGTCGGGGCGACGAAGCCGGTGGCCGGGGTGAACCGGCCGTCGAAGACGGCGTCGATGATCGACTGGCGGTCGATCGACAGCGAGAGCGCCTGGCGGACCCGCTTGTCCTTGAAGTTGTCCTGGTACAGCGGCATGCCGACGTAGGTGAAGCTGTCACCCGGCTGCTCGTACATCCGGTCGGCGTAGGTGGCCTTGGCCTCCTTGTACCGGGCCGGCGGCACGGTGTACAGCACGTCCAGCTCGCCGGCCTGGAAGGCGGCGTAACCGGCGTCGATGTCGGCGAAGATCCGGTACTCGATGCGGTCCGGCTTGCCGGGCTCGCCCTTCCAGCTGTCGCTGCGGACCACGTTGATCGCGACGTTGTGCTGCCAGTTGCCGTCGATCTTGTACGGGCCGTTACCGATCGGCTTCTCGTTGCAGGCCGCGATGTCGGCGATGCAGGCCTCGGCCATCGGGAAGAAGCCCGGGTAGCCGATCGTGGTCGGGAAGCCGGAGAACGGGGCCTCCAGCTCGACGGTGAAGGTCAGGTCGTCGACCTTCTTCAGGCCGGACAGCTCCTTGGCCTTCGGCTCCGGGGCCTTCTGCGGGCCGTCGCCGTCCGGGTCCTCGGACTGGACGTCCTTGATACCGGCGATCCGCTTCATGAAGTAGCCGTTGTTCTGGGCGTTCGGGCTGTAGGCCGCGAAGTTCCAGGAACGGATGAAGGCGTCGGCGTTGACCGGCTCACCGTTGTCGAAGGTGTAGCCGTCCTTGATCTTGATCGTCCAGAGCTTCTGGTCGTCCGAGTCGACCGACTCGGCCAGGTCCATCTCGACCGCAGCGCTCTCGGCGTTGTACTTGACCAGACCACGGAAGAGCGAACGGATCACGTACAGCGACGGCTCGTCGTCACCGCCGGAGGGCGTCAGGAACGCCGGCTCCGCGTTGTAGACGCGCAACGTACCGCCGGCCTGGCCGCTCGATTCGTTGTCGTTGTCGCTACCACCGCCACAGGCGGTGGCCAACATGGCGGTGGCGGTCGCCGCGACCGCCACCTTCAGGAATTTCCCGCGCATGGGAGTGCCTCCTCAGGGCGCTCGGCTCACGAGGGGGTTGTGAGGTGCCTGCCACTGTGACACCCGATGCGCCCAAGCCGAAAGGCGTGTTATCAACCCGATACCCGCCCGGGACGGCCTCGACATCGACCCGGAGCCCCGTCCACGCCGCCCGACAGGCATGCTATGAGCTGCCCGTCAACGGCTTTTTCGCGCCCGAATGGCCGATTGCCGGCGCGGCCGGAGCACCCCGAAGCATCGACCAGGAAACCTGAGGTGAATCCCGCCACGTCGCCCCGAATCCTAACCGAAAGGACGATGCCGATTCCAGACAGGAGACCGAATCAGTTCCTCGGGTGATCGTCTGCCCGAGGGGCCCGGACGAGCCCCCGTCCGCTCACACCAACCGGCGGTCGGCGGCCCAGCGGGACAGCTCGTAGCGGTTGGACATCTGGAGCTTGCGCAACACGTTGGAGACGTGGGTCTCGACCGTCTTGATCGAGATGTACAACTCCCGGGCGATCTCCTTGTACGCGTACCCCCGGGCCAGCAGCCGCAGCACCTCGCGCTCGCGGTTGGTGAGCTGGTCCAGCTCGGGGTCGGCGACCGGGGCGTCGGGGCGGGCCGCGAAGGCGTCCAGCACGAACCCGGCCAGCCGGGGGCTGAACACGGCGTCGCCGTCGGCCACCCGTCGGATCGCCGCGGCCAGCTCGTCCGGCGAGATGGTCTTGGTGACGTAACCCCGGGCACCGGCCCGGATCAGCCCGATCACGTCCTCGGCGGCATCGGAGACGCTGAGCGCCAGGAACCGCACCTGCGGGTGGCTGCGCCGCATCGCCTCCAGCACCGCACGACCGCCCCCGTCGGGCATGTGTACGTCGAGCAGCACCACGTCGGGTTCGGTGGCCGCGATCCGGGCGACCGCCTCGGACACCGTGCTCGCCTCGCCCACCACCTCGACGTGCGCGCCCAGCTCGGCGCGTACCCCGGCGCGGAACATGGCGTGGTCGTCGACCAGGAACACGCGCAGCCGCTCGGGTCCGGCTCCCGTCGGCTCGGCCGCTGGCGTCGACTGCTCGGTCATGATCTGTCCCTTTCCGCCGTGGCCGAGTCCCGACTGATCGGCAGGATCAGTCGCACCTCGGTCCCCTCCCCCGGCCCGGAGCGGATCTCCGCCCGGCCGCCGTGTCGCTTCATCCGCCCGATGATCGAGCCCCGTACACCGTGCCGGTGATCCTCCACGGTATCCGGATCGAAACCCGCCCCCCGGTCCCGTACGAAGACGCTGACCTGGTCGGGTTCCACCTCGGCATAGAGCGAGACGGTCTGCACCCCGGCGTGCCGGGCGGCGTTCACCAGCGCCTCCCGGGCCGCGGCGACGATCGCGCCGACCCGTTCGTCGGTCTCCCGGTCACCGACCACCACCGCCTCCACGGTGATCGCGAACGTGTCCTCGACCTCGGCTGCGGCCTGCTCCAACGCGGCGGCGAACCGCTCGGTGGGCGACGCGGTCGGCTTGTAGAGCCAGTTCCGCAACGAGCGCTCCTGGCCCCGGGCCAGCCGCTGGACGGCCTTCACGTCACTGGCGTTGCGCTGGATCAGCGCGAGGGTGTGCAACACCTGGTCGTGCACCATGGCGGCCAACTCGGCCCGTTCCTGTTCCCGGATACGTCCCTCACGCTCGGAACGGAGCTGGTTCCAGGTCCGCCAGAGCACCGGTGCCGTCACCACCCCGACCCCGGCCAGGCCGACCAGCGCGAAGATCACGCCGTTGATCACCGCGTCCAGGTTCTGCGCCGGGGAGTACACGGCGGCGACGCCGATGATGCCGACGGCGACCAGCACCCCACCACCGACGAACCGGAGCACGAAGGCCCGCCGGTCGCTCTCCTCCACCACCGCGCCGAGCCACGGCACCGGCAGCGACTCGCCCCACTGCCGCCGCCGTTCCGGGGTGGACTGGTGCCAGATCACGCCGGCCCCCACCGCGATGATCGCGACCAGCCAGCCGGCGGTGCCCGCGGCACCCACCGAGTCGAAGAGCACCACCTGGACCAGCAGGGCGCCCAGCCCGATCGCCACGAACGGCAGCAACTGCCCGAACTCCCGCCGGGGCGGTACGGCGGTGTCTCCCGGACGCAGCGGCACGACGGCCCAGAAGGCGGCGTAGAGCAGCAGGCCGAGCCCGCTCAGCCCGAGCAGCACCATGAAGGCGACCCGGACCCGGAGCACCGGGACGCCGAGGTGCTCGGCGATGCCGGTAGCCACCCCGGCGGCCATCCGGTGCTCCGGGGCGCGATAGAGGCGCGGTGGCTGACTGACGGTGCTGATCACGTACTCCCTGGTCAGGACGGATCGCGCCGGAGAAGGACGGTGCGGCGGCGCTGGTCCGATCGTCACACGCGCGGTGGTCGGCCGACCACGGGGACGCCCCGGACATCACCGGCCCACCGATCTCAGGGTGGGGTCAGGGTCGTCTCCGGAGGTCGCTCGGGTCCGCCGCGCAGCAGTATCGAGACATGACCGACGACGCTGCTCAGCCGCACCGGCCCGGGCCCACGGAGAAGGCACCGGGGCACGACGTCCCGGCGCCGGACGCGTCCGGACCACCGGGGGCCGTCCAGGACGGTCCCGACGCCCCGGCCGCCGAGCCGGACGGTTCCGGCACCTCGGCCGCACCGCCGCCGGCGGGGGGAACGGCCTGGGACGCGACGCCTCCGCCGGTCGGCACGCCACCACCCGCCGGGCCGGGGGGGCCGGGCGGGTCAGGCGGGTACGGCGAGTCGGCGTACCCCGGTGGCCCGTCGGCCGCCCCACCGCCCGGGGGAACCGGCACGCCACCGCCCGGGGGAACCGGCACGCCACCGCCCGGGGGAACCGGCACGCCACCGCCCGGGGGGACCGGCGCGCCACCGCCGTCGGACGGCCCCTGGTCGCATTTCGGCGGCGCCGGATTCACCTCGCGGTACGGGTTGGTCCGTCCCCGCGACGGCCGCTACCTGGCCGGGGTGTGTGCCGCCGTCGGTCGCGCCACCAACACCGACCCGGTGCTCTGGCGGGTGCTGCTCGCGGTGCTCGGCTTCTTCGGCGGCATCGGCATCCTGCTCTACGTCGCCGCCTGGTTGATCATCCCGGGCGAGGGTGACACCGCCTCACCGGTCGAGTCCATGCTCGGTCGGGGTCGGTCCAGCATGTCCCCGGTGACCGTGATCGTGCTCAGCATCCTGGTCGCGATCAGCTTCGGCTTCATCGTCACCGACGCCTTCCGCGCGGTGCTGCTCGGCGCGGCGATCCTGGTCGGCGGCGCGTTGCTGCTCAACCGCCACCAGCAGCGCGCCCCGCAGCCGGCGGGCGGTCCGGGCGGAGCACCGGTGCCACCTGCCGGACCACCCGGCCCGGTGCCACCGGTGAGCTATCCCGGCCCCGCCGGGTATCCGCCGCCGGCCGGCGGGTTCGGCCGCACCACTCCGGCGTTCGCCGCGCCGGCCGCCTTCCACGCGCCCGCCCCGGCCCCCGGAGCGGCACCCGCTCCGGCCGGGCAGAGCGAGGAGCCGACGCGGTACCTGCCGCCGACGCCCCCGTGGCCGTCCATGGGCGCGCCGACGCCACTGGTGGTGCCGCCGACCGTGCCGCCGCACTCGCCGACCTACCGTGCCCCGTTCGCCCCGCACGGACCGTACGCCGGGCAGACCCCGGTGGTACCGCCGCCGCCCAGGCCCAAGCCGCCGAAGAAGCCCCGCGAACGCTCCGCCCTCGGTGCGGTGACCTTCTCGCTGATCTTCGTCGCGCTGGGTGTGGTGGGCATCCTCGACCTGCTCGACGTCTTCCACGTCGGTGCGTCGGCGTACTTCGCGGCGGTGCTCGCCGTGATCGCGCTGGGCCTGCTCGTGGGCACCTGGTTCGGCCGGGCCCGCTGGCTCATCGCCCTCGGTCTGGTGGCCTCCGCCGCGCTGGCGGTGGCCACGGTCGCCGAGTCGTACGACCGGGTCCGTGGGGTGGACGGCACCGTGACCTGGGCACCGACCGACCACCGCGAACTCGCGGTGCGGTACGAGCAGAGCTTCTCCGACGCGGTGCTCGACCTGCGCGGGGTCGACTTCGACCAGAAGGAAACCGAGATCACCGTGGTCATCAACTTCGGCGAGGCCACCGTGGTCGTTCCGCCGAACGTGGACGTGACGGCCAACGCGCATGTCACCGCCGGTGACGCCAACGTCTTCGGCCAGCGTGCCGGCGGCCTGGACAACCGGCTCACGGAGATCGTCGACCTCGGCGCGGACGGTGCCGGTGGCGGCAAGCTCCGCCTCAACCTGCAGATCAACGCCGGACACATGGAGGTGACCCGGTGAGGGTGCATCGCACGGACCTGGTGTCGTTCGCCTTCGGGCTGCTCTTCCTCCTACTCTCCGCGTGGTGGCTGCTGGCCCAGGTGCTCGGCCTGGTCCTGCCGCCGGTGGGCTGGTTCCTGGCCGGCGGGCTGATCCTGATCGGTGTGCTCGGCCTGGTCGGCGCGCTGCGGTCCAGCCGGCACAGCGCGGCGGCGGACGAGGCCACCGCGGCCGACCCGGCCGGACCGTCGACCGGCGACCCGGACGCCGCTGCGGGCGCATCGTCGGCGACCGACCCGGACTCGCCGACGGCCTTCACGCCGACCGACCTCGACGCGCCGACGCCCTTCCGGGCGGCCGACCCCGACGCACCGACGGGCACCTGGCCGGACCTGGCCGACGACCGGACCACCGGGGCGGCGTCGGACCGGACCGAACCGGACGACCGGACCCTCGATCTCCCCCACCCCGACGACACGTCGCCCCCGTCGCCACGAGGGCCCGCCGCCTGACCATGCGACGCTTGTCGCCAGCGGCCTATGCTGGCCGGTGTGCTCCCGCCTCCGTCGGCCGGTCCACGCCGCAGGGCGTCCTGCGCTGGCCGCCGGCTCGCGCGGGCCGTCCGTGGCGGGCCCGGCCCCGCCGCTGGCGGTGATCTCGCGACAGTCGCCTCTACCTCGTCAGGAGCCCGTTCGACATGACCCAGTCCCCCGCCGTGCGTGTCCCCGGGCGGTCCGGTCCGGTCCGCCTCGGCGAGCGTGCCGCCCGTACCCTCGTCGCCGAGTTCGCTCGGATCAACGACCCGAAGGCCGCCCTGCTGGTGGGCGCCGCCCCGGAGTCCGCTGTGCTGGCCGCGGCGATCGACGCGCTGCTGCCCGGCGACACCCTCACCCTGGTGCCCACCGAGCGGGTCAGCGCGACGGCGCTGCGGGAACACGTCACCGCCCAGGGGCGCTGGGTCGCCGACCGGGTCCGCGTGGTGGACATCCTCACCGAGGCCGAGCCCGCCACCGTGGTCGTCGCCGGTGAGGCGTTCGTCGGCACCGCGGACGAGACCCGGAGCGCCGTCGAGGAGCTGACCAAGTACCTCGCCGACGGCGGAGTGCTGACCGTCTCCACGGCGGTCGCCCGGACCGCCGGCGCCGCCGCCGAGCTGGAGCGGCAGGGCGCACTGCACGGCGTCGGTGCCGATCTGGTGCTGCGCAACTCGCCGCCGGTACGCGTCTACCGGCTCCGCTTCACGCCGGCCGACGCCGCGTCGGCGGAGCGCCTCGCCCCCGCCTACCGGCCGTCGAGCGTGCCGCTGACCCGCGACATGCACATCGACTCCAACGGCGTGGCCGCCGCCGGCATCGCCCTCGGGCTCGCCGCCCTGACCCGCCTGGCCCGACCGAAGTCGAAGCTCTGGCTGCTGCCCGCGCTGGCCGCCGCACCCGTGGCCGCCTTCTTCCGCGACCCACAGCGGGACGTGCCGGAGGACCCGTCGGCCGTGGTGGCCGCCGCCGACGGCGAGGTGCTGTCGGTGCAGCGCCTGCACGACGAGCGCTTCGGCGACGGTGAGTTCCTGCGGGTCGCCGTCTTCCTCTCGGTGCTCGACGTGCACGTCAACCGCGCACCGGTGGCGGGCAAGGTGGTGGACTACTTCGTCGCCGACGGCGGGTTCGTCAACGCGATGAAGCCGGACGCGGAGCACAACGTGGCCGCGTACACGGTGCTGGACACCGCGCACGGCACCGTCGTGGTGGCCCAGCGGACGGGGCTGATCGCGCGGCGGATCGTGCAGCGGGCGCCGATCGGCGCGCTGCTCGCCCGGGGCGAGCGGTTCGGCCTGATCCGGTTCGGCTCGCGTACCGATGTCTACCTGCCGGCAGATGCCGCCGAGCCGCTGGTCGGGCCGGGCGACAAGGTCGTCGGCGGGGCGAGCGTCATCGCCCGCTGGCGCTGACCGACGACAGACAGGGGCGCCGCAGTCTTCACGACTGCGGCGCCCCTGTTCGTGAGGTCGATCAGGATCAGATGGTGCGACGCTGCCGGAGCCAGAGCACCGGGCCGCTGACCAGGTAACCCACCACGATCAGCCCGAACGTGACCCGGATGTCGATCAGCGCGCCGAGCACCGGGGCCACCCAGATCCACGGCGGCAGCTTGACCAGCCGTGCGAGCTTGGCGTACGGGAAGCTGCTGACCATGGTGAAGGCGAGCAGCGCCACCCCGGCGACCTGCACCACCCCCGGCACCGGCAGGCCGATCACGACCATCAGGGCGAGTACGGCAGCCGCCATGGTGGTCGGCACGCCGCAGAAGAAGCGGCCGTCCTTGGGCGAGACGTTGAAGCGGGCCAGCCGGATCGCGGCGCACGCCGCGACCAGTGCGGCGGCCACCCCGGCGGCGGCCATCGGCACCTCACCGGCGAGCGAGGCGTAGACCACCACCGGCGCGGCGAGACCGAACGAGCACATGTCGGCGAGCGAGTCCATCTGCGCGCCGAAGGGGCTGGAGACCCCGAGCTTGCGGGCCAGCGCGCCGTCCAGGCCGTCGAAGGCGACGCAGGCGATGAGCAGCAGGGCGGCCAGTTGTACGTCGCCACGCATGGCGACGAAGATCGCGTTGATGCCCAGCACCAGGCTGGCCAGTGTGCAGGCGTTGACCAGGGCGAACTTCATCCGCCGGGCCATCGTCCGCTCGCCGGGGAGCAGCGGGATCGGTGTCTGGGCGCTCTCCTCGACCGGAGCCGGCACGACGGCGGGGCTGACCGGGGCGATTGTCTCGATCCGGGTGCGGTGGAACCGCTGCAGGCCGTACCGGCGACGCGGGCGGTCCTGGTACCTCGGCTCGGGCAGCACGTCAGCCGTGCCGCCCCCCTCCACACCTCGACGACCGACGCGGACCAACAGGACCTGGCGGGCAAGACTGCCGCTGCGGCGCAGCGGGCCCGTCCAGTTGCGTCCGGCGGGACGCGGGCTGTCAGTGGTACGACGCCGGCGCCATGGGGCTCTCGGCACGCTTCCTCCATCACCGGATCGTTGGCCGCCACCTGGGGCCGGCGTCCGGCTCTCTCGTGCCGGGTCTCTTCGACCCGGCAGCCGTTTTGCGGAGTACACCATTGCATAGGGGGACGGGGATTGGCGATAGCTACCGGCGGTACTTATATCTGCCTCAACCGCGCAAACCGCCGTCTTATTCCCATCTCGGACTTCCTGCCCGTTTTTTGTAGTCAGCCCTGCCTCGACTGTACCGGAGCCGGTCATCACCGGCCTGGTGAGCAGTGGCCCGGGCAGCGACGCGACGCGCGTCACACGAACGCGTCGAACGCCCGGGAGGCGATCTCCGTCAACGGGAGTTCTCGCAGCTCAGGAACGGTGAACCAGGCGGAGTCGGCGGTCGAGCCGCCGGCCAGTTCGGTCACCGCCGCAACGGTCGGAAGGTCGACCAACACCCGATAGACGACGCGGATCCCGTGCCAGTCGAGCGGATAACCCTCCGGACCCAGCGCGGCCGGATTGTGCAGATTGTCCACTGCGATCAACTCGGTCACCCGACCCAGTTGTCCGGACTCCTCGACCAGTTCCCGTAGCAACGCGGTGACCGGCTGTTCGCCATGATCCGTACCGCCGCCGGGCAGGTGCCAGCGGCCGGCACCCGGATAGCCGTCCGCGATCAACGACAGCAACACCCGACCCGCCGGGTCGGTGACCACGCCGTACGCCCCGAAACGTTGCCGCCGGTGGGGCGCCGGAGGCGGGAAGGGCGCGGTCCGGCGCAGCGCCTGCGGCGGCAACGGGACCACCGGCAGACCGAGCGCCTCGGCGGTGAACGGCAGCAGCGGCAGCACGGACGCCTCAGCCGGGTAGAACCAGCGGGCGAGGTCGGTGCTGCCGACCCGCTCGGCGCGTAGCCGCCCGCCCAGCGGGGTCACGTCGAACAGCACCCGGTCGGTGTGCAGGGCCACCCCGAGGTCCGGGTACGGCGTCACGTCCGCGACCACCGCCCGCAGCCCCGTCACCTCGACGGTCAGGCCGGTCTCCTCGGCGACCTCGCGGACCACCGCGTCGGCGGGATGCTCGGCGTGCTCCAGGCCGCCGCCGGGCAGCGACCACACCGCCGGGAAGTCCGCCTCCGCCGAGCCCCGCACCAGCAGCACCCGCCGCTCGGCGTCCCGCAGCACCCCGTACGCCCCGACCCGCCGCACCTGTTCCACGCCCCCGACCCTACGGCCTGTTCCGCCAGCGCCAGGGTCGTCAGGCGTCAGGCGTCAGGTCAGCCGAGCCGCCTGCACGGCCTCGGCCGTGACCTCGGTGAGGCGGTCGGAGGGCAGGGCGCCCAGCTCCTCCCGCGCGAACCAGCGGGCCTCACAGGTGGAACCACCGACGTCGGCGACGGTGGGCGGGGCGGGCTTGTCCACCACGACCCGGTAGAAGGCACGGACGCCGTGCCAGTCGATCGGATAGCCCTCCGGGCCGAGCGAGGCGGCGTCCCGGTGGCTGGCGACCCCGAGCAGCTCGACCAGCCGCCCGTCCTGACCGGTCTCCTCGACCAGTTCCCGGATCAGCGCGGCACCCGGCTGCTCGCCGTAGTCGGTGCCGCCGCCGGGCAGGTGCCAGCAGCCCGCACCCGGGTACCCGTCGGAGACCCGGGTCAGCAGCACCCGCCCGTCCGGGTCGGTGACCACGGCGTACGCGGCGAAACGCTGCGCCCGGTGCAGCCCGTCCGGGCCGGGCACCGCATAGAAGGAGGGGAACTCCGGCGCCTCGTCGGGGACGATGTCCGCCGAGGAGGCGGTCAGCCCCAGCGCGCGGGCCGTGAAGGAGCGCAGCGGCAGGTGCTGCGCCTCCTCCCGGGTGACCCAGCGGGCCAGGTCGGTCGGCCGGTCGACCCGGTCGGTCAACGAGCCGCCCCGGACCGAGACCCGATAGAGCAGCCGGTCGGTGTGGATGGTGATGCCCCGCTCGGGCAGGGCACGCATGTCGGCCAGGACGTCCTGGAGGCCGGCCACGGCCACCGACAGTCCGGTCTCGGCGGCGGTCTCGCGGACGACGGTGTGGTGAGGGTCCTCGCCGTGGTCGACCGCCCCACCGGGCAGGGACCACGTGCCGGGTGTGCCGGAGCGCTCCGATGCGCGGACCAGCAACACTCGGTCAACCGAATCAGCACAGACTGCATATGCCGCGATCCTGCGCAGCGGCTCCAGCATGGTGGTCACGGGGCCAAATTCTCCCCGTGTCCGGTTACCGCTGCGGAAAAGAGTCGGATTCCTGACTGATCACTCGCCCCTGAGGGACAGGTCAGGGTAAGGCTCCGGGCCATCACCGAGGTCGATGAGCGCCGCGACGCGGACCGTGGAGTCATGACTTCCACATCGCAGGCCCCGTACAAGCAGTTGCGCCGCCCGACCACCGACCGGATGATCGCCGGTGTGGCCAGCGGCCTCGGCCGGTACTTCGCCGTCGACCCCACCCTGGTCCGCGTCGCCTTCGCCGTCGGCACGCTGCTGACCGGCGGGATCGCCGCGCTCGCGTACCCGGTCATGTGGTTCCTGATGCCCGAGGAGCCGGCCGACGCCCCGGCCTGGCCGCACCCGGCGGGCGCGCCGCCCTACGCCGCACCGCCGCCCGGACCGACCGGTGGTTCGTCGCACCCCGCCTGGCCCTTCCCAGGCCCCGGAGCAGCACCCACCGCCCCGGCACCCACCCCGCACGCGACGCCACCGGCCCCGCACACTCCGCACCCGACGGCTGTCCCGCAGGAGGCTCCGCAGGCGGCGACCGCCGCACCGGGAGCGCCTCCGGCGGCACCGCCCGCGTCGCCGACTCCGGACGTTCCGCAGGCGGCCACCGCCGCGCAGGGGCCGTCGACACCAGTCGCCGAACCGGGGCCGGTCGTCGAACCGGGGCCGGAGGCCGGGCCGCAGCCGGCCCCCGGGACCTCGCCTCAGCCGCCGGAGAGACCGGCCGCCTGAGGGGTCACTCCCACTCGATGGTGCCCGGCGGCTTGCTGGTGACGTCCAGGACCACCCGGTTCACCTCGGCGACCTCGTTGGTGATCCGGGTGGAGATCCGGGCGATCACGTCGTAGGGCAGGCGGGACCAGTCGGCGGTCATCGCATCCTCGCTGGAGACCGGGCGCAGCACCACGGGGTGACCGTAGCTGCGCCCGTCACCCTGTACGCCGACGCTGCGCACATCGGCCAGCAGCACCACCGGGAACTGCCAGACGTCGCGGTCCAGACCGGCGGCGCTGAGCTCCTCGCGGGCGATGAAGTCGGCCCGGCGCAGCAGGTCCAGCCGCTCCCGGTCGACCGCGCCGATGATCCGGATGGCCAGACCGGGACCGGGGAACGGGTGCCGCCAGACCATCGCCTCAGGCAGGCCGAGCTGGAGGCCGAGCGTGCGGACCTCGTCCTTGAACAGCGTCCGCAGTGGCTCGACCAGGGCGAACTTGAGGTCCTCGGGTAGCCCGCCGACGTTGTGGTGGCTCTTGATGTTGGCGGTGCCGGTGCCGCCGCCGGACTCGACCACGTCCGGATAGAGGGTGCCCTGCACCAGGAACTCGACGTCACCGTGCGCGGCGACCTCCCGAGCGGCGGCCTCGAAGACCCGGATGAACTCCCGACCGATGATCTTGCGCTTCTGCTCCGGGTCGGTCACCCCGGCCAGCGCGCCGAGGAACCGGTCCGCCGCGTCGACCACCTTGAGCTTGATGCCGGTGGCGGCGACGTAATCCTTCTCGACCTGCTCGGCCTCGCCCGCGCGCAGCAGGCCGTGGTCGACGAAGACGCAGGTGAGCTGGTCACCGACGGCCCGGTGCACCAGCGCGGCGGCGACCGCGGAGTCCACCCCGCCGCTCAGACCGCAGATGACCTCCTTGTCGCCCACCTGCGCGCGGATCCGGGCCACCTGCTCGTCGATGATGTTCTCGGGAGTCCAGGTCGGCTCGATCTCGGCGATCTCGTAGAGGAAGCGGGTCAGCATCTCCTGTCCGTGCGCGGTGTGCCCCACCTCGGGGTGGAACTGCACACCGGCCCGCCGACCGGCGAGGTCCTCGAAGGCGGCGACCGGCGCACCGGCCGACTCGGCGGTCACCGTGAAGCCCTCGGGCGCCTCGGTGACGCAGTCGCCGTGGCTCATCCAGACCGGCAGGTCGGCCGGGAGGTCGCGGAGCAGCACGCCCGGGTCGAGCAGGCGGGGCCGCAGCGGGGTGCCGCCGTACTCGCGGTTGCCGGTGCGGGCCACCGTGCCGCCGAGGGAGCGGGCCATCGCCTGGAACCCGTAGCAGATGCCGAAGACCGGGACGCCGGTGTGGAACAGCCCGTCGTCCACCTGCGGCGCGCCCGGCTCGTAGACGCTGGACGGGCCGCCGGAGAGGATGATCGCGGCCGGATTCTTGGCCAGCATCTCGGCCACGGGCATGGTGTGCGGGACGATCTCGGAGTAGACCCTCGCCTCGCGTACCCGGCGGGCGATCAGTTGGGCGTACTGGGCACCGAAGTCGACCACGAGGACAGGACGCGGCAGGCTCATGTGCACGAAGCCTACCGACAGTCACCGGTCGGCCTGGCCGCGCCCTGCGTGCTCCCACCGACCGTCGCGTGACCGGCGTCGAGGCGGCCAGAAGCCGCCCTAGTCGGGCAGGGCACCCGGCGCGCCGGGCGGCACCGCCGGACGGTGCGGGCGGACCGTCGCGAGCCGGCGGTACGGCGCGCCGAGCGGTGGACGAGGGTCCGCCTCGCCCCGGTTGGGCCAGAGCGACGTCGCGCGTTCGGCCTGGGCGGCGATGGTCAGCGACGGGTTGACCCCGAGGTTGGCCGAGACGGCGGCACCGTCCAGCACGTGCAGCCCCGGGTGGCCGAAGACCCGGTGGTACGGGTCGACCACCCCGTCGGCGGGAGACGCGCCGATGACCGCACCGCCCAGGATGTGCGCGGTCATCGGGATGTCGAACGGCTCGGTCAGCGCGCCGCCCGGCGTACCGTCGATCTCCTCCGCCAGTAGTCGGGCGGCCCGGTGACCGGCGGGGATCCAGGTCGGGTTCGGTGCGCCGTGACCGGGGCCGGAGACCAGCCGGCCACCGAGCGGACCGCGCCGCCACCGGGTGGTCAGCGAGTTGTCCACCGCCTGCATGACCAGCGCGATCACGGTGCGTTGCGACCAGCCGCGTACGGAGAGCATCCGCGCGGCCCGGCCGGGATGCCGGACGAGCTGCCCCACCCAGCGACGGACCCGGTGCGGCCCGCCCTCGACCAGCAGCGTCTGGAGCAGCCCCATGGCGTTCGCGCCCCGCCCGTACCGGACCGGCTCGACGTGGGTCTGCGGGTCGGGGTGGAACGAACTGGTGATCGCCACCCCCTCGGTGAGGTCGACCCCGCGCGCCCGGGCCTGCCTGCGGGACATCGAGGCGCCGAGGATCGCCTCCGAGTTGGTGCGGGTCAGCTCACCGAGGCGGGGTGAGAGTCCGGGCAGCGCGCCGACCGCCCGCATCTCGTGCAGCAGCCGCTGGGTGCCCAGCGCACCGGCGGCGAAGACCACCTGGTCGGCGTCGATCACCTGCCGACGCCGCCGCAGCCAGGCCCCGCTGTGCTCGGTGTGCACCCGGTAGCCGCCCTCGACCGGCCGGACCGCGGTCACCGTGGTCAGCGGGTGCACCTCGGCACCGAGCCGCTCGGCCAACCAGAGATAGTTCTTGACCAGCGTGTTCTTCGCGCCGTGACGGCAGCCGGTCATGCAGGCGCCGCAGTGCGTACAGCCGGTGCGGGTGGGACCGGCACCCCCGAAGTACGGGTCGGCGACCGACTCGCCGGGCCGCCCGATGTGCACGCCGACCGGGGTGGCGTGCACGGTGTGCCCCACCCCCATCCGCCCGGCCACCCGCCGCATCACCCGGTCCGCCGGGGTGACCAGCGGGTACGCGGTCACCCCGAGCATCCGCTTCGCCTGGTCGTAGTGCGGGGCCAGCTCGGCGCGCCAGTCCGTGAGATTCCGCCACTGGGGATCGTCGTAGAACGCGTCCAGCGGCTCGTAGAGCGTGTTGGCGTAGACCAGCGACCCGCCGCCGACACCGGCTCCGGACAGCACCAGCACCCCGCCGCCGACTCGGCGGTCGGCGGCGCGCAGCAGGGTGAGACGTTGCAGGCCGAAGCAGCCCAGCCGGGGCGCCCAGAGGAACCGGCGCAGCCGCCACGAGGTCCGGGGGAACTCGTCGTCGGCGAACCGCCGGCCGGCCTCCAGCACGCCGACCGAGTAGCCCTTCTCGGCCAGCCGCAGCGCGGCGACGCTGCCACCGAAGCCGGATCCGATCACGACCACGTCGTACCGCATGCAGGCATCATTACTCGTGAGTAGATCTCGCGCCAGGCGCGGTTTTCGCGCCATCATGCAGCGCACCCGACCGCCGTGGGCCCGACGCGTGCCACGACGCCGTCCCGGACGCCCGCGGACCGGTCGGAGGCAGTTCCGGTCCGTCGCGCGGCGGCGGCCCGGCATCGCAGGAGGAGGCGGGGGATGGCGTTCGGAGGAGAACGTAGACGGCTGACACTGGCGGTGGCCGGCCTGGTCACGGTGGCGGTGGTGGCCGTCGGCGCGGTGGCGGTGGCCCGGACGGTCCGCGACGACCGCGCGCCGGCCGCCGCGCCCACCGACGTCGCCACCTCGCCGACCGCGTCGCCCAGCCCCGTCCCGAGTACGCCACCACCCGGCGCCGACATCACCGGCCCGCTCAACCTGCTGCTGGTCGGCATCGACACCCGGGTCAGCGTGCCCGGCTGGCAGCCGAACGCCGACGCCGTCCTGGTGCTGCACGTGCCGGCCGGGCTGTCCCGGGGGTACCTCTTCTCGCTCCCCCGCGACCTGCTGGTGGACATCCCGGCGTTCCCGGCCGCCGACTACCGGGGCGGGCGGACCAAACTCACCCACGCGATGAGCAACGGCAGCCGGGTCCCGGGCCGACCGAACAAGCCCGACCCGGCCCAGGGGTACGAGTTGCTGCGCCGCACCGTCAGCGAGTACACCGGGCTGCGCATCGACGCGGGCGCGGTGCTCACCTTCGGCGGCTTCGACAAGCTGGTGGACAGCCTCGGCGGGGTGGACATCCGGGTCGACCAGCGGGTCGTCTCCCGGCACCGCCAGCCGGACGGCAAGCACCGCCAACCCGGCCCGGGCGTCGGCGGCTACGTCGGCCCGAGGATGGTCTACGAGCCGGGCGACCGGCACCTCACCGGCTGGCAGGCGCTGGACTACGCACGCCAGCGCTACCTGCCCGGCGGCGACTACACCCGGCAGCGCCACCAGCAGCAACTCGTCCGGGCGCTGATCGGCAGGATCCTCGCCGACGACCTGGCCCGGCAACCACAGCGCGTCGAGCAGGTGGTCGCCGCACTCGGCGACGCCATGGTCTATGTCGGCGGGCGGCGGATCGGGGAGTTCGCGTACGCGCTCAGCACGCTGTCACCGGAGACGCTCACGCTGGTCGGCCTGCCCGGGGCGTCGGTCGGCCGGGGCGGCGCGTACCGGGGCGAGGAACTGACCACCGTCGGTCGCCGGTTCCTGACCGCGCTGCGCGCCGGACGGGCGGACGCGTACCTCGCCGAGCACCCGAAGCTCACCGTGCCGTGAGCGGCCACCGGGGCCCCGTGCTCGGCGGTCAGGGCAGGCCGGGCGGGGTGGTGCCGGTGAGCCAGGTGTCGAAGAAGGCGCCCAGCGACCGCTGGGAGACCCGCTCGGCCAGGGCGACGAAGTCGCTGGTGGTGGCGGTGCCGTCCCGGCGTTCCGTGGTCCAGGAGCGCAGGATCTCGAAGAAGGCGTCGTCGCCCACCGTACGGCGCAACGCGTGCACCACCAGCGCCCCGCGCTTGTAGACGGCGGTGCTGAACATCTGACCCGGACCGGGGTCGAGGGTGGGCCGCGACCAGTCGGTGTCGGCGTACTGGATTTCGAAGCTGCGCTGGGCGGTACGCCCACCGTCGTGCTCCGCCCACAGCCACTCGGCGTAGCTGGCGAAGCCCTCGTTGAGCCAGATGTCGCCCCAGCGGGCCAGCGCCACGCTGTTGCCGAACCACTGGTGGGCCAGCTCGTGCGCGACCACCGCGTAGTTCGGTTCGCCCTCACGGAAGAAGCCCGGCCCGTAGACCGGCCGGGACTGCGTCTCCAGCGCGTACCCGATGCGGCTGTCGTCGACCACCACCCCGCCGTACGCCTCGAACGGGTACGGCCCGAAGCGCCCGGCCAGGAAGTCGGCGATCTCGCCGGTGCGCGCCAGTGACCGGGCCTGCGGACCGGAGGCGGGCATCCCGGTCGGCACGGCGGTCACCAGTGGCTTTCCGCCGTGCGTGCCGGTCTCGACCCGGTAGTCACCGATCACCAGCGTGGTCAGGTAGCTCGCCATCGGCGACCGCTCCGCCCACCGCCAGGTGGTCCAGCCGTCCGCGCTGGTCCGCTCCCCCGGCACCCCGTTGCTCAACGCGGCGAGGCCGTCCGGGACGGTCACCTCGATGTCGTACGTGGCCTTGTCGGAGGGGTGGTCGTTGACCGGGAACCAGGTCGACGCCGAGCGTGGCTGACCGAGCGCGATCGCGCCGTCGTCGGTGTGCTGGAAGCCGCCGCTGCCCAACACGTTGTCGGCGATCGGCTGCGGCACACCGGCGTACGTCACGTCGACCGTGAACCGGCTGCCCTCGGGAAGTCCCCGTCGCGGGGTGACGGTCAGCTCACCGTCGGCGTGCCGGTGCTGCGCCGGTGCGCCGTCCACGGTGACCGTGTCGACCGACAGGCCGGTCAGGTCCAGGTTGAAGCGGGACAGCCCGTGGGTCGCGGTCGCCCTCACCTCGGCCCGGCCGGTGAGCCGGTCGTCGGCCGGGTCGTAGCGCACCACCAACCGGTAGTGGTCCACGTCGTACCCGCCGTTGCCGCTGCCCGGCACGTACGGGTCGGCCAGGTCGACGCTGCCCGCCCGGAAACCGTCCCGGTCCGCAGGTTCGCGGTCACCGGTGCAGCTCACCAGCCCCACAGCGGCCACCACGGCCACCACGCCAGCCCGCCACCGCCGCACCGAACCCCTGCTCATCCGCCAGAGCCTACCGCCGCCCAGGTGATCGATCATGGAGTTGTGGCGGTGGCGAACCGTGCGAAATCAGCACAGCTCACGTGCCACAACTCCATGATCGACGGAGCGACGGGACGGCGGGCGCGCGGCGGGAGGGAGCGTCAGCGGTCGAGGACCAGGCCGACGCGCTGGAACTCCTTGAGATCGCGGTAACCGCACTTGGCCATCGCCCGGCGCAGGCCGCCGAAGAGGTTGAGCTGGCCGTCGGGCTCGTCGGCGGGGCCGAACAGCAGCCGCTCCATCGAGCCCAGCGGCTCACCGGCCACCTCGAACGCACCCCGGGGCAGCGACGGGTGGCTGGCCGCCGAGTGCCACCAGGCCCCACCGGCCGGCGCCTCGGCGCAGAGCGACAGCGGCTCGCCGAGCATCACCGCGTCGGCACCGCAGCCGAGCGCCTTGGCGATGTCACCGGAGGTACGGATGTCGCCGTCGGCGATCAGGTGCACGTACCGGCCACCGGTCTCGTCCAGGTAGTCCCGGCGTGCCGCGGCGGCGTCGGCGATCGCGGTGGCCATCGGCACCCGGATGCCGAGCACCGACTCGGTGGTGGACCACTCGTCCCCGCCGATGC
Organism: Micromonospora sp. NPDC049903; assembly: GCF_044460945.1. Lineage (NCBI taxonomy): Bacteria > Bacillati > Actinomycetota > Actinomycetes > Micromonosporales > Micromonosporaceae > Micromonospora > Micromonospora sp. NPDC049903. The sequence continues at coordinate 41,223 of NZ_JBITKL010000002.1, forward strand.
CGACGATCACGCCCGCCGCACCGGTCCGCATCAGGTGCAGCGCGGTCTTGTAGTCGGTGCAACCGCCGACGATGACCGGCAGGTCCAGGTCGGCGATGAACTCCTTGAGGTTGAGCGGTTCGTCGGTGGTCGAGACGTGCTCGGCCGAGACGATCGTGCCCTGGATGACCAGGAGGTCGACGCCCGCGTCGAGGATGACCGGAGCCAGCGCCAGGGTGTGCTGGGGGGACACCCGGACGGCCACCGTGCTGCCGCCCTCCCGCAGCTCCCGGACCCGCTCGGTGATCAGGTCGGGCCGGATCGGCTCGGCGTAGACCTCCTGGAGGCGCTTCGTGGCGCGGGCGTCCTCGCCGAGGTCGGCCAGCTCCTCCAGCACCTTGGTCGGGTTCTCGTACCGCGTCCACAGCCCCTCGACGTTGAGCACGCCGAGGCCGCCCAGCTCGCCGAGCCGGACCGCCGAGGCCGGGCTCATCGTCGCGTCGGAGGGGTGCCCGACACAGGGGATGCCGAACTGGTACGCGTCGAGCTGCCAACCGGTGGAGACGTCGTCGACGTCCCGGGTGCGGCGGCTCGGCACGATCGCGATGTCGTCCAGGTGGTAGCCGCGCTGCGCGGTCTTGCCCAGCCCGATCTCGACCACGTCACGCATGGGGACTCCAGATGTCTTCGGGGGTGGAGGGGGGTGTCAGCGGGTGTGGTAGTTGGGGGCCTCGACGGTCATCTGGATGTCGTGCGGGTGGCTCTCCTTGAGCCCGGCCGCCGTGATCCGGATGAGCTGACCGCGCTCGTGCAGCTCGACGATGCTCTCCGCGCCCGCGTACCCCATCGCCAGCCGTAGGCCGCCGACGAGCTGGTGGGCCACCCGGGCGAGCGGCCCACGGTAGGGAACCTGGCCCTCGACGCCCTCCGGGACCAGCTTCTCGTCGCTGGTCACGTCCTGCTGGAAGTAACGGTCCTTGGAGTACGACTTGGCCTGGCCCCGGGACTGCATGGCGCCGAGCGAACCCATGCCGCGGTACGCCTTGAACTGCTTGCCGTTGACGAAGATCAGCTCACCCGGGCTCTCCTCGCAGCCGGCCAGCAGGCTGCCGAGCATCACCGTGTCGGCGCCGGAGACCAGCGCCTTGGCGATGTCGCCGGAGTATTGAATGCCGCCGTCGCCGATCACCGGCACACCGGCCGGGCGGGCCGCCCGGGCGGCCTCCATGATCGCCGTGATCTGCGGCACGCCGACGCCGGCCACGATCCGGGTGGTGCAGATGGCACCCGGGCCGACGCCCACCTTGACGCCGTCGGCACCGGCGTCGACCAGGGCCTTCGCACCGGCGTAGGTCGCCACGTTGCCGCCGACGATGTCGATCGCGACGTCCTTCTTGAGCCGGCTGACCATCTCCAGCACGGCGCGCTGGTGCCCGTGCGCGGTATCCACGATGATCACGTCGACCCCGGCGTCGACGAGCGCGCGGGCCCGCTTGTACGAGTCCTCGCCCACGCCGATCGCGGCGGCCACCCGCAGCCGGCCCGCGTCGTCCTTGGTGGCGCTCGGGTACTGCTCGCTCTTGGTGAAGTCCTTGACGGTGATCAGCCCGCGCAGCTTGCCGGAGCCGTCGACGATCGGCAGCTTCTCCACCTTGTGCTGGCGCAGCAGGTCGAGCGCGTCCTCCTTGCTCACCCCGACCGACGCGGTGACCAGCGGCGCGCGGGTCATGATGTCGCGCACCGGGGTGGCCGGGTCGGAGACGAAGCGCATGTCGCGGTTGGTGACGATGCCCACGAGCTGGCCCTGCCCGTCCACCACCGGCACACCGGAGATGCGGTAGCGCCCGCAGAGCTGGTCCACCTCGCGCAGCGTGTCGTCCGGGCTGGCGGTCACCGGGTTGGTGATCATGCCGGACTCGGAGCGCTTGACCAGGTCGACCTGGAGCGCCTGGTCCTCGACCGAGAGGTTGCGGTGCAGCACGCCGATGCCGCCCTGGCGGGCCATGGCGATCGCCATCCGCGCCTCGGTGACGGTGTCCATCGCGCTGGAGAGCAGCGGGATGGAGAGCGTCACGTTGCGGGTCAGCCGAGTGACCGTGTTCACCCGGCTCGGCACCACGTCCGACTCGCCGGGCTGGAGCAACACGTCGTCGAAGGTCAGCCCCAGCGGCACCACCCGGGCGGAGCCGGCCGGCAGCTCGGGCAGATGGCCGCCCAGCTCGCCACCCTCGGCGCCGGCGAAAAGGTCGGAACGAGGCGAATTCTCCACGATTGCTCTCCTGAGCTGGTCGAACGGGGCTTCAGCGAGGTGGCACGGGTGGGCACCGGCGAGCGCCGGGCGAGGGTGCGTCAGGGCCATCGTACCCAGTGGCCGGGGTGGTGCCCGCGTCCGGCGGCCCGCGCGGCGAGGTGGCGACGCCCCCACCGGGGTACGTCGGCTTGCGCGAAGGGGGACAGGCGTCCGACGTGCCTTGGGTCTACGGTGAGGGGGTGCACGACGAGCCCATCGACCCGTTCACCGGCGATCCGACCGACCCGTCGGCCGATCTGGACGGCCCCGGTCGCGACGCCCCGCTGGATCCGCTGACCGACGTCGAACGCCAGGACGTGCTGGAAGACCTCGCCGATCTGGAGATCTACCAGGCGCTGTTGGCGCCGATCGGCGTACGCGGGCTCGTCATCGAGTGTGAGGACTGCCGGGAGCCGCACTACTTCGACTGGGACCTGCTCCGGGGCAACCTGCGTCACCTGCTCAGTTCGGGCCGTCCCCGGGTGCACGAGCCGGCCTACGACCCCGACCCGGACCACTACGTCACCTGGGACTACGCCCGGGGATACGCCGACGGCGTGCACGACACCCTCAGCGAGGGCACCGAGGACGAGTCCACCGGCCGGGAGTGATCCCCGCCGCCTGCCGCCGGGCCGTAGCCACCGTCCGATGGCCGGTAAGGAGGGGGCCCTTCCTATACACCAGGCGTTAGCAGGGGCCCCCTGCTAACCAGTCGGGCTCAGGCGACCAGGCCGGCCCGGAAGCCGGCGGCCACCGCGTGTGCCCGGTCCCGGGCGCCCAGCTTGCGGAACAGCCGCCGGGCGTGGGTCTTCACGGTGTCCTCGGAGACGAACAGCTCGCGGCCGATCTCGGCGTTGCTCTTGCCCTCGGCCATGCCGAGCAGCACCTGGAGTTCCCGTTCGGTGAGGCCGACGGTGGACCGGTCGGCCCGCGCCGGGGCGGCCTTGCCGGTCTCGGGGACGGCGTCCGGCTCGGCCGGGTCGTCGCCCCGCTGCACCGGCACCATCGCCGGGCCACCGGCGGCGTCACCGCCCGGCCAGGCCGACGCGGCCTCGCCGGTGGTGGGCCGGGTGCCGGGGGCCGGGCGGCCGGGGCCGCCGACAGCGGCGGTGTCCCGTGCCGGGTCGGCGATCCGGGGCCGGTTGGCCCGACCGGAGGCAGCCAGCAGCAGCAGCGCCTTGGCGACCGCGCTGGTGAGATCGTGGTCCACGCCCTGGATAAGGCCGCGCGCACCGGCGCTGATGGTCGCCGCCGCCGCCTCGGACTCCTCCGCACCGAGCAGCAGCACGCTGGCCTGCGGCGCGCGGGCCAGGACCCGGCGGACGAAGCCGGCGCTGTCGGGCCGGGTGATGGCGGTGTCGGCGAGCACCACGTCGGCGGGGCGCTCGGCGAGCCGCAGCATCACCTCCGGATCGGAGACCGCCGTTCGGACCGCACCCGACAGTCCCAACCGCGCTGCCGCGGAGGTCAGGTGCTGCGCCGCGAGCGGCGTCCGAACGCACACGAGAACCGTACGCACTGTGATCTCCTCTCCGCACACGAGCAGACCATGACCGGGTGGGGTCGGGAGGAGGTTCCCGGCAACTCTTCCAACTTTTCCGACAGATAGGGCATATGCCCCAATCTGCCAAAGGTTTTGGATCACACACGTGTGAGCCGAGAGGGGGCTGGGTACCGAGGGGCTCAGGCCGGGAACGGTGCGCCTGCGCGGCCCGCCGCCCGGACAGCCGGCCACGAAGTATCTCGCGGTGCCGCGCGAGAGGAGGGGTGCAGATGTCGAACGTACGTAGACTGCCCGGACCCATCATCGACCTGTGGGACTGGCAGCGGCTCGGCTCCTGCCGTGGCCGCGACAGCGCACAGTTCTTCCACCCCGACGGCGAGCGCGGATCGTCCCGGCTCCGGCGGGAGTCCTCCGCCAAGAACGTCTGCCGCGCCTGCCCGGTGCGCGCCGAGTGCGCCGCCCACGCGCTGGCCGTGCGGGAGCCGTACGGCGTGTGGGGTGGGTTCAGCGAGTCGGAGCGCCTGCGCCTGCTCGCGGTCGGCTGGGAGGACCTCGCCGACCGTCGGCAGAGCCGGGTCGACGTCAACCGGTTGGAGGCCCGCCTGGGCAGCTCCCACCGGGCGGCCCTCCCGCCCCAACGCAACGTCGCCTGACCGAACGCCCCCGACGCCGCGCTCCCGCCCCCCGGAAGCGCGGCGTCGGTCTGTGCGTCACTCGACCGTCAGGGTGACCGAGTGCCAGCCGGTCGCGCCGTCCGGTGCCACCGCCTGACGCTGCCCGGTCTGCGTCTCGCCGGTGCGGTCCGTCGCCCGGACCTGGAGCGTGTGCTCGCCGGGCGTCGCCTCCCACCGCCAGGACCACTGCACCCAGGTGTCCACCGAGGCGGTCGGCGCCAACTCCGCCTCCTGCCACGGCCCGCCGTCGACGCGTACCTCGACCCGGCGTACGCCCCGGTGCTGCGCCCACGCCACCCCGGCCACGGTGACCGGGCCGGCGGCCGGACGGTGGCGCGGACGGGGCGTGTCGATCCGCGACTGCGTCTTCACCGGCCCTTCGGCGGACCAGCCCCGAGGCACCCAGTACGCGTCGAAGTCGGCGAAACTGGTCAACTCCAGCTCGGTGATCCACTTGCACGCCGACACGTAGCCGTACAGGCCGGGCACCACCATCCGGGCGGGGAATCCGTGCGCCACCGGCAGCGGCTCGCCGTTCATGCCGACGGCGAGCAACGCGTCCCGCCCGTCCCGCAGCACCGCCGTCGGGGTGCCGCAGGTCCAGCCGTCCACCGAGCGCCCGACCACCTGGTCCGCGCCGTCGAGCGGCTGCACCTCGTCGAGCAGCTCCCGGAGCGGCACGCCGAGCCACCGCGCGTTGCCGATCAGGTCGCCGCCGACCTCGTTCGAGACGCAGGCCAGGGTGACGTACCGCTCCACCATCGGCCGGGCCAGCAGGTCCGCGAAGCTCAGCGTCACCGGGTTGCGCACCCGGCCGTGGATGCGCAGCCGCCACGTCTCCGGATCCACCTGCGGCACGACCAGCGCGGTGTCGATGCGATAGAAGCGCCGGTTCTCGGTGACGAAGGACGCCAGGCCCGGCACCTGAAGGTCGACACCGGCGGGCAGCGGCGGCGCGGCGGAGACCGGGGCGGGCAGCCTGACCGCCGCCCGCGCGTCGGCGACACCACGTCGACCGGCCCACCACCGCCCGGCCGCACCGCCGACGACAGCCACCCCGAGCACCGCGCCGACACCGGTGAGGAACCGACGCCGAGACTCCGGGTCGGCACTACGCTGCGGACCCACCCCGTCCGGCGTGGGTGGACGCTGCTCGATTGGCGGGGACCAGGGCCATGGGTCGAGTTCCAGCGGACCGGCGACGAACGCCCAGAGGGTCACGCCGCCGACCAGCGCGCCGACCAGCGACGGCAGCGCGTCCAGTCCGTCCGCGTCGGCCCGGGTCAGCGCCGCACCGGCACCCAGCGCGGCGAACGCCGCGATACCGGCCAGGCCGACCACCAGACGGCGGACGGCCAGCACACCCAGCAGGGCGGCGAAGGCGGCCAGCAGCAATGCCGTCCCGACCAGCAGGGCAATCTTGTCGTACGTGCCGAAGACCGCGATGCCGAACCGCTTCACCGGCTCGGGGGCGGCGTCCACGACCAGCCCACCGACCGCCACCAGCGGGGCGGAACGAGGGCCGGTCAGCACCGCCACCACTTCGGCGGCACCGATGGCCGCCGCTGCGGCGGCGACACCGGCCAGGGCGGCGTACCGGGGAGTCGTACTGCTCACCGGTCCAGTGTTTCCGAACGGACGCCCGCCCGGTAGTCACCTCGACCCGGTGTGACCGGGCCGGAACACACGCGGGGCGCACCGTCGTCGACGATGCGCCCCGCGTCCACGTACTCCTCGGGTCAGAAACCCGGGCCGTGCTGGTGGCCGTGCCCGTGGCCGTGGCCGTGACCACCGGCGGCGGGCTCCGCCTCCTTCGGCTTGTCCACCACGAGGCTCTCGGTGGTGAGCAGCAGACCGGCGATCGACGCGGCGTTGGTGACCGCGTTACGGGTCACCTTGACCGGGTCGATGATGCCCGCCTTGGCCAGGTCGACGTACTCGCCGACGGCCGCGTCGAGACCGGTGCCCCACTCGGCGGCGATGACCTTCTGCACCACCACGTAACCGTCGTGGCCGGCGTTCTGGGCGATCCAGCGCAGCGGCTCGACCAGCGCCTTGCGCACGATCGAGACGCCGACCTTCTCGTCACCGGTGAAGCCCAGGTCGTCGTCGAGCACCGGCAGGATCTGGGCCAGGGCGGCACCGCCGCCGGGGACCGTACCCTCCTCGACCGCAGCCTTGGTCGCGGCGATGGCGTCCTCGATGCGGTGCTTGCGCTCCTTCATCTCGACCTCGGTGGCCGCGCCGACCTTGACCACCGCGATGCCGCCGGAGAGCTTGGCCAGCCGCTCGGCGAGCTTCTCCCGGTCCCACTCGGAGTCCGACGCCTCGATCTCCTTGCGGATCTGGGCGACCCGGTCGGAAACCTCGGTGCCCTGACCGCCACCGTCGACGATCGTGGTGTTCTCCTTGTCGACCACGATGCGCCGGGCGGTGCCCAGCACCTCCAGGCCGACCTGGTCGAGCTTGTAGCCCAGCTCGGGCGCGACCAACTCGGCACCGGTCAGGATCGCCATGTCCTGGAGCATCGCCTTGCGACGGTCGCCGAAGCCGGGGGCCTTGACCGCGCAGACCTTGAGGGTCTTGCGGATCGCGTTCACCACCAGGGTGGACAGGGCCTGGCCCTCGACGTCCTCGGCGACGATCAGCAGCGGCTTGTTGTTCTGGAGGACCTTCTCCAGCAGCGGCAGCAGCTCCTCGATCGCCGAGATCTTCTGCGTGGTGATCAGGATGTACGCGTCCTCAAGGACGGACTCCTGCGACTCCGCGTCGGTGACGAAGTTCGGCGAGATGAAGCCCTTGTCGAACTGGAGACCCTCGGTCACGTCCAGCTCGGTGTGCAGGGCGGAGCCCTCCTCGACGGTGATCACACCGTCGCGGCCGACCCGCTCCATCGCCTCGGCGATCAGCTCACCGATGGTGGAGTCCTGCGCGGAGACCGTCGCGACGTGCGCCACGGCCTTCTTGTCGGAGACCTCGACGGCCTTGCCGAGCAGCGCCTCGGAGACCTTCGCGGAGGCCGCGTCGACGCCCCGCTTGAGGCCGGCCGGGTTGGCACCCGCGGTGACGTTGCGCAGACCCTCGCGGACCATGGCCTGGGCCAGCACGGTCGCGGTGGTGGTCCCGTCGCCGGCGACGTCGTTGGTCTTGGTCGCCACCTCCTTGACCAACTGCGCGCCGAGGTTCTCGTACGGGTTGGTGAGCTCGATCTCCTTGGCGATGGTCACACCATCGTTGGTGATCGTCGGCGCACCGAATTTCTTGTCCAGGACGACGTTGCGCCCGCGCGGCCCGAGGGTGACCTTGACCGCGTCCGCGAGCGCGTTGACACCGTGCTCCAGCAGGTGCCGGGCGTCGTCCGAGAAGCTCAGGATCTTCGCCATGAATGTCCCTTCGACGCGACGTTGCCCCGGCCCGGCGAGCCGGACCGGGGCAACGTCACTGATCGGTTGGTTACTTCTCGATGACCGCGAGGACGTCGCGGGCGGAGAGCACCAGGTACTCCTCGCCGGCGTACTTGACCTCGGTGCCGCCGTACTTCGAGTAGAGGACGGTGTCGCCGACGGAGACGTCGATCGGCACGCGGTTGCCCTTGTCGTCGATCCGGCCCGGGCCGACAGCGAGGACGGTGCCCTCCTGCGGCTTCTCCTTGGCGGTGTCGGGGATCACGATGCCCGAGGCGGTGGTGGTCTCGGCCTCGTTCGCCTGGACCACGATGCGGTCCTCGAGCGGCTTGATCGCAACCTTGGTCGCGGTAGTCACGGGCATACCCTCCTGGGGTACTTGGTTTCGTTACCGATCGGCATGCCGACCGGCGTCAATTGCCACATGCCACCGGGCGGGGCCGTCGTCGCGGGTGCCGGTCCGCCTGGCGTTCAACCCCCGGGCAGCAGGGCCCGGACGTTGGCACCCTCAGGGTGAGAGTGCTAATCGCAGGTTATTCCTCGGCTAGCACTCCGTCAAGGAGAGTGCCAACCCGCCACCCCGTGTCGCCACTCTTTCCGCACTCTTGCGCCACTCTTTCTCCACCGTTCGCCACGGTTGACCGCGACACGCCGACACTCGCTTCCGCCCCGAACGACCAATCCTTACTCTCCGGCGCGACTACGTGACGGAGGGCGGACAGATGGCGGACATGCCAACCCTGGGTTTCCTGCGCGACCAACTGCGCCGGGCCCGCAAGCTGCGCGGGCTCAGCCAGGAGGAACTGGGCAAGATGGTCAACTACGCTCCGTCGTCGATCAGCGCGATGGAGACCGGGCAGAACCAGCTCAGCGCCGACTACCTGGCCCGGTTCGACAAGGTGTTGGAGACCGGCGGACTCTTCGTCGGGATGCTGGAGCTGATCCGGCTGCACGCCGAGCCGGACTGGTTCCGACCGTGGGGCGAGATCGAGCGGGAGGCCATCGCGCTGCGCTGGTACGACCCGACGGTGGTGCCGGGCCTGCTCCAGACCGAGGCGTACGCACGAGCGATGCTGCGGGCCGGGCCGCCGCTGACCGACGAGCAGATCGAGAAGCGGGTGCTGGCCCGGATGGCGCGGCAGAAGGTCCTCGCCCGCGAGGAGCCGCCACAGCTCGTCGCGGTGCTCGACGAGCAGGCGCTGCGCCGGCAGGTGGGCGAGCCCACGACCATGTACGAGCAGGTGAAGCACCTGCGCGCCCTCGCCGACCATTCGCACGTCCAGGTACGGATCGTGCCGGCCGAGACGCCGTGGTACATCGGGCTCCACGGTCCGTTCGTGCTGGCCCGGCTCGCCGACGGCACCGAGGTGGCCCACCTGGACAACCAGCTCCGGGGCCACACCGTGGACAGCCCGAACGAGCTTGCCAGCCTCGGACGGCGTTGGGAGACTGTGGCCGGTGAGGCGCTGCCGCGCCGGCAGTCCGCCCGCCTGATCGAGGAAGTGGCGAACTCATGGACCTGACCCGTGCCGCCTGGCGCAAGTCCTCCCGCAGTAACGCCAACGGCGGCGCCTGCGTCGAGGTAGCCGACAACCTGCCCGGCGTCGTCGCCGTACGTGACAGCAAGGACCCGACCGGCCCGGCGCTCACCTTCACCCCGGCCGCCTGGCACGCCTTCGTCACCACCCACCACCCCACCCGCTGACCACGCCCCGGCGCTGATGCTGGTGCGGACCACCCTCAGCACCCGCCGCCGCCGTCGCCCCGCCTTCCCATCGCCCTGCCGCCGCCTCGCCGCCGTCCCGCTGTCGCGCTGTCCCGCCGTCCCGTCGCCCGTCGTCCCTCGTCCGTCGCCTCGTCTCCCGCCCGCCTCGTCGATCATGGAGTTGTGGTCGACGAAACGCCCCGATCCGGGGCATTTGCACGAGCCACGACTCCATGATCGACGGGGCGATGGGCGGGCTGCCGCATGGTCGGCGGGGCGATGGGCGGGCTGCCGCATGATCGGCGGGCGGACGAGATGCCGCGAACGGTGTCGAGGTCACCTGCCTCCGCGAGGAACCCGTCGACCGCCCGCAGCCGCTCGATCCAGGATCGAGTGGTATCCAGGCGACCGCGAGACCACTCGATCCTGGATCGAGCACGATCATGACCAGGACAGCGCCGGGCGGGGCGGTCGGCCACGGTCGGGGCGGGGACAGCGCCGGTCGGGGACAGCGGCGGGAGCGGCCGGGGACAGCGGCGGGGGCAGTGGCGGGGGCAGTGGCGGGGGGCGGTCGGGGCGGGGACGGAAGGCGGCCCGGACAATGGGCGGGTGGATCTGGAGCAGTTTGCCGCGTTGCGTACCGACGAGGGGTCGGCGGCGCTCGACGCGGCGGGGCGGGTGGCCGGCGGCGACCCGCTGCACGCGGCGGCCACGCTCCGCGCGGCCGGGGTGCCGGCCGGACTGGCGGCGGCGGCACTGACCCAGGCGGAGTTGCGCCGCCGCGCCACCGGCAAGTTCGGGCCGGAGGCGAGCGACATGTTCTTCACCCGGCCCGGTCTGGAGCAGGCCACCCGCCGGGTCGTCGCGGATCGCCGGGCGCGCCGCCTGCGAGCGGCCGGGGTGGGCACCCTGGCGGACCTGGGGTGCGGGTTGGGCGCCGACGCGCTGGCCGCCGCCCGCGCCGGCATCCGGGTGTACGCGGTGGAGGCCGACCCGCTCACCGCCGCGCTCGCCGAGGCGAACGCTCACGCCGCCGGGGTGGCCGACCTCGTCACGGTCGAGTGCGGCGACGCCACCACGTTCGACGTGACCCGGGTCGACGCGGTCTTCTGCGATCCGGCCCGCCGTCGGGCCGGCACCGGTCGCCGGATCTTCGACCCGAACGCGTACTCGCCGCCCTGGGACTTCGTCGTCGGGCTCGCCGAACGGGTGCCGCGCACAGTGGTGAAGGTGGCGCCAGGGATCGACCATGCGCTGATCCCGGCCGGTGCCGAGGCCGAGTGGGTCGGCGTCGACGGCGACCTGGTCGAGGCAGCCCTCTGGTGCGGCCCGCTCGCCGAGCACCCGCGCCGCGCGACCGTGTGCAAGGAGGGGTCCCCTACTAACGCCTCGTGCATAGCAGGGGTCCCCTCCTTACATCCCGGCGACGGGCCGCGCGTGTACCAGCTCACCGGGCAGGGGACGGCGCAGGCGTCGGTCGGGCCGGTACGCAGGTTCGTCTACGACCCGGATTCGGCGGTGGTGCGGGCGCACCTGGTCGCCGAGCTGGCCGAAGACCTGGACGCCTCGCTGGCCGACCCGAGCATCGCCTACCTCTACGCCGACCGGGCCACCCCCACCCCGTACGCCCGGTGCCTGGAGGTGACCGACGTGCTGGCGTTCTCGCTCAAGCGGCTGCGGGCGCTGCTGCGGGAGCGCCGGGTCGGCCGGGTGGAGATCCTCAAGCGGGGCTCCGCGCTGGAACCGGAGCGGCTCCGGCGGGACCTGCGGCTGGCCGGTGACCAGCCGGCCAGCCTGGTGCTGACCCGGGTCGCCGACACCCCGACGGTGCTGGTCTGCCAGCCGGTGCCCTGATCCGCCGGATCACCGCACGGCGAGCACCTGACCGCCAGCTCCAACCGGAACGCCAGCGATGACGCCGGACCGCCGGCGGGCCACACCGGACCGCCGCTGGCCCACCGGACGATCGGCGCACTAGGTTGGCGGGCATGGCGGGACGGGGTACGCCGGCGATCGCGCTGCTGGCGAAGCGGCGGATCACGCACCGCACCCACCCGTACGACGTGCCGGCGGACGCCGCCAACTACGGCGGGTTGGTCGCCGCAGCGCTCGCGGTCGCGCCGGAGCGGGTCTTCAAGACGCTGGTCACCGAGGTCGACGGTGCGCTGACCGTGGCGGTGGTGCCGGTCACCGGCGAGCTGGACCTCAAGGCCCTGGCCTCCGCCGTGGGCGGTAAGCGGGCGGCGCTGGCCGACCGCGCGGTGGCCGAGCGTGCCACCGGGTACGTGCGGGGCGGCATCAGTCCGCTCGGCCAGCGCAAGCGGCTGCCGACGGTGCTCGACGAGTCCGCCCTGACCCACCCCACCGTGTACGTGTCGGCCGGCCGCCGGGGCCTCCAGGTGGAATTGGCGCCCACGGATCTCGTGGCGCTCACCGAGGCCCGCACCGCCGCGCTGACCACCGGCTGACCGCACTCCACCTGCGCACTCACGCACCGTCGCTCGGCCCCGTACCGGGCGGGTGTCGTCGGCGTTGCTGAATTGTTACCGCCGACAACAAACTCATCGCCATCGCACTCTTGTGCTGGCGGGTGGGGGGAAATACGTTGCCGGACACAACAAAACAAACACCGATACCTTCCCCCACCCTCGAAAGGACCCTGCAGATGCGCAAGGGCTTCCTCGCCGTCGGCGCCGTGGGTCTCCTGACCCTCGGCTCCCTGACGGCCTGCGGCGACGACTCCGGCGGCGACCAGGCCGGTTCCGACAAGACCCCGAAGATCGGGGTGATCCTGCCGGACAGCAAGTCCTCGGTCCGCTGGGAGAGCGCGGACCGCAAGTTCCTGGAGGAGGCGTTCAAAGCCGCCAACGTCGAAGCGACCATCCAGAACGCCCAGGGTGACAAGAACGCGTTCCAGACCATCGCCGACCAGATGATCACCAGCGGCGTCACCGCGCTGATGATCGTCAACCTGGACTCCGGCACCGGCAAGGCCGTGCTCGACAAGGCCAAGTCGCAGGGCGTCGCCACGATCGACTACGACCGCCTCACCCTCGGCGGCTCGGCGGAGTACTACGTCAGCTTCGACAACGAGGCCGTCGGCAAGCTCCAGGGCGAGGGCCTCGTCAAGTGCCTCACCGACGCCAAGGTGGAGAAGCCGGCGATCGCCTACCTGAACGGCTCGCCGACCGACAACAACGCGACCCTGTTCAAGAACGGGTACGACTCGGTCCTCAAGCCGAAGTTCGACTCGGGCGAGTACACCCAGGCCGCCGACGACTCGGTGCCGGACTGGGACAACGCGCAGGCCGCCACCATCTTCGAGCAGCAGCTCACCAAGGCCGGCGGCAAGATCGACGGCGTGCTGAGCGCGAACGACGGCCTGGGCAACGCCGCCATCTCGGTGCTCAAGAAGAACAACCTCAACGGCAAGGTCCCGGTGACCGGCCAGGACGCCGACCCGCAGGGTCTGCAGAACATCCTCGCCGGTGACCAGTGCATGACCGTCTACAAGGCGGTCAAGCAGGAGGCGGACGCCGCCGCCGAGCTGGCCATCGCGCTGGCCAAGGGCGAGCGCAAGGAGACCGGCCAGACGGTCAAGGACCCGGAGAGCGGCCGCGACGTGGCCAGCGTCCTGCTCACCCCGAAGGCGATCTACAAGGAGAACGTCAAGGACGTCATCGCCGACGGCTACGTGACCAAGGAAGAGGTCTGCACCGCCGACTTCGCCAAGCTCTGCACCGAAGCGGGCATCAGCTGACCCACCCGCCAAGGCGACGCCGCCCGGCACGGCAACCCCGTGCCGGGCGGCGCGACGCCGCTGGACGGGCCCCGATCTCCCTCCGTGCCTAAGGAGAACCCCGTGTCCGCGACCCCACTGCTGGAGCTACGCGGGATCGACAAGAGTTTCGGTCCCGTCCAGGTCCTGCGCGACGTCGCCTTCGCCGCCTACCCGGGCGAGGTGACCGCGCTCGTCGGCGACAACGGCGCCGGCAAGTCGACCCTGGTCAAGTGCATCAGCGGCATCTATCCCACCGACTCCGGCGAGTTCGTCTTCGACGGTCGCCCGGTGCACATCAACAGCCCCCGGGACGCCGCCTCGCTCGGCATCGAGGTCGTCTACCAGGACCTCGCGCTCTGCGACAACCTCGACATCGTGCAGAACATGTTCCTCGGGCGCGAGAAGCGCAGCGGCATCGTGCTGGACGAGCCGACCATGGAGCAGATGGCCGCGGAGACCCTCGCCGGGCTCTCCGTACGCACCGTCAAGTCGCTGCGCCAGCACGTCTCCAGCCTCTCCGGCGGCCAGCGCCAGACCGTGGCGATCGCCAAGGCGGTGCTCTGGAACAGCAAGCTGGTGATCCTGGACGAGCCGACCGCCGCGCTCGGCGTCGCACAGACCGCCCAGGTGCTCGAACTGGTCCGCCGGCTGGCCGACAACGGTTTGGCCGTGGTGCTCATCTCGCACAACATGAACGACGTCTTCGCCGTCTCCGACCGGATCGCCGCGCTCTATCTCGGCCAGATGGTCGCCCAGGTGAGGACCACCGACATCACGCACTCGCAGGTGGTCGAGCTGATCACCGCAGGTCGTTCCGGCGGGCTCGGGCTCGCCACCGAACCGGCCGTCAACGGCAACGGTGGAGCACCCGCCAGCGGCAGCACAGGAGGGCTGGCATGAGCGAGCCTCGGCGAGCGAATCATCAACTCCGGGCCGATGCCGGCCCGCAGCGCAGCGGAGGGTCGGCATGAGTTCCACCGCCGTCAAGCAGGACGGGCCGGCCGCCGTGGCGCCCGCACCCACCGTCGGCAGTCACGTACGCGGCTACTGGCGTCGGGTACGCGGCGGCGACATCGGTGCGCTGCCCGCCGTCGCCGGGCTGCTCGTGCTCTGCACGATCTTCTCGATCATGCGTCCGAGCTTCCTCACCGCAGGCAACTTCGCCAACCTGTTCACCCAGGGCGCGGCGGTCACGTTGATCGCCATGGGCCTGGTCTTCGTCCTGCTGTTGGGCGAGATCGACCTGTCCGCCGGTTTCGCCAGCGGCGTCTGCGCGGCGGTGCTGGCCAACGTGGTGACCGTCCTCGGGTACCCCTGGTACGTGGCGGTGCTCGCGGCCGTGCTCACCGGCCTGGTCATCGGCACCACGCTGGGCTTCCTGGTCGCCAAGGTCGGCATCCCGTCGTTCGTGGTCACCCTCGCCGGCTTCCTCGCCTTCCAGGGCGTGGTGCTGCTGCTGATGGAAGAGGGCCGGAACATCTCGGTCCGTGATTCGGTCCTGGTGGCGATCGCCAACCGCAACCTGCCGCCGGCGCTCGGCTGGGCCCTGACCGCACTCGCGGTCGCCGGCTTCGCCGCGGTGCAGTTGCTGCGGTACCGCAAGCGTGCCGCACGCGGCCTGATCAACGACCCGCTGGCCATGGTGCTGGGCCGGATCGGCATCCTGGCCGTGGTCCTCGGCGTCGCCGTCTACGTGCTCAACCTGGAGCGCAGCCGCAACGTGCTGATCAGCTCGCTCAAGGGTGTGCCGATCGTGGTGCCGATCATCGCGATCCTGCTCGTGGTCTGGACGTTCGTGCTCCAGCGCACCAGCTACGGCCGGCACATCTATGCGGTCGGCGGCAACAAGGAGGCCGCGCGCCGCGCCGGCATCAACGTGGACCGGATCCGCATCTCGGTCTTCGTGATCTGCTCCACGATGGCGGCGATCGGTGGCATCGTGGCAGCGAGCCGGGCCAACTCGGTCGACCCGAACACCGGTGGTAGCAACGTCCTGCTGTACGCGGTGGGCGCGGCGGTGATCGGTGGTACCAGCCTCTTCGGCGGCAAGGGACGCGTCCTGGACGCGGTCCTCGGCGGCGCCGTGGTGGCGGTGATCGACAATGGCATGGGGCTGATGGGCTACAGCTCGGGCGTGAAGTACGTGGTCACCGGCGTGGTGCTGCTGCTCGCGGCGAGTGTCGACGCGTTGTCGCGACGACGAGCCTCGGCCACCGGCAACCGCTGATCCGCTGTACCGAAGGTAGTAACGCCCGATGCGCGTAGGACCCAGCCAGGACGAGATCCGCCGGCAGAATCTCGGTGCCCTGCTGCGCTACGTGCACCTGCACGGCGCCACCACGCGTGCCGAGCTGACGAACACGCTGGGCTTGAACCGGAGCACCATCGGCGCGCTCACCGCCGACCTCGCCGCGGCCGGCCTGGTGAGCGAGGGGGCGCCGAGGGAGACCGGCCGGGCCGGACGACCGTCGCTGGTCGTCCGGCCCGAGTCGGACCGGGTCTTCGCGTACGCGTACAGCATCGAGGTGGACCGGATGCGGGCCGCGCGGGTCGGTCTGGGCGGTGCGGTGCTCGACCGCTGGGAACTGGACCGACCGCGCGGGTTGACCGCCACGGAGGCCGCGCCGCTGCTGGCCGGAGCGGTCAAGGAGATGCGGCACGGGCTGCCGCAGGGCGCGGTCTGCGTCGGGGCCGGGGTGGCGGTCTGCGGCATGGTGCGCCGCGACGACGGGCTGGTCCGGCTCGGCCCGACCACCGGGTGGGTGGACGAGCCGATCGGCACCACCCTCGGCAGCGAACTCGGCGTCGACGTCCCGGTCACCGTGGGGAACGTCGCCGACGTGGCGGCCTTCGCCGAACACGCCCGAGGCGTGGCGGCCGGCTGCGACAACGTCATCTATCTCTACGGCGACGTCGGCGTGGGTGCGGGGATCATCGCCGGTGGCCGCCGCCTGACCGGGCACGGCGGCTACAGCGGCGAGGTCGGGCACATGGTCGTGACCCGCGACGGGGTGCGCTGCGAGTGCGGCAACCGGGGCTGCTGGGAGACCGAGATCGGCGAGCACGCGTTGCTGCGGGCCGCCGAGCGCTCGGACGCCCGAGGCCGGGAGGCGATGCTCGCGGTCTTCGACGCCGCCGACCGTGGCGACGCCCGGGCCCAGACCGCGGTACGCCAGGCCGGCGACTGGCTGGGTTTCGGCGTCGCCAACCTGGTCAACATCTTCAACCCGGAGATGGTCATCTTCGGCGGCACCATGCGTGACCTCTATCTGGCCGCCGCCGCCCAGGTACGCAGTCGACTCAACTCGAACGGCCTGCCCGCCTGCCTGGAGCACGTCCGCCTGCGGACCCCGAAGCTCGGCGAGGACGCCCCGCTGGTCGGTGCCGCCGAACTCGCTTTCGACCGGCTGCTGGCCGACCCGCTCGACGTCGGCTGATCCGGCCGGAGATGACCGTGAACCGGTTTCGGAACCGGTGAACTGATCGGCCACTCATTCCGTACCACTGTGCGGACGAGCGGCCGGCGGGGTGCGGCCGCCCGTCACGTAGTCGACCGGTTCTCGTCCGAGGAGGCGCCGCAGACATGGCACCGCTGGATTCCGTTCGTCGCCGGCAGGGCACCCGGTCCCGTCGCCTGGCGGTGCTGCTCACCACGATCGCCGCCGCTCTCGTCTGGCAGCCCGGTGCCGCCGTGGCAGCGCCCGTCGGTCAGCAGCTCGCCGCCGCCGACCAGGCCCTGCTCGACGGGGTGCGCCTGGCCGGGCTCTGGGAGATGCCGGCCGGGCAGATGGCCGCCGAGAAGGGCCAGTCGGCGGTGGTCCGCGAGGTCGGTGCGGAGATCGCCCGACAGCACGAGGAACTGGACCGCCTCACCGTGGAGGCCGCCAACAAGCTCGGCGCGACCATCCCGACCGTGCCGTCCGCACAGCAGCAGCAGTGGCTGACGGAGATGAAGAACGCCACCGGCGCCCAGTTCGACCAGATCTTCGTCACCCGGCTCCGGGTCGCCCACGGCTCGATCCTTCCGGTCGTCACCGCGGTCCGGGGCAGCACCCGCAACGACGTGATCCGGGACCTGGCCAACGCCACCAACAAGTACGTCAGCGACCACATGCTGATGCTGGAGAGCACCGGCCTGGTGCGGTACGCCGAACTGCCGCCCGCCGTGCTGCCCGCACCCGGTGAAGACGGACTGATCGCCGCCGCGCAGGCCAACACCGCACCGCCGATGGGCATCAGCAACACGCTGATCTGGGCGATCTTCCTCGCCGCCCTCGGCACCGGCGGCTTCCTCAGCTATCGGCTGTTGCGCCGCAGGTAACCAGCAGAACCACACCGATGGCTCCCCGTACCCGGGCCCTCGCCCTGCTCGGGCTGGTCCTGGCCACGCTGTGCGCCGCCCTGGGTCCCGCCGGCCCAGCGGCGGCGCACGCCGTCGTGGTGAGCACCACCCCGCAGCGCGACGAGGTGCTTCCGTACGCGCCGCGCGAGGTCCTGATCACCTTCAGCGAGTCGGTCGCACCGGTGTCCGGCCACGTGCAGGTGCTCGCGCCGGACGGCAAGCGGATCAACATCGGTGACCCGGAGGTCCGTGACCGGACCCTGCGGATCATGCTGCGCGCCTCCGACCGGCCGCTCGGCACGTACCTGGTCAGCTACCGCGTCATCTCCGCCGACAGCCACCCGGTCGCCGGCAGCTTCACCTTCGCCGCCGGAGCGCCGTCGGTGGCCCCGCCGCTGCCGGCCGTGGCGGAGTCGGAGTCACCGGCCGGGGTCCTGGTGCCCGCCGCCAAGTTCCTCGGGTATCTCGGTCTGCTGCTGGCGGTCGGCCCACCGCTGCTCGCGGCCACCATCTGGCCACCCCGACGATCCCGGCGGGGTGCGGCGGTGACCGCGCTGATCGGTCTCGGCCTGGTCGCGGTGTCCATCGTCGGCACCTGGGTCGGGCAGGCCGCCCAGGTGGTCGGCGCGCCGGTCGGGCAACTCTCCCCCGCCGACCTGCGTGCCGTCGCCGACACCGACATCGGGCTGGTGCTGGCCGCACGCCTGGCACTGGTCGGCGTCGCCGCCGTGCTGCTGCCGGCGGTCACCCGGGGTACCGCCGGACGCGCCCGGACCGGGGCGCTGGCCGCAGTCGGGGTGGCCGGAGCGGTCACCTGGCCACTCGCCGGGCATCCGGTCGCCGCACCCGTGCCGCCGGTGAGCATCGTGCTGACCACCGTGCACGTCGTCGGGGTCGCCGTCTGGCTGGGTGGGCTGCTCACCCTCACCGTGTTCCTGCTCCGGGGCACCCACGAGCGGGTCCTCGCCCGCATCCTGCCGGCCTGGTCGAGGTGGGCCACGCTGGCCGTGGCCTGGCTGGTCACCGCCGGGGTGCTCCAGGCCGCGATCGAACTCGGTCGGCCGTCGGCGCTGCTCGGCACCGCGTACGGTCGTCTGCTCTGCGCCAAGGCGGCGTTGCTCGCGACCGTGCTGGCGATCGCGGCCTGGCAGCGACGCCTGATCCGGCGGCGGGTCTCCGCCGGACGCCCCCGCTGGGTCGCCCGCGCGGCCGGCGTCGAACTCGCGGTGACCGCGCTGGTCCTGGCGCTGACGGCGGTACTGGTGCAGACGCCGCCGGGGCGTACCGACGGCGCGACGGCCGACGGGGTCACCCGGGACGGTGTCGCGCAGTCACTCACCACCAGCATCTTCGTGGTGCAGTTCGACATCTACCCGGCGGCGCCGAACACGGCGAACAGCCTGCACGCGTACGTCTACACGCCGGAGGGCAAGGAGCTGCCGGTGGCGGAGTGGAGCATCACCGCCGCGCTGCCGGAGGCCGGTGTCGAGCCGATCGCGATCGACGTGCTCAGCCTGGAACCGCACCACGGCAGCGCCGAGATCCAGTTCCCGCTGGCCGGTGAGTGGACGCTGCGGATCAGCGCCCGGACCAGCGACATCGACCGGGCCACCGCGACCACCACGGTGACCATCCGCTGACCGTGGTGGCCGGTAGGTCAGCGGTCGACCTGGGTGAAGTCCCAGGAGTGCGGCGGCCGGGCGAGCAGCATCACCGGTGGCTCGGGCAGCGGCCGGGGGCTGCTGCGCCACTTCGAGATCACCACCACCCGGTGGTCGGTGGAGGAGAACACCTCGCTGGACAGGTGCAGCGGGTCGTGCTCGAACTCGGGCAGGGCGCTGTCGCAGACCCAGGTGATCAACTCGGCGAGCGCGTACGGCTCCGCCCGCGCCTCCCACATGCGTACGATCACGTCGCCGTCCTCCCTCACACGCTGACCGTGGTCAGCGGCATCGCCGAATCCGCGGGCAGGTCGAGCCGGCTCGGCGCGACACCCGAGGCGACCAGGTGCGAGCCGAGGGCCGCCACCATCGCGCCGTTGTCGGTGCACAGCCCCGGCCGGGGTACGCGTACCCGGATGCCCGCTCGCGCGGCCCGCTGCTCGGCCAACGCCCGCAGCCGCGAGTTGGCCGCCACTCCCCCGCCGATCACCAGCGTCTCCACGCCACTGCTGCGGCAGGCGTCCAGCGCCTTGGTGACCAGCACATCGCAGACCGCCTCCTGGAAGGACGCGGCGACGTCGGCCACCGGCACCGGTTCGCCTGCCCGCTGTCGCGCCTCCACCCACCGGGCCACCGCGGTCTTCAACCCGGAGAACGAGAAGTCGTACCGGTGCGCGGCCAGGTCCTTGGCCGCGGTCAGGCCACGCGGGAACGCGATCGACGCGGGGTCGCCGGCCCGCGCCTCCCGGTCGATGTACGGGCCGCCCGGAAACGGCAGGCCGAGCAGCCGGGCCACCTTGTCGAAGGCTTCCCCGGCCGCGTCGTCGATGGTGGCGCCCAGCGGGGTGACACCGTGGGCCAGGTCGTCGACGAGCAGCAGCGACGAGTGCCCGCCGGAGACCAGCAGCGCGATCGCCGGCTCGGGCAGCGGCCCGTGTTCCAGCGTGTCCACCGCCACGTGGGCGGCCAGGTGGTTGACCCCGTAGACGGGCTTCTCGGCGGCGACCGCGTACCCCTTGGCCGCGGCCACCCCCACCAGCAGCGCACCGGCCAGCCCCGGACCGGCGGTGACCGCGATCGCGTCGACGTCGGCGAGGGTCACCCCGGCCTCGGTCAGCGCCCGCTGCATGGTCGGCACGATCGCCTCCAGGTGCGCCCGGCTGGCCACCTCGGGCACCACCCCACCGAACCGGGCGTGCTGGTCCACGCTGGACGCGAGCGCGTCGGCGAGCAGGGTGTGCCCGCGCACGATGCCGACACCGGTCTCGTCGCACGAGGTCTCGATGCCGAGGATCAGTGGTTCGTCAGCCATGGCTTCTCAGTCCTGGTTGCGCTGCATCACCAGCGCGTCGGTGTTGCTCGGTTGGTAGTAGCCGCGCCGCACGCCGATCGGTTCGAAGCCGTACGACGCGTAGAGGTGCTGGGCCGGCGCGTTGTCCGCCGCGACCTCCAGCAGCACGCTGCGTACGCGCCGCCGGGCGGCCTCGGCGAGCAAGGCCTCCAGCAGCACCCGCCCCACGCCCCGGCGCTGCGCGTCCCGCCGTACCGCGATGTTCTGCACCCACGCCTCGTCGGGCGGCGCGACGGCCAGCCCGGCGTAGCCGAGCACCGCGCCGTCGTCGTCGGTCGCGACCAGATAGAAGTGCCCGTGGGACAGCTCGTTCCAGAACATCGCCGCGGACCACTGCTCGGCGCCGAAGAGGTCCACCTCGATCGGCAGCACCTCGTCGATGTGCCACCACCGGAACCGGCCGAGCCGCACCGGGCCACGCTGCACCGAATCGGGCCGCACCGGATCCGGCCGCACCGGATCGGTGCGCTGCGGCTCGGTCATGGCAGGACCGGTTTGCGGGCGGTGGCCGCCACGGCGTCCGGACGTCGCAGGTAGAGCGGGGTCAGCGTCTCGCCGGGTGCACCGGCCCGGATGCGCTCGGCGGCCAGGGTGGCCAGCGCCGACGCGCCCGGGTAGCGCGGTTCCGGTCGCAGCGGCAGCCCGAGCGTCTCCGCGTACCGGTGCGCGCCGTCACCGACCGCCGCCGTGACACCCAGCTCCCGGGCCCGCTCGGCGGCGACCGCCGGGGCACCGACCTCCGGCCCGACGAGCCGCTGCCCGGCACCGTCGTAGACGGCCCAGTAGATCTCCCGCCGCCGCGCGTCACCGGCGGCCAGCACCGGCTCGCCGCTCGCCGCCGGGTACCCGATCGCGTCCAGCGAGCAGACACCGTACGTCGGGACGTCGAGCACCTGGCCCATCGTGGCGGCGGTGACCAGCCCGACCCGCAGCCCGGTGAACGGCCCCGGACCGAGTCCGGCGACGATCGCGTCGAGGTCGGCCGGGCGGACGCCGACGTCGGTCAGCACCGCGTCGACCTGAGGCGCGAGCAGCTCGCCATGGGCGCGGGCGTCGACGGTGCACCGGTGTGCCCGGGTCGTCACCGCCGTCGCGGTGACCTCGACCAGGGCCGCCGTCACCGCCGGCGTCGAGCTGTCCACCACGAGTACGAGCACAATGAGCCAGCCTAGCCGCACCGCCGACCGCCCCGTGGCGCCCCGCCCGCCCTCGATGGAAGCCGCCGCTCCGACGACCACTGCCGCTACCCAGAGTTGTCGGGCAAGTACTTCTGTTCGCCGAGCAACTTCTGCTCCCGCCACCACCGTCCCACCTCCGGACAGAGGAGGAATGTCGATTTGAAGGCCGCAGACGAGCAAGCGTTCCGGGAGTTCGTGACGTCCGAGATGGCGTCACTGCGCAAGCTGGCCTATGTGACCTGCGGGGACTGGCACGCGGCGGATGACGCGGTGGCCAACACACTGATCAAGCTGTACCCGCGCTGGCGCAAGGTGGAGCGCCCGGACCTGTACGCCAAGACCATGGTGTACCGGGCCGCCGTCGACGAGACGCGCAGGCCCTGGCGTCAGGGGCGGGAGCGGTCGGCCGGCTACGGCATTCCGGACGTTGCGCTGGACGACCCGAACGGTGCCACCGACGAGCGGCTACGGCTGCGGGCGGCGCTGAACGCCGTACCCACCGGCCAACGGGCCGCCGTGGTGCTGCGCCACTACCTCGGACTCAGCCTGGAGGAGACGGCCCAGGTCCTGGGCTGCACCGTCGGCACGGCGAAGAGCCAGACGTCGCGCGGTCTCGCCAAGCTCCGCGAACTACTCGGAGCCGACCGGCTCACCAACATCGAGGACAAGGAATGGAATGTCGCAATTGCATGAGATCGTGGCGGCGGTGACCGTGGACGAGCCGCCCATGTCGCGTTCCGTCGACCAGATCGTCGCGGCCGGCCGCAAGGCCGAACGTCGCCGTCGGGCAGGATTCGCCTCCGCAGGTGCCGCCGGCCTGGTCGCGGCCGTGGTCGCCGGCACGTTCGCGCTGACGCCGGGTGCGCCGGAGCAGCCGACCACGATCGTCGCCGGGGCCGCACCGGGCGCGGAGGCCACCTGGTCGGACGCGCCGCCGTTCAGCTTCACGTTCCGCGCGTTCGACGCCGGTCCGCTGCGCGTGCAGGACCCCGTGGTGGTCTCCACCGCCTATCAGATCGCCTCGGTCTACATGGACGGCAGAGTCACCCACGACCGGCCGGTCGAGGACTCCGAGACGCCCGTCCGTCGGGACGGGAAGCGGCCCCCGGCTGCCGGCACCGACTCGACCCAGCGACCGCTGTCCGCCTACCTGACGCTCTACCGGCCGGGCGCGTTCGACCCGGCGGGGATCGTCGGCGGCACCTCGTCGACGATCGCCGGCCGCCAGGCCGTCGAGTCGACCGTCGAGCCGGCCGGCCGGCAGTTGGCCTGGGAGTACGCGGACGACGCGTGGGCCGTGGTGACCGCGTACACCAGCACCCCCGAACCCTCCATCGCGGACCTGTCGGCGCTGGTCACCGCCCTGGAGCCGAGCCCGGCGACGCCGGCCACGCTGCCGTTCCGGGTCGGCTACCTGCCCGCCGGCCACGCCCCGGTGGAGGCCGGCACGCACGCCCTGCCCGGTCTGATCGGCATCTCGCAGGCCCGGGCGGGCAACTACGGCGGCGTGACCTACGCCGACCCCGCCCCGGCGACCACCGGCCTGAACGCGCCGTACGGCGACAACGAGGCCGGGACCATCCCGGGCAGTGTCAGCATCTACGTCATGCCCGCCTCCGCCTCCAACCAGCGCGCGAAGGCCGGCAAGACGAAGTGCTACCAGGTGTCGGGTGACCCGTTCTGCAACCGCTGGACCGCCGACGGCGCGGTGCAGGTGCAGGTTCTGAGCACCGGCGGGCTCTCGGTCGCGGAACTGACCAGGATCGCGGAGTCGGTCGAACTGACCGACGTCACCGACGAGAACACCTGGATCCCGGTGCCCCAGGCGCGGTAGCCCCTGGCCCACACCGGCGACCCGCACGTCCGGCGCCGTGTCCCCGCCCCCCGGGGGGCACGGCGCCGTCGCACTTCTCCCGCACGTCGTATGTCCACAATGAAGGACAAGAGGTACATGCGTCCCAGAAGATTCCTGCCGGCCGCCGTGGCTTTGCTGCTCGCGGCCGGTCTCGTCCCCGCGTCCCCGGCTGGTGCGGCTGACGCGGCCGGTTCGGCTCCGCTGCCCGGCGGTGACGGCCGGACCGCGACGCTGATCACCGGCGACCGGGTCACCGTGACCGCCGACGGCGGCGTCAGCGTCGTCCCCGGCCCGGGACGGTCGGAGATCCCGATGCTGACCAGCACGATCGCCGGTCGGGTACGGGTGGTGCCAGCCGACGCGCTGCCCCTGTTGCGGGCGGACCGACTCGACCCACGGCTGTTCGACGTGACCGGCCTGCTCGCCGACGGGTACGACGACGACCGACGCGCCGACCTGCCGATCATCGCCTCCACCGACAGCGGTGTCGACGGCACGATCGTGCACCGGATGACCAGCTTCCCCGCCACCGCCATGCACACCCGCAAGCAGGGCCTCGACCGGCTCTGGTCGGGGCTGACCCGCAAGGGCGCGAAGGGCAAGGTCTGGCTGGACGCCGTCGGGCGCTTCCACGGCGCCGAGGGCGTCCAGCAGATCGGCGCGCCGAGCGCCTGGCAGGCCGGCCTGACCGGCAGGGGCGTCACCGTCGCGGTGATCGACAGCGGTGTCGACGCCACCCACCCCGACCTGGTCGGCCGGGTGGCCGACCAGGTCGACTTCTCGCCGGTCTCCGATGGCGGCGTACCCACCAGCGGCGACGTCCGCGACCTGATGGGACACGGCACGGCCGTCGCCGCCGTCGCCGCCGGCAGCGGGGCCGCCTCGGCCGGCCGGTACCGGGGCGTCGCCCCCGAGGCGACGATCATCGACGCCAAGACCGGGGACTGGGACTCGACCGAGTCGGCGGTGATCGCCGCGATGGAGTGGGCGGCCGGCCCGAAGCGCGCCGAGGTCGTCAACATGAGTCTCGGCTTCCCCGACACCCCCGGCGAGGATCCCCTGGAGATCGCCCTGCGCCGTCTGAGCGAGCAGCACGGCACGCTGTTCGTGGTCGCGTCCGGCAACAGCGGCGACAACGGCAACAACCCGAACGCCGGACACGACTACGACGTCGGGTCACCGGCGACCGCCGATGCCGCGCTGGCCGTCGGCGCGGTGGACCACGACGACCGGCTGACCTCCTTCTCCAGCCGTGGCCCGCGTCTCGGCGACGACGCCGTCAAGCCCGACCTCACCGCACCCGGCGACGACGTCACCGCCGCCCGCAGCACCGACGCGTACGGCACCGGCCCCTACACCGACGGCCTGTGGGGCACCTCCTTCGCGGCCCCGCACGCGGCCGGCAGCGCCGTCCTGCTCAAGCAGAAGCACCCGGACTGGACCGGAGACATGATCAAGGCCGCGCTGATGGGTACCGCCCGACCGGCACCGGGTGTCGGCGTGTTCGCCCAGGGGGCCGGTCGGGTCGACGTGGCCGGTGCGCTCGCCAGCCGGGTGCTCGCCGACCCGCCGAGCCTGAGCCTCGGCACGCACACGTACCCGCACACCGACAACGCGCCGATCAGCCGGACGGTCACCTACCGCAACACCGGTACGACGCCGCAGACCCTGCGGCTGACCCTGGCCGTGGACGGGCCGCGGATGACGCCCGTCTCCGGACTGTTCCAGGTCAGCCCGTCGACGTTGACCGTGCCGGCCGGTGGCAGCGCGCAGGCCACCGTCACGGCCGCCGCCTCGACGACGGCACCGGCCGGGCCGTACTCCGGGCGACTGACCGCCAGCACCGGCGACGGCAAGCGGCTGACCACGCCGGTCGGGTTGGTCCGGGAGGCCGCCACCCACTCGCTGACGCTGCGGCACCTCGGTGTGGACGGTCAGGCGAGCAGGGACTTCTACACCACCGTCGTGGGCCTGGACACCCCGTACGTCTACGACTCGCTCGCCCACTACAACGACGAGCAGGGCAGCGAGATCACCATCCGGGTGCCCGAGGGACGCTACGCGGTCGTGTCGCAGATGTTCTCCCACCTGCCGGAGCTGACCTATCTGGCGCACACGAACCTCGCCGTGCACGCCGACACCGACCTCACGCTCGACGAACGGGCCGGGCGACCGGTCCAGGTCAGCGTGCCGGCAACCGACGCGGTCCGCGCGGACAGCACCGTCCAGGTGGGCGTCCGCAACGGCGACTCCTGGGTGACCGTCGGCGGCAGCAGCAACGCGTCGACCCGGATGCGGACGGCCCAGATCGGCGGGACCGGCAGCGCTGACACCTTCGTCTCGGTGATCGGCGCGGCCTTCGCCGACGGAGCGGATCCCAGCCGGTACGCGTACCAACTCGCCTGGCACCGGCCCGGCACGCTGCCCACCGGCTTCACCAGGTCCGTCACCGCCGGAGAACTCGCTATGGACCGGACCTCGGCCCGCGCCCAGGCCCCGGAGGGTCCGACCGCGATGCAGTCGGCGGCGATCGTGCCGGGCTATCCGCTGACCCCGGCGTACGCCTCCACGACGCTGGCGCAGACCCGCTACTTCAACACCGACGGCGGCATCAGGTGGGCCTCCCGGGTGTTCCAGTACTCGGACGAGGCGGTGGACTACTACACCGTCACCACGAGCGGACCGCCGATCGCCTACCGGGCCGGGCGGACCTACACCTCCACCTGGAACGCCCCGATCGTCGCGCCCTGCCCGACCGCCGGTGGTGGGTGGTCCGGCGACCAGTTGGTCGTGCGGGTCGCGCCCTACTGCGACAGCGCCGGTCACCCCGGCTACGTCGAGCAGGAAGCCCTCTCCGGTACGACCACGCTCTATCGCAACGGCACCGAGGTGGCCACCGCCGACCGGCCCGGTCACGCCCGGTTCACCGCCCGGCCCGTACCGGGCAACTACCGGCTCCACGTGGAGTCCACCCGGGCGGCCTCGTTCGGCCTGTCCACCCGGGTCACGGCCGACTGGACGTTCACCCGGCCGGTGACCGCGTCACGCCTCATGGCGGTCCGGATGGCGCCGGCCCTGGACGCCACCGGCACGGCACCCGCCGGCCGGTCCTTCACCATCCCGATCAGCAGCGCCGACGCCAAGTCGGTCGGCCTGCGAATCTCCTACGACGACGGCGTCACCTGGCGGCCGGCCCCGGTCGTCCGCACCGGCGCCGGCACCTTCCTCGGCACGGTCCGGCACCCGGCCACCCCCGGGTACGTGTCCGTGCAGGTCACTGCCAGGGGTAGCGCCGCCACCCTGACCGAGACGGTCGTTCGCGCGTACCGGATCGGCTGACACCGAGGTGCCCCTGCACGTCGCGCTCCGGTGACGTGCAGGGGCACCGTCGCGTCCAGCGGGAACGCGGGCGGCTCAGCCGGCGCTGCGCTCCCAGTCGACGGTGGGCAGGCCGGCGTCGGCGAGCGCCTTGTTGGCCGCGCTAAACGGACGACTGCCGAGGAAGCCACGCGGGTTCATCGGGCTCGGGTGCCCCGCCTCCAGCACCACGTGCTGCGGGTTGGTCACCAACGCCGCCTTCTTGCGTGCGTAACCGCCCCAGAGCAGGAACACCACCCGCGACTGCTGGGCGTCCAGCGCCCGGATGGTGGCGTCGGTGAACTCCTCCCACCCCCGGTTGGCGTGCGAGCCGGGAGTGCCCTGCCGCACGGTCAGCACCGAGTTGAGCAGCAGCACCCCCTGTGCCGCCCAGCCGTCCAGGTTGCCGCTGCGCGGCTTGGGCACGCCCAGGTCCTCGCCCAACTCCTTGAAGACGTTGCGCAGCGACGGCGGCACCGAGACCCCCTCGCGCACGCTGAAGCTCAGCCCGTGCGCCTGACCGACCCGGT
This sequence comes from Micromonospora sp. NPDC049903, assembly GCF_044460945.1. Classification (NCBI taxonomy): domain Bacteria; kingdom Bacillati; phylum Actinomycetota; class Actinomycetes; order Micromonosporales; family Micromonosporaceae; genus Micromonospora; species Micromonospora sp. NPDC049903. The sequence goes on from NZ_JBITKL010000002.1 coordinate 68,834, forward strand.
GGTAGGGGTCCTGCCCGAGGATCAGGACCCGGCAGGCCGACGGCGCGCAGAGCCGGTAGGCGGAGAAGAGGTCCTGTACCGGCGGGAAGACCGTCTGCGTCGCGTACTCCCCGGCGACGAAGTCGGCCAGCGCGGCCGTCCGGGCCGGGTCGAGGTGCGGGGCGAGCACCTCGCGCCACTGCTCGGGAAGCAGAGCCAGCAGGTCGAGAGCGGGGGTGTCGTCGGGCATCGGCGGCCTTTCACCGGTCGGATCGTTTCCGGGCACTGTAGGCAGTGGGTACGACAGCGCTGGGCGCAGGGCGGTCAGCGCGCCACGGTCAGCGCGGCCAGTCGCGTCGCCCAGTCGCCGCCGACCGGCTCCAACTCGACGACCCGGGTGTCGTCGTCGCGCCGGTCGAGGCAGACCCGCAGGTGCGCATCGACCAACTGCTCGACCAGCCCTTCGCCCCACTCGACCACGGTGACCGAGTCCTCCACCGAGGCGTCCAGGTCCAGGTCGTCGATCTCGGCCCGGGGATCGCTCGCCGCCCCCAGCCGGTACGCGTCGGCGTGCACCAGGGCCACCCCGCGCCCGGTGGCCGGGTCCGGCCGGTGCACCCGGGCGATCACGAACGTCGGCGAGGTGATGTCGCCGAGCACGCCCAACCCGGCACCGATCCCCTGGGTCAGCGCGGTCTTGCCGGCGCCCAGCGGGCCGGTCAGCAGCACCAGGTCACCGGCGCGCAGCAGCCCCGCGAGGCGCCGCCCGAAGGCGTGCGTGTCCGCGACGGTCGGCAGCTCGACGCGGGTCACGGGCGGTCCCGCTCACACGAGTCGAGGAACCGGCTGACCGCGATGTTGACCTCGTCGGCGTGCTCCAGCATCACCACGTGCCCGCTGTCGTGGATCTTGACGAACTCGGCGTGCGGCAGCCGCCGGACGATCTCCTCGGAATGTGTCACCGGCGTGATCATGTCCTTGTCTCCGACGATCACCAACACCGGCGTGTCCTCCAACGCGGCCAGCGCCGGGAACCGCGAGTGCGTCGCCAGCGTACGCAGATAGCGGGTCACCGTGTCGGCCGAGGTACGCGAGTTCATCTCCTCCACGTACGACACCAGGGAGGGACTCGGCTTGCGGGTGCCGAAGCCGTACCTGCGGGTGAGCAGCCAGGCCACGTTGCTGGTGGACTTGCGGGCCCGGTCGATCACCGTCCCGCCGTACCGGGTGACGTAGCCGGCCGTGTAGAGCACCGGCGCGCCGACGCGCCCGAGCAGGGCGGGCGCGACCAGCTTCGTCTCCGCCAGCAGACCACCGGAGGTGGCCATCAGCACCGTGCCGACCACCCGGTCGTCGAACATCTCCGGGTACAGCTCGGCCAGCGACATGATGGTCATGCCGCCCATCGAGTGCCCGATCAGCACCAGGGGCCCGTCCGGTGCCACCTCGTCGATCACCCGGCGCAGCGTGTGGCCGAGCGCGACCAGGTCGTACTCGCCGCTCTCCAGCCGCCCCGAGCGGCCGTGCCCGGGCTGGTCGTACGCGACGATCCGGTGCTCGCCCCGCCCGGCCAGCATCTTGCGTTGGAAGTGGAAGGTGCCCATGTCCAGGCAGAAGCCGTGCACCAGCACGACCGTCGGGTTGCCGGCGACGGGACGGATCGGCTCGACCACCTCCACGTGCACGTCGGTGCCGTCGGGCAGCTCCAGCCGGTACGCCGCGTCGTAGTGCTGCTCGCCGAAGACCTCGTCGACGTACGGGTCGGCGGGATCGGCCTTGAGCCGGCGGACCAGGGCCCGTTCGGTGGCGACACCGGCGGCGAGCCCGGCGGCGGCCACGCCGAGCGCCGCACCGACCAGCCCGGCGGCCCGGCCGGCGGCGGTACGCGGTCGGGGCACCCTCACGCCGACCCGCCGTCGTAGATCCGGGGTACCCGTGTGCTGCCGAACCGGGTGACGATCTCGTAGTTGATGGTGCCGGCCGCCTCGGCCCAGTCGTCGGCGGTGGGCGCGCCGTCCGTGCCGTCGCCGAAGAGGGTGACCACGTCGCCGGCGACCACCGGATCGTCGCCGCAGTCCAGCACGAACTGGTCCATGCAGACCCGGCCGGCGACGGTCCGCCGCTTCCCGCCGAGCTGCACGGGGCCGGTGCCGGAGGCGTGCCGCGGCACCCCGTCGGCGTAGCCCAGCGGCACCACGGCCAGTGTCGCGTCGCGCTCGGTGAGGTAGGTGTGCCCGTAGGAGACACCGGCACCGGCCGGTACCCGCTTGGTCAGCATCACCCGAGCCCGGGCGGTCATCGCCGGCCGCAGCCCGTACGTCTGCCCGGCCACCGGGGAGAGGCCGTACACGGCCAGCCCGGGACGGACCAGGTCGAAGTGGGTGTCGGGCCGGGTCAGCGTGGCCGCCGAGTTGGCCAGGTGCCGGTAGCGCGGGCGTAGTCCGGCCCGCTCGACCATGGCCAGCCCCTCGTGGAAGACCGCCAACTGCCGGTCCGTGGTGGGGTGGCCGGGCAGGTCCGCGTAGACGAAGTGGCTCCACACCCCGACCACCTCGACCAGCCCGTCGGCCTGGGCCTTGGCTGCGGCGTCGAGCAGGGCCGGCCAGTCGGCGACGGTCGCGCCGCCCCGGGCCAACCCAGTGTCGATCTTGAGATGCAGCCGGGCCGGGCGTTCCGCGCGCCGGCTCGCCTCGACCATCTCGTCGAGCTGCGCGAGGCTCGCCACCCCCAGGTCGACGCCGGCCGCGACGCCGGTGTGCAACGGCAACCCGGGCACCAGCAGCCAGGCCAGCACCGGGGCGTCGATGCCCGCCGCCCGCAGGGCCAACGCCTCGTCCAGGGTGCAGACCCCGAGCCAGTCCGCGCCCGCCTCCAGGGCGGCACGGGCGGCCGGGACCATGCCGTGGCCGTAGCCGTCACCCTTCACCACCGCCATCAACTCGGCGCTGGTGCCGGTGCGCAACCGGTCCACGTTCTCCCGGATCGCGTCGAGGTCGACGCGTACCTCGGCCTGCCACATGCCTCCCACCCTACTTCCGCGCTGATCACCCGGGGTCGCCCCCGGCCGAGTACGGGGTGTCGGGCGGGTCCCACGACGACGGAGGTCAGGTGATCCGGGCCAGCACGGGCCGCAGCGCGTCGGCCACGTCCGCGGCGGCCACCGGACCGCCCCGCGCCGCCTCGCGACCGGCCAACCCGTGCAGGTACGCCGCCGCCGCGGCGGCACGCTCCGCCGGCAGGCCGGACGCGAGCAGCGAACCGAGCAGCCCGGCCAGGACGTCCCCGGTGCCGCCGGTGGCCAGGGCCGGCGTGCCGGTCGGATTGACGTACGCCCGGCCGTCCGGCGTGCCGATCACCGTGCGGTTCCCCTTGAGCAGCACCACCGCGTTCGTCCAGGCGGCCAGCCGCAGCGTCGCGGCGACCCGGTCCGCGCCGGGCTCCTCGCCGCAGAGCCGGCTGAACTCCCGGTCGTGCGGAGTGATCACGATGGGCGCGTCACGGCGCCGGAGCTGGTCGGCGAGCCGACCGTCGACCAGCAGCGTCAGCGCGTCGGCGTCGAGCACCACCGGCACCGGCGCGGCGAGCACCGCCCGCAGCTCGGCGGCGGCCCGCTCGTCCGTGCCCAGGCCCGAGCCGCACACCCACGCCTGCACCCGGCCCGCGTCGACCACCCGGTCGGTGGCGATCACCGACGGGTAGCGGCGCACCACCTCCTCGCGGGCGCCTCCCGCGTAGCGGACCAGGCCGGTCGGCCCGGCGAGCGCGCCGCCGACCGACAACACCCCCGCACCCGGGTACGTCGCCGACCCGGTGGCCACCCCCACCACGCCCCGGGTGTACTTCTCCGAGGCCGCGCCGAGCCGGGGCCACCAGTCGACGACGTCGGACTCCTCCACCACGTGCAGCGCCGGGCTGCCCCGCAGCCACGGTCCCAGCCCGATGTCGACCAGCTCCACCTGCCCGGCCAGCGCGGCGGCGGGGCCGACCGCCAGGGCCGGCTTCCACGCGCCGAAGACCACCGTCACGTCGGCCCGCACCGCCTTGGGCCGACCGGACGAGGTCAACGGCACCGCCCCGGTGTCCACCTCGACACCGCTGGGCACGTCCACCGCCACCACCGTCGCCCGGCCGCCGTCGCGCCCGTGCTGCCGCAGCAGGCTCGCCGCCAGCTGCTCGGCGGTCTCCCGCAGCCCGCCACGCCCACCGATGCCCACGATCCCGTCGAGCACCAGGTCGACCACGACGGGTGGACGGTCCACCACCCGACCACCGGCGGCCCGCAACGCGGCCAGCCCCGGCGCGTGTACGCGCTCCGGGTCGAGCAGCAACGCCGACACTGCCGCACCGCGCCGGGCCAGCCGCTCGCCCGCGTACAGGGCGTCGCCGCCGTTGTCGCCGGAGCCGACGAGCAGCAGCACCGGTGCCGCGTACACCCCGCCCCGGTCGGCGAGCAGCAACGCGCAACGGCGGGCCAGCCCGGCGGCGGCGCGCTGCATCAGCGTGCCGGGGGGCAGCTCGGCCATCAGTGCCTTCTCGGCCGCGCGTACCTCCGCCACCCGCCAGACCGGCCGCATGTCACACCCCGTCTCCCGCGCCCCGCACGCGATCGATACCGACGATCACGCGCCACCCTACCGGCGGGCGGGTCGCAGGATAGCCCCTTGTCCACATACCCGGCGGCCCCTGTGGACGACGGTCGGGTACGCCTGCCGCCGTCGTCCACAGGGCACGCGTGCGACGCCCGGCCCCGCCTAGCGTCTGCGCCGTGCGGGAACCGAGGGCGGGAGGGGCCGATGGCGCAGGAGGAGTTGACCGTGCGGCCGGAGACGCTGCACCGGGTGGGGCGGGCGCTGGGCGACACCGCCTACCGGCTGGCCCACGGGCCGGCGGGCGTACCGGGATTGGCCGCACCGGACCGCCAGTGGGCAGCGGCGGGGGCGCTGGCCGCGCTGGAGAGGTCGGTGCACACCTGGTGCGGGCGGCTCGGCGCGCAGGTGGCCGAGACCGGGGACGCGGTACGCGCCGCCGCCGGGGCGTACGAGTCGGTGGACGGTCGGGCCGCCAACCGGCTCTCCGCGGTGACCCGGTGACCGGCGCGACGCCGACCCGGCCCACGGCCGTCGGTTACGTCCAGCTCTCCACGGCCGACCCGGGCGGCTGGCGGACCACCGGCACCGCCTGGTCGGGCCTGGCCGGGCTCGCCCGGCGACGCGCCGACGAACTCGCCGAGGGCACGACGGCACTGCGCACCGGCTGGTCCGGTCGGGCCGCCGGGTCGGCCGGGACCCGGCTGGGCGGGCTGCGGACCGAGCTGACCGCGCTCGTCCCGGCCGCCGTCGAGGTCGACCAGGTGCTCGCCGGGTTCGCCGCCCGGCTCGCGGCGGCCCGGGCCCGGCTCTCCTCGGCCGTCGAGCTGGCCGCCGCCACCGGAGTGCTGATCGACCGGTCGGGCCGGGTGCGCCCCGACCCGGCGCGGGTGCCGCCGGAGCGGGCCGCCGCCACGGTGGCCCCGGTCGCCACCGGCCTCCGGGACGCGCTCGACCTGGCCGGGGCGGCCGACCGCGAGGCCGCCGGACGCCTCGGGCAGTTGTCGCGGGACGCCGCCGCCGGCTGGGTGGTCCCGCCACCACCGGGTCGGCCCGCACCACACACCGACCCGGGCCGGGTGCGGCTCTGGTGGGCCGGGCTCAGCACGGCACAGCGCCGCTGGCTGGTGCTGCACGAGCCGGATCTGGTCGGTCGGCTCGACGGGGTGCCGGCGACCGACCGGGACCAGGCCAACCGATCGTTGCTGGGCACGCGGCGGGAGGAGCTACGGGCGCGCTGGGAACGGCTGCTCGCCCGGGTGCCGCGCGGGCCGGCGGAGGTGGCCGGGCTGCGGGCGGTGGACGCCGCGCTGACCGGGCTGGACGCGCTCGCCACCCGGCTCGACGCGACGGAGTCGCCCCGGGCGTACCTGCTCGGGTTGGACGTGGGCGGCGAGGGACGCACGGTGGTGGCGCTGGGCGACCCGGACCGTGCCTCCGGCGTGGTCACGTACGTGCCGGGGATGACCGCCGGGCTGGACGACGCCACCGGCGAGCTGGGCCGGGCGGCGCGGGTGCTGTCCCGCTGCGCCGACCTGGCACCGGGCCAGGAGACCGCGGCGGTGCTCTGGCTGGACTACGACGCACCGGACTTCCTGCACGAGGCGGCCCGGGACGGGCAGGCCCGCGACGCGGGCGACGCGCTGCACCGGTTCCAGGAGGGACTGCGGGCCACCCACGACGGGCCACCGGCCCGGCAGACGGTGCTCGGGCACAGCTACGGGTCGCTGGTGGTCGGCACCGCCGCCCGCGACCACGGGCTCGCCGCGGACGCGCTGGTCTTCGTCGGCTCGCCCGGCGTCGGTGTGGGGCACGCCTCCGAGCTGGGCGTACCGCCCGAGCAGGTGTGGGCCAGCACCGCGCCGGACGACGTGATCCGGCTGACCCGCCCACCGGACGAGCTCGCCCGGCAGTCGGTGCTCGGTGCCTCCCCGGTCGGCACGATCGTCGACTGGCTGGCCGGGCCGCGCGACGAACGCTGGTTCGGGCGCGACCCGGCCGAGCCGGGTTTCGGGGGCCGGACGTTCCCCAGTGGCCGGTACGGGCACACCGGCTACTGGGACCCGGCCAACCCCGCCCTGGACGGCATGGCGCGAGTGGTGCTCGGCCGGTGAGCGTCCGCGTGCTACTCGACGGTGACCGACTTCGCCAGGTTGCGCGGCTGGTCGACGTCGTGTCCCCGGGCGGCGGCGATCTCGGCCGCGAGCACCTGCAACGGCACGGTGGTCACCAGCGGGGCGAGCAGCGTCGGGGTGCGCGGGACGTAGATCAGATGGTCGGCGTAGCGGACGACCGCCTCGTCGCCCTCCTCGGCGATCACGATGGTGCGCGCGCCCCGGGCGCGTACCTCCTGGATGTTGGAGACGACCTTGTCGTGCAGCAGCCCGCGACCGACCGGCGACGGCACCACGCAGATCACCGGAGTGCCCTGGTCGATCAGCGCGATCGGGCCGTGCTTGAGTTCACCCGCCGCGAAGCCCTCGGCGTGCATGTACGCCAACTCCTTGAGCTTGAGCGCACCCTCCAGCGCCACCGGGTAGCCGACGTGGCGGCCGATGAACAGCACCGTCGGCGCGGACTTCAGCTCCCGGGCCAGCTCCCGGACCGGCTCGATCCGCCCGAGCAGTTCCCGCAGCTTGTCCGGCACCTGGTGCAGCTGGTCGAGCACGGCCGCCACCTCGTCGGCGAACTTGACCCCCCGCACCTGGGCCAGGTGCAGGCCGATCAGGTAACAGGCGGCCAACTGGGTGAGGAACGCCTTGGTCGAGGCGACGGCGATCTCCGGCCCGCCGTGGGTATAGAGCACCGCGTCGGACTCCCGGGGGATGGTGGAGCCGTTGGTGTTGCAGATGGCCAGCACCCGGGCCTTCTGCTCCTTGGCGTGCCGCAACGCCATCAGGGTGTCCATGGTCTCGCCGGACTGCGAGATCACCACGATCAGGGTGGACCGGTCCAGCACCGGGTCGCGGTAGCGGAACTCGCTGGCCAGCTCCACCTCGCAGGGGATCCGGGTCCAGTGCTCGATGGCGTACTTGGCGACCATGCCGGAGTGGTACGCGGTGCCGCAGGCGACGATGAAGATCTTGTCGACGTCGCGCAGGTCCTGGTCGCTGAGGCGGACCTCGTCGAGCATGATCTCGCCGGTCTCGGTCATCCGGCCCAGCAGCGTGTCGGCGACGGCCTGCGGCTGCTCCTCGATCTCCTTGAGCATGAACCAGTCGTAGCCACCCTTCTCGGCGGCCGAGGAGTCCCAGTCGATGTGGAAGTCCTTGCCGGTGGCCGGCTGACCGGCGAAGTCGGTGATCTCGATGGTGTCGGCGGTGATCAGTACGATCTGGTCCTGGCCCAGCTCGACCGCCTCGCGGGTGTGCTCGATGAACGCGGCCACGTCGCTGGCGAGGTAGTTCTCCCCGTTGCCGCGTCCCACCACCAGGGGCGAGTTGCGCCGCGCGCCGACGACGGCCCCGGGCACCCCGGAGTCCACCGCGAGCAGCGTGAAGGCACCCTCCAGCCGCTGGCAGACCACCCGCATGGCGGCGGCGAGCAACTGCGGCCCGTCCGGGTGGCCGGCGGCCCGCAGCTCGGCCAGCGCCTTGGCGAGCAGGTGCGCGGCACACTCGGTGTCGGTGTCGCTGGCGAACTGGACGCCGTCGTCCTCCAACTCGGCGCGGAGCTTGGCGAAGTTCTCGATGATGCCGTTGTGGATCACCGCGACCCGGCCGTCGGGCGACAGGTGCGGGTGAGCGTTGCGGTCCGTGGGGCCGCCGTGGGTGGCCCACCGGGTGTGTCCGATGCCCGTGGTGCCGTCGCCGATGCCGATCGGGCTGGCTCCGCAGGCGTCCGGGTCCTCGGCGGCGCGCTCCGAGAGCACCTTCTCCAGGTTGGCCAGCTTGCCGGCCTTCTTCTCGGTCAGCAGTTGCCCGTCGCAGACCACGGCGACGCCCGCCGAGTCGTAGCCGCGGTACTCCAGCCGCCGCAGGCCGTCGAGCACGATACCGAGCGCCGGCCGACTGCCGGCGTACCCCACGATTCCACACATGGGTGGCAGCCTAACTAGATCCGCTCACGATGTCTGCGCGAAAGCGGGCTAAACAATCACTGAATTTGAGCGATTAGCGCAACACCGGTGATCAGCGTCACCGAGCACCCAGCCGGGCCGGGGCGGGACGACCCGGCCCACCCGTACCCTGACGGTGTGACGAGCACCGATGTCGACCCGCTGGTGAGCCGGATGCGCCCGTTCGGGACGACGGTTTTCGCTGAGATGTCCGCTCTGGCCATGCGTACCGGTGCGGTGAACCTCGGGCAGGGTTTCCCGGACACTGACGGCCCGCCCGAGATGCTGGCCGCCGCCGCCGAGGCGCTGCGTTCCGGACGGAACCAGTACCCACCCGGCCCCGGCGTCCCGGAGCTGCGCGCGGCCGTTGCGGCACACCAACGTCGCTTCTGGGGCCTGGAGTACGACCCGGACGGCGAGGTGGTGATCACCGCGGGCGCCACCGAGGCGATCGCCGCGGCGATCCTCGGCCTCTGCGAGCCGGGCGACGAGGTGGTCTGCTTCGAGCCCTACTACGACTCGTACGCCGCCTCGGTCACCCTGGCCGGCGCGGTCCGGCGACCCGTCACGCTGCGGCCCGCCGACGACGGCCGGTACGCCTTCGACCCGGCGGAGCTGCGGGCCGCGTTCCGGCCCCGGACCCGACTGGTGCTGCTGAACTCCCCGCACAACCCGACCGGCAAGGTCTTCACCCCGGCCGAGTTGTCGCTGATCGCCGAGCTGTGCCAGGAGCACGGCGCGTACGCGGTCACCGACGAGGTGTACGAGCACCTGGTCTTCACCGACGCGTCGACCGGGCACGTCCCGCTGGCCACGCTGCCCGGGATGCGCGAGCGCACGCTGCGCGTCTCGTCGGCCGGCAAGACCTTCTCCTGCACCGGCTGGAAGGTGGGCTGGGTCAGCGGCCCGGCGGCCCTCGTCTCGGCGGTGCTGCGGGTCAAGCAGTTCCTCACCTTCGTCAACGCCGCGCCGCTGCAACCGGCCGTCGCGGTGGCCCTCGCCCTGCCCGACGCCTATTTCACCGAGTTCCGGGCCGGCATGCAGGCCCGCCGCGACCAGCTGATCAGCGGGCTCGGCGACGCCGGCTTCGACGTGCTCACGCCGGAGGGGACGTACTTCGTCACCACCGACATCACCGGGCTCGGCGGCACCGACGGCGTCGACTTCTGCCGTACGCTGCCGGACCGCTGCGGCGTGGTGGCCGTACCCACCCAGGTCTTCTACGACGATCCGGAGGCCGGCCGACGGCTGGTGCGGTTCGCGTTCTGCAAGCGCCCCGAGGTGCTGGCCGAGGCGGTGGCCCGCCTACGCCGGGCAGGCGCGCACGCCTGACCCGGCGGTCACTGTGCCCGGGCCCGGCGGCGCGCCGCCGACCAGGTCAGCACCATCGCGACGAGAAGGAGGATCGGCGCGAGCTGAGCCAGCTCGGCGGCGGACCGGACGTCGTGGGTGACCGCGAGGAAGCGGGCCCGCTCGGCGGCGTCCTGCCACTGCTCCGGGTTCAACTGGAGGAAGTCGTGGGCGATGAAGAGCGCGAGCGCCACCGGCACCGTCACGAGCAGCAGCGGCAGCCGCCACCGGGTCGACCGGCGCGCCGCGGCCCACCAGACCAGGGCGGCCAGCGCCACGGTGCCGACCATGACGACCACCGAGGCGGCGCCCAGGCCGAACCATCGGACGGTGCTGCGGTCCAGCTCGGTGGCGGTCACGCGGTACACGGTCACCCACGGTGCCGCGAGGCCGGCGAGCAGAGCCACGGTGCCGGCGCCCGCCACCACGAACCGGCCGGCACCCGGCCACCAACTGGCCAGGACGACCCCCGCCAGGGTCGCCACGCCGAGCACCGCGAACGTCAGGCCCAGGCTGTCGTAGCCGAACCGGATCGCCCCGTAGTCGTCGTCGAGCACCGGCGTCAGCCGCCGGACGACCTCCGCCCAGCGGGCCGCGGTCTCGTCCGGCCCGGACGAGACGCGGTGGGCGGCACCGACCAGCACCGTAGACATGGCCAGCAGGGCGCCGCCCGCAGCCACGGCCGCCGCGCGTCCGGCCCGCCCGTCCAGCACCGTCGCGGCCAACGCCAGCATGATCAGCGGCAGCAGGACGGCCAGGTAGGCCCAACCCCAGCCGCCGATCTCGGTGAGGCTCAGCGCGGCGGTGGAGTCCTGGTGGATCAGCGAGTCGTCCCGGCTGCCCAGCACCCGCAGTGACACCTCGGACCACGGCACCGCCACCGAGGCGGCGATCAGCCCCAACGCCAGCAGGATCGCGAGCAGCCGTCCCCAGCGGGCCCCGAGCCAGCTCTCCGGCGCGTCCGACGCGGTCGCGTCCGACGGGAGGTCGGCGGGCTGGTCGACGGCGCCGAGAGAGCCGGGGTGAGACACGGTCACCTCCAGGAAGGGGGCGGTCGGGCGGGACGGCGGTCGTCATGGTCGCACGACACACCTCGGGGCAGGGGGCAGCACGGCCGTCATGCCGCGTGTAGCGGCTCGGTCAGGCCGGGCTGGCCGTGCGGACGTGTTCGGCGATCCGCTCGGCGACCTCCCGCGCGGTCGCCTCGGTGGCCGCCTCGACCATCACCCGCACCAGCGGCTCGGTGCCCGAGGGACGCAGCAGCACCCGGCCGGTCTCACCCAGCTCGGCCTCGGCGCGTTCCACCTCGGCGCGTACGGCGGGCGCGGCGGCGCCGACGGTGCGGTCACCGACCGGCACGTTGATCAGCACCTGCGGCAGCTTGGTCATCACCGCCGCGAGGTCCGCCAGGGTACGGCCGGTGGCGGCCATCCGGGCCATCAGGTGCAGCCCGGTCAGCACCCCGTCGCCGGTGGTGGCGTACGCGGGCAGGACGATGTGTCCGCTCTGCTCGCCGCCCAGCGCCAGCCCGGAGGCGCGCAGCTCCTCCAGCACGTACCGGTCGCCCACCTTGGTCTCGACCAGCCGGATGCCCTCGGCGGACATGGCCAGGCGCAGACCGAGGTTGCTCATCACGGTGGCGACCAGGGTGTCCCCGGTCAGCGTGCCGGCCTCCCGCATGGCCAGCGCCAGGATCGCCATGACCTGGTCGCCGTCGACCTCGTCGCCGTCGGCGGTGACCGCCAGGCAGCGGTCGGCGTCGCCGTCGTGCGCGATGCCGAGGTGCGCGCCGTGCTCGACCACGGCCTGTTGCAGGGCGGCGATGTGGTTCGAGCCGCACTCGTCGTTGATGTTGAGCCCGTCCGGCTCGGCGTAGATCGCGACGACCTCGGCACCGGCCTCCCGGTACGCGGCCGGGGCGACCTCGGCGGCGGCGCCGTTGGCGCAGTCCACCACGACCTTGATCCCGTCGAGCCGGTGCGGCACGGTGCCGGCCAGGTGCTGCACGTAGTGGTCGGCGCCGTCGAGCAGGTCGTGCACCCGGCCCACCCCCGCGCCGACCGGCCGCTTCCAGGCGGTGGTGGCGTTGGCCTCGATGGCCGCCTCGATCCGCATCTCGATCTCGTCGGGCAGCTTGTGCCCGCCGGCCGCGAAGAGCTTGATCCCGTTGTCCGGCATGGGGTTGTGCGAGGCGGAGAGCATCACTCCGAGATCCGCCTTGGCCTCGGCGGTAAGGAACGCCACCGCCGGGGTGGGCAGCACGCCGACCCGGACCACCGTCGCACCGGCGCTGGTCAGTCCGGCGACCACGGCCGCCTCCAGCATCTCGCCGCTGGCGCGGGTGTCCCGACCGACCACGGCGATCGGGGCGTGACTGCGATCCGACTCGGCGAGGGTGTGCGCGGCGGCGACGGCCACCGAGAGCGCCAACTCCGGGGTGAGGTCGACGTTCGCCCGCCCGCGTACGCCGTCCGTGCCGAACAAGCGGCCCATACCCACCAACCTCCGATGAAACTACCGTTGTAGGTGAAAAGCGGACGGGCGGGGCCCCCCCCCCGGGGGGGGGGGGGGGGGGGGCCCCGCCGGCACAATAAAAAAGGGCGGTGGGGGAAATCCGCTAGCGGATAGTGGTCGGAGATAAGGCGGCAGTGGTGCGGGGAGATATTTG